>DASYSP010000039.1:0-165287 GCA_036003195.1 Casimicrobiaceae bacterium
GCGACGCCGATGCCGTGGTAGTCGCAGGCCGGCAGGATCTCCACCTCCGGCATGCGATTGAGCAGGTTGTAGTACGGCTGGCACACGATGGGGCGCGGCACGCCGAGGCCGTCGCAGGCACTCACCACCTCGCCGATGCGCCAGCCGCGGAAATTGGACACGCCGAAGTAGCGGATCTTGCCGGCGCGGATCAGGTCGCCGACGGCGCCGACGAACTCGTCGACCGGCGTCACCACGTCGTCGTAGTGCAGGTAGTAGATGTCGATCCAGTCGGTCTTGAGCCGCGTCAGCGAGTCGTCGCAGGCCTTGACGAGCCAGCGCCGCGACAGGCCGCCGTTGTTGGTCACGCCCGCCTGCATCGCGTTGCCGGCCTTGGTTGCCAGCACCCAGCGGTCGCGGTCGGCGGCGATCGCCGCGCCGGTGATGCGCTCCGACTCGCCCTTGACGTAGACGTCCGCGGTATCGATGAAATTGACGCCGGCATCGCGCGCCGCGGCGACGATCGCACGTGCCGTGGCAGCGTCGGTGCGGTCGCCGAAGTTCATCGTGCCGAGGCACAGCGGCGACACCTCGATGCCGCTGTCGCCGAGCCGCTGGTAGTCCATGCCGATCCTCCGTGAAAGCCTGCGGGCATTCTACGCGGCTATAATTCGCGTCCCCGCAACGCTTCCACGGCCCTCACCGTGGCGGCGGCCCGCCCGCCGCCCGACGCCGTTGCGCCAATCGGATCCCATCGATGAATGTCCTGTACGAGGACGACGGCCAGCTGAAGGCCGGCGCCGTCCTCGCCGACCACGACGCCACGCTGCAGGTGGAAGCCGCGAGCGGCAAGCGCTCCAAGATCAAGGCGGCGAGCGTGCTGCTGCGCTTCGCATCGCCATCGCCGCACGATGCGCTCGAGCAGTCGCAGGCGCTCGCCGCCACGCTCGACGTCGATTTCCTGTGGCAGGCATGCGACGACGGCGAATTCGACTTCGCGATGCTCGCGCGCGACTACTTCGGCGCGGGCGCGAGCGTCGCCGAGCAGGCGGCCGTGGCGCGCCTGCTGCACGCGTCGCCGATGTATTTCTACAAGAAGGGGCGCGGCCGCTACCGCAAGGCGCCGCCGGACGCGCTGAAGGCGGCGCTGGCCTCGGTCGAACGCAAGGCGCGCGAAGCGGGCCAGGTCGACGCCTGGCGCGATGCGCTGCTCGCCGGCAGGTTTCCCGAGGCACTGGCGGCCCGGCGCGAGATGCTGCTCTATCGGCCGGACAAGAATGCGCTCGAATGGAAGGCACTCGCGGCCGCGAGCGAGGCCGCGCGCACCAATCCGCTGGCGCTGCTGGCCGCCTGCGGCGCGATCACGTCGACGCACGACTATCATTTCGACGCTTTCCGCCTGGCGGCGTTTCCTCAGGGACTCGACTTTCCGCCCTATCCGCCGCTGCCGCCGCCACGCGAGCTGCCGCTCGCCGACGTCGCCGCGTTCTCGATCGACGACGCGACCACCACCGAGATCGACGACGCGTTCTCCGTGCGGCCGCTCGGCAACGGCCATCACGAGATCGGCATCCACATCGCGGCGCCCGCGCTCGCGATCACGCGCGGCAGCGCACTCGACACGATCGCGCGCGCGCGGCTGTCGACCGTCTACATGCCGGGACGCAAGATCACGATGCTGCCCGATGCCGTGATCGGCGCGTTCACGCTCGCCGCGGGCGGTGCGCGCGCCGCGCTGTCGCTGTACGTCGAAGTCGACGGCGACGGCGTGCCGGTGGGCGAACGCACGGCGGTGGAACGCGTGCCCGTCGTCGACAACCTGCGCCTCGACGCCATCGACGATGCCTTCGCCGCACCGCCGCGCGCCGGTGAGCCGGTGCGCACCGGCGAGCTGCGCGCGCTGTGGCAGCTCGCGCAACGGCTCGCGGCGAAGCGCGCGCGCCCGGACATTGCGCGCATCGACTACAGCTTCGACGTCGACTGGGGAGTGCCCGACGGACGGGTGTCGATCGTGCCGCGCCCGCGCGGCTCCCCGCTCGACAAGCTGGTCTCCGAGCTGATGATCCACGTCAACGACACGTGGGGGCGCCTGCTCGCGCAAGGCGACGTTGCCGGCTTCTATCGCGTGCAGGCGGCCGGCAAGGTGAAGATGAGCGTGCGCCCGGGCGAGCATCAGGGCCTCGGCCTCGCACACTACCTCTGGGCCAGCTCGCCGCTCCGGCGCTACAGCGATCTCGTCAACCAGCGCCAGCTGCTCGCGGTGGTCGACGGCGTCGCGCCGCCGTACGCGGCCAACGACGCCGAACTGTTCGCGGCACTCGCTGATTTCGAGGCGACTTACAGCCAGTATGCGGAGATGCAGGACCGGATGGAGCACTACTGGTGCCTGCGCTGGCTGCTGCAGGAAAACGTCGCCGAGACGACGGCGGTCGTGGTGCGCGACAACCTCGTGCGTTTCGAGCACCTCCCGCTGTGGCTGCGCCTGGCGGACCTGCCGGCGCTGGCGCCGGAGACCCGGGTGCGCGTCGGGATTGCACGGGTCGATCTTATCGCCTCAGCCGTGGAGTGTCGTTTTCTGGGCACGGCGTAGGGACCCTCACTGCGCGAACGCCATGACTCCGCCATGACGTTTGCATACAATGCCTCTTTTCCCGTAACTGAGCCACGCAAGGTGCCTCGCCGCAGCTCACCGCGAACTTTGCCCCTCGAACTGCCGGCCGCGACGCCGCCGGAGGTGCCGGCGCCGGCAGCATCGCCTCCGGGCACGGCGCCCCCCTCGGCACCGGTGCGTCCGCGCAGTGCCGGCGCGGCCGCCAAGGCAGCCATGCCGCCGCGTACGAATCCGTCGGCCGGGTCGGCGGCCCCTGCCGCCAGGCCCGGCGTCGCGCCCGGGGCCACTCGCGGTTCGCGGACGGGCACCGTGCCGCAGCCAGGCAATCTGCCCACTGCGGCGCCAGTGACGCGCAGGCCGGCGGTCGCGCGCGCCAGCACCCTCGGCGCCGCCAAACCCGCGCCGGCCGAGGCCAAGGCGGCCGCGGTGGACATTCCGCGGTTTGCTGCGGAGCGCAAGCCGGCGCCGCGCAAGCCCAAGGCCGCCGCGACGCCACTGTCCGCCGTGCCGTCCACCACCGCCCAGCCCGTGAAGCCCGCGATCGCCGTCGCTCCGCCTGCGCCGTCGCCGCGGCCGACCGCCCGGTTGGCGCCTGCCGGTGCGTTGCCGCCGGCCTACATTCCCCCCGAGGCGCTGGCGACGCCCAGCCACAACCGGCTGGTGACGATCGCCATCGCGGCGTCGTTGCTGGTGCACGGCCTCATCCTGGCGATGCATTTCTCGATGCCCGACGTCACGCCGAAGTCGAGCGATGCGCCGATCGAGGTCGCGCTCGTCAATGCCAAGACCAAGGCCGCGCCCACCAAGGCCGACATCCTGGCGCAGGCGAACCTGGACGGCGGCGGCAACACCGACCAGAACCGTCGCGCCAAATCGCCGCTGCCCGTGCTGCCGAAGGACACGCCGCGCAACGAGATCACCGTCGCCACCGAGCGCGTGGAGGCGCTCGAGCAGCAGACCAAGGAGCTGCTGACGCAATTGCGCAGCAGCCCGGTGGCGGCGCCGCGGCCCGCGCCCACCGACCAGCAGGAACCGACCGAATCGCCGACGGCCAACGAGATGATGCAGAAGACGCTCGAGGCGATGCGCCTCGAGGCGCAGATCGCCAAGGACATGGACGCGTACCAGAAGCGGCCGAAACGCCAGTTCGTCGGCTCGCGCGCGCAGGAATACCGTTTCGCGCGCTACGTCGAGGATTGGCGCCTCAAGATCGAGCGGGTCGGCAACCTCAACTATCCGGCGGCGGCGCGCGACCAGAAGCTCTACGGCAGCCTGATCCTGACCGTCGGCATTCGCGCCGACGGCACCGTCGAGAGCATCGAAGTCAACCGCCCGTCCGGCCATCGAATCCTCGACGCCGCGGCGCAGAAGATCGTGACGATGTCGGGACCCTTCGCGGCGTTCCCGCCCGACATCCGCCGCGACACCGACATCCTCTACATCACGCGCACCTGGACGTTCACCAAGAGCGATGCGCTGGTGAGCCAGTGATCGACCGCTACGCCGTCATCGGCAATCCCGTCGCGCATTCGAAGTCGCCCGTGATCCAGGCGGCCTTCGCGCGCGAAATGCACCAGGCGATGGAATATGGCCGCATCGAGGCGCCGGTCGACGGCTTCGAGGCCGCCGTGGCGCGCTTCGCCGCGGAAGGCGGGCGCGGGCTCAACGTCACGATGCCGTTCAAGCTGCAGGCGTTCGCGCTCGCCCGGACGAAGAGCGAGCGGGCGCTGGCCGCCGGCGCGTGCAACACGCTGAAGCGCGATGGCGACGGCTGGTACGGCGACAACACCGACGGCACCGGCGTCCTGCGCGACATCACGGCGAACGAGCACGTCGTGCTTGCCGGCCGCGACGTGCTGCTGCTCGGGGCCGGTGGTGCGGCGCGCGGCATCGTCCTGCCGCTGGCCGGCGCCGCGCCGCGCACGCTGGCGGTTGCCAACCGCACCGAGGCCAGGGCGCACGCGCTCGCGCGCGACATGGCCCCGCTGGCGGATGTCGAGGTCGTGCCGATCGCCGCGCTGCGCGCACGCCGCTTCGACGTGGTGATCAACACCACCAGCGCCGGCATGACGGGCGATACCGTGCTGCCATGGCCGTCGACGATGTTCGCCGCGGATGCCTTCGCGTACGACATCGTGTACGGCGACGCGCCGACGGCGTTCCTGCGCTTCGCGCGCGCCGCGGGTGTGGAGCGCATGGCCGACGGGCTCGGCATGCTGATCGAGCAGGCGGCGGAGGGATTCCTGCTCTGGCGTGGGGTGCGTCCGCATACGGCACCGGTCTTCGAGTTGCTGCGCCCGCGGCGCCCCTAGTGCCGGTGGCGCGGGAGGGCCACTCGGCCGGCTGGTGGATCGCGCGCGCGCTGCTGCTCATGCTGGCAGCGTTCCTGCTGGTCCAGGCGTGGTTCGCGGCGACGATCGTCTGGTACCGCTTCGAGCCGCCGCGCGAGACGGCGTTCATGGCCGAGCGCCTGTCCGATCTGCGCAAGACGAACCCGCATGCCCGGCTCGACTATCGCTTCGTGCCGTATCCGCGGATCTCGCAGAACCTCAAGCGCGCGATCATCGCCGCCGAGGACGCGAAGTTCCTCGAGCACGACGGCTTCGACTGGGATGGCATCGAGCTCGCCCTGCAGAAGAACAGCCGGCGCGGGCACATCGTCGCCGGCGGCTCGACGATCACGCAGCAGCTCGCCAAGAACCTGTTCCTGTCACCGTCGAAGAGCTACCTGCGCAAGGGCGAGGAGGCGATCGTCGCGGTGATGCTGGAGACGATCCTCGACAAGCGGCGCATCCTCGAGCTCTACCTCAACGTCATCGAGTGGGGCAGCGGCGTGTTCGGCGCCGAGGCCGCCGCGCGGCACTACTACGGCATCCCGGCGGCGCAACTGTCGGCGGCGCAGGCAGCGCGCCTGGCGGCGATGGCGCCCAGCCCGCAGCGCTTCGAGCGCAATCCGCACTCCGCGTATCTGACCGGCCGCACGGCGACGATCATGGCACGCATGGGGGGCACCGCCGCACCGTAGAATGCCGTGCATGGGGGAGACGGCGGACACCGACGTTAGGGAGCGACTCGACGCACCGGAGCGCGTGCAGGACGCGTACATCGAGATCGTCGCGCTGCTGCGCCGCAATCGCCTCGTCGAGGGCCTCGTCAGTGAGCAGGCGAAGGATGCCTCGGCGACCGGGCGCGCCGAGCTCGCACACAGCACGGTGACCCGCCAGAACCGCGCCATCCTGCAGCGCCGCCTCGAAATCCTGCATCCGGCGGACATCGCCTACATCCTCGACGCGCTGCCGCTCGATGAGCGGCTTTACATCTGGGACCTCGTCAAGGCGGACCGCGACGGCGAAATCCTGCTCGAGGTCTCGGACGCCGTCCGCGAGTCGCTGATCTCGTCGATGGACACCGACGAGCTCGTCGCCGCCGCCGAGACGCTCGAGGCCGACGAGATCGCAGCGCTCGCCCCGGACCTGCCGCAGGAGGTGATGGACGACGTGTTCCAGAGCCTGCCGCTCGAGGAGCGCGAGCGGCTGCGCGCGGCGATGTCCTTCGACGAGGACATGGTGGGTGCGCTGATGGATTTCGACGACGTGCAGGTGCGCCCGGACGTGACGCTGGAAGTCGTGCTGCGCTACCTGCGGCGGTTCGAGGAACTGCCTTCGCAGACGGACCAGCTGTTCGTCGTCGACCGCGGCGAACACCTGCTCGGCGTGCTGCCGCTCAACACGCTGATCGTCAACGATCCGGAACTCACGGTCGGCCAGCTGATGCAGACGGCGCCGGTCAAGCTGCTGCAGCACGAGAAGGCGGCAGGAGCGGCCAGTGCGTTCGAGCGCTACGATCTCGTGTCGGCGCCGGTGGTCGACACCAACGACCGCCTCGTCGGCCGCGTCACCGTCGACGAGATCCTCGACTTCGTCCGCGGACGCGCCGAGGACGAGGCGCTGGCGCAAGGCGGGCTGCGCGAGGAGGAGGACGTGTTCGCCTCGGTGTGGAAGTCGTTCCGCAACCGCTGGTCGTGGCTCGCCGTCAACCTGTGCACGGCATTCTTCGCGTCGCGCGTGATCGGCGCGTTCGAAGGCACGATCGCCAAGCTGGTCGCGCTCGCCGCGCTGATGCCGATCGTCGCCGGCATCGGCGGCAACTCCGGCAACCAGACGATCACGATGATCGTGCGTGCGGCGGCCCTCGGCCAGGTGTCGCGCGGCGAATCGCGTGCGCTGATCCGCAAGGAGATGCTCGTGTCGCTGCTCAACGGCCTCGTGTGGGGCGGCGTCATGGGCGTGGTGGCGACGATGCTCTATCGCGATTTCACGCTCGGGCTGGTGATGGTGCTGGCGATGACGCTCAACCTGATGCTCGCCGCCCTGATGGGCGTGCTGATCCCGATGACGATGATGCGCATGGGACGCGATCCGGCGGTGGGCTCGTCGGTGATGATCACGGCGGTGACCGATTCCGGCGGCTTTTTCATCTTTCTCGGCCTCGCCACGCTGTTCCTGATGTAGCCGCTGCCGCGTCTCTCCCGGAGCGTGCGCGGGCGACGAACGGCAGGGCCGGCGGAATAAACGGCGGCGGCGCCGTGTTTTCGCGATTGGGTTCACCAATCACAAGGGACGCAAAACATGATTCGCTCGATATTCCTCGGCACGTGGCTCGCCGTCGCCGCGCTGCCTGTCGCCGCGCAAACGATGCCGGCCATGAAGGCCGCCGACGGCACGCTGACCGACGCCAAAGGCATGACGCTCTATACTTTCGACAAGGACGCCGGCGGCAAGAGCGCCTGCAACGGCCCTTGCGCCGCGAACTGGCCGCCGCTGGAGGCGGCCGCCGATGCGCGCGACAACGGCGAGTGGAAGGTGATCGCGCGCGACGACGGCAAGAAGCAATGGGCGTACGAGGGCAAGCCGCTCTACCGCTGGTCGAAGGACGCCAAGGCCGGCGACAAGACCGGCGATAATTTCAACAACGTCTGGCACGTCGCGCGTTGACCGCCGCACGCCGGCCCGGTGGTGGCGACCGCCGCCGCCGGGCTTGCGCGGTACGGGTGCGCCCGTGCCGGGATTCGCGCCCCCAACCGACCGGATGACGATGGCAGCCACGCTTCCGCACCCTGACCTCGTCGCCGCCATACCGCGGCTGCGCCGCTATGCACGCGTGCTGACCGGCGAGGCGACGCGCGCCGACGATCTTGTACAGGACACGTTGGCGCGTGCCTGGGAAAAGCGCGCGCTGTGGCTCGCCGGCACGGATTTGCGCGCCTGGCTGTTCACGATCATGCACAACGTGTTCGTCAACCAGCGGGCGCTGGCGCGGCGCGATGCGCGAAACGTCTCGCTCGACGACGCCGACGCGGCGTGGCAGCTGCCGGTGCCGGCGATGCAGTTCACGCGCGTCGAGCTGTTGGAGACGATGCAAAGCGTGGCCCGCCTGCCGGTCGAGCAGCGCGAGGTGCTGGTGCTGGCGGCGATCGAGGAGATGCGCTACGACGAGATCGCGGCGGTGATGGCGATTCCGGTGGGCACGGTGATGTCGCGGCTGTCGCGTGCCCGCGAAAAACTGCGGCGCACCAACGGTGACGCGCCGATGCAGCTCAAGATGGTGAAGTGACCATGAATCCATTGCCGATGGACGACGATGCGCTCAATGCCTGGGTCGACGGCCAGCTGCCCGCTGCGCGCCGCGCGGACGTCGAGGCGGCGATCGCGCGCGATCCCGAGCTCGCGGCGCGCGCAGCGGCCTATCGCTCGCAGAACGCGCTGCTGCGCGAGGGCACCGACGCCTGGCTCCACGAGCCGGTGCCGGCGCGATTGATCGACGCGGCGCGCAGGCGCCCGCGTACGCAGCGCTGGATGCCGTGGGCGGCGAGCGCGGTGATGGCCATCCTCGGCGTGGTCGTCGGCTGGTCGGGCCGCGATCTGACGCTCGCCAAAGAGGGCATTCCCACCACGTTCGCGCGCGAGGCGGCATTTGCCCACGCCATCTATTCGGCCGACGCGCGACGGCCCGTCGAGGTCTCGGCGAGCGACGCGCAGAGCCTCGTCACATGGCTCACGCGCCGGGTCGGCCAGACCGCGCACGCACCCGATCTCACGAGCGTCGGCTACGAGCTCGTCGGCGGCCGGCTCATCGCCGGCAACGAGAAGCCGACGGCGCTGCTGATGTACGAAAACGCGGCGAAGCAGCGATTGACGCTGCAATGGCGCAAGCTTGCGCCGGGCACCGAGGAAACCCAGTTCCGTTATGCGGTGGAGAACGGCGTCGGCGTGTTCTACTGGATCGACGATGCCTGCGCGTACGCGCTGTCCGGCGCGCTGGATCGCCGCCAGCTCCTCGCGGTGGCGCGCGTCGCCTACGGCCAGATCGCCAACGCCCCGCAAACCACGCCCACGCGCTAGACGACGCACCGCGCCGGTCGCGGCCACGCGCGGCGTACGCCCGACGTGGCGCGCCGCGAACACCCCGGCAACGCCCTGCGCGCCTTTCGCGCTACACTCCCCGCCACGCCTGCGCCCATCCCGGGACGCGTGCAGGGAGGAGCGAACATGAAGCCGATCGTCGCCGTGCTGGTGCTGGGACTCGCGCTCGCAGGCTGCACGAGCCAGCCCATCCTCAATATCGATCACCAGGCCGTCGTGACATCGGGCCGGGCGGCGTCGATGCAGGACGTGGAGGGCGCGATCGTGCGCGCGGGCACGGGTCTCGGCTGGGTGATGACGCCGGTGCGCCCCGGCCTCGTGACCGGACGCCTCGCGCTGCGCACGCACGTGGCGGCCGTGGACGTCGCCTACGATACGAAGACTTTCAGCATCCAATACAAAGACAGCGTCAACCTGGATTACGCAAATGGCACCATCCACAAGAACTACAACGGTTGGATCCAGAATCTCGAACGCGAGATTCGCGCCAATCTGCTGCGTCTCTGATCGCGGCGCGCCCCCGGCGCGCCTTCGTCGTGCATGACGGATCCTGTGGAAATCGCGCATGCGAGCGCGTTCGAGCGCGAGATCGCGGCGCTCATCATCGAGGCGCTGCGGTTGCCCGTCAGCGTCGACGAGTTCCCCGCCACGGCCCCGCTGTTCGGCGGCGAGCTGGGCCTCGATTCGATCGACGTGCTCGAGATCGCGCTGGCGCTGTCGCGCCGTTACGGCGTCGAGATCCGTGCCGACGACGCCGCGAACCCGCAGATCTTCGCGACACTGCGCACGCTAGCCGCCCACGTTGCCGAGCATCGCAGCGCCTGACTCCCGGCCAATGCCGATGGTGAAGCCGGCCATGCGGGTGGTGCTGTTATTGACGGGCCTCGTGGCGTTTCCCTTCCTGCTTCGCCTGGTGGCGCCGCAGATCGCGCGCGCGTTGCCGATCGTGATCGACGTGGCCCTTGCCGCGCTGTTCGCGAGCACGCTGCGCAAAGGCGCCGAGCCGATGATCGCGCGTTTCGCGCGCGCCGAACGCGGCGTGCTCGAAACCGACCTCGCCCGCTACACGCGGCAGCTGACGGCGGTCTGGGTGATCTACTTCCTGGCCGCCGCCGCGCTGATGGCCGCGATCTGGCTCGAACGGCGCGATGGCGCGCTCGAAGCGTTCGCGCTGTTCGTCAACTACGCCGGCATGGCCGCGCTGTTCGTCGGCGAGTGGGCATACCGTCGGCGCCGGTTCTCACAGTACGTGCACGCATCGCCCCGCGAAATGCTGGCGCATGTCGCCACGGTGATGCGCGGATGGCGGCGATGAGCGTTGCGCTCGGTGCGGCATTTGCTGCGGGTGCACCGATGCTGGTCGAGCGCCGCGATGGCGCGCTCGTGGCCGTCGACGCCGCGCGCTGCCTGGGCGCGGCAACGGAGCTGGGGGCGCGTCTGCCGCGCGCGTCGCATGCGATCCAGTGCTGCGCCGACACGTCGAGCCTGGTGCTCGGCACGCTCGCCGCATGGCAGGCGCGGCAGGCTGTCGTGATGCCGAGCACGCGGCTCGCCGGCGATGTCGATGCCCTGCGCCGCCGATATCCGGCGTCCTATGTCCAGGATCCCGAAGCGCTGGCGCGGTTGGTGGCGCCCGATTCGGCGCCTGATCACCCGGCCGAAGCGTTGAGAGCGTTCGTCGCCGCGGCGCCCGCCGGCGCGGCCGGCCTCCAGGTGCAGGACCTCGACACCGCCGTCGTGCTGTTCACCTCGGGATCCACCGGCGAGCCGGCCGCGCATGCCAAGACGTTCGATGCGCTGCTGCGCGGCGCGGCCACGTTTGGCGGCGCCTTCGCCCCGTTGTCGCGCGCGCCATGCCTCGCCGGTACCGTCGACTGTCATCACATGTTCGGTCTCGAAGCCAATCTGATGGCATCGCTGGCGTGCGGATGGCCGCTCGTCACCGAGCGTCCGCAACTGCCCGCCGACCTCGTCGATCTCGTCGTTGCGCACGCCGCGTCCGGGCTGGGACCGTTGTGGCTGGTGACCACGCCGCTGCAACTGTCGGTGTTTCATCGCGCGCTCGGCACACGCATCGCCGGCATCGAGCGGGTCATCGTGGCGACGATGCCGATCGAACCGGCACTGGCGCAGGCGGTCGAGCGCGACTGGGGAACCCGCGTCGACGAGGTCTACGGCAATACCGAGTGCGGCGTGATGGCGACGCGCCGGCCCGCGCGCGAGACATCGTTCCGGCCGGCGCCGGGCGTTCGCTTCGAGTTCGGCGACGGCGAACGGGCGCGCGTGGCGCGCCTGCCCGATCCGCCGACGTGGATCGACGACCGCGTGCGCGCGAATGCGGACGGCACGTTCGAATGGCTCGGTCGCGAGTCCGACCTCGTCAAGGTCGCGGGCAAGCGCGCATCGCTGTCGGCGCTGAGCCGCCATCTGCGCTCGGTCGCAGGGGTCGAGGACGGCGCGTTCTACATCGCCGAGGAGGGAGCGGCACGCGTCGCCGCCATCGCCGTCGCGCCGGGGCATACGGTGGTGACGTTGCGCATCGCGCTCGCACAGGTCGTCGACCCCGCATTCCTTCCGCGTCCGCTGACGCTGGTCGCGCGCCTGCCGCGCGACCCGCAGGGCAAGCTCGCACTCGCCGGACTGCGCGCGATGTCGCCGTCGACGCCTGTCGACGCATCCGCGCCGCCGCAGACCGGTACGCTCGAGACGTCGCGCACGTATCCGGTGGCGATGCCGATGTTCGCCGGACATTTTCCCGGCCACCCGATGGTGCCCGGAGCACGCCTCGTCGCCGAGGTCGCCGATTGGCTGCATGCGCAGGGCTACGCGGTGCTCGCGTGCGAAACCGCCAAGTTCCTGCGGCCGGTGGCGCCGGACGAACAGTGCACGCTGGTCGCGCACGCTGCCGATCCGGCGCGCGTGACATTCGAGATTCTCGCCGGCGACACCACCTGCGTGCGCGGCGTGATGCGCTGCGCCCCGCGGGTGCCACCCGCCGCATGAGCACCCACGACCTGCCGCTGTGGCGCCGCCAGGCGGAGCGCGGCTCGCCGGTGCTGATGCGCGCCATCGCGCGCTTCGCGCGGCTGTTCGGACGCCGTGCTGCCGGCGCGCTGTTGCCGCCCATCTGCCTCTATTTCATCGCCGCATCGCCCGTCGCGCGTCGCGCGTCGCGCGGATATCTTGCCCGCGCGCTGGGGCGCACGCCGCGGTTCGCCGATGTCTTCCGGCACTTTCACGCCTTCGCCACGACGTTGCTCGACCGCGTGTTCTGGCGCACCGAGGGCGTCGCCGGCTACGACATCGGCTTCGAGGGCGTCGACGTCGTGCACGCCGCGCTGCACGAGGGCCGCGGTTGCCTGATGATGGGCGCGCATTTCGGCAGCTTCGAGCTCGCGCAGGTGATCGCGCGCGCGATCCCGCGGCTCGACATCGACGTGCTGATGCAGCCCGACAACGCGCGCAAGTTCACCGCGGTGATGCGCGATGTCGATCCGGCGCTCGAGCGCCACGTCATCGTGCTCGGTCGTCCCGACACGATGCTGCGCGTGCGCGATGCCCTTGCCGCCGGACACATGGTGGGCCTGCTCGCCGATCGTTCGCTGCGCGACGAGGACCTCGTGCGCTGTCGCTTCCTCGGTGCCGACGCCGAGTTTCCGCGCGGACCGTTCAAGCTCGCGGCCGCGCTCGGCGCGCCGGTGCTGTACTTCCGCTCCGTGTGGCGCGGCGGTCGCCGCTACGCGGTGCGTTTCGAGCGCGCGCCCGCGCCATCGCGCGGCGCCGTCGATACTGCGGTCGAAGCGTACGCGCATTGGCTGGAACAGGCGTGCCGCGACGCGCCGTGCAACTGGTTCAACTTCTACGACTTCTGGCCGGCGGATGCGCGACCCGCCGCACGCGAAGGCGCCTGAGCATGCACAGGTTTGCGGCCAGCGTTCTCGCCATCGTCACCGGCTCCATCCTGGTCACCGCCCAGGCATCCGCCGCGTTCAGCCTCGACGACCTCGCCGCGCTGCGCGCGGGCGTGCAGCAGGACCAGGCGCGATTTCGCGAAGTCCGCCACCTGGCGGCGCTCACGGCGCCGATCGAGCGCAGCGGCACGCTCGCCTATCGCCGCCCCGATCATCTCGAAATGAACGTCGAGACGCCGGCGCCCGAGCGCCTCGTCATCGATCGCGGGCGGCTGACCATCACCACCGCCAAAGGCGAGCGCACGCTGGTGCTCGACAGCGAGCCGGCGCTGCTCGCATGGACCGAGAGCCTGCGCGCGACGCTTGCCGGCGACGTCGCCGCGCTTTCGCGTCACTTCGACGTCCGGCTGTCGGGCACCGTGGCCGCGTGGACGCTCGCCCTCGTGCCGCGCGAACCGGCGTTGGCCGCGCAGATCGCCGCCATCGACATCGGGGGCGAAGGCGCGAACGTGCGTCGCGTCCGCGTGCGCGAGCGCGGCGGTGACGATTCGGTGATGGACATTGCCGCGACGGAAGGCGCGAGCCGGCCGTGACCGCGGCGCGTCGCGCTTGGGCGCTGCTCGCGGCGGGGCTCGTGCTCGCGCTGGCCGTGCTGGCGGTGCGCCTGCACGTCGATCGCGAGTTCGCCGCGTTCCTGCCGCGCGGCGGTGATGCCACGCAGCGCTTCGTCGCCGCTCAGTTGCGCGACAGCGCAGCGGCGCGGATCGTGCTGATTCGCCTGCGCGGTGCCGATCGCGCGACCCTCGCCGCGGCCAGCGAGGGGCTGCGTGCAGCCCTCGCCGCCGATCCGGCCTTCGCATTCGCCGGCAACGGCAGCCTCGCTTCCGGCGAGCGCGAAGTGCCCGCAGTGCACGCCGCGCGCTATGTGCTCAGCGCCGACGCGGCGACGCGGATGAGCGCCGCCGGACTTGCCGTGGCCCTGCGCCACGACCTCGACGCGCTGTCGGGGAGCGCCGGATTCCTCGCCAAGCGCTGGCTTGCCGACGACCCCACCAACGAGACGCTCACCCTCCTCGGTGCGCTCGCCGGCACGCAGTCGTTGCGGCGCGAGGCCGGCGTATGGTTCGATGCGCGCGGCGAGGCCGCGCTGCTCGTCGCCGGCACGGCGGCCCCGTCATCCGACCCGGCGCGCCAGCAGGCGGCGATGCGAACGCTCGAATCCGATTTCGCCGGCGTGCACGCGCCGGCGGCGGTGTCCCTCGAGTATTCGAGCGCCGCGTTCCTCGCGGCGCGCAGTGAGGCGACCATCGCCCACGACGTGGAGCGTCTGTCGACGGTGGCGACGCTCGGCATCATCGCGATCCTGGCGCTCGCCTACCGTTCGCTGCCCGTCGTGCTGCTGTGCGCGCTGCCCGCGCTGGGAGGGCTCGTCGCGGGCGTGTGCGCCGTGAGCCTCGGCTTCGGCAGCGTGCACGCGCTGACGCTCGCCTTCGGCACGACCCTCGTCGGCGAGGCGGTCGACTATCCGAGCTACGTCCTCACCGCCCTGACGCCGGGTGCGAGCTGGCCCTGCGTGCGACAGGGACTGCGGCGTCCGTTCGCGCTGGCGGTGCTGACCACGGCGTGCGGCGCCCTCGCGTTTCTCGCATCGGGCGTGCAGGGTCTCGTGGAGGTCGGCGTGCTGACGATCGTCGGCATCCTCGTGTCCGGCGCCCTCGCGTGGTGGTTCGTGCCGCGGGTGATCGCGCCGGACTGGCGATTCGGCGCAGCGCAGCCGATGCACGGGCGCAGCCTGCCATCGCTCGCCGCCGCCAGCGCAGGGTGGTGGACCCGTGTACCTATCCGCGTGGCCATCGCGGCAGTGGTCTCGCTCGCACTGCTGCTGGCCGCGCGCGGACATCCGTTATGGAACGACGATCTCGCGCGCATGAGCCCCGTCCCGCCGGCCGCGATCGCCCTCGACCAGTCGCTGCGTGCGGCAAGCGGCGCGCCGGACGTCGGCCGCTTCTTGCTGGTGCGCGGCGCCGATATCGACGCGGTGCTCACGACGACGGAAAGACTGGCGACAGCGCTCGACGCCGCTCGCGGCGCCGGCGAGATCGACGGCTACGAGGCCGTCACGACATGGCTGCCCAGCGCGGCGACCCAGCGCGTGCGACGCGCGGCGCTGCCCGACGCGCCGACGCTCGCCGCGAACCTCGCCGAGGCCGTGCAGGGCATGCCGTTTCGCGTCGAGACCTTCGCGCCGTTCCTGCGCGATGTCGCCGCCGCGCGTGCAGCACCGCCGCTCGAGGCCGGCGCCTACGCCGGCACCGCGCTCGGCGCGCGCGTGGACGCGCTGATGGGGCGTGACGATGCCGGGGCGTGGTCGATCGTGCCCCTGCGCGGCGTGCGGCACGACACCGCGCTGGCTTCTCGCGTCGCAGCCGTCGGCGACGGCGTCACCCTCGTCGATCTGCATGCAGCCTCCACGGCACTGTTCGGCAATCTGCGCGCGCGTACGCTGACAGCTGTCTGCGTCGGGCTGGTCGCGGTGTACGCATTGCTTGCGGCGGGCTTGCGCGCGCCGGTGCGCGCCGCGCTCGTGGTCGCGCCGGCGCTCGTCGGCGCGCTATGGGCGGCGCTGCTGGTGACGGCGTTTGCGGGCGGGCTGTCGATCTTCCACCTGATCGCGCTGCTGCTGGTCGTCGGCATCGGCGTCAACTACGCGCTGTTCGCGCAGTCCGCGCATGCGCGCGGCGTGTCGCGCATCGGGCTCGTGCGCACCCTCGCGGTGGTGAGCGCGACGACCTGCTTCGCGTTCGGCGTACTCGCGATGTCGTCGATACCGGTGCTGCGCGCGGTCGGCCTCACCGTGCTCGCCGGGACGGTGTCGACGCTCGTCGTCTGCGCGCTCGCCTTCGCCGGCGACCGCAAGGCGGGCGGCGCATGAGCGCCGCCGGGCCGCCCCAAGGCGCTGCCCCCTATGGGGGAGGCGAGCGCAGCTCGCTGCGGGGGGATTGATGAGCGAGCCGCTTTACGTCGGCGCATCGTCGTGGGTGTCGTGCCTCGGCGAAGGATGGGCGGCGCATGCGCGCGCACTGGCCGCCGCGACGAGCGGCCTCGCGCCCGGCGATTTCCTGCCGGCAGCCTCGCTCGCGACCTGGGTCGGGCGCGTCGCCGCCGCCGACGATGCACCGCTGCCGGCGGAATTCACCGATTACGACTGCCGCAACAATCGCCTCGCCTGGCGCGCGCTCGGCCACGACGGGCTGGACGCCGCAGTGCGGCGCACGGTCGCGCGCGTGGGCGCTGCGCGCGTCGGCGTCTTCCTCGGCACCAGCACTTCGGGCATTCTCGACACCGAGCTCGTGGCGCGCAATGCGGCGTTGCGCGGCGCGCCGCCGGCGTTCGAGTCGCGCCGCTATGCCGGATGCCACAGCCTGTTCGCCACCACGCGCTTCCTCATGGCCTGGTTCGGATTGACTGGGCCCGCGATGACCGTGTCCACTGCGTGCTCGTCGAGCGCCAAGGTCTTCGTCGCGGCGCGCCGCGCAATCCGCGCCGGGCGCTGCGACGCGGCGATCGTCGCCGGCGTCGACAGCCTCGCGCTGTCGACGCTGTACGGCTTCCACGCGCTGCAGCTGCTGTCGGCGTCGCCATGCCGGCCCTGTGCGGCCGATCGCGCCGGCATTTCGATCGGCGAGGCCGCGGCGATCGCGCTCGTCGGCCGCGATCCCACCGACGTCGCGCTGACCGGCGCCGGCGAGAGCTCGGATGCGCATCACATGTCGACACCCCCGGCCGATGGCCATGGCGCGCGCCGTGCGATGACGGCCGCGCTGGCCGACGCCGGTCTCGAGCCTTCGGCGATCGACTACATCAATCTGCACGGCACTGGCACGCCCGCGAACGACGCCGCCGAAGCCGCGGCGATCCGTGCGGTGTTCGCGTCACCGCCGCTGGCGAGCTCGACCAAGGGTGCGACCGGCCATGCACTCGGCGCCGCCGGCGCACTCGAGGCGCTTGTGTCAATTCATGCGTTGCGCAACGGATGCGTGCCCGCCAATGTCGGCACGCAAGCGCCGGACCCGCGACTCGGCCTCGCCATCGCCTGCGCGCCGACGCCCGCGCGCCTGTCGCACGTGCTCAGCAACTCGTTCGGCTTCGGCGGCAGCAACTGCGCGCTGGTGTTCACGCGATCATGATGCGCATCGGCATTCGCGCGCTCGGCGTTCTGGCCGCCGGACTCGCCGGATGGAACGAGGCGCGCCGGGTGCTCGCCGGCGAGGCGCCGTTCGTCGCACACGATGTGCGGCCGTCGCCGTCGCCGCGGCTGGGAGCGGCCGAGCGGCGGCGGCTCAACGCCAATTCGGCGTGGGCACTGGCGGTCGCCAGCGAGGCCCTCGATGGCGTGGCGGATGGCGAGCGCGGCGAAATTGCCAGCGTGTTCGCTACCGCGGACGGCGACGGCGATACGCTGGTGCAATCCCTCGCCGCACTCTCGGCGCCCGCGCCCGTGCTGTCGCCGACGCTGTTCCACAACTCGGTGTTCAATGCGCCGGCGGGCTACGTGTCGATCGCGCACCATCTCACCGGCGCGTCGACGACATTGTGCGCGGCCCAATCGACGTTCGCGACGGCAATCGTCGAGTCTCACGATCAGCTCGCTGCCGGCGCGCAGCGCGTGCTGCTGGTGCTCGTCGATACGGCGTTTCCCGCGGCGCTCGCGAGCCTGCGCGCGTCCAGCCCGTCGTTCGCCTGCGCCATGCTGCTCGAACCTGCGGAGGAGTGCGCGCACGCACCGCATGGCACGTGGTCACTGGCGGCCGCCGCCGATCAACGGACGGCGGCGGTGCCCGCGGCATCGCACGTCGAGGCGTTCTTCGGCGCTGACACCGTCGCCGCCGTGTTGCCGCTCCTCACGGCGATCGCGCGCCGCTCGACGATCGTCCTGCCGCTGGCCGGCAGCGTCGCGGCGCTGTCGTTGCGCTACGTGCCATGACACCACAATGGCCACCGGTGGCGACGCTGCTGCCGCATGCCGGCGCGATGGTCCTCGTCGACGCCATCGTCGACTGCGATGCGCGGCGCATCGTCTGTGCGAGCGCGTGCCATCGCGATCCGCACAATCCGTTGCGAATGAACGGGCACCTGCCGACGCTGTGCGGCATCGAGATCGCGGCGCAGGCCATGGCCCTGCATGGCGCGTTGTCGCGCGATCCGCCGCGCGCATTGCGCTTCGGACGCCTGGCGGCGATCCACGACGTCGCCGTGCTTCATCCCGCACTCGACGCTTTCGCTGCACCGCTGGCGATCGAATGCATCCTCGAAGGTTCGAGTGGAGATGCGCGTGGATACGGGTTTAGGATAACGTCAGACGGCACCGCACTGCTGGCGGGGCGCGCGACCGTGGTGATGAGCGACAGGGATCCGGCATGAAGCGCGCATTGGTCACGGGCGGCAGCGGAGCCATCGGCGGCGCGATTGCGCGCGCGCTGGCGGCACAGGGCTTGCATGTGATCGTGCATGCGATGCGCAACCCCGAGCGCGCGGCCGCGGTGGCCGGCGCGATCACCGCGGCCGGCGGCAGCGCCGAGGCCGTGGTTTTCGACGTCACCGACGGCGAGGCTTGCGCCCACGCGGCGGCGGGGCTGCTCGCGAACGGTCCCATCCAGGTGCTCGTCAACAACGCGGGGGTGCACGACGATGTGCCGTTCGCCGGCATGTCCGCCGCGCAATGGCAGCGGGTGCTGGCGGTGACGCTCGACGGCTTCTTCAACGTCACGCGGCCGCTGCTGCTCGACATGCTGGCGACGCGGTGGGGACGCATCGTCAACATGGCGTCGGTCGCCGGCCTCGCCGGCAATGCCGGGCAGGTGAACTACGCCGCCGCCAAGGCGGGCCTGATCGGCGCCACCAAGGCGCTCGCCATCGAAGTGGCGAAGCGCGGCGTGACGGTCAACGCGGTGGCGCCGGGTATCATCGCGTCGCCCATGGCCGATGCGGCTTTTCCGCCCGAGAAGGTGCGTGCCCTGGTGCCCGCCGCGCGCGCGGGAACGGGGGAGGACGTGGCGGCCGTCGTCGCATTCCTCGCGTCGGATGCGGCGGGTTATATCTGCGGCGAGGTGGTCTCGGTGAACGGCGGGCTGTATCGATGATTGAAACGGTTCTCCTTGTACCGGCGTACAACGAGGCGCGCACGATCGCGGAGGTGATTCGCTCGACGCTGCCGTACGCCGCTCGTGTCGTCGTCATCGACGACGGCTCGACCGATGGCACGCCGGACGCGCTTGCCGGCCTGCCGGTCGAGATCGTCCGGCATGCGCGCAACCTCGGCAAGTCGGCGAGCCTCATCGACGGATTCGCCTACGCGCTGGCGCTCGGCGCCCGCAACATCGCGACCATGGATGCCGATGGCCAGCATCGCGCCGCCGACATCCCCCGCCTCGTGCGCGCCGCCGAGCGCTATCCGCACTCGATCATCCTCGGCTCGCGGCTGCGCAACCGCCACCATGCGCCGCGGCAACGGCGCATCGCCAATCGCCTCGCCGACTTCGGCGTGTCGTGGGCCACCGGCCGCCGCATCGTCGATTCGCAGTCGGGACAGCGCCTCTACCCGGCGACGCTGTTCGACGTGCTGGATGTGCATCGCCTGGCGACGGACGGATTCACGCTCGAAAGCGAGATCCTGATCGACGCCGCCGCCGCGGGCTTCGACACCGTCAGCGTGCCGATCGACACGATCTACGACCCTGCAGCGCGCCCCAGCTATTTCCGCCCGATCGGGCACACCGCGGCGATCGCCGCGATGCTCGCGCGGCGCATCGTGCCGAACGCGTTCTGCCTGCCCGGGCTGGTGACGAGCCTGCGCGACAGCGCCGTGGTCTTCGACGCCCAGGGCGGCCTGGCGGTGGCGGCCGAATCCGGCGCGCTGGACGTCAAGACCCAGGGCGCGCGGCCATGAGGCGTGTCGCGGCGCCGCGGCCAGCCGCGCGCTTCGCACGCTGATGCAGCGTGTCCCTGCGGCCGTTGGCGACGACGGGGCGGCGGTCGACACGCCGGCACTCGTCGTCGACCTCGACGTCCTCGAAGCCAATCTCGACACCATGGCGCAGGCCGCACGTGCGGCCGGCGTTCGATTGCGGCCGCACGCCAAGGCGCACAAGTGTCCGGCGATCGCGGCGATGCAGATCGCGCGCGGCGCCGTCGGCGTGTGCTGCCAGAAGACGGACGAGGCGGCAGCCTTCGTCGACGCCGGCGTCGGCGACGTGCTCGTCACCAACGAGGTCATCGTGCCGGCCAAGCTCGCGCGCCTCGCGGCGCTGGCGCGGCGCGCGCGGGTCGGCGTGCTGTGCGACGACGCGCGTGCGGTGCAGACGATCGGCGACGCCGCCACGGCGGCGGGCGCCGTGCTCGATTTGTATGTCGAGGTGGACGTCGGTGGTCACCGCTGTGGCGTGACGCCGGGCGCCGCGGTCGGCGAGCTCGCGCAGCGCATCGCCGGCGCGAAGGGCCTGCGCTTCGCGGGCCTGCACTGCTACCAGGGCGCGGCCCAGCACCTGCGCGCGCCCGCCGAGCGGCATGCCGCGATCGAGGCCGCGGCACGCGCGGCGATCGTCGCGCGCGATGCGTGCGCGGCGCGCGGCCTCGCAGTCGACACGATCACCGGTGCCGGCACCGGCACCTTCGAATTCGAAATCGCGAGCGGCACGTGGACCGAGCTGCAGCCGGGCTCGTATCCGTTCATGGACGCCGATTACGCGCGCAATGCGCATGCGCCCGGTGCGCTGCGCTTCGCGCAGAGCCTGTACGTGTTGTCGACGGTGATGAGCACGCCGGCGCCGTCGCGCGCGATCTGCGATGCCGGCCTCAAGGCGTTCGCCTTCGATTCGGGATTGCCGCAGGTCGCCGGCCGCAACGGCATGACCTACGTCAAGGCATCGGACGAGCACGGTGTGCTGGATGTGGACGCCGACGCCGCGGCGACCCTGTGGGGCGAGCGCCTGCGCCTCGTGCCGGGCCATTGCGACCCCACGGTCAACCTCTATGACTGGCTCGTCGGCATGCGGGCCGATCGCGTCGAAGCGGTGTGGCCCATCGTGCGCGGCACGCTCGGCTGATCGCCTCGCGCCGAACGCGGGCCTGTCGCGCGGGACCCTAGATCGCGACCAGGCCACGCGGCGTGCGCAGCATCGCCGCCACGCGCGGCGTCGCCGCATGCGTCACGCTCAGCGCACCGCCAAGCTTCCACGCCGCCAGCGCTTCGCGAACGAGGCCGGGCGACGGGTGGGATGCGGCGAGTGTCGCCAGCGTGACGCCGCTTTCCGGAAGGCCCTCCGCCGGGTGCGTATCGCCCGTCCATTGGATCAGCACCGGCAGCACGCCACCGGCGGGGCGCATGCCGTCCTCGGGAACGGTGATCCGCCACGTGAGCTCGCCGCGCGTCATCGGCATGGCGACACCGGGCGCGATCGTCGCGCGCATCAGTGCGTCGTCGAGGTCGTCGGTGCGCGCCGCCCAGGCGATCAAATGCGGGCGCTCGGCGATCGCCGCGCGCATCGCGGGCTGGTCGAGCTCGAACCAGCGCGGCCGCGGCGGCGGCGGCGCATCGGGATCGATCGCGATCAGCTCGACGTAGAGCTTCGGTCCGAGCTTCATCACCGCGTTGTGCGTGCCCATCATCGAGTGCCGGCCGCCGGCGATGGGTGTCGCGCCGGTGAGTCGCGCGATGTGCTCGATGCCTGCGTCCAGTGTCGCGCAGCCGACGATCAGGTGATCGGGCTCGACGATCATCGCGTATCCGGCGGCCCGCTTTCGGTGGCCGCGAAGTCGAGCTCGACACGCGCGCCGTTGGGATCGAAGAAGAACACCTGCCATACACCCGATTCGGCCTGCCGGCGACAGGCGTGCTGGATGCCGCGCGACGTCAGCAGGCTGAGGGTTTCGCCCAGGCCCTGCGCGCTGAATGCCATGTGGTCGATGACGCCCGGCTTGAGCACGTCGCGCGGGCGGTTGCCGACGACGTGCAGGATCGGCGCACCGCCGGCGTAGAGCCACGCGCCCGGAAAGTCGAGCGGCGGCCGCGGGCCGGCGCGAAGTCCCATCACGTCGCCGTAGAACGCCACCGTGCGCTCGACGTCGTCGGTGAGGATCGTGAAGTGGTTCATGCCGCTGACGCTCATTGCATGCTCCGCCGCCAAAACCGCATTGTCGCAGAAGGGCGGCGGATGTCGCGCAGGAACTCGCCGATCATCGCCAGCGCATCGGGTGCCTGTGCGTCGTTGAACCGCAGCGCGGCGTTGCCGCCGCTCCAGGCATGGCCGAGTCCGTCGATCTCGATCAGCCGCGCGACCAGGCCGCCGCCGTCGCGCCATTCGCGGATGCGCGTGGCGCGGGATTCCGTGTCGACGTGGCGGTCGACGCTCGCCGCGGGCAGCGTTTCGCCGTCGGCGACGATGCCCGCGCGCGCCAGGTATTGCGCGATCAGCGCCTCGGCGTTGCGCGGCGCCACGACGTCGTCGGCCAGGCCCTGGATGGCGAGCAGCGGCACGCGCGGCGTCGCGTCCCGCGCATCGCGGCCGATCGCTGCGACGTCCGTCTGCGGTCCCGCGGCCAGCACGTGCTTCGCGCCCAATGGCGTGGCGGCGGCGCCGCAGGCGATTCCCGAATGCGCGACGACCGCGCGATAGAGCGACGCGTAGCGCAGCCCGAGGATCGCGGCCAATGCGCCGCCGGCGGACATGCCTGCCGCGACCACTCGCCGCGCGTCGACCGGATGGCGCCGCGCCACCTTGCAGGTCATCGCCGCGATGATCGCCGCCTCGCCGTCGCCAGCCGCCGAAGCCGGGTCGAACCAGTTCCAGCAGCTCCACGCGTTCGCGTTGGTGCGCTGGCGGGGCATCAGCACGAGCGCGCGCCGGACGTCGGCGAACGCAGCTATGCGCGTCCCCTGCGCAAAATCCTCGGGAGTCTGCCGGCATCCGTGGCAGAGCACGATGAGCGCGTTTTTGCGCCAACGCGTGTAGCCGCGGGGCACGTACAGCAGGAACTGTCGCCGCGGGGCGACGAACGGCGCGATGGCGAGGATGCCGCGGGCGTCCGACGCGGTGCCGGCCACCCAGCGGCCGTGGCGCAGCGGCCAGCCAATCAGGCGGCCGAGCGCCGCCAGCATGCGGGACAAATACGAAGCCATGATCGAGTGTGCGCTCGCGCGGCCGCGGCCAGCGCCAGCGTTAGATCAGCACGATGTCGTACTGTTCCTGCGAATACATGGATTCCACCTGCAGCGAGATCGGCTTGCCGATGAAATCGCCGAGCTGGGCGAGGCTCTGCGATTCCTCGTCGAGGAACATGTCGATCACCGATTGCGAGGCGAGGATGCGGAACTCGCCGGCATTGAACTGTTTGGCCTCGCGCAGGATCTCGCGCAGCACCTCGTAGCAGATCGTCTGCGCCGTCTTCAGCTCGCCGCGGCCATGGCACGTGGGGCACGGCTCGCACAACACATGCGCGAGCGACTCGCGCGTGCGCTTGCGCGTCATCTCCACCAGGCCGAGCTGGGTGAAGCCGTTGACCGTGAGGCGCGTGCGGTCGCGCTCGAGCGCGCGGTTGAGCTCGGCGAGCACCGCAGCGCGGTGATCGGCGTTCTCCATGTCGATGAAGTCGATGATGATGATGCCGCCCAGATTGCGCAGCCGCAACTGGCGTGCGATGACCTGCGCCGCCTCGAGGTTGGTCTTGAAGATCGTGTCGTCGAAGCTGCGGCCGCCGACGAAGCCGCCGGTGTTGACGTCGATCGTGGTGAGCGCCTCGGTCTGGTCGACGATCAGGTAGCCGCCCGACTTGAGATCGACACGGCGCGCCAGCGCCTTCTCGATCTCGTCCTCCACCGAGGCGAGGTCGAACAGCGGGCGCTCGCCGGCGTAGTGGACGATGCGCTCGGCGATCGCCGGCGTGTACTGCTCGGCGAACGTGCGCATGCGCGCATAGGTTTCGCGCGAGTCCACCTGGATGCGCGTCGTCTCCTCGTTGACCATGTCGCGCAGCACGCGCTGCGCGAGATACAGGTCCTGGTAGAGGAGCGCCGGTGCCGGCACCGTGCCGGCGCGCTCGGTCAAATCGCGCCAGAGCTTGGTCAGGTAGTCGATGTCGGTGCGCATCTCGCGCTCCGAGGCGGCCTCCGCCATCGTGCGGATGATGAATCCGCCCGCGGCGCCCTCGGGCAGCAGCGCGGTCAGCCGGCCGCGCAGCTGCTCGCGCTCGGCCTCGTCCTCGATGCGCTGCGAGATGCCGATATGAGAGTCCTGCGGCAGGTACACCAGCAGCCGCCCGGCGAGGCTCACCTGCGTCGACAGCCGCGCGCCCTTGGTGCCGATCGGATCCTTGATCACCTGCACCAGCAGCGACTGTCCCTCGTGCAGGATGCGTTCGATCGGCCGCTGGTCGCCGCCATGGCCGTTCTGGCGATGCTCCCAGATATCGGCGATATGCAGGAATGCGGCGCGCTCGAGTCCGATCTCGACGAACGCGCTCTGCATGCCCGGCAGCACGCGCGCGACGCGGCCGAGGTAGATGTTGCCGACCAGGCCCCGCGCGCTCGAGCGCTCGACGTGCAGCTCCTGCACGACGCCCTGCTCGAGCACGGCGACGCGCGTTTCCTGCGGCGTGACATTGATGAGGATTTCGCTCGGCATGTCGAGACGCGCGTCGGCCGTGTAGATCGGCGCTGCCGGCACGCCCTTCACGGCACCGCCGTCAAAGGACGGCACGCCCGACCCGTGCCAGCAGCGATGCGGTCTCCGCCAACGGCAGGCCGACGATGCCCGAGTAGCTGCCCTCGATGCGCTCGACGAACGCGGCGGCGAGACCTTGGATGGCGTAGCCGCCGGCCTTGTCGAGCGGCTCGCCGGATTGCACATAGCGCTCGATCTGCGCGGGCGCGAGGGCGAGCAGCTTGACGCGCGACACCGTCAGCGCGAACACGACATCGTCGTGGTGCCGCACCGCGACGCCGGTCAGGACCTCGTGCGTGCGTCCGGCGAGGCGTGTGAGCATCTCGGCGGCATGCGCCGCATCGCGCGGCTTGCCGAGCACCATGTCGTCGATCACGACCTCGGTATCGGCGCCGAGCACCGGATCGGGCTCGAGCTTGCGGCGGCCGACCGCATCCCAGCCGGCGGCCGCCTTGGTGCGCGCGATCCGCTCGACGTAGTGGCGGGGCGGCTCGCCATCGCGCGCCGCCTCGACCACGTCAGGCGCGCGTCCCGGCGCCGTGCGCAGCAGAAGCACGTCGAACTCGACGCGAAGCTGGCGCAGCAGAGCCTGGCGGCGCGCGCTTCTCGACGCGAGATGGATGCGGCTGGTGCCCACGTCGTCCTTTACCGGGTCGGCAATGGCCGATTGTACGATCTAAGCGCGATGGTAGGGGTGGCCGTGCAACAGCGACCAGGCGCGGAACACCTGCTCGCAGAGCAGCACCCGCGCAAGCGCGTGCGGCAGCGTCATCGCCGAGACCGCGAGCCGCGCATGGGCGCGCGCCTTGAGCGCGGGATCGAGGCCGTCGGCGCTGCCGATCACGAACGCGATGGCGGCTCCCGCGTCGCGCCATTGGCCCAACCGTTGCGAGAATTCGGCGCTCGACCATGCCGCGCCGCGCTCGTCCAGCGCCACGACCAGTGCGTCGCCGCAGGCCGCAGCAATGCGCGTCGCTTCCTGCGCGAGGATCTCGGCCGGCGGCCGGCCGCGCGGTGCGGGCTTCAGCTCGCGCAGGTCGATCGCGAAATCGCGCGGCAGGCGCCGCGCATAGTCGTCGCAGGCGGCGTCGACCCACGCCGGCATGCGCTGGCCCATTGCGACGATGCGGATCTTCAGCGTGCGCTTCCGCCGGGATGCGTCAAGCCGCGCTGCGCGCGCGCCGCGTCGCGGCGGGCGCCCACAGCTCCTCGAGGTTGTAATAGGTGCGGATCGCCGGCTGCATCACGTGCACGACCAGGCTGCCGGCGTCGACCAGCACCCATTCGCCGCCTTCCTCGCCTTCGACGCCGAGGATGCCGGCGCCGGCGGCCGCGAGTGCGTCGCGCACATGGCGCGCCAGCGCGCGCACCTGACGGCTGGAATCGGCGCTGGCGATGATCAGCGTGTCGTACAGGCTGGTGATCTTGCGTACGTCGAACGCACGGATGTCGTGCGCCTTGATGTCCTCGAGGGCGGCGGTGGCCACCTGCACCAGCTTGTCAACGCGCATCCGCGGCAACTCCGTAAAGGTGATGGCTTTCAATATAGGCCAAAACCGCGGCCGGCAGCAATTGCAGCAGTGCCGCGCGATCCCGTGGCGAGCGCGCCAGCGCCGCGCGTATGGCGGTCGCCGATACCGCGTGCGGCGTCGTGGTGACGATGACGATGGCGCCGGCGGGATTGCGCAGCAGCGCGCCGGCATCCACCGTCGCGCGCGACGACCACTGCGCCGCGAGCTCGCCGGCGAGCCGCGCCCGAAGGTCGAGCCCGGGTCGCGCGATCACCACCAGGTGCGCGAGCTCGAGAATGTCGTGATGCCGGTGCCACGTCGGCAGGCCGAGGAACGCGTCGCTGCCGACGATCCAGGCCAGCGACCGCGTGGGCCATTGCGCGCGCATGTCGCGCAACGTGTCGGCGGTGTAGCTCTTGCCGCCGCGCGCGATCTCACGCAGGTCGATGCGCAGCCCGGGAAAATCGGCGATCGCGCGCTCGAGCATCGCCACGCGATCCGCCGCGTTGGCGCCAGGCGGCGGGCGGTGCGGCGGATCGGCGGAGGGCACGAGCTCGACGCATGGCAACCCCAGCGCGGCGCGCACATCGGCAGCGGCGCGCAAGTGGCCGAAGTGCACGGGATCGAACGTGCCGCCGAGCATTGCCAGCGGCGGCAGCGGGGCGCTCAAAATGCCGATCCCGGCGCCTGCAGGAACGCAAGCTCCTCGGCGGTCGATGCCCGGCCGAGGACGGCATTGCGATGCGGAAAGCGGCCGAACCGCTCAACGATCTGCGCGTGACGCCGCGCATACGGCAGCGGCGTGTCGAGACTGGTGTCGCGCGCCAGCGCCGCGAACAGCTCGAGCGATCGTGCCTGCGTCGCGCGATCCTCGCTGTGCTGCAACGGCATGTAGAGGAACCACCGCTCATAGCGATCGAGCTCGGCGTCGAGTCCGCGCGCGATCGCGTCCTCGCTCGTCGCCAGCGCCCGCGCGTCGCCGGCGTATGCCTTCGCCGAATCGCGAAAGGCATTGCGCGTGAACTGGTCGAGCAGCAGCACGCGCGCGAGCGCACCGTGGGCACGCGTGCACCAGTCGCCGAACGCGCCTGCCAGCGCCATCTCGAGCGCGTCGCCGAAGCGTTCGCGAATCGCCGCGTCGAAAGCATGGTCCTTGCGAAACCACTCGCGGCGCTCGGCGTGGGGCGGCGGCCCGAACCAGAACGCGAGGATCGCATCGCGCAGGCCGCCACCGGTGAACGCTGCCGCAGGAGGCAAGCCCCGGTCAGTCATGCGCACCTGTCGTCGAGCGGTGCGTCACGTGCCGGGGACGAACGCGCCCGGAACCGCGGCGGCGGCGCCGAACTGCCAGTAGACGGCGTCGATCGTCTTCGCGTGGGCGTCCGCCATCCTCGTCCTGAGCGCTTCGCCGATCGCGTGCGAATCGGCGACCTCGTGCGTCGCGCGCACGAACACCACGGCGCGATCCTGGTCGAGCACCAGCGAACGCACGCTCGCGGCGATGCCGCGCTGCGCGAGCTCGCGCTCCACCGCGGCGTCGAGCACGCGATCCGAAGCATCGATCAGCACCGAGCGATTGATCCCGGCGAGGAAGATCGCCATCACGCCGAGCAGCACGGCGACCGCAATCGCCACGCCGGCGTCGAATCGCGGATCGGGACCCCACACCCAGCCAGCCCCGGCGACCACCAGCGTCAGCACGATGCCGATGAGCGCCACCATGTCCTCCAGCAGCACCGCGAGCACGGTCGTGTCGTGCAGGTTGGTGCGCAGGCCGCGCAGCCCGCCGAGCTCGCGCAGCGCGACCACGAACGTATACGCCTCGAGCGCCAGCGAAAACACGAGGAGACCGATCACCAGCGGCGAGAACGGCTCGATATGCAGCGGATTCATCAGCGAGTGCACGCCGTGGTACAGGTTGATGCCGCAGCCGACGAAGAACACGCTGACGGCCGACACCAGCGCCCAGAAATATTTTTCCTGGGCATGGCCGAATGGATGCTCGTGGTCGGGGCCGCTGCGCGAGCGCACCTCGCCGACCTTCAGCAGTGCCTGGTTGCCGACGTCGGCGAGCGAATGCACCGTTTCGGCGAACAGCGTCGGCGAGCCGGTGACGGCGAAGCCGAAGCCCTTGGACAGCGCGATGGCGGTGTTCGTCGCGATCGAGATGCTGACCGACGAAGACATGGCGCGACGCCGGCCCTCAGCGCTCGCGCAGCTGGCCGCTGCCGAGCACGACCCACTTCTGGCTGGTGAGGCCTTCGAGGCCCACCGGCCCGCGCGCGTGCAGCTTGCTGGTGGAGATGCCGATTTCCGCGCCGAGGCCGAATTCGTAGCCGTCGGCGAGGCGCGTGCTGGCGTTGACCATCACCGACGCCGAGTCCACCTCGCGCAGGAACCGCATCGCCGCGGCGTGGCTGTCGGTGACGATGGCGTCGGTATGCTGCGAGCCATAGCGCGCGATGTGCGCGATCGCCGCGTCCAGCGTGTCGACGATCCGCACGGCGAGTATGGGCGCCAGGTATTCCGCGTACCAGTCGTCCTCGGTGGCGGCGCGCATTGCGGGCACCAGCGCACGCGATCGTGCGCAGCCGCGCAGCTCGACGCCCTTCGCCGCGTAGATGGCTGCAAGCGGCGGCAGCACGCGCGGCGCGATGGCAACGTGCAGCAGCAGCGTCTCCATCGTGTTGCAGGTCGAGTAGCGCTGCGTCTTGGCGTTGTCGGCGATGCGGATCGCCATGGCGGGATCGGCGGCATCGTCGATGTACACGTGGCATACGCCGTCGAGGTGCCTGATCACCGGCATCCGCGCCTCGCGTGCGACGCGCTCGATCAGGCTCTTGCCGCCCCGCGGCACGATCACGTCGATATGCGCGTCGTCGGCCAGCAGGTGGCCGACCACCGCGCGGTCGGCGAGCGCGACGACCTGCACGGCGTCACGCGCGAAGCCGGCGCTCGCGAGGCCCCGCCCGATGCACGCGGCGATGGCGCGATTGCTGTCGATCGCCTCCGAGCCGCCGCGCAGGATCGCGGCATTGCCCGCCTTGAGGCACAGCGCCGCGGCGTCGGCGGTGACGTCGGGCCGCGACTCGTAGATGATGCCGATCACGCCCAGCGGCACGCGCATGCGGCCGACCTCGATGCCGCTCGGCATCGACCTGAGCTCGCTGATCGCGCCGATCGGATCGGGTAGCGCCGCGATGGCATCGACGCCGTCCGCCATGGCCGCCACCGCAGCCGCGTCGAGCGCGAGGCGGTCGACGAACGCCGCGTCACGGCCTTCGGCTTCGGCACGGGCAACGTCGCCGCGATTGGCGGCGACGATCGTGGCGACGCCCTCACGCAGCGCGGCGGCGATCGCGCGCAGTGCGCCGTCACGCGCCGCGGTCGGGGCGCGCCCGACTTCGCACGCCGCCGCGCGCGCGGAGTCGCCAACGACGCGCGCATATCGCGCGACCTCGTCGAGGGCCGCGTCCGGCGTCGTCGCGAGCTCGTTCATCGGCGCATTGTACCGTCGCCCGCAACGGCCTCCGGCGCGCGAATGTTCAGCCGCGCGCGGTGATGGTTTCGACGCCGCGCGCGCTGCCGACGAGGATCACGTCGGCGCCGCGGCGCGCGAAGAGGCCGACGGTGACCACGCCGGCGATGGCGTCGAGCGTCGCCTCCAGCGCGAGCGGGTCGACGATCGCGAGGCCGGCGACGTCGAGCACGACGTTGCCGTTGTCCGTGACGAACCCCTGGCGCCACGCCGGATGGCCGCCGAGCTTGACCAGCTCGCGCGCGACGTAGCTGCGCGCCATGGGGATGACCTCGACCGGCAGCGGAAAACGGCCGAGCACGTCGACCTGCTTGGTGGCATCGACGATGCAGATGAACCTGCTCGACGCCGCGGCGACGACCTTCTCGCGCGTCAGCGCGCCGCCGCCGCCCTTGATCATCGCCCCGAACCGCGTGACCTCGTCGGCGCCGTCGACGTAGACGGCGAGATCGCCGGTGTTGTTGAGCTCCTCCAGCGGAATGCCGTGTGCCTTCATGCGCTCGGCGGTCTTCACCGAGCTGGCGACGCCGCCCTTGATGCGCCCCTTGATCTTCGCCAGCTCGTCGATGAAGAAGTTGGCGGTCGAGCCCGAACCGACACCGATCCATGCGTCGTCGACGACGTAGCGGATCGCCTCGCGCGCGACCGCCTGCTTCTGCTCGTCCTGCGTCATCGCCTCAGGCCTTGCGCCGCGGTGGCGGCAGGTCGGTGCACACGCCCTCGGCGACCTCGGCGGCGAGACCGATCGATTCCGACAGCGTGGGATGCGGGTGGATCGTGCGGCCGATGTCCACGGCGTCCGCGCCCATCTCGACCGCGAGCGCGATTTCGGCGATCAGGTCGCCGGCGTGGGTGCCGACGATGCCGCCGCCGACGATGCGGTGCGTCGTGGCGTCGAACAGCAGCTTGGCGAAGCCCTCGTCGCGGCCGTTGGCGATCGCGCGTCCGGAGGCAGCCCACGGGAACTGCGCCCGGTTCACGACGACGCCCTGGGCTTTCGCCTCGTCCTCGGTGAGCCCGACCCACGCGATCTCGGGATCGGTGTACGCGACCGACGGGATCACGCGCGCGTCGAAGAACGATTTCATGCCCGCCGCCACCTCCGCCGCGACGTGGCCCTCGTGCGTCGCCTTGTGTGCGAGCATCGGCTGGCCGACGATGTCGCCGATGGCATAGATGTGCGGCACGTTGGTGCGCATCTGCGCATCGACCTCGATGAAGCCGCGCGGATTCACCGCCACGCCCGCGTTCTGCGCGCCGATCGCGCGGCCGTTCGGCGCACGCCCCACCGCGAGCAGCACGAGATCGTACGGCTGCGGACCCTGCGGCGCGTTCTCGCCCTCGAACGTCACGTGCACCGCGTCCTTGCGCGCCTCGATCGCCGTGGTCTTCGTTCTCAGCATGATGCGATCGAAGCGCGGCTTGTTGACCTTCTCCCAGACGCGCACGAGGTCGCGGTCGGCTCCCGGCATCAGGCCGTCGAGCATCTCCACCACGTCGAGCCGCGCGCCGAGCGTCGAATAGACGGTGCCCATCTCGAGACCGATGATGCCGCCGCCGACGATCAGCATCCGCTTCGGGACCGCTGCCAGCGTGAGGGCGCCGGTGGAATCGACGATGCGCGGATCCTGCGGCGCGAACGGCAGGCGGATCGCCTGCGACCCTGCGGCGATGATCGCCTGGCGGAAGCGCACGGTGATGGTGCTGCCCGTCGTGTCCTTGCCGTCTCCCGTCGTCGCCGCGACCGCGAGCGTGTGCGCGTCGACGAAGCTGCCCACCCCGCGCACCACGCGCACGTTGCGCGACTTGGCCATGCCCGCCACGCCGCCGGAGAGCTTGCCGACCACTTTATCGCGCCAGGCGCGCAGCTTCGCGAGGTCGAACGTCGGGGCGCCGAAATCGACACCGTGCGCGGCAAGCGCGCGCGCCTCGTCGGTCACCGCGGCGACATGCAGCAGCGCCTTCGACGGGATGCAGCCGACGTTGAGACAGACCCCGCCGAGCGCCGCATAGCGCTCGACCAGCACCGTCTTCAAGCCGAGGTCGGCGGCGCGAAAGGCCGCACTGTAGCCACCGGGACCGGAGCCGAGGACGAGCACGTCGCAATCGAAATCACCGTCGCCCGTGACGGGCGAGCCTGGGGCCGCCGGCGCGGTCCGATGCGTGGATGACGTCGCGTCTGCGTTTGCAGCCGCCGCCGGCGGTGCGGCGGCGCCCGCGGGCGCCGGCTTTGCGGGCGCCGCCTCGGCGTCGATCGTGGCGATGGGGGTGCCCTGCTTGACGCGATCGCCGACCTTGACGCTGACGGTGACGATGACGCCGGCCACGGGCGACGGCACGTCCATCGTCGCCTTGTCGGACTCGAGCGTGACGAGCGGGGCCTCGACAGCGACGCGATCGCCCGGCTTGACGAACACTTCGATGACCGGCACGTCGGCGAAGTCGCCGATGTCGGGAACGAGGATGGGTTGCGAGCTCAATGGATTTCCTGTGCGCTCAGGGGATCGAACGCGGGTAGGACTTGCCGAGCATGAAGTCCTGCATCACCGCGACCACCTGGGCATCGAGGCCCCAGAAGCCGTGCGGTGCGAGCGGATCGCAAGGGCCCGACTCCGGCGGATCGCCGCCGCTTGCCGACACCACCGGGAACCTGGCGGTGAGCGCCTGAACGCCGGCATAGGGACTGGTGGCGCAGCCGTCGTTGACATGGTGGATGAACAGCGTGGGCACCTTGAGCGTGTCGAAGTCGAAGCGCGACAGCGCGGTGCCCATCTTGTCCCAGTGCGTCACCGTCGAGGTGAGGATCGTGCCGGCGACGAGATCGTGCAGCGAAACGCCGAGGTGGGCGGCCGAGATCGTGCCGCGGCTCGTGCCGATCAGGAAGATTTTCGCATCGGGAAAGCGCTTCTTCACGTCGGCGATCACCGCGCGGATGTCGGCGGCGTGGTCGGCAGTCCCGCGAAAATAATCCTCCATGCCGCCCAGCTGGTGATCCGACGGCACGTCGACGATCACGTCGGCGATGTCCGGGCCGGCAAGCTGATGTCGAATGCGCAGCAGGGCGTTCATCGCCTTCGGAAACTTGAGCGGCTGCGTGTGCTTCTCGAGATGCATCTGGCCGAAGCCGCCGATGAACGAGATGGCGACCGCCTTCTTCGGCGCATCGTCGGGCGCGTCCAGGATATAGCTCACCGTCACGTCGTCGCGCGTCGGTATGGTGATGACGCTTTCGCGCGCCTGCGCCGCGCCGGCGGCGAGGGTCGCCGCCATCGCCAGCAGCAGCGCGGCGACGGCGGGCGCGCGAGTCACAGCAGCGAGCGGCGCATGTCGCCGAGCAGGGACGCGAGATAGCTCGTGAAGCGCGCCGCGGCGGCACCATCGATCACGCGGTGATCGTACGACAGCGACAACGGCAGCGTCAGCCGCGGCGCGAACGCCTTGCCGTCCCACACCGGCTTCATCACGCTCTTCGACACGCCGAGGATCGCCACCTCGGGGGCATTGATGATCGGGGTGAAGGCCGTGCCGCCGATGCCGCCGAGCGAGCTGATCGAGAAACACCCGCCCTGCATCTCGCCGGGGGTGAGCTTGCCCTCGCGCGCCTTGACCGACAGCGTGGCCATTTCCGTGGCGATCGCCAGCACGCCCTTCTGGTCGGCGTTGCGGATCACCGGCACGACGAGGCCGTTGGGCGTGTCGGCGGCGAAGCCGATGTTGCAGTACTTCTTGAGCACGAGCTCGTCGCCGCCCGGCTTCGTGACCAGCGACGCGTTGAAGTCGGGAAAGCGCGCAAGCGCCGCCGCCGACGCCTTGATCAGGAACGCCAGCATCGTCACTTTCGGTCCGCTCTTCTCGTATTCCTTGTTGAGCGTCACGCGCAGCGCCTCGAGATCGGTGATGTCGGCGTCGTCGAACTGCGTGACGTGCGGGATCATCACCCAATTGCGCGCGAGGTTGGCGCCGGCGATCTTCTTGATGCGCGACAGCGGCTTCGATTCGATCGCGCCGAACTTGGTGAAGTCGATCTGCGGCCAGGGCAGGACTTCGAGGCCGCCGCCCCGCGTGGCGGCCGCGGCGACGGGCGCAGGCGTTGCGAGCGTGGTCTTGACGAACGCCTGCACGTCCTCGCGCAGGATCCGGTTGTGCGGCCCCGTGCCCTTGACCTTCGCCAGGTCGACGCCGAGCTCGCGCGCGAAAAGCCGCACCGACGGCGAAGCGTGCGCGCGACGGAACGCGGCGGCGTCGACCGCGGCGGCAGGCGCGGCGGATGCGGCGGCGCTCGCTGCGCTCGTGGTCGCCGGTACAGCGGCGCTCGCTGCGCTCGTGGTCGCCGGTGCAGCGGCGGCGGGCTGTTGCGCCGCCGCAGGGGTGGTCGCCGCGGGAGCGCGGGCGCCCGGCGCGGAGGGCTGCGGGGCCGGCGCGGCGACCGGCTTGTCGACCGCCGACATCGAGCAGAGCACGGTGCCTTCACGCACCTTGTCGCCGACGGCCACGCGCACGCCCTGCACGACGCCGGCGATCGGGCTCGGCACGTCCATCGTCGCCTTGTCGGATTCGAGCGTCACGATCGGGTCGTCGACCTTGAGGATGTCGCCCGGCTTCACGAACACCTCGATCACCGGCACGCTGTCGAAGTCGCCGATGTCCGGCACGCGGATTTCCGTGCTGCCTACTGGCGGCGGGTTGCCGGACGGCCCTTCGCCGGCCAGATCGCCGCGACCGCGCGCATCGCCGAGATTGACGGCGTCATGCCGCGCGAGGCCATTGCCGTTGCGCGCGCCGATCGGCTTGCTGACCGTGGCAGCCGCTGCGCGTGTCTCGGCAGCAGACGCGGGCGCTGGTGCGGCAGCCGCCGCCGCGGGCGGCTTGGTCGATGCGGCGGCCGCCTTGGCCGGCGACTTCGCGTCGAGCGCGAGCAGCAGCGAACCTTCGCTGACCTTGTCACCGACCTTCACGGCGATCGATTGCACGACGCCTGACGACGGCGACGGCACCTCGAGCGTCGCCTTGTCCGACTCGAGCGTGACGAGCGATTGCTCGGCGCTGACCGCGTCGCCGGGCTTGACCAGCACTTCGATCACCGGCACGTCCTTGAAATCGCCGATGTCGGGAACCTTGACTTCCAGCATGCGCGTCTTTCTCGGGGAGGCTTGCGGGCTATACCGTCCAGGGCGCGGGCTTCGCGGGATCGATCGCGTATTTCTTCATCGCCTCGACGACCGTCTTCGCCGGCATCGCGCCGTCGTCGGCCAGCGCCTTGAGCGCGGCCACGGTCACGTAATGACGGTCGACCTCGAAGAACCGGCGCAGCTCCTCGCGCGTGTCGGAGCGGCCGAAGCCGTCGGTGCCGAGCACCACGTAGCGGCGCGGCACGTAGCCGCGCACCTGCTCGGCGAACGCGCGGATGTAGTCGGTGGCAGCGATCACCGGCCCTTGCGTCTCGGCGAGGCAGCGCGTGACATGCGGGACCTTCGGCTTCGCGGTCGGGTTGAGCATGTTGTGGCGCTCGACCGCGCGGCCATCGCGCGCGAGCTCGGTGAAGCTCGGGCAGCTCCACAAGTCGGCATCGACGCCCCATTCCGACTTGAGGAGCTCGGCGGCGGCCATGACTTCGCGGAAGATCGTGCCGCAGCCGAGGAGCTGCACGCGCAGCGCGCCTTTCGCCGGTGCCGCCGCCGTGGCGAAACGGTACATGCCCTTGAGGATGTCCGCCGCCGCGCCCTCGGGCATCGCCGGCTGGCGGTAGTTCTCGTTCATCAGCGTCAGGTAGTAATAGACGTCCTCCTGGTCGGCGATCATCCGCCGCAGGCCGTCCTGAATGATCACCGCCACCTCGTAGCCGAACGTCGGGTCGTACGAGATGCAATTGGGGATCGTCGCCGACAGCACGTGCGAGTGGCCGTCCTCGTGCTGCAGCCCCTCGCCATTGAGCGTCGTCCGCCCGGCCGTGCCACCGAGCAGGAAGCCGCGCGAGCGCATGTCCGCCGCCGCCCAGGCGAGGTCGCCGACGCGCTGGAAGCCGAACATCGAATAGAAGATGTAGAACGGGATCATCTGCACGCCGTGCGTCGAGTACGACGTCGCGGCGGCCATCCAGTCGCACATCGCGCCGGCCTCGTTGATGCCTTCCTGCAGCACCTGCCCGGTCTTGCTCTCCTTGTAGAACATCAGCTGGTCGGCGTCTTCGGGCGTGTAGAGCTGGCCGAGCTGGTTCCAGATGCCGAGCTGGCGGAACATGCCCTCCATGCCGAACGTGCGCGATTCGTCGGGCACGATGGGCACCACGTACTTGCCGAGCGTCTTGTCGCGGATCAGCGTCTGCAGCACCTGCACGAACGCCATCGTCGTCGAGATCTCGCGATCCTCGGTGCTCTTGAGGAACCGCTCGAACGTCGCCAGCGGCGGCACCGCCATCGGCTCGACCTTGCGCCGGCGCTGCGGCAGGTAGCCGCCCAGCGCCATCCGCTGGCCGCGCATGTATTCGAGCTCGGGCGAGCCCTCGGCGAGGCGCACGTAGGGGAGCTTGTCGACGTCGGCGTCCTCGACGGTGATGCGGAAGCGATCGCGGAATCGCTTCAGCGACTCCATCGACATCTTCTTCTGCTGGTGCGTGATGTTCTGCGCCTCGCCCGACTCGCCCATGCCGAAGCCCTTGATCGTCTTCGCCAGGATCACCGTCGGCTGGCCCTTGTGCGCGGAGGCCGCGCTGTACGCCGCGTACACCTTGAACGGATCGAGGCCGCCGCGGTTGAGATGCCAGATCTCGTCGTCGGTCCAGTCGGCGACCATGTCGAGGAGCTCCGGGTACTTGCCGAAGAAATACTTGCGCACGAACGCGCCGTCCTTCGACTTGAACGTCTGGTACTCGCCGTCGACCGCTTCCATCATCCGCTTCTTGAGCAGGCCGTTCTTGTCGCGGGCGAGGAGCTGGTCCCAGCCGGTGCCCCAGATCACCTTGATGACGTTCCAGCCCGAGCCGCGGAAGTCGCTTTCGAGCTCCTGGATGATCTTGCCGTTGCCGCGCACGGGGCCGTCCAGCCGCTGCAGGTTGCAGTTGACGACGAAGATCAGGTTGTCGAGATTCTCGCGCGCGGCCATGCCGATCGCGCCCATCGACTCGGGCTCGTCCATCTCGCCGTCGCCGCAGAAGCACCAGACCTTGCGTCCCTCGGTAGTGGCGATGCCGCGGTCCTGCAGGTATTTCATGAAGCGCGCCTGGTAGATCGCCATCAGCGGCCCCAGCCCCATCGACACCGTGGGGAACTGCCAGAAATCGGGCATCAGCCAGGGGTGCGGGTACGACGAGATGCCCTTGCCGCCCACCTCCTGCCGGAAGTTGTCCATCTGCTCGTCGGTGAGCCGCCCGAGCATGTAGGCGCGGCCGTAGATTCCGGGTGCCGAGTGGCCCTGGATGAACACGAGGTCGCCGCCGTGCGCCTCCGAGGGCGCATGCCAGAAGTGGTTGAAGCCGACGTCGTAGAGGGTCGCCGCCGACGCGTAGCTCGCGATGTGGCCACCGACGTTCGAGTCCTTGTTGGCGCGCAGCACCATCGCCATCGCGTTCCAGCGCCCGATGTTGCGAATGCGCTCCTCGATGGCCTGGTCGCCGGGCGTCTTCGGCTGCAGCTCGACCGGGATGGTGTTGATGTACTCGGTATTGGCGGAGAACGGGACGTAGGCGCCCTCACGGTGGGCGAGGGCGATCAGCTCCTCGATCAGGAACTGCGCGCGGTCCGGACCTTCGTGCTCGAGCACGCCCTCGAGCGCTTCCGTCCATTCCCGGGTTTCCCGCGGATCGCCGTCCGTCTTCATCGCATCCATCGCGTCACGTCCTCCGGTTGCCGCCCTCGCCGCTCACCTTGCCATTCTAGGGTGGCGCCGCCGCCTTGTATTGCTGCGGCGCGTCGGCCATTGGGCGCCGCGCATTGCGCGGCTATATTATCACCATATGGAAATCATTTCCAAAATTAGCAAATCGACCGAAATGACCGGTCCGGCACAGAAACGTCCCAAATTCATCGTCGGGCCGTCAGCCGGAATCCCCCCGCGACAGCGCGGCGCCGGCAAGCGCCAGCGCTGCGAGCAGCACGAACGCGGCGGCATATCCGCCGGTGCTGCCGGCAATGGCGGCGAACGCCGGCGGCCCGACGACCACGCCAAAGAAGGTGACGAAGCCCGAGGCACCCGTGACCGCCCCCGCCTTGCCGCGTGGCGCGCGGCGCGCCACTTCGGCGAGCTGCACGCCGTTCCAGCCGATGGCGGTGCCGCCGAAAACCGCCGCGAGCGCGCCGATGAGCGCTGCTGGCCATTGCGGCGTGGCGAACGCGAACGTCGCCGCCGCGAGCGTCGCCAGCACGCCGATCAGCGCCAGCACGCGCCGCGGCTTGCCGCTGCGGTCGGCGAGCGCGCCCCAGCCGATGCGCCCGACCACGCCGGCGAGGGTCGTCACCGTCAGCACGAAGCCGGCAGCGACGAGTGTCCAGTGCAGCGATTCCGTCAGGTAGACGACGATGAAACTGGTCAGCGAGACTTGCACCGCCGAGTACATGAACGACAGCGCGGCGAGGCGTGCCAGCGCAGGCGTGCGGCGCACGATCGCCAGCGGTTCGGCGACCGCGGCGAAGCTGAAGGGAAGCCCCGGCTGGCGGTCGGCGTCGAGCACATCGCGGATCGGCTGTGCGCTGAGGGCGACGAGCAGGCCGGCCACCGCCGACCCCAGCAATGCCGGGCGCCAGCCGAATGCCAGCGCGAGCCCCGGCAGCGCCGCGCCGCCCAGCGCCGCGCCTGCTGGCACGCCGGTCTGCTTGATGGAGAACACGAGGCTCATGCGCTGCGGAGGCGTCGTTTGCGCCAGCACGTGGGAGGACGCGGGCGTGATGGCGCCATAGCCGATGCCGATGACCACCGCGGCGACGGCGGCGAGCGCAACCCCGTGCGGCGGCGTCAACGCGACGGCGGCGGTGCCGGCGGCGCAGATCAGCACGGCGACCTGCGACACGCGGATTGCGCCATGTCGACGGATGAACGTGCCGCAACCGGCGCTGGCGAACATGCCCCCGACGTAAACGAGGCCGATGAAGACACCGATCCAAATCGGCGTGATGTCGAGGTCGGCGGCGAGAACGGGCGCGAGCACCGCGGCGGCGGTGCCGGCGAACGACGTGTAGACCTGGATCGCCGAAGTGGCGACGAGCGACGCCAGCGCGAGGTCGGTGGACTCCCCCCGCAGCGCGCTGCGCGCGCCTCCCGCTTCAGGGGGGCGAGCCCCCTCAGTGGTCACTGCTGGCGGCCCTTCGGCAGGTTCACACTCCCCCCGACGCGCGCTGCGCGCGCCTCCCCCCTCAGGGGGGCGAGCGCCTCGGGGCGGCCCTTCGGCGCTCACTTCGCGTTCGCGAAGACCCGCGATTCGGTGACGACAGCGTCGACCGCAAGGTCATGCGGCGCCGCGGGTACGCGGTCGACGATCTGCACGTCGAAGGCGCCGGCAATGCGCGGCGCGTCGGCGTCGACCAGCGGCAGCAGCCGGTCGTAATAGCCGCCGCCATAGCCGAGGCGCCGGCACGCGCGGTCGAACGCCACGCCGGGGACCAGCACCCAGTCGATCGTCGCCGGATCGACGATTGCGCAATGCGCGAGCGGCTCGTCGATGCCGTGGAAGCCGGTGGCGACGTCGCGCCCGAGGTGCTTCACCTCGAACAGGTCGAGCATGCGCAGGCGCGTGTCGACGCGCGGCAGGGCGACCTGCTTGCCGGCGGCGAACGCCGCGGCGAACAGAGGTCGCGTATCCCATTCATTGCGGAAAGGCAGTGTCATCAGCACATGGCGCGCGGCGACGAACGACGGCAGCGCGGCGATGCTGGCGATGATCGCCCTCGCGGCCGCGCGGCGCACCGGAGGCGGGATCGCGTCGCGCCGCGCGAGCACCGATTCGCGCAGCGCGCGCTTGGCTTCGCGCAACGCGGCGCCGACCGGTACGGCGTCGCGGGCGCGGGAGGCGTCGTGCGGCATCCGCCGATGGTAGCGCAACCCCCTCACGCTACAATGCGCGATCTCCCCGGATTTTCGCCATGAACCACGCCCATCACGTGTACCGCGAGCGCCGTGCGGCGCTTCTCAAATCGATGCGCGAGCACGCGGGCGGCGGGCTCGCCCTCGTGCCCACCGCGGTCGAGGTCGCGCGCAACCGCGATTCCCTGTTTCCGTACCGCCACGACAGCTATTTCTACTACCTGTCGGGATTCCCCGAGCCGGAAGCACTGGTCGCGCTGGTTGCCGCCGGCGACGGCGACAAGCACGTGCTGTTCTGCCGCGAGAAGAATGCCGAGCGCGAGATCTGGGACGGCTTCCGCTACGGCCCCGACGCCGCGCGCGAGATCTTCGGCTTCGACGAGGCCTATCCGATCGCCGAGCTCGATCGCGTGCTGCCCGATCTCGCCGCCGACCGTCCCGCGCTGTTCACCCCGCTCGGTTTGCAGTCCGAGTGGGATCGCAAGGTGGCCGACACGCTCAACGCCGTGCGCGAGCGCGTGCGAACGGGCGTCAGCGCGCCGGAGGCGGTGGTCGACGTGCGGGTCACGCTCGACTCGATGCGCCTCGTCAAGGACGCGCACGAGATCGCGCTGATGCGCAAGGCTGCGGCCATCTCCGGCGACGCGCATCGGCGGGCGATGGCGGCGGCGCGCCCCGGCGGGTTCGAATACGAGGTGGAAGCGGAACTGGCGCACGAGTTCCTGCGCCAGGGCGCGCAGGCCGTCGCCTATTCGTCGATCGTCGCCTCCGGACCGAATGCCTGCGTGCTGCACTACCGCGACAACAACCGGCGCATGGCGGCGGGTGACCTGCTGCTGATCGATGCCGGCTGCGAGTACCAGGGATACGCATCCGACATCACCCGCACATTTCCCGTCGACGGCCATTTCACCGGTCCCCAGCGCGACGTCTACGAGCTCGTGCTGGCGTCGCAGCTCGCCTGTCTCGACGCGGTCAAGCCGGGCGCGGAATTCCACGAATATCACAAGGTGGCGGAACGCGTGCTGGCGCAGGGGTTCATCGACCTCGGGCTGTGCAAGGGCACGCTCGACGAGGTGCTCGAGAAGGGCACGTACAAGCAGTTCTACATGCACCGTGCCGGACACTGGCTCGGCATGGACGTGCACGATGCCGGGCTGTACCAGAGCAAGGGGCATTCGATGCGTCTCGCCCCCGGCATGGTGCTGACGGTCGAGCCGGGCGCCTATATCCGTCCCGCCGACAACGTGCCCGAGCGCTTCTGGAACATCGGCGTGCGCATCGAGGACGACGTGCTGGTCACTGCCGACGGCCACGACAACCTCACCGTGGCGACGCCCAAGTCCGTCGCCGACGTCGAAGCCGCCTGCCGCCGCTGAGCGCGCGCGGCGCGGGCGCCGGTCTCAAGATGCACGATCTCGCGATCGTCGGCGCCGGTCCCGTCGGCGCCACGCTCGCGTGCGCGCTGGCGCGCGCCGGCCTCGACCTGGCCGTGCTCGATGCGCGTGCCGCGGGCGCCACGCCGCGCGGCGACCGCTCGCTCGCGCTGTCGCACGGCGCGCGCCTGGTGTTCGAGCGCCTCGGCGTATGGCAGGCGCTCGAAGCCAGATCGCGCGCGGTGACGCCGATCGTCGCGATCGACGTGTCGCAGGCGCGCGGCTTCGGCAGCACGCGCCTCGCCGCAGCCGACGTCGGCCTGCCGGCGCTCGGCTATGTCGTCTCGTACGTGGCGCTGCAGGAGACGCTCGACGCCGCGGTCCGCACGGCCGGGATCGCCGTCACGTGGGCGCAACCGGTCGCGCGCGTGCGCACCACGCCGATGGCGGCCAGTGTCGAGCTCGCCGATGGCGGTGGCGAGCTCACTGTGCGGCTTGCCGTCGTCGCCGACGGCGGCGGCGACAACATCGAGGGCATCGCGCGCGTGCGCCGCGCCTACGGCCAGGTGGCCCTGATCGCCGACGTCGTGCGCGACGCGCCGGCCGATGGCGTCGCGTTCGAGCGCTTCACCGCGCAGGGACCGGTGGCGCTGCTGCCGAAAGGCGACGGCTACGGTTTGGTGTGGACGATGACGCCGGCGCGTGCCGAGGCGGCGCTGGCGCTCGACGACCGCGCGTTCATCGCCGCGCTTGCCGCGCATGCCGGGACGCGTATCGGCCGCATCGTCGGCGTCGGCCCGCGCCGCACGTTTCCGCTGGCGCTCGAATACGCGAAACCGGCCGCGCTGCCGCACGTGGCGACGCTCGGCAACGCCGCGCAGACGCTGCATCCGGTCGCGGGGCAGGGTTTCAACATGGGACTGCGCGACGCGTCGGACCTCGCCCGCATCGTCATCGACACGCCGCGCGCGGCGATCGGCGAGCGCGCGATGATCGAACGCTACCTGCGCGCGCGGCGCGCCGATCGCGCCGCGGGCATCGCCGTCACGCACGGTCTCACGCGGCTGTTCGCGAGCGAGCGCGCGCTGCTCGCGTGGCCGCGCGGCGCCGGTCTGGCGCTGCTCGACATGCTGCCGCCGGCGCGCCGCGCGTTCACCCGCGCGATGCTGTTCGGCACGCACTGACCGTGGACTGCGCGACCGCGCGGCGTTGCGCATAGCGCATGGGTTTGCGCTCACTCCAGCGTGTCGCCGCTGCACGTGAACGCGCGCGCGCCCACGCAATCGGCGTGCCCGTCGAGGCTTCGGCAATGCCGGTATAATTCGCAGCCCTTCGCCGTTTACCGCCCCATCTGCCGCGTGCGCATCGGTCCCTACAGCCTGCCGAACAACCTAGCGGTCGCACCGATGGCCGGCGTCACCGATCGCCCGTTTCGCCAGCTGTGCAAGCGGCTGGGCGCCGGGTACGCCGTGTCGGAAATGGTGGCGTCCAATCCGCGCCTGTGGGGCACGGACAAGTCGCGGCGGCGCACCGATCACGAGGGAGAGGTCGCGCCCATCGCCGTGCAGATCGCCGGCGGCGACCCCGGCATGATGGTCGACGCCGCGCGCTACAACGTCGCGCGCGGCGCCGAGATCATCGACATCAACATGGGCTGTCCCGCCAAGAAGGTATGCAATGCCGCGGCCGGATCGGCGCTGCTCGCCGACGAGGCGCTCGTCGCGCGCATCCTGCGTGCGGTGGTTGGCGCAGTGGCGGTACCGGTCACGCTCAAGATCCGCACGGGGCCCGATCCCGCGCACCGCAACGCGTTGACGATCGCGCGCATCGCCGAGGATGCCGGCATCGCCGCGCTCGCCGTGCATGGCCGCACCCGCGCATGCCTGTTCGTCGGCGCCGTCGAGTACGCGACGATCGCCGCCGTCAAGCGCGCGGTGTCGATCCCGGTGTTCGCCAACGGCGACATCGGCTCTCCCGCCGACGCCCGCCGCGTGCTCGCGGTGACCGGCGCCGACGGCCTGATGATCGGGCGCGCGGCGCAGGGGCGGCCGTGGATCTTCCGAGAGATCGCGCATTTCCTCGCCACCGGCGCGCCGCTAACGCCGCCGTCGGTCGCCGAGGCGCGGGCGCTGATCCTCGAGCATCTGGCCGATCATCACGCCTTCTACGGCGAAGCGATGGGCGTGCGCATCGCGCGCAAGCATCTGGGCTGGTATACGCGCGGATTCGCCGACGCCGATCGCTTCCGGGCGACGATGAACGCGGCAGAAACCGCGCAGGCGCAGGTCGACGCCGTGGCGCGCTACCTCGACACTCTGGCCGCGCAGGGCGAATGGTTCGTCGCAATGCCGGCGACGATGGCGGACCTCGCGCAATCGAAGACTGCGGCAGCACCGCGCGCAACGCTCCGGGGCGGGGAGGCCCTTGCCGCGTGAAGAAGAAAGCAACCCTCAACGGCCGCAACGAGATCGGCCGCTCGGTCGAGCATTCGCTCGACGAATACTTCCGCAAGCTCGATGGCGAGCCGGCCAGCGGCATCTACGACATGGTGATCGGGCACGTCGAACGCACGGTGCTGGCGTCGGTGCTGACGCGCGCCGGCGGCAACCAGACGCAGGCGGCCGACATGCTGGGGCTCAACCGCAACACGCTGCGCGCCAAGCTCGCCAAGTACAAGATCGTAGCGTAGCGATGAGCGCGCGGATCAGCCAGGCGCTGCTGTCGGTGTCGGACAAGCGCGGCGTCGTCGAGTTCGCGCGCGCGCTCGCGGCGGCGGGCGTCGCGCTGCTGTCCACCGGCGGCACCGCGAAGGCGCTGGCCGACGCCGGGCTCGCCGTCACCGACGTCGGCAGCTACACCGGATTTCCGGAGATGCTCGACGGCCGCGTCAAGACGCTGCATCCCAAGGTGCACGGCGGCATCCTCGCCCGCCGCGACGAAGCGTCGCACATGCGGATGCTCGAAGCGCACGGGATTCCGGCGATCGACCTCGTGGTGGTGAACCTGTATCCATTCCGCGAAACGGTCGCACGCGAAGGTTGCACGCTCGACGAGGCCATCGAGAACATCGACATCGGCGGCCCGGCGATGGTGCGCTCGGCCGCCAAGAACTGGCGCGACGTCGTCGTCGTCGTCGACCCCTCTGACTACCAGCGCCTCGCCGACGAGCTGGCGTCGCATGGAGGCTTTTCGCCGGGCACGCGATTCGCGCTGGCACAGAAGGCATTCGCACATACGTCGGCGTACGACGGCGCGATCAGCAACTGGCTGTCGATGCGCGACGCCGACGGCAACATCGACGCGTTCCCGCAGTCGCTGCGCTGGGCCGGCGAGAAGGTGCAGGCGTTGCGCTATGGCGAGAATCCGCATCAGCGCGCCGCGTTCTACCGCGACGCGGCGCCGGCCGCCGGCACGATCGCCGGGTACCTGCAGCGCCAGGGCAGGGAGCTGTCGTACAACAACATCGCCGACAGCGACGCGGCATGGGAGTGCGTGAAGACGTTCGACGCGCCGGCGTGCGTGATCGTCAAGCATGCCAATCCCTGCGGCGTGGCACTCGGCGAAGACACGCTTGGCGCCTATCGCGACGCGTTCGCCACCGACCCCACCAGCGCGTTCGGCGGCATCATCGCGTTCAACCGGCCGGTCGACGCGGCCACGCTGGAGGCGGTGTCGGCGCAATTCGTCGAAGTGCTGATCGCGCCGGGCTACACGGCCGACGCGCTGGCGGTGATCGCACAGAAGAAGAACGTGCGCGTGCTGGAAGTCGCGCGGCCGTCCGCCCCTGTCGTCCCCGCGTTCGATTTCAAGCGCGTCGGCGGCGGCCTGCTGGTGCAGGACGCGGATGCGCTGAACGTTACCGCCGCGCAACTGCGGGTGGTGACGCGCAAGTCGCCGACGCCGGCCCAGGTCGCCGACCTGCTGTTCGCCTGGCGCGTCGCCAAGTTCGTCAAATCGAACGCGATCGTCTATTGTCGCGATGGGCGCACGCTGGGCGTGGGTGCGGGACAGATGAGCCGCGTCGACTCTTCGCGCATCGCCGCCATCAAGGCCGCCACTGCGGGGCTCGATCTCGCCGGCTCGGCGGTTGCCTCGGACGCGTTCTTTCCGTTCCGCGACGGCCTCGACGTCGTCGCCGACAATGGCGCGGTGGCGGTGATCCAGCCGGGAGGCAGCGTGCGCGACGACGAAGTGATCGCCGCCGCCGATGAGCGCGGCCTGGCGATGGTGTTCACCGGCATCCGCCATTTCCGCCACTGACGACGACCGACATGGACAAGCTCGCACGACGGCAGGCAATGGCGCGCTGGATACTGGTGGCGTCCTGCGCATGGGTCGCGCACGCGTCGGCGCAGCCGGTGAATGCGACGCCGGCCCCGTCTCAGGCGGCGGAGCCTGCCCCGATGCCAACGGCGCCGCTGCGCGGCAATCCGTTCGTGTCGGATGAAACGCTGACGAAGGAGCCGGCGCAGCGCACCTGGCTCACCTGCACCGGCATGTGGAGCTGGTTCGCGTCGCAATGCGAGGGCATGCGGGACTCCTGGTACGAGGGCCGGCCGACGGTCTATTTCAGCGGCTACACGTGGCACGATCCGCACACGTACACGCAGGAAAAGCTCGAGTCGTTCAATGCCCACGCCTGGGGCGGCGGCTACGGCTGGACGAAGACCGTCGGCAACGGCGACAGCTTCGGCTGGTACGCGCTGGCGTTTCGCGATTCGCACTACAGTTACACCAAGGCGGTCGGCTGGAGCTGGGTCACGTATTGGCCCCAGCGCAGCGACTTCGCGGTAGGGCTGGGCTACACGGCCTTCATCGCGTCGCGGCCGGACATCGCCAACAACTGGCCGTTTCCGGCGGCATTGCCGCTCGCGAGCGTCAAGCTGCGCAAGCTCGAGGTCATGGGCACGTTCATCCCGAAGCTCAACGCCGGCATCAACCACGGCGATGTCGCGTGGTTCTTCGGCCGCTACACGTTTTGAGCATGCGCGCGTGCCGTCACCCGCGGCGCATCGCGCAGTCGCGCGCAAGGTGAGCGCGCGATGAACGCCCTGGTCATCGGCGGCGGCGGCCGCGAGCATGCGCTGGCATGGAGAGTCGCGCAATCGCCGCGGGTGGGCAAGGTGTTCGTCGCTCCTGGCAACGCCGGCACCGCGCGCGAGCCCGGCATGGTGAACGTGCCATTGACGGACATCGCCACGCTCGTCGCGTTCGCGCGGCGCGAGAACGTGCGCATCACGATCGTCGGGCCGGAGGCGCCGCTGGCCGCCGGCATCGTCGACGCGTTCCGTGCCGCCGCGCTGCCGGTGTTCGGGCCGACGCGCGCGGCGGCGCAGCTCGAGTCGTCGAAGGACTTCGCCAAGGCGTTCATGGCGCGGCACCGCATCCCGACGGCGGACTACGCGACGTTCACCGACGCCGCCGCGGCGCACGCCTACGTCGACGCGCACGGCGCGCCGATCGTGGTCAAGGCCGACGGCCTCGCCGCCGGCAAGGGCGTCGTCGTCGCCGCCAATGCCGCCGAGGCGCACGCCGCCATCGACGCGATGCTGGTCGACCACGCGATGGGCGGCGCCGGCGCGCGGATCGTGATCGAGGCGTTCCTCGCGGGCGAGGAGGCGAGCTTCATCGTCATGGTCGACGGCCGCAACGTGCTGCCTCTCGCGTCGTCGCAGGACCACAAGCGGCTGCTCGACGGCGACCGCGGGCCGAACACGGGCGGCATGGGCGCGTATTCGCCGGCGCCGGTGGTGACGCCCGCGATGCACGCGCGCATCATGCGCGAGATCATCATGCCCACGGTCAACGGCATGGCGGCCGATGGCTTGCCCTACACCGGATTCCTGTATGCCGGCGTGATGATCGATGGCGACGGCCGTCCGCGCACGCTGGAATTCAACTGCCGCCTCGGTGACCCCGAGACGCAGCCGATCATGATGCGCATGAAGTCCGACATCGTCGAGCTCGTCCAGCACGCGCTCGACGGCACGCTGGACAAGGTCGAGGCGCAATGGGACCGGCGCACGGCACTGGGCGTCGTCGTCGCTGCGGCCGGCTATCCGGACGCGCCGCGCAGCGGCGACGTCATCCACGGGCTCGATCGCGGCCACGACGCGGCGGACGCCATGGTCAAGGTCTTCCATGCCGGCACGGTCCTCGACGGCGACGACGTCAAGGTGAACGGCGGGCGCGTGCTGTGCGTGACGGCGCTCGGCGACTCGGTGCGCCAGGCGCAGAAGCACGCGTACGACACGATCGCCGGCATCGGCTTCGACGGCATGCAGTACCGCACCGACATCGGCCATCGCGCGCTCGCGGCGCGCAAGGGATGATGGATCTCGCGGCGACGCGCGCGTGGTTCGCGTGGCTGCAGGATGCGATCGTCGCCGCTCTCGAGCGCGCCGACGGCAAGCCCTTCCTGCGCGACGCGTGGAGCCGGCCCGAAGGCGGCGGCGGCATCTCGCGGCTGATCGAGGACGGCAATGTGTTCGAGCGCGCCGGTGTCAACTATTCCGACGTGCGTGGCGCGAGCCTGCCGCCGGCGGCCACCGCGCAACGGCCGCATCTCGCCGGCGCGGCCTGGCAGGCCACCGGCGTGTCGCTGGTGCTGCATCCGCGCAATCCCTACGTGCCGACCGTGCACATGAACGTGCGCATGTTCGCGGCGATGCCGCCGCATGCGGAGGCCGTCGTCTGGTTCGGCGGCGGCATGGACCTGACGCCGTACTACGGCTTCGACGACGATGCCGTGCATTTCCATCGCGCATGTCGCGACGCGCTCGCGCCTTTCGGCGACGACGCGTATCCGGCGATGAAGCGCGCGTGCGACGAATACTTCTACCTCAGGCACCGCGGCGAGGCGCGCGGGATCGGCGGCATCTTCTTCGACGACCTCGTCGACGACGGCACCGGACGCGCGGCGCGCCTCGCGCAGGGCGTCGGGCAGGCGTTCCTCGGCGCCTATCTGCCGATCCTCGAGCGCCGCCGCGACATGCCGTTCGGCGAGCGCGAGCGTGGCTTCCAGCTCTACCGTCGCGGCCGCTACGTGGAGTTCAACCTGCTGCAGGACCGGGGCACGCTGTTCGGCCTGCAGTCGAACGGCCGCACCGAGGCGATCCTGATGTCGATGCCGCCCCAGGTGGCGTGGCGCTATGCGTGGCAGCCCGATCCCGGCACGCCGGAGGCGCGACTCACGGCCGAATTCCTGGTCGCGCGCGACTGGCTCGGCACGCCGTGAGCGACGTGAAGAAGGATGACGACGCCGCGCTCGTGGAGACGCGGATCGACGGCACCGCCGTGTTCGACGGCGCCCTGCTTCACGTGCGTCGCGACCGCGTGCGCCTGCCCGACGGCGGCGAGGCGCTGCGCGAATACGTCGTGCATCCGGGAGCCGTGCTGATCGTACCGGTGATGGACGACGGCCGCTACGTGCTCGAGCGCCAGTTCCGCTATCCGCTGGCGCGCGTGTTCGTCGAGTTTCCCGCCGGCAAGATCGATCCGGGCGAGGCGCCGCTGGCGACGGCGCAGCGCGAGCTCGCGGAGGAGGCGGGGTACACCGCCGCGCAATGGCGCCGCCTGGGCGTGATCCATCCGGTGATCTCGTATTCGACGGAGTTCATCGAGATGTGGCGGGCCGACGGCCTGCACCACGTCGGCCGCCAGCTGGACGACGGCGAATTCCTGGAGATCGTCGCGTGGACGCATGGCGAGCTCCTCGCCGCGTTCGACCGTGGCGAGATCACCGATGCCAAGACCGTCGCCGCGCTGTTCGTGCTCGACCGCGAGCGGCGGAAGTGACCACGGCGGACGGGCCGGCGCCGATGGTCGTTGCGCGGAAGGTCGTCGTCGAAGGCCGCGTGCAAGGCGTCGGTTTTCGCGACGCGATGGTCGACATGGCGCTCGCGGCGAACGTGCAGGGGTACGTGCGCAACACCGCGGACGGTCATGTCGAGGCGCACGTGCAAGGCGGCGAGGAGGCGGTGGCGCGCATGATCGCCTGGGCGGCGCGCGGGCCGCGTGCCGCGCGCGTCGAGCGCGTGCTGGTCGAGGCCGCCGATCCCGATCCGCGTCACGTGTCGTTTCGCCGCGCATGATCGGCAGGCCGCGATCGCGCGGCGCCGTTGCAACGGCCTGCCGCGCGCGTCAGCGTCGCGGCATCGGCGCCACGCCGTGCACGAGGTCGCGCCACGCCGCGTATGCCGATGTCGCCCATAGCGGCATCACGATCAGCAGGCCGAGGCCGTAGGTCAGCAGGCCGACCACCAGCAGCAGGTACGACACCACGCCATACAGCAGGAACGCCGGCACGTTGCGGGCGAATGCCGCGATGCTGACGTCGAAGGCCTGAGCAAATCCGGCGCGATCGAACAGCGCCGACATCGGTATCAGCGTCAGCGGCAGCGACGCGAGCATGCCCACCGCGAACATGACGAATACCGCCGGCTCGTCCATGCCGGCGTCGGCGGCGCCGGCGCGCAACAGGTTGACGCCGGCGATCGCCCACGCCGCCCCTGCTTCGGCGGCGAACACCAGGAGGCTCGACACCACGATCGCGGCGATCGCGGGCGCACTGGCGCCGAACGGGCGCAGCACGTCGCCGAGGCGCGCCCGACCGCCGCCGGCCACCGCGTGCGCGCCGACGTAGAGGCCGCAGGCGACGATGGGTGCCAGCACCTTGGAAGCCAGCATGCCGGCATCGGGAACGAACTGCAGCGCGAGCTCCACCGCGAGCGCCACGAACGCGAGCACGCACAGCATGACCGGCGAGCCCTTCCACAGCCGGATGGCGTCGCCATACCAGTCGAGCGCCCGGCGCGCCGGGACTCGGCGCAGCTCCATCGGTGCGGACATGCGCGAAACGCGGCGGCGCGTCAGGCCGCGCCGAGATAGGCTGCGCGCACCTTCGGGTCGCGCAGCAGGTCGCCGGCAGCGCCGGCGAGCGTGATCTCGCCCGATTCCATCACGTAGCCCCGGCTCGAGACTTCGAGCGCGAGCTTGGCGTTCTGCTCGACGAGGAGGATCGTCACGCCGCTGCGCGCCACCGCCAGCACGGTCTCGAACACCTTCTGCACCATCAACGGCGCGAGTCCCATCGACGGCTCGTCGAGCAGCAGGAGCTTCGGCCGCGACATCAGGGCGCGACCGATCGCCAGCATCTGCTGCTCGCCGCCCGACAGCGTGCCGGCGGTCTGCCGGCGCCGCTCCTGCAGGCGTGGAAAGAGCGAGTAGACATGGGCGAGGTCGGCGGCGATGCCCGCGCGGTCGCTGCGGATGTATGCGCCCATCGCCAGGTTCTCCTCGATGGTCAGGCCGCCGAACACGCCGCGACCCTCGGGGACCATCGCCAGCCCGCGCCGCACGAGCTTGAACGAGCGCATGCCGGTGACGTCCTCGCCGTCGTAGCGGATCGTTCCCGACCTCACCGGCTGCAAGCCGCAGATGCCCTTCAGCGTCGTGGTCTTGCCGGCGCCGTTGGCGCCGATCAGGCACACGAGCTCACCCCTGCCGACGACGACATCGATGCCCTTCACCGCGCGGATCTCGCCATACGCCACGGCGAGCTTGTCGAGCACCAGCAGCGGCGCCGCAGTGTCCATCACGCGCCCTTGAGGTCGAGGGCGATATCGCCGCCGAGGTAGGCGTCGATCACAGCCTTGTCGTTGCGCACCTCGGCCGCCGGGCCCTCGGCGATCTTGCGCCCGTAGTCGAGCACGAGCACGCGGTCGCAGATGCCCATGACGAGCTTCATGTCGTGCTCGATCAGGAGGATCGTCGTGCCGTCGCGCCGGATGTCGTGCAGCAGGCTCGCGAGCGACGCGGTCTCGGTGGCGTTCATCCCCGCCGCGGGCTCGTCCAGCGCGAGCAGCTTGGGGTCGGTCGCCAGCGCGCGCGCGATCTCGAGGCGGCGCTGGAATCCGTAAGGGAGGTGACGCGCGAGGTGATGCGCGCGCTCGGCGACACCGACGTATTCGAGCAACTCGTAGGCACGCTGCGCGATCGCCTTTTCCTCGGCGCGCGTGCGCGCATTGCGCGCGATCGCGCCGAACACGCTGGCATGCGTGCGCACGTGGCGCCCGATCATCACGTTTTCGAGCGCCGACAGGTTGGCGAAGAGGCGGATGTTCTGGAACGTGCGCGCGATGCCCCGCGCCGCGACCTCGTTCGGCTTCAGCCGGTCGAGGGGCTCGCCGTCGAACATGAACCGGCCCTGGTCAGGCTCGTAGATGCCGGTGAGCACGTTGAACAGCGTGGTCTTGCCGGCACCGTTGGGCCCGATGAGGCCGTAGATCTCGCCGTGGCGGATCGTGAAATCGACGTCGGTCAGCGCGTGCACGCCGCCGAAGCGCTTGGCGATGGCGGACGCCTCGAGCAGCGTGAGAGGAGTCCCTCCCGGAAGCGCGCTTGGCGCGCCTCCCCCCGAAGGGGGGCGCGCGGCTCGGGACGGCCCTTCGCCGCTCATGCGGCCTTCGATTCGAGTTCGCGCTTGCGCAGCGCGGAGGGCCAGATGCCGGCGGGACGGAAAAGCATCATCAGCACCAGGGCGAAACCGAACAGCAGCATGCGGATCACCTCGGGATCGATCAGCGTGCGGCCGAACACCGCCTGCTGCACCGGCCCGACGGTGTAACGCAGCACTTCGGGAATGAACGACAGCAAAAGCGCTCCCAGGATCACGCCGAATACGTTGCCCATGCCGCCCAGCACCACCATCGACAGCACCATCACCGACTCGATGAGGATGAAGCTCTCCGGGCTGATGAACCCCTGGATCGCCGAGAACATGCCGCCCGCGATGCCGCCGAACGACGCGCCCATCGCGAAGGCGAGGAGCTTCATGTTGCGCGTGTTGATGCCCATCGCGCGCGCCGCGATCTCGTCCTCGCGAATCGCCTCCCACGCGCGGCCGATGCGCGAGTCCTGCAAGCGCAGGTTGACCACGATCGCGGCGACCAGGAACAGCAGCAGGATGTAGTAGTACTTGACCGGCCCGGTGAAGCTGAGGCCGGCGATCTCCTGCGGCCGCGCGAACGAGAACGGCCCGAGGCTGAACGGGTCGATCATGTAGATCCCCTGCGCGCCGTTGGTGATGTTGACCGGCAGCGACAGGTTGTTGAGGAAGATGCGGATGATCTCGCCGAAGCCCAGCGTGACGATCGCGAGGTAGTCGCCGCGCAGCTTCAGGGTCGGCGTGCCGAGCAGCACGCCGAACAGGCACGCGAAGCCGGCGCCGATCGGCAGGATGATCCAGAACGGCAGGTGAATGTTGAAGTGCGGGCTCGCCAGCAGCGCGTAGACGTAGGCGCCCACCGCGTAGAACGCGATGTAGCCCAGGTCCAGCAGGCCGGCGAAGCCGACCACGATGTTGAGCCCGAGCGCCAGGAAGCAGTAGAGGATCGCCAGGTTGGTGATGCGCACCCACGCCGTGCCGACGCTCGCGAGCACGAACGGCAGCGCGATCAGCGCCAGCGTCATCACCATTGCGCCGGCGACGGCGAGCCGCGGATTGCGCTTGCGGTTGAGATTGAGCAGGGCGGTCACGGCGGCTCGCGGTGGTCAGGCGCGGTCGGACACGCGTTCGCCGAGGAGGCCGGACGGGCGGAACACCAGCACCGCGATCAGCACCAGGAACGCGAACACGTCCTGGTAGTTGGAGCCGAACAGCGCGAGGTTCGGATCGTTCTGGCAGCGCGTCGCCAGCGCGTCGAACCAGCCCGAAAGCTGGCAAAGGTTGGTGAGATCGCCGACGTAACCGGCGCCCAGTGCTTCGATGACGCCGAGCAGCAGGCCGCCGAGCATCGCCCCCGCCATGTTGCCGATGCCGCCCAGCACGGCCGCCGAGAACGCCTTGAGACCGAGGATGAATCCCATCTGGTAGTGCGCGATGCCGTAGTAGCTGCCGACCATGACGCCGGCGACCGCGGCAAGGCCGGCGCCGATCGCGAAGGTGATGGCGATCACGCGGTCGATGTCGATTCCCATCAGCCCGGCGACTGCCTGGTTCTGCGCGGTGGCGCGCATGGCGATGCCCAGCCGGGTGCGGTAGATGAGCAACATCAATCCTGACATCATCAACGCCGACATCAGCAGGATGGCGACCTGCACGTTGGTGATCGTGGCGCCGTTGGGGTGGCCGGTCAGCGAATACGACACCGTCGTCACCACCTGCGGATACGACAGCGGATTGCGGCTCCAGATCAGGAGCGCGATGTGCTGCAGGATGATCGACAGGCCGATCGCGGTGATCAGCGGCGCGAGCCGCGGTGCGCGTCGCAGCGGCCGGTACGCGACGCGCTCGAGCAGGTAGCCCACCGTCATGCAGACCGGGACCGCCGCCAGCGTGGCGATCGCGACGATGGCGATCGGCGGCAGTCCGGAGGCGGTGAGCGCCGAAATCACCGAGTAGGCGACCATCGCGCCGATCATCACCACCTCGCCATGCGCGAAATTGATGAGCTGGACGATGCCGTAGACCATCGTATAGCCCAGCGCGACGACGGCGTAGACGCTGCCAAGCGTCAGGCCGTTGACGAGTTGCTGCAGGAAGATGTCCAGAGGCGGGCGTCCGGGGCTGCTACCCGGCGGATTGTCGCCGCTTAGGCGCGAGCGCGGCAATGGCCCGGCGCAAAAAAAGACGGCGCCCAAAGGGCGCCGTCCGTCGTGCTGACCCGGCCTTTTGCTACTTCTTCGGCTCGGCGGCGGGTGCCATCGGCGCCGGGGCGGGCGCCATCGGCGCTGCCGCGGGAGCCGGCGCGGGTGCCGCGCTCGCCATCTTCATGAAGTCGTCGAACGTGCTCGACTTGCCGCCCTTGACCACGGCGATCGGCACGACCTTGCCGTCCTTCAGCGTGAAGATCGTGATCTCGGCGTTCTTGCGGTCGCCCTTGTCGTCGAACTCGATGTGACCGGTGGCACCGTCGTAGGCGATCTTCTGCATTTCCGGCAGGTACTTCGCCGGATCGGTGGAGTCGGCCTTCTGCATCGACGCGATGATGATGTTGGCGGCGTCGTAGTAGAACGGGGCGTACTGCTTGATCTCGCCGTACTTGGCGTTGAAGGCGGTGACGAACGCCTTGCTGGCGGCCTCGACGGGCAGGCCCGCCTGCGAGCAGATCATGCCTTCGGACGCCGGGCCGGCGAGCTTGGACATCTCCGCCGTGCACGCGCCGTCGCCGAACGAGAACACGCTCTTGATGCCGAGCTCGCGCGCCTGCTTCAGCATCGGGCCGCCGGTGGCGTCCATCCCGCCGTAGAAGATCGCGTCGGGCGCCGTGCCCTTCATCTTGGTCAGGATCGCCTTGAAGTCGGTGGCCTTGTCGTTGGTCTTCTCGCGCGCGACGACCTTGATGCCCGCGGCCTTCAACGTCTTCTCGACTTCGTTGGCGAGGCCTTCGCCGTACGCGGTGGCATCGTCGGCGATCGCCACCTTCTTCACCTTGAGCGACTCGAGGTACTGGGCAACTGCGGGGCCCTGCTGGTCGTCGCGGCCGACGACCCGGAACACGTTCTTGAAGCCCTGCTCGGTGAGCTTGGGATTCGTGGCGGAGCCCGAGATCATCGGGATGCCTGCCTGGTTGTAGACGGCGGAGGCCGGAATCGACACGCCGGAGTTCAGGTGGCCCACCACGCCTGCGACCTTGGCGTCGGCGAACTTCTGCGCGATCGTCGGACCGAGCTTCGGATCGGCCTGGTCGTCCTCGCTGTCGACGACGAACTTGATCGTCTTGCCGCCGATCTTGATCTTCTTGTCGTTGGCCTGGTCGATGGCGAGGCGAACGCCGTTGTCGTCGTCCTTGCCGAGGTGGGCGATGCCGCCGGTGAGAGGGCCGGCGCTGCCGATGGTGACGGTGGCCTGGTCGGCCGCGGCGGCGGCGGGGGCGGCGGCGGGAGCGGCAGCCTGCTTGGGTTCTTCCTTGCCACAGCCATAGACGGTGACCAGCGCGGCTGCGACGAGCGACAGGCCGAGCTTTTGCGAGACGTTCATGCGGGGTTCTCCGGAGAGGATGGGTTTGGCCGCAGGCGACATTCGTGATGTTCCCGACGGCCGGATCGGACTAACATAAAATTATCGGTTTCACGGTCCTGCGCTGTCAATCACCGTGTTGGGCGCGGATCGGCGAACCGCCGCTCCGGAGGGCCTCGGCAGTCGTTCGTCGCCCTCCACGGCACTTGGTCGCAGTGCGATTGCCGCCGGGCGCGCGCCGCGGGTAGCCTTGCGGCCGGATGGATGGTCGGGGTGCAGGCGGTTCGGCGGGCTGAATCCGCGCTGGCGTCGCGGCGCATCAAAGGGCTGACGCCCGGGCGCTCGGGTGGCGGGGAAGGGCCAGCGGCAACCGATTGGGATGCCTGGCCGACGGGGGGAACGAATGGAAGGTGTCTGGACGCGCCGCCGGGTGATCGGCGGCGTCATCGCATTGGTGGTCGTGACGGCGCTCGGGGCGCTGGTGGTTTCGCGCGCCAACCGCCAGGGTGTGGCCGCGGCCCCTGGCGCGCATGCGACGCCGGCGATGGAATTCACCGCGGCCGACCTCGTCTACGCCAGCGCGCGGCCGATGAGCCGGTTCCTGCCGGTGTCCGGCACGCTGCAGCCCCTCAACCAGGTGGTGGTCAAGGCCAAGGTATCCGGCGAGCTGAAGGAAATTGCCGTGCGCGAGGGCGATACGGTACGCGCAGGGCAGGTGATCGCGCGTTTCGACACCGCGGACCTGGACGCCAAGCTCGCCGAGCGCATCGGCGCGTTGGAGAGCTCGCGCGCGCAGCTGGCGCTCGCCACCAAGACCCGCGCGATGAACGTCAAGCTGCTCGACCAGAAGTTCATCTCGCAGAACGCGTTTGACAGCTCCGAGTCAGGATTCGACGTGGCCTCCGGCAACGTCAAGTCGGCCGAGGCGCAAGTGAAAATGGCGCAGATCGCGCTGCGCGACGGGACGGTGCAGGCGCCGCAATCCGGAATGGTCGCCAAGCGCCATGTGCAGCCGGGCGAGAAGGTGCCGTTCGACGCGCCGCTGGTCACGATCGTCGACCTTTCCAACCTCGAGATGCAGGCCATGGTGCCGGCGTCCGACGTGCCGGAGCTCAAGGTCGGCATGACGGTCGACCTCGGCGTAAACGGCTTCGGCGAGCGGCGCTTCGCCGGCCGCATCGATCGCATCAATCCGTCCACCGAGCCGGGCACCCGCGCGATCCTCGTGTACGTCACGCTGCGCAATCCCGACACGCTGCTGCGCGGCGGCATGTTCGCCGACGGCCGCATCGCGCTGGCGGCGTCAGCGCCGGTGACGACGCTGCCGATGACCGCCGTGCGCAACGAGGCCGGGCTCACTTACGTCTGGGCGATCGCCGGCGGCAAGCTCGCCAAGCGCGTCGTCGTCGTGGGCCGCCGCGACGACGACAACGGGCTGATCGAGCTCAAGTCGGCGCTGCCGCCCGACCTGCCGGTGCTCGCCGCCCGCTTCGACAACCTGAAGGAAGGCGCGTCGGTGCTGGTCAGGTCCACGCTGGCGCCGTCGGCATCGCGTCCGGGCTGACGCGAAAGGGGGTCACGCCATGTGGATCACGCGCACTTCGATCGCCCAGCCGGTGTTCGCGACGATGGTGATGGTGGGCATCGCCGTGCTCGGCTTCGCCTCCTACCAGCGCCTGCGTGTCGAGCAGATGCCCGACGTCAGCCTGCCGTTCGTGGTGATCAACACCGCGTATCCGGGCGCCGCGCCCGAAGCGGTCGAGACCGATGTCACCAAGCCGGTCGAGTACGCGCTCAACAGCGTCGCCGGCGTGAAGACGATCCGCAGCAACTCGTACGAGGGCCAGAGCAACGTCTTCGCCGAGATGCGGGCGAGCACCGACATGAACCAGGCGATGCAGGACGTGCGCGACAAGATCGCGCAGATTCGCCCGCAGTTCCCGCGCGACGTCAAGGATCCCGCAGTGCTGCGCGCCGACACCGAGAACCAGCAGCCGGTGCTGTCGCTCGCCGTGCTGTCGCAGACCACGGGCCTGCGCGAGCTGAGCTCGCTCACCGACCAGACGATCGTGCGCGGCCTGGAGAACGTGCCGGGCGTGGCGCAGATCAACGTCAACGGCCGCGTCACCCGCGAGATCCGCATCCAGGTCAAGCCCTCGGCGCTCATCGCCCTCGGCATCGGCGTGGATCAGGTGATGAACGCGGTGCGCGCGGCCAACCAGGACGTGCCGGCGGGGCGCCTGTCGCGCGGGCCCTCCGACACCGTGGTGCGCGTCGACGGCAAGATCAAGGACCCGGCGCAGTTCGCGCGCATCATCGTCGCCCAGCAGGGCGGCGGGCCGGTCTACCTGTCGCAGGTCGCCGACGTCATCGACGGCGAGAAGGAGGAGCAGTCGATCGCGCGCATCAACGGCCATCCGGCGATCACGATCGACATGCTGAAGGCGCAGGACGCCAACATCGTCGAGACCGGTCACGAGGTGAAGAAGGCCATCGATGTGCTGCGCTCGCGCATTCCGTCCGACGTCGAGATCCGCGTCGTCAACGACGCGTCCGAACAGGTCGAGCGCAGCGTCAACCGCGTCAAGCACACGATCGTCGAGGGCGGGCTGCTCACCGTGCTGATCGTGTTCCTGTTCCTGCACAGCTGGCGCAGCACGATCATCACCGGCCTCACGCTGCCGATCAGCGTGGTGGCCACCTTCGTCGCGCTGAACGCCTTCGGCTTCTCGCTCAACTTCCTCACGCTGATGGCGCTGTCGCTGTGCATCGGCCTGCTCATCGACGACGCCATCGTCGTGCGCGAGAACATCGTGCGCCACCTGGCGCTGGGCAAGAGCCACGCCGACGCCGCGCGCGACGGCACCGACGAGATCGGCCTGGCGGTGATGGCGACCACGTTCGCGATCGTCGCCGTGTTCGTGCCGATCGCGTTCATGAGCGGCCTCATCGGCCGCTTCTTCTTCCAGTTCGGCGTCACCGTCGCGGTCGCGGTGCTGGTGAGCCTGTTCGTCAGCTTCACGCTCGATCCGATGCTGTCCTCGATCTGGCACGACCCGGTGGCGGGGCGCTTCTCGCGCGTGCCGTGGCTCGGCCGGGTAATGCAGGAGGTCGAGCGCTTCATCGAATGGATGCACCGCGTCTATGGCGCCGCGCTGCGCTGGTCGCTCGCGCACCGCATCAAGGTGCTGGCAATCGCGCTGTGCACGTTCGTCGCGAGCTTCTTCATCGTGCCGCTGGTGGGCACCGAGTTCATCCCGCAGACCGACCAGGGATTCATCTCGCTGCGGCTCAACACGCCGGTGGGCTCGAGCCTCGAGTACACCAACACCAAGGTGCAGCAGGTCGAGGCGCTGCTGAAGGCGTTCCCGGAGATCGACCTCGCGATGACCACGGTGGGCACGGAGGACGGCCGCAACTACGCGCGCGTCAACCTGCGCCTGGTCGACCGCGCCAGGCGCCAGCGCACGCAGCAGCAGCTCGAGCTCGCCATCCGCGACGTCATCGTGCCGATCGCCGGCGTCGAGCTGGCGCTCGGCTACGACCGTCCGATCTGGGTCAACCTGCTCGGTCCCGATCCCGACACGCTGTCGGCGCTGATGGCGCAGTTTCGCGCGCGGGTCGCCCAGGTGCCGGGCATCGCCGACCTCGAGACGTCCGACAAGGCGGCCAATCCGGCGCTGTCGATCCGCGTGCACGACGACGTCGCCGCCGAGCTCGGCATCAACGTGCAGCAGGTCGGCGCCACGCTGCGCCCGCTGATCGCCGGCGACACCGTCAGCTACTGGCTCGGCCCGGACGGCCAGAACTACGAGGTCAACGTGCAGCTCGCGCGCAAGCGCCGGGAGCTCGCCTCGGACCTCGGCAACCTCTACCTGTCGACCAACCGCACCGGACCCAACGGCGAGCTGCGGATGGTGCCGCTGCGCCAGGTCGCCGACATCGTCGAGTCGACCAGCCCGCAGATCATCAAGCGCGAGAGCCTGCAGCGGCGCGTGGCGCTGTATGCCAACGCGCAGGGGCGGCCGTCGGGCGACGTCGGCAGCGACGTCGACAAGATCGTCAAGAGCACCGACCTGCCGCCGGGCTACCGCTTCTCGATCAGCGGCCAGCAGCAGGACATGGTCGACTCGTTCAACGCGGCGCTGGCGGCGCTGGGCCTTGCGGTGATCTTCATCTACCTGATCCTGGCGTCGCAATTCGCGAGCTTCACGCAGCCGGTCGCGATCATGGCGTCGCTGCCGTTCTCGCTGATCGGCGTGTTCCTCGCGCTGCTGGTCACCGGCACCACGCTCAACATCTTCTCGATGATCGGCTTCATCATGCTGATGGGGCTCGTCACCAAGAACGCGATCCTGCTGGTCGACTTCGCCAATCGCGCCCGCCGCGACGGCGCGAGCCTGTTCGACGCGCTGACGCTGGCCGGCCAGGTGCGGCTGCGTCCGATCCTGATGACCACCGGCGCGATGATCGGCGGCATGCTGCCGCTGGCACTCGGCATCGGCGAGGGCGGCGAAACGCAGGCGCCGATGGGCCGCGCCATCATCGGCGGCGTGATCACGTCGACGCTGCTGACGCTCGTCGTGGTGCCGGTGCTCTATTCGTACCTGGTGCAATGGGGCGAGCGTCTGCGCGCGAAACGCGCCGCGCGCGCGGCGTCCGCGGCCGCCGCCGCACACGCCGCCGCGACCGTGCACGCGCCTGCGCCGGCGGCATTGTCCGAGGTCGTCGCGCCGGCCAACGCCGCCTCCACCGCGGCGGCCGCCGAATGATGGAAATGCGCGCGAAGTTGCGCCACGCCTCGCGCGCCGGCGATTGACGCGGGATAATGACGCGGCGACAATAAATGACTCGCGGTCAGTTGAATGACGCGAACTGGGCCGGGCGCGCACGACACCCCGCCGACGCCTCGCCGGGCGAAACTTCCGCACCTCCCTCCGCGCCGCGCGGCGGCCACCACGACGACACGACGATGAATTACGAACAGGCACGCTTCAACATGGTCGAGCAGCAGATCCGCCCCTGGGAGGTCCTGGATCCCGACGTGCTCGATCTCCTGTTCAGGGTGCGGCGCGAGGATTACGTGCCGCCGGCCTGCCGCGAGCTCGCGTTCGCCGACATCGAGATTCCCCTCGGTGCCGGCGCGGCGATGTGGACGCCCAAAGTCGAGGCGCGCGTGCTCCAGGAGCTCGTGTTGCGTGCCGGCGAAAGCGTGCTCGAGATCGGCACCGGCAGCGGCTACTTCACTGCGCTGTGCGCCGGCCGCGGCGCGCGCGTGACCAGCGTGGAGATCGAGCCGGCGCTCGCCGACGCCGCGCGTGCGCGGCTCGCGGCGCACGGCTTCGCCGACGTCGCCGTCGAAACGGGTGACGGCGCGCGCGGCTTCGGCGGCGGGAGCTACGACGCGATCGTGCTGACGGGGTCGGTGCCGCTGCTCGACGAAGCGTACTTCGCGCAGCTCAACCCGGGCGGTCGCGTGTTCGCGATCGTCGGTGACGCGCCGGCGATGAGCGCCACGCTGGTGCGCTGGACCGCGCCCGGCGCGCGCGTGTCGCGCACGCTGTTCGAGACGGTGGTCGCACCGCTGGTCAACGCGCCGGCGCCGTCGCGCTTCGTATTTTGATCTCGCGGCTCGACCCGCACGCCGTGGCCGCATGGCGTGACGACCCGTCGCGCGAGCCGCCGCTGCTGGTCGACGTGCGCGAGGAATGGGAACGCGCGATCTGCGCCATCGACGGCGCGACGCCGCTGCCGATGCACGAGATCACGCGCCGCGTCGGCGAGTTGCCGCGCGAACGCGAGCTGGTGATCGTGTGCCACACGGGGCAGCGCAGCGCGGTGGTGGCCTCGTGGCTCGCGCAGCAGGGGTTTCGCGCGCACAACCTCGAGGGCGGCGTCGAAGCGTGGGCGCAGACCGTGGATCCGGCGATGCGCCGGTACTGAACGACACCCGTCTTCCGGAATCGACGATGAAATCAAAGATCCTCGCGCTGGCGGCAACGATTGCGCTGGCGCTGCCCGCGCAAGCCGACGACCTGCTGCAGATCTATCACGACGCGCAGCAGAACGACCCCGCGCTCGCTTCCGCGCGCTCGATCTGGCAGGCGACGCAGGAACGCCTGCCGCAGGCGCGCGCGGGGCTGCTGCCCAACGTCGCCGCCAGCGCCGGCGCCAACGTCAACCGCTACGACCAGCACCTGTCCCGCGTCGATGGCGGCAGCTATGGCCGCAATTTCGCCACCGGCTCGCTGTCGGTGTCGGCGTCGCAGCCGATCTACCGCGTGGGCAACGTCGTGTCGTACGACCAGGCGCAGGAGCAGGTGGCGCAGGCCGATTACGTGCTGGCCACCGCGCAGCAGGACCTGATGCTGCGCACCACCGTCGCCTATTTCGACGTGCTGCTGGCGCAATACAACATCGAGCTGGTCGTCGCCCAGAAGGCGGCGGTTTCCGAGCAGCTCGCGCAGGCCAAGCGCAACTTCGAGGTCGGCGTCGCCACGATCACCGATACCAACGAGGCTCAGGCCAAGTACGACCAGATCGTGGCCAGCGAGATCTCCACCCGCAACGACTACGACAACAAGGTCGCCGCGCTGCGCGCCATCATCAACCGCGCGCCGGGTCCGCTCGCACGCCTCACGCAGAACTTCGATCCGCAGCCGCCGGATCCCGACAACGCGCAATACTGGATCGACCGCGCGCTCGGCGACAACCTCGCCATCCGGGTCGCGCAATCGTCGCTCAACATCGCCACGCTCGAGATCGATCGCCAGCGTGCCGGGCACCTGCCCACCGTCGACCTCGTGGCGAACTACGGCGGCTCGTACGGCAACGGCTCGTCGAGCTTCGGCGAGGATTTCAACACGCGCTCGGGCCTGATCGGCATCGCCGTCAACGTGCCGATCTACCAGGGCGGCTTCGTCAACTCCAAGGTACGCGAGGCAGTCGCGCTGCAGGACAACGCGCGGCAGTCGCTGGAGGCCGCGCGGCGCAACGCGCTGTTCAACGCGCAGACGGGGTTTGCCGGCGTGCAGAGCTCCGTGGCGTCGATCAAGGCCAATGCCCAGGCCGTGCATTCGGCCGAGGTCGCCTACGACTCCAACCGCGTCGGCCAGGAAGTGGGCGTGCGCACCAATCTCGACGTGCTCAACACGCAGCAGAACGTGTTCACCGCGCGGCGCGACCTCGCGTCGGCGTACTTCAACTACCTGATCAGCGTGCTGCGTCTCAAGTCGGCTGCGGGCACGCTCACCGAACTCGACATCGAGGACCTGAACCGGCGGTTGAGGGGCTAGCCTCCACCGCAGCCCGGGGAATACGCGGCACCGGCCGCCTGTATTCCCTGGATGGGTTCCCACTTCTGTTGTTATCGCTTAGCGGCGCGGTGCGCCCACGTCCTGCTGGCGATCGCCGCCGCACTCGCAACGGTGCCCGCGGCAGCCGCCGCCACGATCGACGTGCACCTGCAACGCAGCGGCGACACCGTGCTCATCGAGGCCACGGCATTGCTCGAGGCCGATGCCAGGACGTCGTGGCAAGTGCTCACCGACTATGCGCGCTACCCGGCGTTCATTCCGGGCATCCGCTCGACCGAGGTGATCGCGCGCACCGGGCCGAACGTCACCGTGGCGCAAACCGGCGACGCGGTGTGGCTCTTCGGCGCGCCGGTCCATGTCGTCTACGAAATCACCGAATGGCCGATGTCGCGCATCGAATCGCGGATCACGTCCGGCTGCGAATGCACGCTCGAAAGCGCGTATTCGCTGGCGCCGTCCGGTGAGGGCGTGGCGATGACCTATGGCGGCCGGCTGACGCTGCACGATGGCATACTCACGCCGATCGAGCGCGCGGCCGCCGGTCGCGCAGTGGTGCGCGAATTTCGCGCATTGGCCGAGGAGATCGAGCGCAAGGCGGCACGGTGAACGGGCGCGGGCACACGGCAGAACCCGCCTGGGCGGCACCGGCGAAGGGGCTGCATTGGCTGGTGGCGGCGCTCGTGCTCGCGCAATTCGTGCTCGGCTGGGCGGCCGTCACCTGGCACCTGTCGCCGACCAAGCTCGACCTCTTCGTGTGGCACAAATCGATCGGCATGCTGATCCTGGCGCTGATGCTGCTGCGCGTCGGCGTGCGCGTCCGCTTCGGTGCGCCGCCGCTCCCGCACGGCACGCCGCCATGGGAGCGCCGCGCGGCCGCGGCCAGTCATGGCCTGCTCTATGCGCTGGTCGTGGCGATGCCGCTGTCCGGGTGGGTCGTCAACTCCGCGGCCAACATTCCCCTGCGCCTGTTCTGGTGGCTGCCGCTGCCACCGATCGTCGCGCCGTCGAAAGGCGTCGAGACCATCGCCGCCGGGGTGCACCTCGGCTTTTTCGTCGCGCTGGCGCTGGTGATAATCGTGCATGTCGCCGCGGCGTTTCGCCATCACTTCGTGCTGCGCGACGATGTCCTGGTGCGGATGCTGCCATGGCACAGGCAGCGCGCATGATGGTGCGGACACTGGCGACGTGGGTCGTGCTGGCCACGCTCGCCATCGGCGACGCGCGTGCCGACGACTGGGACATGACCCGTGCGGCGAGCCATCTCGAGTTCGTCGCGACTTACGAGCGCACGCCGGTGCCAGGGGCATTTCCGGCGTTCGACGCGCGTATCCGCTTCGATCCGTCGCGGCTCGACGACAGCCGGATCGACGTCGTCATCGACGTTGCGCGCGCCGACATGCACAGCGCCGACATCAACAAGGCGATCATGGAGCGCGACTGGTTCGACGTCGCGCGCTTTCCGCGCGCGGCATTCCACGCCACGAGCGTACGCAACGCCGGCCCGGGTCGCTTCGTGGCGAGCGGAACGCTCGAGCTCAAGGGCGTGACGGCCCCGGTCGATGTTCCGTTCACATGGACGCTCGATGGCGCGGGGGCGGTGATGGCGGGCGACCTCGCGATCGATCGCGCGCAATTCGGCATCGGACAGGGCGAATGGGCGGCCGGCAACGTCATCGGTCCGCGCGTGAACGTGAAGTTCAGCGTCGCCCTGCGTCACAAAGGCTGAGATGCGGCGGCGTCCGCTTCATTGCCGGCCGGGGTGCGGTTTGCACAAGTCGTCAAGCAGCGGTCGCGCTTACGCCCCGCTGCGCGCATGGCTTGCCGCCGCGCTGGTCATGGCGCTGCTCGTGGCGTGCGCGCAGCCGGTGCCGCGGCCGGGGCCCGAGTCGTCCGCGCCCGCAGCGTTTCCGGCCGCGTTCTATGCACAGGCGATCGCCGCCGGCGAGCCGGTTTACGCGGTGGATGCGGCACGCTCGCTCGTCGTCGTCGAAGTGCGCCGCGGCGGATCGCTCGCGCGCCTCGGCCACGATCACGTGGTCGCGAGTCACGACACGCGCGGCTTCGTCGCACCGCACGCGGCACGCGCCGACCTGTATGTCCGTCTCGCCGATCTCGTCGTCGACGAACCGGCGTTGCGCGCAGAGGCCGGATTCGACAGCACACCGTCGGCCGCGGACATCGCCGGCACCCGCGGCAACATGCTCGACAAGGTGCTGCACGCCGAGAGACATCCCTACGCGCTGATCCATGCCAGGCGAACGGCGGGCGATGACCGCCTCGCCATCGCCATTACGCTCAACGGCGTGACGCGCGACTTCGAAATACCGGTAACGTTCGAGCAGGGTGGCGACGAGATGCGCGTCGCAGGCACGCTGGCGTTCGATCAGAGTGCATTCGGCCTCGTGCCATTCTCGATCCTCGGCGGCGCCATCGAGGTCCTCGACCGCGTGAGCCTGCGCTTCGACATCCATGCGCGGCCTGCACGTCGCTAGTGCACCGGGGCGGCATCGAGCGCCGGGGCGAGCCACTGCCACAGCCGGTCGGCGGCACCGCGATGAATCGCGTGGAACGCCAGCGCGCGCTCGCGCATCGTCGCGCGCATGCCGGGATCCCGCAGCAACCCGGCGACGCTCGCTACCAGCGTGGCGGCGTCGTCGACCCGCAGCGCCGCGCCGGCGCCGATGGCGCTGTCGGCGATTTCGGCGAAGTTGAACGTGTGCGGGCCCACCAGCGTCGGCACCCCTTGCGCGATCGGTTCGATCAGGTTCTGCCCGCCGAACGCCATCAGGCTGCCGCCGACGAACGCGACGTCCGCGGCGCCGTAATAGGCCGCGAGCTCTCCCATCGAGTCACCGAGGACGAATGCGACGTCATCGGGAACCGGGCTTGCGTCGCTGCGCCGGCGAAAGGGGACGCCGCGTGCGGTGAGCAGCGCCGCCACGGCGTCGAATCGCTGCGGATGGCGCGGCACGATCACGCACAGCGCATTCGCCGGCAGCGGCGCGGCGCGCAGCGCATCAATGATCAGCGCCTCCTCGCCATCGCGTGTCGATGCGGCGACGAACACCGAACGCGCGGCGCCGAAGCGCGCCCGCAATGTCGTGCCCAGCGCACGCTGGGCGTCGGGCACGTCGATGTCGAACTTGAGGTTGCCGAAGACCTGCGGCGCGTGCGCACCGAGTTCGGCGAGGCGCGACGCGTCGGCGGGCGACTGTGCGGCGACGCCGGCGAGGCTCGCGAAGCTTTCGCGCGCCAGCGCGCCCAGCCTCGCATAACCGGCGGCCGAACGCCGTGACAGCCGCGCATTGACCAGGTACACCGGCACGCGGCGGCGCGCACAGGCGCGCAGCAGGTTCGGCCACACCTCGGTTTCCATGAAGATGCCTGCGCGCGGGCGGTAGTGGGCGAGAAATCGCGCCACCGCCGAAGGCAGGTCATAGGGCAGCCACGCCTGCACCACGCGCCCGTCGAACAGGACGCGGCCGGCTTCGCGCCCGGTGGCGGTCATCGCCGTCAACAGCACCGTCGAGTGCGGCCGGTCGCGCAGGATCCGCTCGACGAGCGGCGCCGCGGCGCGCGTTTCACCGGCCGATACCGCGTGCACCCAGATCACGTCGTCGGGCGTCGCAGCAGACCCGGCGTAACGGCCGAAACGCTCGCCGATGGCTTGGCGATAGCCCGGTTCCCTGCGCCCCCGCCACCACAATCGCAGCGGCAGCAGCGGCTGTGCGCACCACCACAGCAGCGTGTAGACCGCGCGCATCAGCAGCGGGGCGCGCGACGGTACAGATCGCCGAGCGCGTCGATCACTGCGTCCTGGCCCGGCACGACGCCGTTGCCGCCAAGGTCGCGCGTCGCGCCGCCGCAGATCGCGACGCCGGCGAGCGCGGCGTCGGTGTCGGTGAACAACGCGACCGTCGCCACGCCCAGCGCCGCCGCGAGATGCGTGAGCCCGGTGTCGACGCCGACCACGACGTCGGCGTGGGCAATGAGCGCCGCGGCATCGTGCAGCGCGAGGCGCGGCGCGACGCTCGCATCGGCGATGCCGTCGGCGATTCGCCGGCAGCGCGCCTGCTCGTCCCCGGTACCCCACGTCAGCATGACAGCGAGCCCGTTTTCGCCAAGATGGGTCGCCAGTGCGCGCCAGCGATCTTCCGGCCACAGCTTCGTCGGCCGCGAGGTGGCGGTGACGAAGATCGCGTAGGGTCGCTGCGGGGTGACCCGGATCGCCGGCAGCGTCCGCCAATGCCAGCGCGGCGGGCCCTCGACGGCGTAGCCCATCGCGCCGGCGGCGATGGCGCGGCACTTGGCGACGAAATGGATATCGCGGTCGACCGCATGATGGGCGTCGTGCAGGATCGTCGCCAGCGGCTCGCGGATGCTGGCGGCGGCGAGGCCGTGGCGCGGGCCGCGCGCGATGCGCGCGATGATCGCGCCCTTGAGCTGTTCCTGCAGGTCGATGACGGCGTCGTAGCGCGTGGCGGTAACCGCCCTGCGAAATGCGCGGAACTCGCGCCACGTCGACGCGCGCCACAGCGATGCCCGCCAGCGACGCAACGCGACCGGGATGACGCGGGCAACGTCGGCGTCGAGCGCCGGCAGCGCGGCGAAGCTTTCCTCGGCAACCCAGTCGATCTGCACACCGGGATGGGCACGCTGCATGTCGGCCGCGATCGCCAGCGCGTAGACGACATCGCCCAGCGACGACGGACGCACGACGAGCACGCGCGTCATTGCCACTGAGGTCGCCATGAGCCCGGGATTCGCATGGCCGTTCCGCTAGAGCGAAACCACGTAAAATCGCGCCTTCACGAACACCCCCGCTTCCGCCGCCGGCGCATGGCCGAATCGCTCTCCCTTTGCATCATCACCCGCGACGCCGCCGGCGAACTGGCCGAATGCGTGGAATCGGCTCGCTTCGCCGATGACATCGTCGTCGTCGATTCGGGGAGCCGCGATGATACCGTGGAAGTCGCGCGACGCCTCGGCGCGCGCGTGATCGAGCATCCGTTCGGCGGATTCGGCGCGCAGAAGCAGTACGCCGTCGCTGCCGCGCGCCACGACTGGGTGCTGTGCCTCGACGCCGACGAGCGCGTGACGCCCGAGCTGGCGGCGGGCATCGCGCAGGTCCTCGCGCGCGACAATCCCGGCGCCGCGGCGTTCGCGCTGGCGCGCCGCAATCGCTTCCTCGGCCGCTGGCTCAGCCACGGCGAGGGTTACCCGGATTGGAACGTGCGGCTGTTCGACCGCCGCTACGCGCGCTGGAGCGACGACGTCGTGCACGAACGGGTGATCGTCGACGGCCACGCCGCGCGTGTCGATGGCGACCTCTTGCACGCATCGGCCGAATCGCTCACCGAGTACATCGCCAAGCAGAACCGCTATACCAGCCTGCAGGCGGAGGCGATGCATCGCGAGGGACGCACGGCGGGCTTCGCGCTGATCGCGCTGGCGCCACTGGCGCGCTTCATCCGGCTGTATTTCTTCCGTCTGGGCTTCCTCGATGGCGCCGCAGGCTTCGCGCACATCGCGGTCGGCGCGTTCGGCAGCTTCCTCAAGTACGCCAAGCTGCGCGCGCTCCGCGCGGGGGAGAGCGAGTGAGCGCCGGAAGCGTTCCAAATGCAGGGATGCGGGTGCTCGTCACCGGCGGCGCGGGCTTCATCGGCATGCACGCCGCGCTGGCGCTGGCACGCGCCGGTGCCGCGGTGGTCGCGGTCGACAGCTTCGACCCGTACTACGACGTCGCGCTCAAGCAGGCGCGGGTACGGGAGCTGGCACGCGAGCCGGGGATCGAGTTCCGGCACCACGACCTTTGTGCACGCGAAGGCACCGCGGCGCTGTTTCGCGAGGGCGCGTTCACGCACGTCGTGCACCTGGCGGCGCAGCCGGGCGTGCGCTACTCGCTGGTCAATCCGGCGGCGTACCTCGCCAACAACGTCGATGCGTTCGGCAACGTGCTGGAGGGCTGCCGTCACGCGCGCATCGGCCATCTCGTCTACGCGTCGTCGTCGAGCGTCTACGGCGCCAATCACACGCTGCCGTTCTCCGAGGACCAGCGCACCGACACGCCGGTGAGCCTGTACGCCGCCACCAAGAAGGCGAACGAGATGATGGCGTACAGCTACGCGCACCTGTACGCGCTGCCGGCCACCGGACTGCGCTTCTTCACCGTGTACGGGCCCTGGGGCAGGCCGGACATGGCGACGATGATCTTCGCGCGCGCTATCCTGGCCGGCGCGCCGATCGAGGTGTTCAACCGCGGCGACATGCGCCGCGACTTCACCTACGTCGACGACATCGTCGAGGGGGTGGTGCGCGTGCTGGCGCGGCCGCCGGCACCCGATGCCGCGACCCGCGCGCCGCATGCGATCTACAACATCGGCAACAATCGATCGGTGCCGCTCGCCGAGTTCATCGCGACGCTCGAACGTCTGCTCGGCAAGCGTGCGATCAAGGTGGACAGGCCGATGCAGCCGGGCGACGTCAAGGACACGTACGCGTCGATCGAGCGCCTCGCCGCGCTGACGGGGTTCACGCCGCGCACCGCGCTCGCCGACGGTCTCGCCGCCTTCGTCACGTGGTATCGCGACTACTATGGAGGCGGCGACGCATCGTCGATTGCCGCCCCGAACCCATGATCCTCGTCACCGGCGGCGCCGGATTCATCGGCGCGAATTTCATCCTCGACTGGCTCGCGCTCGGCGACGAGCCGGTGGTCAACCTCGACAAGCTCACCTACGCCGGCAATCCCTCGAATCTCGCGGCACTTGCCGCTGACCCCCGCTACGTGTTCGTGCATGGCGACATGGGCGATCGCGGACTGGTCGCGCGGCTGCTCGCGCAGCATCGTCCGCGTGCCGTCGTCAATTTCGCCGCGGAGACCCACGTCGACCGGTCGATCCGCGGCCCCGCCGCCTTCATCGACACCAATGTCGTCGCCACGTTCGTCCTGGTCGACGCCATCAAGGAGTGGTGGCAGGGCGCCGACGCCGCGACGCGCGATGCGTTCCGCTTCCTGCACGTGTCGACCGACGAGGTCTATGGATCGCTCGCGCCGCACGATCCGGCGTTTGCGGAGACGACGGCCTACGCGCCGAACAGCCCCTACTCGGCGTCCAAGGCGGCGTCGGACCACCTGGTGCGCGCCTACCGCCATACGTTCGGCTTGCCGACGCTGACCACCAATTGCTCGAACAACTACGGGCCGCGGCAGTTTCCCGAGAAGCTCATCCCGCTGATGATCGTCAACGCGATCGCCGGCAAGTCGCTGCCGGTGTACGGCGATGGCCAGAACGTGCGCGACTGGCTCTACGTCGGCGACCACTGCGCGGCGATCCGCGCCGTGCTGGCGCGCGGGCGCCCCGGCGAAACCTACAACGTCGGCGGCAATGCCGAGATGACCAATCTCGAAGTCGTGCGCACCATCTGCACGCTGCTCGGGGAGCTCAAGCCGGGGCATGACTACGCGAGGCTCGTCACCTTCGTCGCCGACCGGCCCGGGCATGATCGCCGCTACGCGATCGACTCGACGAAGATCCGTCGCGAGATCGGCTGGCAGCCCGCCGAGACTTTCGCGTCGGGAATGCGGCGCACCGTGGAGTGGTACCTGGCGAATGCAGGATGGCTTGCCGGCGTGACGAGCGGCGAATACCGGCGGTGGGTCGACCGGCATTATTCGGACGAGGATCCGGCGTGACGCGCGGGACGGTCACGTGACACAGGCGACAGCCGCGCCGCCGCCGCTGCACCCCGCCAACAACTTCGACCTCCTGCGCCTGTTCGCGGCGCTGCTCGTGTTCTGGTTCCACGCGCTGGCGTTCACCGGACGCCCGATTCCGATGCTGTTCTCATGGGTGGCGCCGGGGCCGCTCGGCGTCTACATCTTCTTCCTGATCAGCGGCTACCTCGTCAGCATGAGCTGGCAATCCGATCCCAACGCCGCGCGCTTCCTGGTGCGCCGCTCGCTGCGGATCTTTCCCGCGTTGATCGTGCTGGTGGCGTTGACTGCGCTGCTGCTCGGGCCTGCGGTCACGACCGTGCCGCTGCGGGAGTACTTTCACCACGCATTCTTTCGCCAGTACTTCTACAACGCTGTGCTGCTGCCGCGTTACGCGCTTCCCGGCGTGTTCGAGCACCAGGTCGTGCCCAACGCGGTCAACGGCTCGCTGTGGAGCCTGCCTGTCGAATTCACGTTCTACCTGGCGCTCATGCTGCTCGGCCTGATGCGTGCGCCGCGCTGGGCCTTGCTGGTGCTCGCCGTCGGCGGCGCGTGGCTGACGCTGCAGTGGTCGGTGGTGCGCGACAACCTGGTGATCGTCTACGGGATGATCCTGCAGGACGTCGTGCAGTATGGCGTGTACTTCCTGATCGGCGCCTGCGTCAGCCGCTTCAGGCTGGAGCGCTGGCTGACGATCACGAGCCTGTGCGCGGCGGTGGTGATGATGATCGCCGCCGAGCCGTGGCCAACCGTGTCGCGGATCGTGTCGTGGGTCGCGTTCCCGTGCATCTTCCTCACGTTCGGGCTCGCGAGCAGCGTTGCCGCGCGCGCGCTGGCGCGCCTCGGCGACTATTCGTACGGCGTCTACATCTATGCTTTTCCTGTACAGCAGTCGACGCTGTACCTGCTGCCGTCGCTGCCCATGGCCGCCTACGTGTTGCTGTCGCTGGCGCTGACGTTTGCGCTGGCCGCGGCATCGTGGCACTTCATCGAGAATCCCGCGCTGCGTCACAAGCCGCGCCGGCCGAAGCCGCTGTTGCCGGCTTCGGCCTAGCGCTCTGTCAAGGCGGAACGATCGCGCGGTCGCAGCCGGGCGCATTCTCGCCGACGATGCTGCGCACGTGGATCGAGGCGTCCGGGTGGAAGGGCTTCGCGTACAGGATGGCGTCGCGGTGCAGGTGGCCGACACACAGCGTGGCGCCTGCCGGCAGCGCGTCGACGGCCGCATTGGTGGGAGCCACCAATGTGCCGATCCGCAAGCCGTTTGTCGTCAGGTAGATCGCACCGGTCATCAACACCACGCTGGCCAATGCCACCGGTACCAAAAGGCGCACTTCGCGCAGCGTCCGTGGTTGCGCCGGCGCCGCTGCCGATGGCGAGAACGCGAGGATGAGGACGAGCGAGACGAGCGTCAGCATCCAGAACTGGTAGTAACGAAGCTCATGTGAATTGGGCAACAGCGCGCAGACCACCGTGGCCGTGGCCATCACGACGAACAGCGGACGCAGCGCTCGCTCGCGGAAGCGCGACACGAAGACGATGGCAAGTCCGAGCACGTAGGCGACGAAGTACCCGCCCATGCGGAACGACGGGTTGTCCTGCGCCACCCAGCCCTGGTCCACCGCCCACGGCACCGGCCTGCCGCGGAAGGCGTCGAATTCCAGCACGGACGCCGCCCATCGCAACCAGCCCGGCGAGTCTTTCCAGGTAGTTCCCACCGAGGTCGATTGCTGGATGTGAGAGACGGTCTCCGACCCCGGCACGACGATTCCTGCAAGCTTGAACGCGATCGGATAGAACGGATTGTGGAAGTGCCAGAGATTGGCCACCGCCTGCGGCAGGATGACGATCGATCCGAGAAGCGCAAGTACGAGACCATATCCCCAAGGCAGGCCTGCATCGGTACGCGGACGCAGCCGCGTCGCGGCCACGACAATCGCCAGCCACACCAGCGCCGCGACGGGGATCAGCTGCAACTTCGTACCCGCCGCCAGGCCCAGCGCGACCAAGGCGATCGCGAGTTCGCCTGTCGTCGGCGGCTGGCGCGTGTGCGCGATGCGGGCGAATACGAGAATGCCGATGGTCAAAAGAGCATTGGCGAAGAGATCGGCATAGCTCGCCGACAGATGAATCTGCACGAGCGGGATCGCGAGAAACGCCAGCCACGACCACGCGAGCGGCACGGCGAAGCGGCGGCGCAGGTGAACGCACAAGGCCGCGACTGCGGCAATGGTCAGCGCGTGGCCGGCCGCCGGCGTGCCGAACAGCCGCCAGAGCCACCCGAACAGCCAGTGGTAGAGCATCGGAAAACCGCGGTAGCGCGCTTCGAGCTCGTCGAACATGGCGAAGCAATCGGCATCGCACATGCCGGCTGCGCGCGCGGCATACGGCCAGTGGTATTGCAGCGTGTCCCAATAGGGATCGACCGTGCCCAGCGCACGCACGACGACCAGCGCGAAGGTGGCGAGGGCAACGACGTCGACCGCGACATCGACGAGACGCTTGTTCGTTCGCAATTCGCGATCGCACGTGGCCAGGAAAGGTTGCAGTATAGCGGCGCAGTCGCTCGCCAGCGGTGTGCAGCCGGCGCGAATCGATGAAATCGGCGCGGCGGCCCATTGACCACGGTTTCGCGGTTTGGGCGGGAGGACGTTGCGACAACTCGCTTCGGGGCGCGCTTCATTTGTTAAGATGCGCCACACTTCGCAACGCGATCTCCCCTATTCGCACCGGCTTCCGATGTCGCCCCACTCGACCATCGCCGTGCTGATCCCCTGTCGCGACGAGGCGCTGACGATCGGCAAGGTCGTTGCCGAATTCCGGCGCGCGCTGCCGCACGCGGCGATCTGGGTCTGCGACAACCGCTCGCACGACGACACGGCGGCGCGGGCGCGCGAAGCGGGTGCGCGCGTCATCAGCGAATCGCGACCCGGCAAGGGCCACGCGGTGCGGGCGCTGTTCACGCTGGCCGATGCCGACCAGCTCATCCTCGTCGACGGCGACGACACGTACGACGCCGGATCGGCGCGCGGATTGCTCAAGGCGCTGGCCGACGACGACTGCGAGATGGTGATCGCGCGGCGGGTGACGTCGCGCGCAGGCGCGGGCGACGCCTACCGCCGCGGGCACCAATGGGGCAACCGGATGTTCGCCAAGGCGATCTCGCGGCTCTTCGGCCAGCGTGTCGACGACGTGTTCTCGGGGTATCGCGCGTTCACGCGCCGCTTCGTGCGGTCGTTCCCCGCGCTGTCCCGTCGATTCGAGATCGAGACCGAGCTGACGGTGCACGCGCTCGACCTCGGATTGCGCATTCGCGAGATCGACGCACCCTACGGGGCGCGTGCCGACGGCTCGGTGAGCAAGCTCAACACGCTGCGTGACGGCGCGCGCATCGCGTTCGCCATCCTGCACCTGTACGAGCAGACGCACCCGGCACGCTTCTTCGGCGCAGTGGGCGCGGTGCTGGCGCTGGCGGGCCTCGCGGTCGGCGTGCCGGTGATCCTCGACTATGCGGAGACCGGCCTCGTGCCGCGGTTGCCGAGTGCCGTGCTTGCCGCCGCGCTGATGATGCTCGCCGCCGGCTCGATCGCCTGCGGCGTCGTGCTCGACAGCGTGGGACGCGGCCGGCGCGAGATGAAGCGGCTTGCGTTCCTCGCGCTCGACGCCCCGCGCCACGACGCCATGGCCGCCTCGCTGCCGTCGACGGCGGCGATGCGATGAGCGCGGCCGTCCAGCGCAAGGGCATCATCCTCGCCGGCGGCTCCGGGACCCGCCTGTGGCCGGTGACGCAGGTGGTGAGCAAGCAGCTGCTGCCGGTGTACGACAAGCCGATGATCTACTACCCGCTGTCGACGCTGATGCTCGCCGGCATCCGCGACATTCTGCTCATCTCCACGCCCGACGACACACCGCGCTTCGCGCAACTGCTGGGCGACGGCGCGAAGTGGGGCCTCAACCTCAGCTACGCGGTGCAGCCGTCGCCGGACGGCCTTGCGCAGGCGTTCATCATCGGCCGCGACTTCGTCGGCCGCGATGCGGCGACGCTGGTGCTCGGCGACAACATCTTCTACGGCCACGAGCTGCAGATGCAGTTGCAGCGTGCCAACGCGGCGCCGCGAGGTGCCACGGTATTCGCGTATCCGGTATCCGATCCCGAGCGCTACGGCGTCGCCGAGTTCGACGCTGCCGGCAACGTCATCAGCCTCGAGGAGAAGCCGGCCAGGCCGAAGTCGCGCTACGCCGTCACCGGCATCTACTTCTACGACAATCGCGTGCTCGATATCGCGCGCGAGCTGAAGCCCTCGCGGCGCGGCGAGCTCGAGATCACCGACATCAACATGACGTATCTCGGCTGGCGCGAGCTGGCCTGCGAAATGATGGGCCGCGGCATGGCCTGGCTCGACACCGGCACGCACGAGACGCTGCTCGAAGCGTCGCAGTACATCGAGACGATCGAGCGCCGGCAGGGGCTCAAGATCGCATGCCCCGAGGAGATCGCGTATCGCCTGGGCTGGATCGATGCCGCACAGCTCGAGCGTCTCGGCCAGGCGCTCGCGCGCAACGGCTACGGCGCCTACCTGCTCGGCATCCTGCGCGATCCCGTCATTCGCTGAGGCGGATTGCGATGAAAGTGATCCCGACGGCGATTCCCGACGTGCTGGCGATCGAGCCACGCGTGTTCGGCGACGCGCGCGGCTTCTTCTTCGAGAGCTGGAACGCCAAGGCGATGGCGGCCGCCGGCATCGACGCCACGTTCGTGCAGGACAACCATTCGCGCTCGATGCGCAACGTGCTGCGCGGACTCCACTACCAGATCGAGCACGCGCAGGGCAAGCTCGTGCGTGCGATCGCGGGCGAGGTATTCGACATTGCGGTCGACCTGCGGCGGTCGTCGCCGACCTTCGGCCGCTGGGTCGGCGAGCGGCTGTCCGCGGACAACAAGCGGATGCTGTGGATCCCGCCGGGATTCGCGCATGGCTTCGTCGTGTTGTCGGACGCCGCGGAGTTCGTCTACAAGACCACCGAATACTGGTACCCGGAGCACGAGCGGACGCTGCGGTGGGACGACCCTGCGCTCGGCATCGACTGGCCGCTCGACGGCGCGCCGGTGCTCGCCGCGAAGGATCGCGACGGCGCCACGCTCGCGCAGGCCGAAACCTACGCGTGATCGCGAAGGGCAACCCGGCGTTGCCGCGCATCCTCGTCACCGGCGCGTCGGGACAGCTGGGTTTCGAGCTCGCGCGCACCCTGGCTCCGCTCGGCGACGTGATCGCCACCGATCGCAAGGAGCTCGACCTCGCCAATGCCGATGCCGTCGTCGCCGCGATGCGCACGCACGCGCCTGCCATCGTCGTCAACGCCGCGGCGTACACGGCGGTCGACCAGGCGGAGCGCGACGCGGCGCAGGCGCACGCGATCAACGCCGTGGCTCCCGGCATCCTCGCCGAGGAGGCGCATCGCACCGGCGCGCTGCTCGTCCACTATTCGACCGACTACGTGTTCGACGGCCGGCAGATGGAACCGTATGCGGAGGATGCGCCGACCCATCCGATCAATGCCTATGGCCGCAGCAAGCTCGCCGGCGAGCGGGCGATCGCCCAGACCGGCGCTGCGGCACTGGTATTCCGCACGAGCTGGGTCTATGCCGCCCGCGGCCGCAATTTCCTGCTGACGATGCGCCGCCTTGCCGTGGAGCGCGACGAAATCCGCGTCGTCGCCGATCAGCGCGGCACGCCGAACTGGAGCCGGTCGCTTGCGCGCGCGACGGCGCGCATCCTCGCGCACGATCGCGAATGGCTCGCGGCACGCCATGGCGTGTACAACATGACGGCGTCAGGCGCGACGACGTGGTTCGGCTTCGCGCAGGCGATCATCGGCGAATTGCAACAGGACGTTGCACAGGGTGCGAAAGTGGCCCGCGTCGTGCCGATAAATACGGCACAATATCCGACGCCGGCGGCGCGTCCAGCCAACAGCGTGCTCGACGATCGACGATTCGCGAGCACATTCGGCTTTGCGCTGCCTGCGTGGCAGGACGCGCTCGCCGAATGCCTGTCGCAAATGGATGACGGCGGCAGGTAATACACCGGGTCCGCGCAAGCCGCCCGGTGCGATGCGGCGGGACGATTGTGCACGCGAACGCGGGCTGGCGCGTTATTCGACGCCGAGGCCTTTGCAGCGGGCGATCCCGCTTTCGAGAAACGTGAGAAGGAGGGATTCGATGGCTCGCATCCGGACGTTCGCCTTGCTGCTCGCCACGCTCGCGCTGGCGGGGGCGGTCGATGCCGCGCCGATCAACGCGGTGCCGCCGGCCGTGTCCACCACGCCGGTCACGGCGGCTGCCAAGTCGCAGAGCGCGCTGCTGCTGCAAGGCGCGGTGTCTGCCCTGACGATCGCCCTGCCTGCGCCGTCCGAGAGCGAACTTGCGACGACGCGCAGCCTGCCGTTGACGGGAATGCGGATGAAGCCGATGCCGATCGGCTTCGGCCGCGACGTGCCGGCCGCCGAGCGCACGATTGCGCTCGGGTCGCTCAGCTGGCAGGGCACGGCCGACGGCGGCCGCGCCGCACAGATCGTGGTGACCTCGCCCGGCGCGGTGGGGTTGCGCGTGGCGCTGCAGATGGCGGCCACCGATCCGGACATCGTGATCCGTCTCAAGGGCGACGATCCGCACGCTGTCGCCATCGGCCCGATCGCCGCCAACGAGCTCGCCCAGTCCACGGCGAAATTCGGCGAGTGGTGGTCGCCGATCCTCGAGGGATCGCATGCCACCATCGAGATCTCGGTGAGCGCCGCGGTCGACGTGAGCAAGGTGACGATGGTGCTGTCGCGCGTCTCGCACCTGACACAGGCCGGCACCATGCTGTCGCCGTCGGCGCATTCCAAGGCCACCGGCATCGGCGGCTCGGGCGCGTGCGAGCGCGACTGGAAGTGCGAGGTGCAGTCGCCGGCGCTGGTCAACGCCGCCAACGCCGTCGGCCGGATGGTATTCACCGAGTCCGACGGCTCGAGCTTCCTGTGCACCGGCACGCTGCTCAACGACTCCATCGCGTCGCAGACGCCGTATTTCTTCACCGCCGATCACTGCATCGATTCGGTGACCGCCGCCGCCACGCTCGAGGTGTACTGGTTCTACGATTCCGTCGGCTGCTCCACGCCGGACGACCCCACGCTGTCGCAGACGGCGGGCGACTACTTCATCCAGCATGGCGGCTCGACGCTGCTCGGCCGCAGCGTGGCGCAGGACTGGGCGATGGTGCGGCTCAACCAGCCACCGCCGGCGAACACCGTGTTCTCCGCCTGGAACGCGACGCCGATCAGCACGGGCACGGTCATCGACCTGCATCATCCGGAGGGCGATCTCAAGAAGTACAGCCAGGGCGATCTTTCCGGCTATGCGCACATCGTGATCGACGACGACAACGGCGATCCGCAAATCAACGGACTGCTTGCGCGCGTGTTCTGGGGGAAGGGCGTGACCGAAGGCGGCTCGAGCGGATCGGGCCTGCTGACGCTCAATGTCGGCGGCGGCTTCTACGAAGTGCGCGGCGGCCTCACCGGCGGCGCGTCATCGTGCGATTCGCCCAACAGCGCCGACTACTTCACGCGCTTCGACCAGATGATGCCGACGATGCGCGACTACCTCGCCCCCGGCACCGGTACGCCGAACGAGGCGGTGGTCGTCGAGTACTACGACCAGGCGCTCAATCATTACTTCATCACGCAGAGCCCGATCGAGATCAACGACCTCGACACCGGCGTGGTCGCCGGCTGGCAGCGCACCGGGCTGCGCTTCCTGGCGTACACGGCGCCGGTCAGCGGTGCGAGCCCCGTGTGCCGCGCCTACCTGCCCGATCCGTACGGCAACACGCATTTCTACTCGGCGCTGCCGTCCGAATGCGCATTGCTGGGCACCAGTCCGCAATTCATCCACTGGGTTGTCGAGAGCTCCAACGTGTTCTATGCGGTGATTCCGGACACGGCCTCCGGAGCGTGCCCGACCGGCACGCACGCGGTCTGGCGCTTCTTCAACGCGTCCACCGGCAATCACCGTTACACCGACGACCAGTCGATCCACGACATCCTGCACGCCGATCCGGCGTGGTCGGCGGAAGGCTATGGGCCGGATGCGGTGAACCTGTGCGCGCCCAACGGCCAGTAACCGCGCCGGGAGCGGCTTCGTGCGACCGGGCGACGCGCGTTGCTAGGAATCGGCGCTAGAACGCGAACGCCGGGTTGACCGCGGTGCCGACGGCGATCCCGCCGCCGGCGCCGGCGGCGACGATCGCGTTCATGCCGAAGGCGATGCCATCCAGCGTCGCGTGCTGGCGATACGTCGACAGCGTCACCAGCGGCTCGACGCCGGCCTGCGCCGTGCGCGGGTCGATCGTCGGCACTTCACAGCGGATGCAGGCCTTGACCATCCGCAACGTGATCTCGCCGATCTCGAGCGCGGCGAGGTGATCCTCGTCGAACGCCTCCAATCCCTCGACGACGATGTTGGGCCGGAAGCGGTTCATGCCCAGCGCGTCCGCCCCTTTCGCCGCCAGCCTCGCGTTGAGATCGGCCAGCGACGCCGCACCGATGACGAGCACCGGGTAACCGTCGGCGAAGCGCGTATGCGCGCCCGACTCGCCGGCGAACTCGGGATTGCACAGGCGCGGTCGCGCCGGATCGAAGCGCACGAGGCGCAACGGCTCGCCGAGGTATGCCGACAGCGCCGCGGCCGCGGCGTCGCCTTCGTCGAGACCGCGCACGGTGCTGCGCCAGACGACGACCTCGCGCGGCGCGGCGTGTGCCGCATCGAGGGCGACTGTCACGTCGGCGTGGCCGGGAACACTCAACACGAGCGCGCGGTCGCGCACGGCGGTGCCCACGAGGCACAGCCGGCGATGCGAACGTTGGCTGATGAAGCGATCCTGCGCGTCGACGATCATCCACTCGCGATCGCCGACGCCGTCGAGCGCGAGCCCTTCGATGCCGACCTCGGCGGCGTCGGCGTCGATGCCGCGCGCGCCCTTGACGGGGTAGACGTGCAGCGATGCGATGCGCGCGTTCATCGCCTGCCGGGGCGCGACGCGCGTGCGCGCCGGATCAGCGCAATCCCTGCACGTACTCCGCCACCGACTTCATCTCGGCGTCGCTCAGGCGCGCGGCGATCGTGTGCATGATGCGGCCGTTGACATCCTTGCCGGCCTGGTCGTTGCCGCGTGCGCCGTCGTGGAACGCTTTCAATTGCGCGTACGTGTACTCGGACGACTGCGCGGCGAGGCGGGGATAGTTTTTGGCGATGCCGGCGCCGTCGGCCGAATGGCACGCCGCGCAGGCCGGCACGTCCGCCGAGGCGATGCCGCCGCGATAGATCTTCTGCCCGGCCTTGACCAGCGCGGGGTCCTTGGCCTTGGCGAGCACCGGTTTCTGCTTGGCGTAATAGGCGCCCAGCGCCACCATGTCGGCATCCGACAGCGTGGCCGCGAAGCCCTGCATGATCGGGTTCTGACGCACACCCGCCTTGAAGTGCGCGAGTTGCAGGGTGATATAGTCGGCCGGCATCGCGGCGAGATTCGGATTGGTCGGCGCCGTGCCGCGGCCGTCGGCGCCGTGGCAGGCCGCGCAGACGCCGGTGACGATCTTGGTGGCGTCCGCCGCGGGCGCGGCGGGTTTGGCAGCTTCCGCAGCATTCGCCTTGGGGGCGTCGGCCGGTGGAGTCGATTGGGCCAGCGCAATCGCAGGGCCCGACAAGAGCGCAGCCAGCAGCAACGTCCGCAACATTTCTATTGAGCTCCCCGGGGAAGGATTCTAGGGCCTTGTTCGACGCCGCCGGCGACTCTCAAGGCGACATCCGACCGCATGCATAAACACGTAATTGTACCGGACTCGGCGAAATCTCCGGAAGACGCCCCCGCACGCGCGCCGCATCCGCTGATCGGCGCGCAATTCGTCGTGGCGGCCGCCGAGCCGTCGCAATTCCCGCCACCCGGACCGCCGGAGATCGCGTTCGCCGGCCGGTCCAACGCCGGCAAGTCCAGCGCCATCAATGCGCTGGCGACGCGCAACCGCCTTGCGTTCGCCAGCCGCACGCCGGGGCGCACGCAGCAGATCGTGTTCTTCAGTCTCGCCGGCGGCGGCTACGTCGCCGACCTGCCGGGGTACGGCTATGCGGCGGTGCCTAAGGACGTCAAGGAGCAGTGGCAGGAATTCCTGTGGGGCTACGTGACGACGCGGCCGACGCTGGTCGCGCTGGTGGCGATGATCGATTCGCGTCGCGGCCTCAAGGAATCGGATGAGGCGCTGCTCAACGGGTTCCTGCCGAGCGGGCGGCCCGTCTTGCTGCTCGCCACCAAGATCGACAAGCTGACCGCCACCGAACGCCGCGCCGCGCTCACCGCGATTCGCACGCGCATCGACAGCGCATTCGCTGCGTTTGCGCCGCAGGTCGGCCTGATCGGATTCTCGGCATTGCGGCGCGAAGGGATCGACGAAGCCGACCGCGCGATCGCCGGGTTCCTGACGCCATCCGCGGCGTGAGCGTCGCCGGTTGGCGACATGCGCGGTGTCGCCTGCGCAAAGAAAAGGCCCCGGAATCAAGGGGAGTGATCCGGGGCCTCAAGAACGCCCGCAGCCCCCGCCCGAAGGCGAAGACCGCGGGCACCCGCTCAGGGAGGAAAGCGGGAGACGTTCAACCGTCTGTGTGTTGTGACCGGCCTTGCGCGAGCGAAGTTCCGCGCCAACGCATTTGGTTGCATCCGGCGCTCTGATACGATCAACGGCCCTCACGGTGCAGAGGTTGCATGAGCTTCGCATTCGACGGTGAGTTTCCCGGACGGCGCCCGCGACGCATGCGGCGCGACGATTTCTCGCGGCGCATGATGCGCGAGACCCGGCTCGCCCCCGACGACTTCATCTATCCGGTGTTCGTGCAGGAGGGCGAGGGCAGGCGCGAACCCGTGCCGTCGCTGCCCGGCGTCGCGCGCAAGTCGCTCGACGGCATCCTGCACGATGCCGGCCAATGCGTGGCGCTCGGCGTGCCGGCCATCGCGCTGTTCCCGGTGATCGACGCCGCGCAGAAATCGGAGGATGCCGCGGAAGCCTGGAACGCGCAGGGCCTCGTGCCGCGCGTTGTCCGCGCCATCAAATCGAAGTTTCCCGCGCTCGGCGTCGTCACCGACGTCGCGCTCGACCCGTACACGCGCAGCGGCCAGGATGGCCTGGCTGATGCCACCGGCTACGTGATGAACGACGAAACTGTCGCCGCGCTGACACGACAGGCGTTGTGCCATGCCGAGGCCGGCGTGGATTTCGTCGCGCCGTCCGACATGATGGATGGCCGCGTGGGCGCGCTGCGCCGGGCGCTGGACGCGCAGGGTCGGCAACGCACGCGCATCCTCGCCTATTCGGCCAAATACGCGTCGTGCTTCTACGGGCCGTTTCGCGACGCCGTCGGCTCGGCGGCCGCGCTGGGCGGCGGCGACAAGTACACGTACCAGATGGACCCTGCCAACAGCGACGAGGCGCTGTGGGAGACCTGGCTCGACATCGGCGAAGGCGCCGACATGGTCATGGTGAAGCCGGGACTGCCCTATCTCGACATCGTGCGCCGGGTGAAGGATGCGTTCGGCATGCCGACCGCGGTCTACCAGGTGTCCGGCGAGTACGCGATGATCAAGGCGGCGACCCAGGCGGGCTGGCTGGACGAGCGCGCCGCCGTGCTGGAGATTCTGACCGGCATGAAGCGCGCGGGTGCCGACGCGATCCTCACCTATTACGCGCTGGACGCCGCGCGCTGGCTTAAGGAAGGCGTCGCGCGGACGGATGGCGGGTAGCGCGACATCCTGATGCCGTCATCCCGGCGCAAGCGGGGATCCAGCAATGACGTCGCGCGTTGCGCCGGATTCCCGCATTCGCGGGAATGACATTGCCGTCATCCCCGCGCAGGCGGGGATCCAGTGGTGACGTCGGGGCATGGGCTGGATGCCCGCATTCGCGGGAATGAGGACTAGCGGTGATGCGCGGGCCGTCCTTGCCAGCCAGCATCAATCCGCGGCCGCATCGCCCGCGAGCAGGCGCTCGACGTCGCGCGCGGTGAGTCGGGGCTCCTCGCGGCCGCCGCGCTCGCGGCGGGACCGGTGATGCCCCCCGTCGCGCGTGCGCACCACCAAGTGCAGGCCGCTGCCCGGTGTATCCACCGCCAGCTCGACCGGTCCCTGGACATTGCCCGACAGCGGCCGATAACGCAGGCCGGCGTTGATCAGCGCGAGCTCGACGGATTTCGCGCTCTCGGCATCGAGCTCGAGGCGGATGCCCGACGTCTCGGTCGCCCAGCCGGCCGCGACGCCGCCGGTCAGGCGTGGCTCGAATGCCGCCAGGTTGCGCATCCAAGTGAGCGCTTCCTCGCGTTGCGCCCGCAGCTGCGCCTCGTGCTCTTCGCCGCCGAACAATTCGTGATAACTGCCGAGCGCGTCCTCGATCTCGTCGTCGCCCGGCAGCGCCACGCCCGGCGCCAAGCCGAGCTCGCGCGCGGCCTTGCGCTTGGCCATCGACCAGTCGGTGATGCCGTGCTCGGCGACGAGGCGCGCCGCGGCCTGCGCGATCAGCGTGCGCTGCTGGCCATCGGCGTCGGCGGCGAAGCGCCGCTCGCTGCGGCGATGCTCGTACTTGATCGTCGATCGCGGCATTCGCTTCAGAAGATCTGGTCGCGCACTTCCTGCGGGCTCTTGCCGGGAAGCGCGGCGGTGAGGCCGTCGTCGCGGGCGCGCGGCTGGTATTCGCTGTAGAAGTAATCGGACAGCGTGCTCGTGTCGTCGCGCAGCCCCGAATCGGCGTTGATCCGCAGCGACACGACGCCGTCCGGCGGCGACGCCATCTTCTCCGGCGTGCCCTTCAGCGCCTTCTGCATGAAAGCGATCCAGATCGGCAGCGCCGCCACGCCACCCGTCTCATTGGTGCCGAGCGTGCGCGGCTGGTCGAAGCCGATCCATGCCACGCCGACGATGTCGCTGTTGAACCCGCAGAACCAGGCGTCGATGTTGTCGTTGGTGGTGCCGGTCTTGCCGGCGATGTCGCGGCGCTTCAGCACCTGCGCGCCGGTGGCGGTGCCGTAGGCGATGACGTCGCGCATCATCGACGTCATGATGAAGGCGTTGCGCGGGTCGATCGCGCGCTCGGCGCCGCTGCCGGCAACCTCGGGCTTGGCCTCCGACAGCACCTCGCCCTTGGCATCGGTGATCTTCTCGATCAGGTAGGGCGTCACGCGATAGCCGCCATTGGCGAACACCGAGTAGGCGGTGGCCATTTGCAATGGAGTCGCCGATCCGGCGCCGAGACCCATCGTCAGGTACGCCGGATGCATCCGCGGATCGAAGCCGAAGCGCTGGATGTAGTCCTGCGCGTAGCGCGGCCCGATCGCCTGCAGCACCCGCACCATCACCAGGTTCTTCGACTTGGCGAGCGCGGTGCGCAGCCGCATCGGGCCCTCGAACTTGTTCTCGTAGTTCTTCGGCTCCCAGGCCTCGCCGCCGGTCTGCTCGGCGGGCACGAAGAACGGCGCGTCGTTGATCACCGTGGCCGGGGTGAAGCCTTTTTCCAGCGCCGCCGAGTAGATGAACGGCTTGAACGACGAGCCGGGCTGGCGCAGCGCCTGCGTCGCGTGGTTGAACTTGTTGCTGTCGAAATCGAGCCCGCCCACCAGCGCCAGCAGCGCGCCGTCGGACGGCCGGATCGCCACGAACGCCGACTCGACCTGCGGCAGCTGGCCGATCGCGTAGTGGCCCTTGTCGTCCTTGGCGACCCGGATCACGGCGCCGCGGCGGATGCGCAGCGCGGCCGGCGCCTTGTCCGCCAGCGCCTTGGCCGCGAACTTGATGGCGTCGCCCGCAAGATCGATGTTCTCGCCGCTGGCGAGCGTCGCGCGCACGCCGTCTTTCGACACGGAAGTGACGATGGCCGCCACTAGGGTGCCGGCATCGGGATGGTCGGCGAACGCCCGTTCGAGCTCGGCGGCGAGGGCATCCGCCTTGTCGGGAAGGCTCACGAAGTCCTCCGGCCCTCGATAGCCGTGGCGGCGGTCGTACTCGTAGGCGCCCTTCTGCACGGCCGCCCACGCCGCTTCCTGGCTGTCACGGCGAATCGTCGTCCATACGGTGATGCCCCGGCTGTACGCGTCGTCGCCATACGCATCGAACACCACCTGGCGCGCCATTTCGGCCACGAACTGGGCGTGAGCGTCGAGGTTTACGGGCCGCAGGTTCTGGCGGACAGCGAGTGGCGCGGTTTGTGCAACCTTGAACTCGCCGTCGGTCAGGTAATTGAGCTCGCGCATCCGCCGCAACACGTAAAGCTGGCGGGCCTTGGCGCGGTCGGGGTTGCTGACGGGGTTGTAGGCGGACGGCGCCTTCGGCAATCCGGCCAGCATCGCGGCCTCGGCAGGCGTGACATCCTGCAGCGCCTTGCCGAAGTAGATCTGCGACGCCGCGGCGAAGCCGTACGCGCGCTGGCCCAGGAATATCTGATTGATGTAAAGCTCGAGAATTTCGTCTTTATGCAGATTCGCCTCGATTTTCCAAGCCAGCATCACCTCGCGCAGCTTGCGGGTGACCGTTTTCTCCCGTGTCAGGAAGAAATTTCGCGCAACCTGCATGGTGATCGTGCCGGCACCCTGCACGGAGCCGCTGGTGACGTTGGCGAGGGCGGCACGCAGCACGGAAAGGTAGTCGACGCCGCCATGCTGGTAGAAGCGCTCGTCCTCCGCGGCCAGGATCGCGTGCTTCATGACTTCGGGCACGTCCTCGATGCGCACCAGCGCGCGCCGCTCTTCGCCGAACTCGCCGAGCAGCACGCCGTCCGCGGAATACACGCGCAGCGGGATCCGCGGCTGGTAGTCGGTCAGGGCCGACAGCGAGGGCAGCGTCGGGTAGAGCAGGGCCACGACGAAGGCCCCCAGCAGGGCCCCGACGACGACCAGGCCGGCCGCGACCGACCCCAGATAGAGCAGCCAGCGCTTTAGCACAGGGGAATAAAACTTGCGGTAAGGCAGCGTTGGATGGGCATTATAGGCAGAAGTGCAACACTTCCTGATTTACGAACCGGAATTGATTTGACATGGTTCACACTTGCTGCCAGAGTTTAATGTAAATTATCAGCATTGGGCTGAAGGGTCGCCATGCTTGCCGACAAGGTTTCTTCGACGCTCGAGTTCTTCAAAACGAAGTCTCCGAACCTCATCGGGGTCGATATTGCGTCGACGTCGATCAAGATGGTCGAGCTCTCCGAGGCGGGCAAGGGCACCTACAGGCTCGAGCGGTACGCGATCGAGCCGCTTTCCAAGGATCTTGTCCAGGACGGCAACATCGGCAACCTCGACCAGGTGGCGGACGTCCTGCGCCGCGGCTTCAAGCGTCTCGGCAGCCGCAACAAGCACGTCGCATTGTCGCTGCCCGCGGCCATGGTGATCACCAAGAAAATCATCGTGCCCGCCGGCCAGAAGGAAGAGGAGCTCGAGCTCACCGTCGAGGCGGAAGCCAATCAATATATCCCTTTCGCGCTCGACGAGGTCAACCTCGATTTCCAGATCCTCGGTCCCGCGCCGAACAACCCCGACGAGGTCGAGGTGCTGATCGCGGCGTCGCGCAAGGAGAAGGTCGAGGACCGCGTGGCGATCGCCGAAGCCGCGGGCCTGCGCCCGGCGGTGATGGACGTCGAGTCTTACGCGACGCAGGAGGCGTTCGGCATGATCGCGCCGTCGCTGCCGGCCAATGGCCGCGACCAGAACGTCGCCTTCGTCGACATTGGCGCCCACGTCACCCATTTCTACGTCCTGCGCAACAACCAGTTCCTGTTCTCGCGTGACCAGGCGTTCGGCGGCAACCAGCTGACGCTCGACATCCAGCGCGCCTTCAACCTGTCGCCCGAGGAAGCCGAGGCGGCGAAGAAGAACCAGGGCCTGCCGGAAAACTACGACAACGACGTGCTGCAGCCGTTCATGGAGACACTGGCACTCGAGATCACCCGCGCGCTGCAGTTCTTCTTTACCTCCACCACGCACAACCAGGTCGACCAGATCGTGCTGGCGGGCGGTTGCGCGCTGCTCCCCGGCCTCGACGAGCTCGTCGCCAAGCGCGCCAGCGTCGCCACGGTGGTCGGCAATCCGTTCGCGTCGATGCAGGTCGCCGACCGCATCCGTCCCCGCCAGCTTGCCCAGGATGCGCCGCTGCTGACGATCGCAACGGGTCTCGCGTTGCGCAGTTTCGAATAGCCCGGCACCGCGTCGAGAGGCCGCCGCATGAGCACTTCCGTCCGCATCAATCTCCTCCCGCACCGCGCGCAGAAGCGGCTGGCGCGCAAGCGCCAGTTCGTGTCGCTCGCCGTGCTGCTGTCGATCGCCGCGGTCGCGGTGGTGGGCCTCGTCCACCTCGTGCTGGCGACCCAGATCGACCGCCAGAACACCCGCAACAAGCTGCTGCGCACCGAGATCACCAAGCTCGACGACCAGATCAAGGAGATCGACAAGCTGCGCGACCAGATCCAGCAGGTGCTGGCGCGCAAGCAGGTGGTGGAGAACCTGCAGTCGAACCGCAACGAGGCCGTGCACCTGCTCGACCAGATGGTGCGCGACCTGCCCGACGGCATCTACCTGCGCTCGATCCGCGAGAACGGCACCAAGGTGCAGATCATCGGCTACGCCCAGTCGAACGCGCGCGTGTCGACGCTGATGCGCAACATCGAGGGCTCGCCGTGGATCACCAAGCCCGAGCTCGTGCAGACGCAGCTGGTGCCGCTGCCCGGCGCCAACAACCGCGCATCCGACCAGAAGGTCAACGAGTTCACGCTCAATTTCGAAGTCAAGCGCGAGACCCCGAGCATGCAGAACGCGCCGAAGGTGTCCGGCGCACGGGGAGGCAAGGCATGAGCGCCGCAGGGCCGTCCCAAGGCGCTGCCCCCCTTAGGGGGGAGGCGCGCGCAGCGCGCTTCGGGGGGAACTTATGAGCTTCGACGATTTCCGCAATCTCAACTTCCGCGAGATCGGCAACTGGCCGCTGTTGCCGAAGCTGCTGATGCTGGGCGTGCTGTTCATCGCCATCCTCGCGGTGGGCGCGCTGTTCGACTGGAAGGACCAGTACGACACCCTCGAGTCGGCGCGCCAGCAGGAGGCGAAGCTGCGCGACGAGTACACGGCGAAGAAGGCGAAGGCCGTCAACTACGACCTCTACGTGGCGCAGCTGAAGGACGTCGAGCAGTCGTTCGGCGCGCTGGTGAAGCAGCTGCCCAACCGCTCCGAGATCGACGCGCTCCTGACCGACATCAACCAGGCGGGCCTCGGCCGCGGCCTGGTGTTCGAGCTGTTCCGGCCGGCGCCGCAGGAAAAGATGATGGACTTCTACGCCGAGCTGCCGATCAACATCCGCATCACCGGCAACTACCACGACATGGGAGCGTTCGCCAGCGACGTCGCGCAGCTGCCGCGCATCGTCACGCTCAACGACGTGTCGATCAACAACGACAAGGGCCAGCTTCGCATGGAGGCCGTGGCCAAGACGTTCCGCTACCTCGACGAGGACGAGATCGCGCGCCAGCGCGCGCTCGCCAAGCAGGAAAAGGGCAAGAAGAAATGAGACCGCGAATCGCGCTCGTGCTCGCCGCGGCCGCGCTTCTGGCCGGCTGCGGCGGCGACAACCAGGATCTGCGCGCCTGGATGGCCGAACAGGGGAAGGGCGTGCGCGGGCGGCTCGATCCGCTGCCGCAGCTCAAGCCGTATGAACCGTTCGCGTACAACGCGTTCGATCTTCCCGATCCGTTCAAGCCGCGCAAGATCCAGCCGGTCAAGGGCGACAGCAAGCTCGCGCCCGACCTCAACCGCCGCCGCGAGCCGCTGGAATCGTTCCCGCTCGAATCGCTGTCGATGGTCGGCACGCTGGCGCGCAACAAGCAGATGTACGCACTGGTGAAGACCCCGGAGAAGGACATCTACCAGGTCAGGGCGGGCAACTATCTCGGCCAGAACTTCGGCGTCGTCACCGACATCACCGAGAGCGAAATCAAGATGAAGGAGCTCGTGCAGGACGGATCCGGCGACTGGACCGAGCGCACGAGCGCGCTGCAACTGCAGCAGACTGCAGATACAAGAACGCAAGGGAGCAGACGATGATCGCAACCATTGACGACAAACCGCAGGCGCGCGGGGCGGTTGCTGGCCGCCGTGCGGTGGCGGTCGTCGCCGCCTTCTTCGCGGCGTGCGCGCTGGCATTCGCCGGAGCGGCGGCCGCGCAGTCGAACAGCATCGACAGCGTCGCGGTGTCCAAGGGCACGTCCGGGCGCACGATCGTCAAGTTCACGCTGAAGGCGCCACCGGCCAATCCGCCGGCGGGATTCGCCATCGCCAGCCCGCCGCGCATCGCGCTCGACTTTCTCGACACCGGCAACAACCTCGGCACCTCGCAGCGCGCGATCGAGGACTCGGCGCTGCGCAGCCTCAACCTGATCAACGCCAACGGCCGCACGCGCGTCGTGTTCAACCTCAACAAGCCGCAGACCTTCGAGACGGTGGTGGAAGGCAACAGCGTGCTGGTCACGCTGTTCGACCAGAGCGAGCAGCTGGCGCCGACGCAGCAGCAGGTGCAGCGCTTCGCCGAGGCACGCGCCGGCGACGTCGAGCATTCGCTGCGCGACATCGACTTCCGCCGCGGCCGCAACGGCGAAGGCCGCATCATGGTCGACCTGTCCGACAACTCGACCGGCATCGACATCCGCCAGCAGGGCCGCGCGCTGATCGTCGACTTCATCAAGACCTCGCTGCCGCAGAACCTGCAGCGCCGGCTCGACGTGCAGGACTTCGGCACGCCGGTGGTCTCGGTCGACACGTTCGCGCAGGGCGCCAACACACGGATGGTGATCGAGCCCAAGGGCATCTGGGAGCACTCCGCCTACCAGGCCGACAACAAGTTCATCCTCGAAGTGAAGCCGGTGCAGGAGGATCCGAACAAGCTCACGCAGGGCACGCGCGGCGGCTACAAGGGGGAGCGCCTGTCGCTCAACTTCCAGAACGTCGAAGTGCGCGCCGTGCTGCAGGTGATCGCCGACTTCACCGGCCTCAACATCATCACCAGCGACACGGTGGGCGGCAGCCTGACGCTGCGCCTGAAGGACATCCCCTGGGACCAGGCGCTCGACATCATCCTGCAGACGAAGGGCCTCGACATGCGCAAGAACGGCAATGTCGTGCTCATCGCGCCGCGCGAGGAGCTCGCGCTCAAGGAGAAGCAGCAGCTCGAGGCGGCACAGCAGATCGGCGACCTCGAGCCGTTGCAGACCGAGATGTTCCAGCTGAACTACGCCAAGGCCGCCGACATCCTGGCGCTGGTGTCGAACAAGATCGGCGCGAGCGGACCCGGCGGCGGCGGCAGCATCCTGTCGAAGCGCGGCACGGCGACGCTCGACCCGCGCTCGAACATCCTGTTCGTGCAGGACATACCGTCCCGGCTCGAGGAAGTGCGCAGGATCATCCGCCAGGTCGACGTCTCGGTGCGCCAGGTGCTGATCGAGGCGCGCATCGTCGTCGCCAGCGATACGTTCAGCCGCCAGCTCGGCGTGCGCTTCGGCCAGCAGACCGGCTTCACCTTCGCCAACGGCCGCTACTCGGTCGGTTCCACCGGCAGCCTCTCCACGCCGCCGGCGGTGCAGACGCAGGGCGACCGGCTGGTGCGCACGACGACGACGCCGACGCCGTTCGAGATCGCGTCGCCGACCACCGCACCCGCCGGCTACCCGGGCTATTCCGATCCGGGCGGCCTCAACGTCAACCTGCCGGTGTCCGGCGCCGCCGGGCAGCTGGCGCTGACGCTGATCAACCTCGGCAGCGGCAACCTCATCAATCTCGAGCTCTCGGCGCTCGAAGCCGACAATCGCGGCAAGATCATCTCCAGCCCGCGCGTGGTGGCGTTCGACAACACGAAGGCGCACATCGAACAGGGCACCGACATCCCGTACATCATCCAGGGCACCAACAACTCGGTGCCGACCGTGCAGTTCAAGAAGGCGGTGCTGTCGCTGGACGTGACGCCGCAGATCACGCCGGACAACCGCGTGATCATGACGGTGGAGGTGCGCAAGGACGCGATCGGCCAGACGATCGTCATCCAGGGCAGCCAGTACCCCGCGATCGACACCAAGAACGTGACCACCCAGATCGCCGTCAACAACGGCGACACCGCGGTGATCGGCGGCATCTACGAGGAAACGATCAACAACAACACCACCAAGGTGCCGTTCCTCGGCGACATCCCGCTGTTCGGGTACCTGTTCAAGACCACCGACCGCTCGAGCGCGAAGACCGAGCTGCTGATCTTCCTCACGCCGCGCATCATCAAGGACACGGTCAACGCGGTGCGCTGAACAGAGGGCAACACGCCGCGCAAACGCCCCTCCGTCGAGGGGCGTTGCGCTTGGGGTGGTCGGCTACAATCGCCGCGTGACCCTGCATCGCGGCAACCTCTATCTCGTCGGCCTTCCCGGCGCCGGCAAGTCGACGCTCGGCCGCCAGCTCGCGCGCCGCCTCGGCAAGCGCTTCGTCGACTGCGACCACGAGCTGGAGGCGCGCACCGGCGCGCCGATCCCGACGATCTTCGAGATCGAGGGCGAGGCGGCGTTCCGCGAGCGCGAGATGCAGACGCTGGTCGAGCTCGTGCAGCTCGACAACATCGTGCTGTCGACCGGCGGCGGCGTCGTGCTGCGGGCGGAGAACCGCGCGCGGCTCAAGGCCAGCGGCACGGTGCTCTACCTGCACGTCGAGCCCGCGCTGCTGTTCGAGCGCGTGCGCCATGCGCGGCACCGGCCGCTGCTGCAGATCGGCGATCCGCGGGCGCGGCTGGACGAGCTGTACGCGCAGCGCGACGCGCTGTATCGCGAAGTCGCCGACCACGTGGTCGACGCGGTGCGCGAGAACGTGCTGCGCTACGTGAAGCTGCTCGACTCGGACGCGCAGCATGCGTGACGCCGTGGCGCGCACGCAGATGGTCGCGCTCGGCGAGCGCACGTACCCGATCCATATCGGCAGCGGCGTGCTCGCCGCCGCCGGCACGCTGCTCGCGGACGAGGCGACGCATCACGTGGTGATCGTCACCAACGCCACGGTGGCGTCGCACTGGCTCGCGCCGCTGCGCCAATCGCTCGTCGCCCGCGGCCTCGCGGTCGACGTGGTGCTGGTGCCCGACGGCGAGGCGCACAAGAACTGGGCGACGCTCGCCGACATCCTGACGCGCCTCGTCGAATTCCGCGCCGAGCGCCGCTCGCTGTTGATCGCGCTCGGCGGTGGCGTGATCGGCGACATCGCCGGCTTCGCCGCCGCGATCTACCAGCGCGGCATGCCGTACGTGCAGGTGCCGACGACGCTGCTCGCGCAAGTCGATTCGTCGGTCGGCGGCAAGACCGCGGTCAACCACCCGCTCGGCAAGAACATGATCGGCGCGTTCTGGCAGCCGGCGGCCGTGCTGATCGATACCGATGTGCTGTCGACGCTGCCCGACCGCGAATACCGCTCCGGCCTCGCCGAGGTGGCCAAGTATGGCGCGATCGGCGACGCCGCGTTCTTCGCGTGGCTCGAAGCGCACGCCGATGCGCTCGCCGCGCGCGATCCCGCGGCGCTGGCCGAAGCGATCGACGTCTGCTGCCGCATCAAGGCGGGCGTCGTGGCGCGCGACGAGCGCGAGACCGGCGAGCGCGCGCACCTGAACTTCGGCCATACGTTCGGCCACGCCATCGAGACGGGCACCGGCTACGGCGAATGGCTGCACGGCGAGGCAGTGGCCGCCGGCATGGTGCTGGCGGCCAAGCTGTCCGCGCGCACCGACGGCCTCGCTGCCGCCGATGTCGCGCGCATCACGGTGTTGCTCGCGCGGCTGGGCTTGCCGGTGGCGCCACCGCGCATGGAATTCGCGCGCTGGATGAGCCTGATGCAGCGCGACAAGAAGGTCGAGGGCGCGGCGATTCGCTTCGTGGTGCTGCCGCGGCTCGGCCAGGCGCGCCTGCGCGGTGACGTCGCGAGCGAGGTGCTGCGCGAGGTCATCGGCTAGCGCCGGCTCGCCCGCCCGCATCACGCGGCGGCAGTCGCACAAAAAAACGGGAACGCGTCGCGTTCCCGTTTTTGTCGAAAGTGCCTGTTACGGCACGAGGCAGGTGATCGAGATGCTCTGGCCGGCCGGCGGGCTGAATCCGGAGTCGGTGATGAGGAACGTATAGGTCACCGGCGAGCCGGAATTGCCGGTCAGGCCGCTGAAGCTCGCCGTGCCCGGCTGCGCGAGCGTGTTCGGGAAGTTCGCCAGCGCGAACGGCGCGGTCGACGACGACGTCTGCGAGATGTTGTACGGCGGCGTGCCGCCGCTGATGCTGACGGTGAACGTGCCGGCACACGACGTCGTGTTGTCGCCCTGACTGATCGGCGTCACGACCAGCGGCGACGAGCCGCCTCCGCCCGTGCTGCCCGATGCCGGCGTGTTGACGAGCGTGGCCGTCGTCTGCTTGCCCGCGGAGTCGAGGATCGAGAACGTCAGCGGGTTGACGCAGGTGCCGTTGGTGCGGACTTCGAAGAAGCCACCGCTGACCGCGACCGTGGAGTTGAGGATGTTGACCGCGCCGGGGAACGACGACGTCACGCGATACGGCGGCGTGCCGCCATAGATCCGGTAGTCGACGACGGCCCCCGACGAGCACGCCGGCGGCGTGCCGCCCGTGATCGTCGCGGTGTCCGGGATCACGGTGATGAATTGCGAGCCGTCCTGGTTGCGCACGATCGTGAAGTTGCCGATCAGTGCCTGTCCCGTGGCGATGTCGGTCGCGCGCAGCTGAGCGGGTTGCGTCGTGACGTCAACCAATGCCTGGATGCCAACTTGTGCGACGCCCGCGTTGTCGGTGGTGACGGTCAGCGTCTGCACCAGCGGCGCGGCCGGATTGGTGCTGAGGAGGCCGAACGCGCCGTAGACGACGTCGAAGCGGATCTGGCGACCGGCGAGCGCGGCGCCGGCGATGCCGGTGCCTTGCACGCGCGCCGTGCCGGTCTCGCCGGTACAGATGGCGCCGCTGCCGCAGGTGCCCTGGCTCGCGGTGATCGTGAGCCCGCTGGGGAACAGCACGGCCGGCGACACCTGCACCGTCGCCGCGGCGGTCTGCCCTACATTGTCTTGGACCGTCACGGTCACGGTGGTGGCCGCGCTGACCGAATTGGCCAGCAGGACCACCTGGTTGCCGCCGACGTTCTGCGCCACCGGCAGGATCGCGCTGTTGCTGGAGAACGCCTGGTAGGGCGGCACGCCGCCCGAGATCGTGAACGCCGCCGGCGTCCCCGGATAGATCGTTTGCTGCGCGGGAATCACCGTCACCGCCGTCGGCGGCGTCTGCACGTTGCCCGGCGCCTGGACCGCGCCGCTGCCGCCGCCACAGGCCGAAAGCGCGAGCAGCCCGGCAAGCGCAAGGAATGCGAGTGCCGGACGAAGCCAGGCGGAATTGTGCAGTCTAGGCATGTTGGAAATCCCTGATGATGTTGTCCTGAAATGCCGCTTTGTCGCGAAGGTTTTGGATGCTGCAACAAACAGATAGCCGAGATTGTTCAGATTAAAGCCCAAGTTGCCGGCGGGCGCAAGCGCCGCCGTCGGGAATCGATGGTTCCACCCCCCGTTGTTGCATGCCGCGCAGCGACCCCGGCCTCACCGTTCGTCGGTTGCCGCATTGCAGCATGGGAGGTAGTATTCGTGGGTTTCGCCGGTCCCGTGGCGCGCGGCACGCGCAGGGGGTCGAAATGCCGCGAAACAGGCGATTGGAGAGGATTCGGGCGTGAAACATCGAGGAATGGACGACAGCGGGCGCGCAGCGCGCGCCGGCGGCGCGTGGCCGACGCCCGATGCGACGTCGGCGCAGCCTCCCGCCGCGCAGGGCCTGTACGACCCTCGCCACGAGCACGACGCCTGCGGCCTCGGCTTCATCGCCCACATCAAGGGTCGCAAATCGCACGCGATCATCACGCAAGGCCTGGCGATCCTCGAGAACCTGACGCACCGCGGCGCCACCGGCGCCGATCCGTTGCAGGGCGACGGCGCCGGCATCCTGATCCAGCTTCCCGACGCGTTCCTGCGCCGCGCGTGCGGCAAGATCGGCATCACGCTGCCGTCGCCCGGCCAGTATGGCGTGGGCATGGTGTTCCTGCCGCGCGAGCCTGCGTCGCGCATGGCATGCGAGCAGGAGATCGAGCGCGCGATCGCCGCCGAAGGGCAGGTGTTGCTCGGGTGGCGCGACGTGCCGACCAACAATGCCGGCCTCTCGGTGCGCACCAAGGAAGTCGAGCCGGTGATCCGCCAGGTGTTCGTCGCGCGCGGCGCGCGCGACATGGACGCGGCCGCGCTCGAGCGCAAGCTGTACGTGATTCGCAAGCGCGCCGGCCACGCGATCCAGGCGCTGGCGCTGCGCCACGGCAAGGAGTTCTACCAGCCGTCGTTCTCGACGCGCACGATCGTCTACAAGGGCATGCTGCTCGCGCACCAGGTGCGCGAGTACTACCCCGACCTCGCCGACCCCGCGATGGTGTCGGCGCTGGCGATGGTGCACCAGCGCTTCTCGACCAACACGTTTCCGACGTGGGATCTCGCGCATCCGTTCCGCTTCGCCTGCCACAACGGCGAGATCAACACGCTGCGCGGCAACTTCAACTGGATCCGCGCGCGCGAGGGCAAGATCGCCTCCGATGTCCTCGGCGACGACCTGCGCAAGCTCTTTCCGCTGATCTACGAGGGCCAGTCCGACTCGGCATCCTTCGACAACGCGCTCGAGCTGCTGGTGATGGCGGGATATCCGCTGGCGCACGCGATGATGATGATGATTCCCGAGGCGTGGGCCGGCAACACGCAGATGGACGAGGATCGCCGCGCGTTCTACGAATATCACGCGGCATTGATGGAGCCGTGGGACGGACCGGCGGCGATGGCGTTCACCGACGGCCGCCACATCGGTGCCACGCTCGATCGCAACGGCCTGCGACCGGCGCGCTTCATCGTCACCGACGACGACTTCATCGTGATGGCGTCCGAAGTGGGCGTGCTTGACATCCCCGAGCGCAAGATCGTCAAGAAGTGGCGGCTGCAACCCGGCAAGATGCTGCTCGTCGACCTCGAGGGCGGGCGCGTGATCGACGACGCCGAGCTCAAGCGCACGCTGTCGACGGCGCGGCCGTACCGGCAGTGGGTGAGCGATACGCGGCTGGTGCTGGAGTCGATGCCCGACCCGGCGCCGGCGACGCCGAGCGAAGTCGCGCTGATCGACCGCCAGCAGGCGTTCGGCTACACGCAGGAAGACATCCGCGTGATCATGGCGCCGATGGCGATCAGCAGCGAGGAGCCCATCGGCTCGATGGGCAACGACGCCGCGCTGCCAGTGCTGTCGAACCGGGCGAAGGTGTTCTTCAATTACTTCAAGCAGCTGTTCGCGCAGGTGACGAACCCGCCGATCGACCCGATCCGCGAGGCGTTGGTGATGAGCCTCACGTCGTTCATCGGTCCGCGGCCGAACCTGCTCGACGTCAACCGGGAGGGCGATCCGCCGCTGCGCCTCGAGGTCGAGCAGCCGATCCTGACGTCGGACAGCATGGAGAAGCTGCGCCACATCGAGCTCTTCTCCGGTGGCGCATTCCACGCCGAGGAGCTCGACATCTGCTATCCGGCGGCATGGGGCGCCAACGGCATGGAAGCCGCGCTGGCGTCGCTGTGCGCCCACGCGGTCGACGCGATCCGCACGGGGCGCAACATCCTCATCCTCTCCGACCGCTCGGTGTCGCGCGAGCTGTTGCCGATCCCGGCGCTGCTCGCCACCGCCGCCGTGCACGAGCACCTCGTCAAGAAGGGGCTGCGCACCAGCACCGGCCTCGTGGTCGAGACGGGCACCGCGCGCGAAGTGCATCACTTCGCGCTGCTCGCGGGCTACGGTGCCGAGGCGATCCATCCGTACCTCGCGCTCGAGACGCTGGCGCACATGCAGGCCGAGCTTCCCGAGTTCGACGCGAAGGACGCGCACAAGCACTACGTCAAGGCGATCGGCAAGGGACTGCTCAAGGTGATGTCGAAGATGGGCATCTCCACCTACCAGTCGTACTGCGGCGCGCAGATCTTCGAGGCGGTGGGGCTGCAGAAGGCGTTCGTCGACAAGTACTTCACCGGCACCGCGAGCAACGTCGAGGGCATCGGCCTGTTCGAGGTGGCGCGCGAAACCGAGGTCATGCACCAGCTCGCGTTCGGCGACGACCCGCTGCTGGCGACGATGCTCGACGCCGGTGGCGAATACCAGGTGCGCACGCGCGGCGAAGAGCACATGTGGACGCCGGAATCGATCGCCAAGCTGCAGCACGCCACGCGCGCCAACAGCGCGCGCACGTTCCGCGAATACTCGGCGCTGATCGACGACCAGGGACGCAAGCTGAAGACGCTGCGCGGCCTGTTCGAATTCCGCACCGCGGGCGTGACGCCGGTGCCGCTCGACGAAGTCGAGCCGGCGAGCGAGATCGTCAGGCGCTTCGCCACCGGGGCGATGAGCCTGGGGTCGATCTCCACCGAGGCGCACACCACGCTTGCGGTGGCGATGAACCGCATCGGCGGCAAGTCCAACACCGGCGAAGGCGGCGAGGACGAGGCGCGCTACCGCGCCGAGATGCGGCTGGGCCACGGTCCCGCGCAGGACGGCGACACGCTCGCCACGTTCATCGGCGCCGATCGCGTGTTCCACGACTTCCCGCTCAAGTCCGGCGACAGCCTGCGCTCGAAGATCAAGCAGGTGGCGTCGGGACGCTTCGGCGTCACCGCGGCGTACCTCGCGTCGGCCGACCAGCTGCAGATCAAGATGGCACAGGGTGCGAAGCCTGGCGAAGGCGGCCAGCTCCCCGGCCACAAGGTGTCCGAGTACATCGCGATGCTGCGCTACTCGGTGCCCGGCGTGGGGCTCATCTCGCCGCCGCCGCATCACGACATCTATTCGATCGAGGATCTCGCGCAGCTGATCCACGACCTGAAGAACGCCAATCCGAAGGCGTCGATCTCGGTGAAGCTCGTGTCGGAGGTCGGCGTCGGCACGGTGGCGGCGGGCGTGGCGAAGGCCAAGGCCGATCACGTGACGATCGCCGGACACGATGGCGGCACCGGCGCGTCGCCGGTGTCGTCGATCAAGCATGCCGGCACGCCGTGGGAGCTCGGCCTCGCGGAGACGCAGCAGACGCTGGTGCTCAACCGCCTGCGCGGGCGCATCGTCGTGCAAGTGGACGGCCAGATGAAGACCGGGCGCGACGTCGCCATCGGCGCGCTGCTCGGCGCCGACGAGTTCGGCTTCGCCACGGCGCCCTTGGTGGTCGAAGGCTGCATCATGATGCGCAAGTGCCACCTCAATACCTGCCCGGTCGGCATCGCCACGCAGGACCCGGTGCTGCGCGCGCGATTCGACGGCCAGCCCGAGCACGTCGTCAACTACTTCTTCTTCGTCGCCGAGGAAGTGCGCGAGATCATGGCGAAGCTGGGCTTCCGCCGCCTGCAAGACATGATCGGCCGTGCCGACCTGCTCGACACCAAGCCGGGCATCGAGCACTGGAAGGCGCGCGGCCTCGACTTCACGCGCGTGTTCCACCAGCCGGCGATGCCGGCCGACGTCGCGCGCCACCAGTGCGAGGCGCAGGACCACGGGCTCGCGCGCGCGCTGGACCACGAGCTCATCGCGCTCGCCTCGCCCGCGCTCGAGGATCGGCAGAAGGTGAAGCTCGACGTCGCCATCCGCAATGCGCATCGCTCGGTCGGCGCGATGCTCTCGGGTGTGGTCGCGCGCAAGTACGGCCACGAGGGACTCCCCGACGACACGATCCACATCGCATTCGCCGGCACCGCCGGGCAGAGCTTCGGCGCGTTCCTCGCGCGCGGCGTGACGCTCGAGCTGGAGGGCGCGGCCAACGACTACGTCGGCAAGGGCCTGTCGGGCGGCCGCCTCGTCGTCTATCCGGATCCGCAATGCCCGGCCAAGCCCGAGGAGAACATCGTCGTCGGCAACACGGTGATGTATGGCGCGATCGAGGGCGAAGCCTATTTCCGCGGCGTCGCCGGCGAGCGCTTCTGCGTGCGCAATTCCGGCGCCAGCGCGGTGGTCGAAGGCACCGGCGACCACGGCTGCGAATACATGACCGGCGGCACGGTCGTCGTGCTCGGCATCACCGGCCGCAACTTCGCGGCGGGAATGTCAGGGGGGGTGGCCTACGTCCATGATGCCGACGGCACGTTCCGCGAGCGCTGCAACACCAGCATGGTGAAGCTCGCGCCGGTGCTGTCGGAAGCGGAGCAGATGCAGGAGGACGAGGCGCTCGTCGCCGCCGGCAAGGGGCGCCTGCGCCATCGCGACAGCGCCGACGAGCCGATGCTGCGCGCGCTGGTGGAGCGCCACCTGCAGCTCACGGGCTCGACGCTCGCGCTGGCGTTGCTCGACGACTGGGACAACGCGCGGCGCCGCTTCGTCAAGGTATTTCCCGACGAGTACCAGCGTGCGCTCACCGAGATGTACGCGCGGCGCATGACGGCGAAGGCCGGCGCGTCGCGCGCGGAAATCGCCGCGCCGGTGCGCTGATTCGCCGGCGCGCGTTCAACCCCACTCTTCCACGTTGCGGGCAGCACGGCCATGGGCAAGATCACCGGATTCCTCGAGCTCGACCGCATCGCCGAACCGGCGGAGCCGGTGCCGCAGCGTCTCACCCATTTTCGTGAATTCGTGCTCACGCTCGCCGACGACGCCGCGGCCAAGCAGGGCGCGCGCTGCATGGACTGCGGCATCCCGTTCTGCCAGACCGGATGCCCCGTCAACAACATCATTCCGGACTGGAACGACCTCGTCTATCGCCATCAGTGGAAGTCGGCGCTGACGACGCTGCACTCGACCAACAACTTCCCCGAGTTCACCGGCCGCATCTGCCCGGCGCCGTGCGAAGCGGCGTGCACGCTCAACATCAACAACGATCCGGTCGGCATCAAGTCGATCGAGCATTTCATCATCGACAAGGGCTGGGAATCGGGGTGGGTGCTGCCCGAGCCGCCGGCGACGAAGACCGGCAAGCGCGTTGCCGTCGTCGGCTCCGGTCCCGCCGGACTCGCCTGTGCGCAGCAGCTCGCGCGCGCCGGCCACGACGTCGTGCTGTTCGAGCGCAACGACCGCATCGGCGGCCTCCTGCGCTACGGCATCCCCGACTTCAAGATGGAGAAGCATCTGATCGACCGGCGCATGGCGCAGATGGCCGAGGAGGGTGTCGAGTTCCGTCCCGGCGTCGAGGTCGGCGTCGACGTCGATGCCGCGACACTGCGCGACGAGTTCGACGCGATCGCGCTGACCGGCGGCGCCGAGGCCTCGCGCGACCTCGACGTGCCGGGTCGCGACCTCGACGGCATCCATTTCGCGATGGATTTCCTGCCGCAGCAGAATCGCGTCGTCGCCGGCGACCGTGTCGCCAACCAGATCGTCGCTGCCGGCAAGCACGTCGTCGTCATCGGCGGCGGCGATACGGGATCGGACTGCATCGGCACCTCCAACCGCCAGGGCGCGGCGTCGATCGTGCAGTTCGAGCTGTTGCCACAGCCGCCCGAGCACGAGGACAAGCCGCTGACGTGGCCGAACTGGCCGATCAAGCTGCGCACGTCGTCATCGCAGGAAGAAGGTTGCGAGCGCGACTGGGCGGTGGCCACCAAGCGCTTCGAGGGTGCCGCCGGCCGCGTCGAGCGGCTGATCGCCGTGCGCGTCGACTGGGTGAGGGACGCCTCGGGCCAGATGCGGATGAGCGAGATCGCGGGCTCCGAATTCGCGATCAAGGCCGATCTCGTGCTGTTCGCGATGGGATTCACGGGCCCGCGCGCGGGCGTGCTCGACGCGTTCGGCGTGGCGCGCGACGCCCGCAGCAACGCGCGCGCCGACACCGACGACTACCGCACGAACGTCGATGGCGTATTCGCCGCTGGCGACATGCGCCGCGGTCAGTCGCTGGTGGTGTGGGCGATCCGCGAGGGCCGCCAATGCGCGCGTGCCGTCGACGCCTACCTGATGGGATCGTCCGAGCTGCCGCGTTAGGTGCAGCGTTGGAAAATTCCCGCGATCATGCACGGCTTCCCGTCATTCCCGCGCAAGCGGGAATCCAGCTTTGACGCGGTAGAGGAGAACGTGACCGTCCTGTCCGAACGTCACGGCTGGATCCCCGCTTCCGCGGGGATGACGACGACTCCCGCGATCATGCATGCATTCCCGTCATTCCTGCGCAAGCGGGAATCCAGCTTTGACGCGGCAGAGGAGAACGTGACCGTTCCATCGCGACGTCACGGCTGGATCCCCGCTTCCGCGGGGATGACGCTCTGAGCGGTGGCCGCCATGGCCGGCGTGACCACGCTCGACATTGCCGACTGGCAACCTGCCGTCGACGCCACGGCGACGCAGTCACTCGCGCGCGCGCTCGAGGACGGCGGCGTGCTCGAGCTGCCGCGCCTCGCGTTCGTGCTGCGCGACGACGAGCGCCGCTTCCTCGACCCGCGCTGGTCCGACGAGCGTGCCAAGAACATCGCGCTCGACCGCGGTCAGGTGCACGGCACCCGCGCCGAAGGCGCCGAGCGCGAGGCGCTGGCGGCGATGATCGCGCGCTTCGCGCGCGACGCGAGCGGGCTCATCGGCGCGCTGCTGCCGCGCTATGCGCCGCACCTCAAGGCCGCGCGCACGAGCTTTCGTCCACAGCCGGCGTCCGGACGGGCGGTATCGTGGCGCAAGGACGACACGCGGCTGCACGTCGACGCGTTTCCGTCGCGGCCCAACCGCGGCGAGCGCATCCTGCGGGTGTTCAGTAACGTCAATCCCGACGGCGTCGGCCGCGTGTGGCGCGTCGGCGAGCCCTTCGAGGTCATGGCCGCGCACTTCCTGCCGCGCATTCGCCGCATGCGCGCCGGCGAGGGCGCGCTGCTCGCGGCGCTGCACGTGACGAAGGGCCGGCGCAGCGAGTACGACCACCTGATGCTCGGTCTGCACGACGCCGCGAAGGCCGACCTCGACTACCAGCGCACGTCGTCGCAGCAGGAGGTGACGTTCGCCCCCGGCACCACGTGGATCTGTTTCTCGGACCAGGTGATGCACGCGGCGATGGGCGGCCAGTACATGTTCGAGCAGACGATCCATCTGCCGCTCGCCGCCTTGTACGAGCCCGCGCGCGCACCGCTCGCGGTGCTCGAGCGGCTCACCGGCCGCGCGCTCGCGCCGCGCGCCGCGTGAGCGGGCCGCACGCGCCGCTGCCGGTGCCGCCGCCCCTTGCCAACGACGCGCTGCTGCGCGCGCTGCGCCGCGAGCCGGTGCCGCACGTGCCGGTGTGGCTGATGCGCCAGGCCGGCCGCTACCTGCCGGAGTACAACGCGGTGCGCGCGCGCGCCGGCAGCTTCATGGCTCTGGCCACCTCGCCTGCGCTCGCCACCGAGGTGACGCTGCAGCCGCTCGCGCGCTTCGCGCTCGACGCCGCGATCCTGTTTTCGGACATCCTGACGATCCCGGATGCGATGGGCCTCGGCCTCACGTTCGCCGAAGGCGAGGGCCCGCGCTTCGCGCGCCCGCTGCGCGACGAGGCGGCGATCGCCGCGCTCGCAGTGCCCGATCTCGGCAAGTTGCGCTACGTGTTCGACGCGGTCGCGCAAATCCAGCGCGCGCTCGCGCGGCGGGTGCCGCTGATCGGCTTCGCCGGCAGCCCGTTCACGCTCGCCGCGTACATGATCGAAGGCGGCGGCAGCGACGACGGTTTCGCGCGCGTGCGGCGGATGGCGCACGCGCGCCCCGACCTGCTCGAGCGCGTGGTGTCGATCAACGCCGACACGGTTGCCGCGTACCTGCGCGCGCAGATCGATGCCGGCGCCGACGTCGTCATGCTGTTCGACACCTGGGGCGGACTGCTCGCGGCCGACGCCTTCCGGCGCTTCTCGCTGGCGCCGATGCGCCGCGTGATCGCGGCATTGCCGGCCGGCGTGCCGGTGATCGTATTCAGCAAGGGCGGCGGCGCGCGGCTCGCCGAGCTCGCCGACCTCGGCGCTGCGTGTGTCGGTCTCGACTGGACGGTGGATCTCGCGGCGGCGCGCGCGACGATCGGCACGCGGGTCGCGCTGCAAGGCAACCTCGATCCCGCGGTGCTCACCACCGACGCCGCCACCGTGGAGCGCGAGGCGCGCGCCGTCGTGCGCGCCGCCGGACCCGCGCCCGGGTTCGTCTTCAACCTCGGCCATGGCATCGTGCCGCAGACGCCGCCGGCGCTCGTCGAGGTGCTGGTCGATAGTGTCCACGCCGAATCGCGCGCAAAAAAAAGCGCGGCGTGAAGACGCTGCAGTGCGCGAGGCAAAACCGCCGGAGCCCGCGCCGCTGCTGGGGTTCACCGGGGTTGACAAAGCGCGGAAAATGAGCGCGAGACGCAGTTATGCACACGCCTCGGCGGCAAGCCAGCGTCCGCGCGCGGCCCTGGAGGCCGTCGTTGGTCGCATGTGCAACCCGCTGATTTCCAATCATAAAAGCGGGTCCTCCGAGGGCGGATTTACGCGTACGTCAGGTGCTTGCCGCGACGCTCTCGCCGGGCGCTCCGAATTACACACAAAGTTATCCACATCCGGCACCCGCTTCCAAAGAGCCCATGTCAAAAGAATGAAAGACTTGGGGGTCATTGCTCGCGTTCGCGGTGAAAAAGCGTGCGGGGCGGCCAGACCGCACTCATCCCTTCGGCCCAGTCATCGATGAAACTCATCCACATCACCGACACCCATCTCGTCAGGCCGGGCAAGCTCCTGTTCGGCCTCGATCCGCACGCGCGTCTGACCGCCTGCATCGACGACGTGCTCGCGCATCACGCCGACGCGGCGTTGTGCGTGATCACCGGCGACCTCGCGCACCGCGGCGAATCTGCCGCCTACGAAACACTCGCCACGGAGCTCGCGCGACTGCCGATGCCTGTCTTTCCGCTGGTCGGCAACCACGATGCGCGCGCGCCGTTCCGCGCGGCGTTTCCCGCCGCCGTGCGCGACCCGCAGGGCTTCGTACAGGGCGTGGTGCGGCGCGACGAAGGCGACTTCATCCTGCTCGACACGCTCGACGAAGGCGTGCACGGCGGCCGCTATTGCGACGCGCGGTCGGCATGGCTCGCGGCGCGCCTCGACGAGGCGGCCGGCCGCCCGGTTTACCTCTTCATGCATCACCCGCCGTTCGCGGTCGGCATCGACTGGCTGGACGAGATCGCGCTGGCTGAGCCCGAGCGCTTCGCAACCCTCGTCGCCGGACACCGCAATATCCGCCATCTCTTCTACGGCCACGTGCACCGCCCCGTGTGCGGCAGCTGGCACGGCATTCCGGTGTCGACGATGCGCGGCACCAATCACCAGGTGCCGTTCGACCTCGGGCCGCGGCTCGAGGAGCTGCCGAGCCACGAGCCGCCCGCCTATGGCGTGGTGCTCATCGAGCCGGATCGCGTCGTCGTGCATTTCCACGATTACCTCGATCGCCGCAGGCTGGTGGAGGTCGACGGCGGCTACGCGTACGCGCGATGACGCGCGCACGGCGACGTTCGCGGTGATCGCGCGTATCGCCATCTGCGGCGGCATGACGCCGCCGTTCGACTACTGGATTCCCGACGGTCTCGACGTCGCGCGCGGCAGCGTGGTGCGCGTGACGCTCAACCGGCGGGCCGCCGTCGGCGTCGTCGTCGCGCTCGACGACGCGGCGGGCGTCGTGCCGGAAAAGCTGCATGCGCTCGACGAGGTCGTGGCGCTGCCGCCGCTGCCGGCGGAAGTGATGGACGTCGCGCAGTTCGTCGCCGGTTACTACCACGAGCCGATCGGCGCCGTGCTCGGCAACGTCGTGCCGCCGCTCAAGACGCTGCGTGGCCGCCGCCGCGCCGCGGCGGCGGCGCCCGCCGCGGACGCGTTCGTGCGCAATCCGGCGCAGGCCGCCGCGGTGGCGAGCATCGTCGAGGCGGCCGGCGCATTCGGCGTGCTCGTGCTGTCGGGCGTCACCGGCAGCGGCAAGACGGCCGTCTACCTCGGCGCCGCCGAGGCCGCGATCGCGCGTGGCGGACAGGCGCTCATCCTGGTGCCGGAGATCAACCTGACGCCGCAGTTCGAGCGGCAGGTGACGTCAGGGCTGCCGTCGGCGCGCATCGTCACCCTGCACAGCGGCCTCGCCGCCGGCACGCGCAATGCGCATTGGCGCGCCGCCGCCGCCGGCGAGGCGGACGTGATCCTCGGCACGCGGCTCGCCGTGTTCGCCCCCGTGCCGAAGCTCGCGCTGGTGGTCGTCGACGAGGAGCACGATCCTTCGTACAAGCAGCAGGATGGCGTGCGCTACCACGCGCGCGACGTGGCGATCTGGCGCGCGCATGCGCGCGGCGTGCCGATCGTGCTCGGCAGCGCCACACCGTCGCTGGAAACGCTGCACAATGTCGACGCCGGCCGCTACCGGATGCTCGCGCTGCCGGCGCGCGCGCGTGCCGCGGCGCGCGCGGCGACGGTCAGGCTCGTGCCGGTGCGCGATGCGGCTGCGCACGACGGCATCGCCGGGCCCATCTGGGCCGCGCTGTCGGCGCGGCTGGCGGCGCGCGAGCAATCGCTGGTGTTCGTCAATCGCCGCGGGTTCGCGCCGGCGCTGAAGTGCGCCGCATGCGCCTGGCAGGCCACATGCCCGCACTGCAGCGCGCGCCTGGTCCTGCATCGTTCGCCCGCGCTGATGCGCTGCCACCACTGCGGCCACGCCGAGCGCCCGCCGCGCGCGTGTCCGCAATGCGGCAACGTCGATCTCCTGCCGCAGGGCCACGGCACGCAACGCCTCGAGCAGGCGCTGGCGCAGGCGTTCCCCGCCGCACGCATCGTGCGCGTCGATCGCGACTCGACGCGCGCCCGCGGCGCCTTCGCCACCATCCGCGAGCGCGTACACGACGACGACGTCGACATCCTGGTCGGCACGCAGATGCTGGCCAAGGGCCACGACTTCCCGCGGCTGACGCTGGTCGGCGTGCTGGGTGCCGACAATGCGCTCTACAGCGGTGATTTTCGCGCCACCGAGCGCCTGGGGGCGCTGCTGGCGCAGGTTGCCGGCCGCGCCGGCCGCGGCGACCTTGCGGGCGAGGTGATCGTCGCCACCGATTTTCCCGGGCACGCGGTGTTCGCGGCGCCCGGCGACGGCGGCTATGCGGCCTTCGCGCAAGGGCTCTTCGCCGAGCGCCGCGCCGCCGGGCTGCCGCCGTACGCGCACCTCGCGCTGCTGTCGGCCGAGGCCGCGCAGCGCGAGGACGTCGACGTGTTCCTCGCCGCGGCGCATGCCGCAGGCGTCGCGCTCGCCCGCGAGTTCGACGGCGTCGAGGTCAATCCGCCGGTGACCGCCACGCTGTCGCGTCGCGCCGATCACGAGCGCGCGCAGCTCCTGGTGCAAAGCCGCGACCGGCGCGCGCTGCAGGCGTTCCTCGTGCGCTTTCGCGCGTCGATCGAAGCGCTGCCGGCGCGTCGCGTGCGCGTGGCGCTCGACGTCGATCCGGCGACGTTCTGAGCCTGCCGCTATAATCCGTCCTCGCTCCGCAACGGCCCCACGCCTTTCCCGCGCGTCCAGCGCGCCTCCTCCCGCCCCGTGTCCGACCTGCGACAACAACTGAACGCCTGGCTTGCCGATGCCGTGGCCCGCGCGCTGCCCGGCGCCGGTGCGCTTGCGGCGACACTCGAGCGCCCGCGCGACCCCGCGCACGGCGACTTCGCGAGCAACGCGGCGATGGTCGCGGCCAAGGCGCACAGGCGCAACCCGCGCGAGATCGCGCAGGCGATCGCCGCCGCGCTGGCGCCGAATCCGCTGGTGGCGCGCACCGACATCGCGGGTGCCGGTTTTATCAACATCACACTCGCACCCGCCGCCCGCCAGCAGGTGGTGGCGCGCGTGCTGGCCGCCGGCGACGAATTCGGCCGCGCCGGCACGCATCGCGGCGAGCGCGTGATGGTCGAGTTCGTCTCCGCCAACCCGACCGGCCCGCTGCACGTCGGTCATGGCCGCCAGGCAGTCCTCGGCGACGCGATCGCGTCGCTGCTCGAGGCGCAAGGCCATGCGGTGACGCGCGAGTTCTATTACAACGATGCCGGTGCACAGATCGACAACCTCGCGCTGTCGGTGCGTGCGCGAATCCGCGAAGCCCAGGGCGGCAGCGAGCCTTTCCCCGAGGACGGCTACCGCGGCGAATACATCCGCGAGCTCGCCGCGCGCTACGTCGCCGAGCAGCGCGGCGACGTCGCCGACCTCGACGCGATCCGCCGCTTTGCCGTGGCGGAGCTGCGCCGCGAGCAGGACGCCGACCTGCGCGCGATCGGCGTGCGCTTCGACAACTTCTACCTGGAGAGCTCGCTCTACACCGATGGCCGCGTCGAGCGCACGGTGGCGGCGCTCGTCGCGTCAGGCCGCACGTACGAGGAGGGCGGCGCGCTGTGGCTGCGCACCACCGACTTCGGCGACGACAAGGACCGCGTGATGCGCAAGTCCGACGGCAGCTTCACGTACTTCGTGCCGGACGTCGCCTACCACGTGGCCAAGTTCGATCGCGGCTTTCCCAAGGTGGTCAACGTGCAGGGCTCGGACCACCACAGCACCGTGATGCGCGTGCGCGCCGGCCTGCAGGCGCTTGCGCTGGGCATTCCGCAGGGATATCCCGACTACGTGCTGCACAAGATGGTGCGCGTGATGAAGGGCGGCGAGGAAGTGAAGATCAGCAAGCGCGCGGGCAGCTACGTCACGCTGCGCGACCTGATCGACGACGTTGGCCGCGACGCGGTGCGCTACTTCCTCGTCTCGCGCAAGGCCGACAGCGAGTTCACGTTCGATCTCGACCTCGCGCGCTCGCAGTCCGAGGACAACCCCGTGTACTACGTGCAATACGCGCACGCACGCGTGGCGTCGGTGCTGCGCCAGGCGGGCATCGGGTTCCACGACGCGAGCGAGTCGGTCGCAGGCGCCGACCTCGCGCTGCTGACGAGCCCCTACGAGACCGCGCTGATGCGCAGGCTCGACGACTTTCCCGAGGAAGTGGCGGTGGCCGCGCGCGAGCTCGCGCCGCACCGCCTGACCGGATGGCTGAAGGACCTGTCGCAGGAATTCCACAGTTACTATAATGCGGAGCGCTTTCTCGTCGACGACCCGGCGCAGCGGCGCGCGCGGCTCGCGCTGGCGGTGGCGACGGGCCAGGTGATTCGCAACGGACTCGCGCTGCTCGGCATCGCCGCGCCGCTCGAGATGTAGGCGGCGACGCGGCATCGACGGAAAGCAATCGGCAGGCATGGCTCAATCCCAAACCCGCGCGGCGCGACCGGGGCGCAATCGAACACCGCGCCGGCGCGCCGCCGGCGGCACGCTGCTCGGCATCTTCATCGGCCTCGTGATGGGCCTCGTGCTCGCCGCCGGGGTCGCCTACTACCTGATGGGCGGGCGCAGCGTCTACCAGTCGCAGGTGAACGCGCAGAAGAACGTGCGCGAGCCCGCGGCCGACGCGGCCAAGCTCGCGAGCAACGACAAGGCGAGCGACAAGCCGCGCTTCGATTTCTACAAGATCCTGCCCGGCGGCGAGGAGCCGAAGATCCAGCCGGGCGCCGACAAGGCCGCGCCGCCACGTCCGGATCGCGCGATGGCCGAGAAGGCGCACGACAAGTCGGCAGCGGACAAGGCGGGGGCGAAGCCCGCGCCGGCGCCGGTGGTCGCCGCGGCGCTGCCCGACAGTCCGTCCGGCGCCGACGTGGCGAAGGGCGCCGTCGGCAAGGAGCGCTTCTGGCTGCAGGCAGGCTCGTTCACCGACGAAGCCGACGCCGAGAACATGAAGGCGCAGCTCGCGCTGGCCGGCTGGCAAGCCGCCGTCCAGCGGGGCACGCTCGCCGACAAGTCGGTCCGCTTCCGCGTGCGTCTCGGTCCCTACGACAATAGCGACGAGCTCGCGCGCGTGAAGCGCCAGCTCGCGCAGCGCGGATACGACGTGGCGGCGATCAAATACTGAACGGCGCGGAGCCGACGCCTCGGCAGACAGCCTTTCCCGCCCGGAACTTCGGGCGGGTGTTCACGGCCCAAGCAGGCGCATGCCAATCCGCGCCGGCGTGGGGAAGCGCCGGCGCCGGCCTCCCGCCATCGATGACATGGCTTACCTGGAGAACATGACGATGCCTCAATCGCAATCCGCGACACGCGCGCGTGTCGCATCGCTGCGCACAAGGATCGCGGCCGCGGCCGCCGTGCTGGCGCTCGCCACGTTCGGCGCGACCTCCGCACCGGCGCAGATGGTCGAAGGCAAGAACTACGAGCGCCTGCGCAATCCCGTGCCGGTGGAGACGGGCAAGAAGATCGAGGTGATCGAATTCTTCTCGTTCGGGTGCCCGCATTGCGCCGACCTCGAGCCGATCCTCGACGGCTGGATCGCGTCGAAGCCCGCCGACGTCGAATTGCGCCGCGTCCCGGTGTCGTTCCAGGCGGCCTGGGAGCGCCTCGGCAGGGTGTGGTACACGCTGCATGCGCTCGGCAAGGACGATCTCGCGCCCAAGGTGTTCAACGCGATTCACGCCAACGGCAGGAACCTGTCCGATCCCAAGACGTTCTTCGACTGGGCGGCGCAGCAGGGCATCGACCGCAAGAAGGTCGAGGACATGTACAACTCGTTCACGATCGCGAGCGAGATGTCGCGTTCCAAGCGCGACGCGCAGGTCTTCAACATCCAGTCGGTGCCGACGATCATCGTCGACGGCAAGTTCATGACGGCCTCCGACAAGATCGGCGGCCACGCCAACGTGCCCAAGGCGATCGACGAGCTGGTCGCCAAGGCGCGCGCCGAGCGCGGCAAGGGCTGACGCGCGCCAGCGCGGCGCGGCATCCGCGGGCGCGCATCCCGATGTCGCCGCCGAAGGTCTTCATCACGGGCGCGTCGTCGGGCCTCGGCGAAGCGCTGGTTCGGCACTATGCGGCACGCGGCGCGATCGTCGGCATGTTCGCGCGACGCGAAGCCGAGCTCGCGCGGGTGGCCGACGCCTTGCCTGCCGGCACCGTCGCCACCTATGCCGGTGACGTGCGCGACGGCGGCGCGCTGGCCGCCGCCGGCGGCGACTTCATCGCCCGCCACGGGCTGCCCGATATCGTCATCGCCAATGCGGGCGTGTCGCGCGGCACGCTGACCGAGCACCCGCAGGACCTCGCCGCGTTTCGCGCGGTATTCGAGACCAACGTGATCGGCATGGTGGCGACGTTCATGCCGTTCGCGGCAGCGATGCAGCGAGCGCGCGCCGGCAGGCTGGTCGGCATCGCCAGCGTCGCCGGCTTCCGCGGCCTCGCGGGTTCGGGCGCCTACTCCGCGTCCAAGGCCGCGGCAATGACGTATCTCGAAAGCCTGCGACTCGAGATGCGGCCGTTCGGCGTGGCGGTGGTGACGGTCTGCCCGGGTTACATCGCCACGCCGATGACCGCGCGCAACCCCTACCGGATGCCCTTCATGCTGCAGCCCGACGTCGCCGCGTCACGTATCGCGCGTGCGATCGCGCAGCGGCGGCGCTTCTACGTGCTGCCGAAATCGATGGCGCTGGCCGCGCGCGGCATGCGCATGTTGCCGCGACCGATCTACGACCGGATGTTCGTGCGTGCCGGCCGCAAGCCACGGACGGACGAGGGTGCGGCGGATTGAGCGCGGACGCCGCGAAGCCGGCGGTGCCCGCCGTCGCGACGGCGTGATGGCCGCGGACGATCCGTCACGCGGTGCGGTGCGTGACGCCCCGGCTGCGGCCGCCGGCGTGGACTGGAGCGGCGTGGCACATCCGCGTGCGGGGGCCGCGCCGCGCATCGCGAGCCTCGTGCCAAGCCTCACGGAATTGCTGTACGCGCTCGATCTCGGCCCGCACGTCGTCGCGCGCACCGGCTTCTGCGTGCATCCGCGCGACGCGGTGCGGCGCGTGCCACGGATCGGCGGCACCAAGGATCCCGATCTCGCCGCGCTGCGCGCGCTCGCACCCACGCACCTCGTCGTCAATGTCGACGAGAATCGCCGCGACGTCGTCGATGCGGCGCGCGCGTTCGTGCCGTACGTGATCGTCACGCACCCGATGCGGCCGGTCGACAATCCGCGGCTCTACGCGCTGTTCGGCGCAATTTTCGGCCGCGAGGATGCGGCGTCGCGGCTCGCGCGCGACTTCGCGGCCGCGCTCGCCACACTGGACGGTGCGGTCACCGTCCTGCCGCGCGAGCGCGTGCTCTACCTGATCTGGAAAAAGCCGTGGATGAGCGTGGCGCGCGACACGTACGTGTCCGCGACGCTCGCGCGCGCCGGCCTCGACACGCTGCCGCATCCCGCGGCCAGCCGTTATCCCGAGCTCGGCGACGACGATCCGGCGTGGCGTGCGGTCGATCGCATCCTGCTGTCGACCGAGCCCTACGCCTTCCGCCAGCGCGACGCCGATGCCCTGGCGCACAGCACCGGCAAGCCGGCGGCGCTGATCGACGGCGAGTGGACGTCGTGGTACGGACCACGCGCGATCGCGGGCTTGCGCGCGCTGGCGGCGTGGCGCAACGCCGCGCCGGAGGATCGATAGCGTCGCTCAGTTCCCGAACCGCGTGGCGAAATACGCCTTGATCGCGGCCGTCGCCTGCATGCGTTGATGGCTCGTGCGCTCGAGCAGGCCGACCTCGCGCTGCACGTCGACGCCCGGCACGGGGACGATGCGCAATGCGCGGTCGGCGGTCCAGGCGACATTGGCGAGCCTGGGCACGATCGATACGCCGAAACCTGCGCGCACGAGCCCGACGATCGCCTCGACGGAGTTGAGCTCCATCTCGTCACGCACCCTGACCCCCGCCTGGCGCAGTGCGTTGCGCACCAGATAGCCGGTCCAGGTCTGGCGGTCGAAGCGGATGAACGGCGCCTCGCGCAGGATCCTCTGCGGCGTCTTGGCCAGCGCGAAATGCGCCCGCCGCGGCACGATCAATACCATCGGCTCGGCATACAGCGGCGTCCACGCCAGGCTCGCGTCGAGCGCGTGCGGCGGCCGCGTCACCACGGCGGCGTCGAGCTCGCCGACGGCCACCTTCTGCGCGAATTCGCGCGACATGCCGGCGAAGAGACGCACGTCGAGCCCCGGATGATCGCGCTTCAACGCCCACAGCGCGTCGGCGAACGCCCCCATCAGCGCGGAAACGAGCGCGCCCATGACGAGCGTGCCGGACAGCGTGTCGCCGTCGCGGTGCAGCGCGAGCGTCTCGTAGCGGGCGAGGATGTCACCGATCGTTGCCATCGCCTCGCGACCTGCGGTATTGAGCACCACGCTGCGCGGGCCGCGATCGAACAGGGCGACGCCGAGGTCCTCCTCGAGCGCCTTCATCTGCAGGCCGACGGCGGCGGCGGTGAGGCCTATCTCCTTGCCGGCGGCGGCGAAGGTCCCCAACCGCGCGGCGGCAAGGAACACGTGGAGCGTGCGGATCGACGGCATCGTGTGCGGTCCTCCGGAGGCTGCGGGCGCGGCCTCGCGCGGCCGCTTCGAGCACAAGTAATACTTTATCTCATTCCATGCGCAATTCGCTTTGCATCAATCTCGCGAAGTGGAACAATGATCGTTTTGCGGCGCTCTCGCGATGGCCAACCTGAAGGTCTCGATCTGGCGGGGCCGCGCCGGCGGCGGCGGCTTCGCGCGCTACGACGTGCCGCGCGAGGCGAGCCAGACGGTGCTCGACGTCGTCACCTACGTGCAGCGGCGTCTCGAGCCTTCGCTCGCCTATCGCTTCGCCTGCCGCGTCGGCATGTGCGGCTCCTGCGCGATGACGGTCAACGGCATCGCGCGCTGGACCTGCCGCACGCACGTGGCCAAGGTGGCCGATGGCGACCGCCTGGAGATCGCGCCGCTCGCCAACCTGCCGGTGGTCAAGGATCTCGTCACCGACATGCGCGAATTCTTCGACAAGTGGGCGCGCGCCCGCGGCCGCTTCAGCGGCGCCCGCACCCGCCGTGACGACTTCGCCCGCGTCGAGCCCGCGACGCCCGCGCGGCGGGCCGCGGATGCCGGCATCGAGTGCATCGGCTGCGGCGTCTGCTACGCCTCCTGCGACGTGGTGGCGTGGCGTCCCGCGTTCCTCGGACCGGCCGCGCTCAACCGCGCATGGACGCTCGTCAACGACGTGCGCGACGTGGCGGGCAGCGAGCGCTTGCGCGCGGTGGCGGGCGACGCCGGCTGCCACGCCTGCCACACGCAGGGTGCCTGCACCGAGCGCTGCCCGAAGCACATCGCGCCCACCGGCGCGATCGCCGGGCTGAAGCGCGTCACGGCGCGCGCGGCGATGCGCGGCATGCCGGGCAAGGCCACGCCGTGAACACGCCGCTGTCTTCCGCAACGCCCGCCCCGGCGACGGCGGCAGCCGCCGGCGACGCGTTGGCGATGCGCCAGGCGCGGCGCTGGTACTGGCAGCGCATCGCGGGCATGGTGCTCGCGCTGTGCGTGCTCGTGCACCTCGTGACGATCGTGTACGCGGTGCACTCGGGCCTCAGTGCCGAAGCGCTGCTCGCGCGCACCCGCGGCAACCCTGCGTTCGCCGCGTTCTACGTGGTGTTCGTGCTGGCGTGCGCGGTGCACGTGCCGATCGGGCTCGCCAACGTCGCCGAGGAATGGATGGGCATGCCGCCGCGCGCCGCGCACGCGGCTTCGAATGCGCTGGCGTGGCTGCTGGCGGCGCTGGGCCTCGTGGCGGTGTACGCGATGGTGACCGCATGATGCGCCGCAACGACTTTCGTGCCCGCGCGCATCCGTCGTGGTGGGCGTTCGTCGTGCATCGCGTGTCCGGCATCGCGCTGGCGGTGTTCCTGCCGCTGCATTTCCTGGCGCTGTCGACCGCGCTGCGCGGCGACGCGGCACTCGACGGCTTCCTGCGCTACACCGAGCGGCCGCTCTTCAAGCTTGCGGAGTGGGGGCTCGTCGTGCTGCTGGCGCTGCACATGACGGGCGGCGTGCGCTTGCTGCTGATCGAGTTCCGGCCGTGGTCGGGCCTGCGCAAGGACTGGATCGCCGCGGCCTGCGGCGCCGGCATCGCTGCCGGCCTCGCGTTCGCGCTGGCCCTCGTGCGCTGACTTGCGGCCGTGGCCGGGAGATGAAGACATGACGATGCGAATCGAGGCGGCGGCGGTGGAAGAGGCGTCGCGCGAGCTGTACATCCGCGCGCTGAAGATGCTGCCGCCCGACATCAAGCAGGGCTTCGCCGGGCTCGCGTCGCGCGAGACCGACGCCACGGCGAGGAAGGTGCTCGGCACGATGATCACCAACATCGAGGTGGCCGAGGCGCGCGACAACCTGCTGTGCCAGGACACCGGCGTGCCGATCTACAACGTCGAGATCGGCCGCGGCGTCGACGTCGACGGCCAGGCGCTGAAGGCGGCGATCCGCCGCGGCTGCGAGCGCGCCACCCGCGAATACCCGCTGCGCTCGTCGGTCGTGCATCCCATCACGCGCCGCAACGAGCACACCTCGTGCGGCATCGAGGTGCCGGTGATCCACGTCGATTTCGTCGACGACACCGAGACGCTGCGCGTGACGATGATCCCGAAGGGCAGCGGTTCGGAGAACAACTCGTTCCTCAAGATGGCCATTCCTGCGGAAGGCGTGGACGCCATCAAGACGTTCGTCGTCGACTGCGTGCTCGCCGCCGGCGGCAAGACCTGTCCGCCGACGATCGTGGGCGTGGGCGTCGGCGGCACGTCGGACTTGTGCGTCGCGCTGGCCAAGCGCGCGGCGACGCGGCCGCTCGGCACGCAGTGTGCCGATGCCGAAGGCGCTGCGCTGGAAAAGGCGCTGTCGGCCGCGGTCAACGCGCTGGGCGTCGGCCCGCAGGGGCTGGGCGGCGACGCCACGGCGTTCGCCGTGCACATCGAGCTCGCGGCGACCCACATCACGATGAACCCGGTCGCCGTCAACATGCAATGTCACTCGGCGCGGCGCGCGAGCGCGACGTTCACGCCGGCCGGCGTTGCCTACGGATATTGACGGAGGCCGCGATGGCGCACCATGAGCTGACGATGCCGATCGACGAGGCCACCGCGCGCGCGCTGCGCGTCGACGACACGGTGACGCTGCAGCGCACGCTCTACGGCATCCGCGACGCGACGCAGATCCACATGTTCGACCGCGGCCGCACGACGCGTTTCGACCTCGCCGGTCACGCCGTGATCCACACCGCGCCGAACGTGCGCAAGGTGCCGCCCGACGCCGCCAACCCCGCGGGTTACGCGCCGGTGTGCATCGGCACGACGACGTCGGACCGCATGGAGCGCTTCACCGCGCCGCTGATGGCGCAATACGGCGTGCGCGTGATCATCGGCAAGGGCGGCTTGCGCGAGGCGTCGGCACAGGCGTTCCGCGAGCTGGGCGGCGTCTATCTCGCGATCGTCGGCGGCACGGCGGCGCTGGAGACGACGTGGATCGAGGCGATCGAGGACGTCGACCTCGACGACCTCAATCCCGAATCGCTGTGGAAATTCCGCATCCGCGATTTCGGGCCGCTGCTGGTGGCGATGGACAGCGTCGGCGGCAGCCTCTACGACACCGTGCGCCACGACGCCGCGGCACGCCGCGCCGGCGTGCTGGCGTCGCTCGGCGTCAAGGCGTGACGCCGGCGATGCGGCGGTGCGCGCGACGCTTGCGCACGCGTCGCCTCGCGACATGCCGTTGCCGGCGCCCACGCGCATGACGCAGCCGGGCGCGGTGCGCACGCATGCCACCGACATCCTCATCCTCGGATCCGGAGGCGCAGGGCTCTTCGCCGCGTTGCACGCGCACGAAGCGGCTCCGGAGCTCTCGATCACCGTCGCCGTCAAAGGGCTGCTCGGCAAGTGCGGTTGCACGCGGATGGTCCAGGGCGGCTACAACGTCGCCATCGGCAAGGGCGATTCGGTCGAGCGCCATTTCATGGACACGATCGACGGCAGCAAGTGGCTCGCCGACCAGGATCTCGCGTGGACGCTCGTCAACGGCGCCGTGGAGCGGATCCACGAACTGGAGAACGAGCTCGGCTGCTTCTTCGACCGCAATCCCGACGGCACCGTGCATCAGAAGGCGTTCGCCGGCCAGACGTTCGACCGCACCGTGCACAAGGGCGATCTCACCGGCATCGAGATCATCAACCGACTGGCCGAGCAGGTCTGGGCGCGTGACATCGCCCGCCTCGAGGACCATCGCGCAATCGAGCTGGTCCGCACGCCGGACGGCGGGGCGCTCGCCGGCGTGCTGATGATCGACATGCCGCGCGGCGAGTTCGTGTTCGTGCGCGCCAAGGCGGTGCTGCTCGCCACCGGCGGCGGTCCGACGATGTACCGCTACCACACGCCGTCCGGCGACAAGACCTGCGACGGCCTGGCGATGGCACTGCGCGCCGGGCTGCCGCTGCGCGACATGGAAATGGTGCAGTTCCATCCGACCGGCCTGCTCGCCGGGGCCCACACGCGGATGACGGGCACCGTGCTGGAGGAGGGCCTGCGCGGCGCCGGCGGCTATCTGCTCAACGGCGGGCGCGAGCGCTTCATGCACAACTACGACCCGCGCAACGAGCGCGCGACGCGCGACATCGTGTCGCGCGCCGTGTACTCGGAGATGCGTGCCGGCCGCACCAGCCCCAACGGCGGCGTGTACATCGACATGCGACACCTGGGCGCCGACAACGTGCGCCGGCAATTCAAGGGCATGGTCGAGCGCTGCGCCGACTGCGGCTTCGACCTCGCGGCCGGCATCGTCGAGGTCGTGCCGACCGCGCACTACATGATGGGGGGCGTGTGCTTCACGCCCGATTGCGCGACCGGGCTCGCGGGCCTGTTCGCGGCCGGCGAGGACACGGGCGGCGTGCATGGCGCCAATCGGCTGGGCGGCAACGGCGTCGCCAACTCGACCGTGTTCGGCGGCATCGCCGGCGACACGATGGCCGCCTACGTGCGGCGCGAAGGCGTGTTGCGCGAGGCCGATGCGTCGGCGATCGCCGCCGCCATCGCGCGTCACGAGGCGCCGTTTCGCGCGGCGCCGGGGTCGCTCGAGCCGGTGCGCGAAGCGCTCTTCGCGTGCATGTGGGACGACGTCGGCATCCTGCGCACCGCCGATGGCCTGCGCGGCGCGCAGGCGCAGCTGGTGGCGCTGGAACGGGAGCTCGCGCAAGCCGGCGTGGCGGACGGCGATCGCGGCTTCAACCCGAGCTGGCACGACTGGCTCAATCTTGCGAGCCTGATCGCCGTGAGCCAGGCAATCGCCGCCGCGGCGCTGGCGCGCGAGGATTCGCGGGGCGCACATTTTCGCGAGGATTTTCCGCAGGCCGGCGACCTCGCGACGTCGACGTTCACCGTCGTGCGCCAGAACGCCGGACGCCTCGAGCTCACGCGCGCGCCGGTGCGCTTCACCCGCGTGCAGCCTGGCGGCTCGCTGCTCGCTGCGGATTGAGCCACCGACGCGGCGCATTCGCGTTCACCGGCGAGCGTTCCTGCCTCGCGCCGCGGTCGCGCCGGCCGCGAGCGCGGCATGGCTCCCGCGCCATTGCGGCGGATGCGGCGCGGCTCAGCCGAGGATCGCGCGGCGCAGCAGGTTGAGGGCGCCGACCAGCAGCACGACGTAGATGGCCTGCACGACGCGCGCGGCCGGCATGCGCGCATGCAGGCGGCCGCCGATGTAGAGCCCGGCGAGCGCGACGGGAATCATCAGCGCGCTCAGCGCCACGAGTCCCGGTTGCGCGTACAGCGCCGCGCCGGCGAAGAGCCCGATGCGCGCCAGGGCCGTGGCGAGGATCAGCATGCCGTTGGTCGCGCGCAACGCGAGCTTGTCGGGAATGCGCGCAGTGAGGAAGATCGCGTACAGCGGACCGCCGGTGCCGAACAGCGACGTGAAAATGCCGCCGGACGTGCCGAAGGCCGCGGCCCACTTCGGCGGGAGCGGTCCCGTGCGCGGCGGCGCGAACACCGAGCGGGCGACATAGGCGAGCACGAACACGCCGAGCAGCAGCAGCAGCGGTCGCTCCGGCGCGTGCACCAGCGCCGTGACGCCCAGCACCATGCCGATGGCGATCCACGGCGCGAGGCGCCCGAGCTCGCGCCAGGCCACGCGGCCGTGGTTGCGCGACGTCAGCACCGATGCGCTGACGAGATCGAGGATCACCATCATCGGCACCATGAAGCGCAGCGGAAACAGCAGCACGAGGAAGGGTGCGGCGGTGATCGACGAGCCGAAGCCGGTCAGCCCGAACACCGTGTAAGCGACCAGGATGATCGCCGCCGCGGCCACCAGCGTGGGCGAGTCGAACGGCAGCGATATCACGGCGCGCGAACGCCGGTGCTCACGCGCGCGCGAGCGCTTCGAGCGAGGCGAGCATCGCGTCGGGCACCTCGAGGCCGCGCGCGCGCGCCGTCGCGTCGAGGTGCTGGCGCCGCGCGCCGGGAAGCCTGACGCCATCGTCGACGAGCATCGCCGCGAGCAGCGTCTCGATGCGCTCGTGGTAGACGTCGGCGCCGGCGAGCGCGGCAGGATCGATGACGATGAATGCCTGGCCGATGCGCGGCCGGTTGCCCGCGTCGACGAAGAACGAATCGGCCTCGAAGCCGAACGCGGCGCCGGTGAGCGCGCAGCACAGCAGCTCGACGACGAGCGCCAGCATCGCGCCCTTGACGCCCCCCGCCGGCAGCATCATGCCGGTGAGGCCGGCGTCGGGGTCGGTGGTCGGTCGGCCGTCCTTGTCGAGGGCCCAGCCGAGCGGAATCGGTTCGCCCTTCTTCGCGGCCACCATCAGCTTGCCGCGCGCCACCTCCGACAGCGACAGGTCGACCACGAGCGCCGGCGCATCGCGCCGCGGAAACGCCGCGGCGATGGGATTGGTGCCGAACAGCGCGCGGCGACCGCCATGCATCGGCATCGCCGCCGGCGAGTTGCCGAACGCCAGCGCCACGAGCCCGGCATCGACCGCGGGTTGCAGGTGGTACGCAGCCATGCCGAAATGGTGGCTGTTGGTGACGCCCGCAAACGCCGCGCCGCTCGCCCTGGCGCGCGCGATCGCCTCGCGCACCGCCAGCGCGCACGCCGCGAACGCGAGGCCATGGCCGGCGTCCACGAGGCAGGCGGCCGGCTTCGCGGCGATCACGCGCGGCTGCGCATCGCCGACTGCGCGGCCGTTGCGCAGGTGCGTCGCATATTGGGCGACCCGCGCGAGGCCGTGCGAGCCCAAGCCCTGCGCTTCGGCGGCGACCAGCGCGCTCGCCGTGGCGTCGGCCATTTCCGCCGACGCGCCGGCGTGCGCGAGTGCCTGGTGGACGAGCGCATGCAGCCGGTCGGGCGTCACGAGCGGCATGGAGGTCAGCCCTGCCGCCGCGCCTGCAGCGCCTGTTCGACGCGCTCGGCGATCATCGCGCTCACCCGCGCGTTCGATTCGGCGGTGACGCCGGCGACGTGCGGCGTGAGCAGCACGTTGGGCGCGTCGGCGAGCGGCGAGCCCGCAGCCAGCGGCTCGCGGGCGAAGACGTCGAGCGCGGCGCCGCCCAGGCGGCCGGCGTGCAGCGCCACGGCGAGCGCTGCCTCGTCGACGATGCCGCCGCGCGCGGTGTTGATCAGGATCGCGTGCGGCTTCATCAGCGCCAGCCTGCGGGCGTCGACCAGGTTGCGCGTGGAGTCGACGAGCGGCACGTGCAGGCTCACCACGTCGGCGACCGCGAACAGCTCGTCGAGCGCCAGGGGCTGCGTGCCGAAGTCGTTCCACAGCACGGCGTTGGGATCGATCGCAGGATCGTGGGCGACGAGCACCATGCCAAGCGCACGCGCGAGGTCCGCGGTCAGCCGGCCGATGCCGCCGAAGCCGACGAGGCCGAGGGTCTTGCCGCGGATCTCGCGGCCTTCCGACAGCCGCTCGCGCGGCCAGCGGCCGGCGGCGACGTCGGCGGACGCGCCATGCGCGCCGCGCAGCAGCATCATCGCCGTGCCGACGACGTATTCAGCCACCGCCAGCGCGTTGGCGCCCGTGGCGGGAATCACCGCGATGCCGCGCTTGCCGCAGGCGGCGACGTCGATGTTGTCGAGTCCCACGCCGAGACGCCCGACGACGGCCAGCCGCGGCGCGGCGGCGATCAGCGGCGCGTCGACGCGCGTGCGGTTGCGCACGACAAGGGCGTCGGCATCGGCGACCGCCGCGCGCAGCGCATCGTGGCGGTCGACCAGCGTGGGGTCGTAGACGACGTCGTGGCGCAGGCGCAGCGACGCCACCGCGGGCGCGTCCATGAACTCGGTGACGACGACGCGCGGCATCAGCGTCGCCCGCGGGCGCGAGGCAGGGCGCGCGCCATCAGCTCTGCATGCCCCAGCGCCGCACGGTGCGGCGCTCGATCACGCGGAAGATCAGGTTCTCGACGACGAGGCCGATGACGATGACGGTGAGCAGGCCGGCGAACACGTTGGGAATCTCGAGCGCGTTCTTGTTCTCGTAGATGAACCAGCCGAGGCCGCCCGAGCCCGAGCTCACGCCGAACACGAGCTCGGACGCGATCAGCGTGCGCCACGCGAATGCCCAGCCGATCTTGAGGCCGGTGATGATCGACGGCAGGGCCGCGGGAATCAGCAGCTTGGTGACGTACGCCACGCCGCTCAGGCCGTAGTTGCGCCCGACCATGCGCATCGTGTTGGACACGGCGAGGAAGCCCGAATGCGTGTTGAGCGCGACCGCCCACACCACCGAATGCACGAGCACGAAGATCAGGCTGCCGTTGCCGAGGCCGAACCAGATCAGCGCGATCGGCAGGAGGGCGATCGCCGGCAGCGGATTGAACATCGCCGTCAGCGTTTCCAGGAGGTCGGTGCCGATCCGCGAGTAGATGCCGAACGCGGTGAGCACCGCCGCCAGCGCGATGCCGATCGCATAGCCCATCAACAGCACCTTGAGCGACGCCCACAGCTTGACCAGGATCTCGCCGCTCGCGATCACCGCGAACAGCGCGCGCACCGTCTCGCTGAACGTCGGCAGCAGCAGGTTGTTGTTGAGGAGGCGCGCGCCGATCTCCCAGGCCAGCGCCAGCAGCACGATGAGCACGGTCTTGCGCAGCGCCGGCTGGTTGTAGAGCCGCTCGAACGTCGACAGCGGCTGCTCGACGACGCCGAACGCGGCGGCGTCCTTGAGCTCGCGGTGGATTTCCGGACGCATGACGAGGACGGCATCGGCGTCAGCCATGGTGCAACTCTCCTTCCTCGACGGCGTCGCTGAAGAGCATCTCGTGGATCCGCGACTCGAGCGCGCGGGCGGCGCCCGGATCGCTGCCGGCGCGCGCCACGCTGGCGAGCTCGGCCTTGACCTGCCCGGGATGCGGCGACAACAGCAGGATGCGGCTGCCGCACTTGATCGCCTCGGCGATCGAATGCGTGACGAAGAGCATCGTGAAATGCGTGTCGTCCCACAGCTGCAGAAGCTCGTCCTGCATCTTGCGGCGGGTGAGGGCATCGAGCGCCGCATACGGCTCGTCCATCAGCAGCACCTCAGGCTCCATCGCCATCGCCCGCGCGATCGCCACGCGCTGCTTCATGCCGCCGGACAGCAGGTGCGGATGGTGCGCGGCGAACGGCGTCAGGTTCACCCGCTCGATGTAGTGCATCGCGCGCGCCTCGGCGTCGTTCGCGGCGTACTTGCGCGTGGCGACCATCGGGAACATCACGTTTTCCTTGACGGTCTTCCAGGGCAGCAGCTGGTCGAACTCCTGGAACACCATCATGCGGTCGGGACCCGGGCGCTTGACCGGCTTGCCATTGAGGCGGATCTCGCCCTCGGCAGGCGCCATGTAGCCGCCGACGGCCTTGAGCAGCGTCGACTTGCCGCAACCGGAAGGGCCGAGCAGCACGTAGCGGTCGGACTTCCACACCTTGAAATCGACGCGGTAGGTCGCGGTGACCAGGTGCTCGCGCGTCTTGTATTGCAGCGTGACGCCGCGCACCTCGAGCTGCGCTGGCGGCGGCGTCGCCGGCGCTGTGGCCTGCGCAGGGTGCGCCGCGGCCTCCATCAACGGTTCGTCATCGCTCGGCGCCGCCGCGGCACATGAAGCCGGCGTCAGCTGCCGGACAGGCCCTGCGCGTTGGGAAAGTACATCTCCTTCCACGACTCGGGCTTGACCTTGATCGCGCCGACCTTGAGCATGAAGTCGACGTACTTCATCGTGTTGTTGGGCGTCGTGGTGAACACCATCGTCGGGTCGTCCAGCATCTTGACGATCTCGTCGACACTGCTCTTGTCCTTGCTCATCCGCAGGTACGTCTGCGCCGCCGCGCGGTGGTCCTTGTTGACCATCGCCTCGGCCTCGTCCAGCGCCTTGACGAACGCCGCGTACACCTTCGGGTTCTCGTCGTGGAACTTCGACGACGTCCACACCACGTTGAACGTGGCGGGGCCGCCGAGCACATCGTACGAATTGAGCACGCGGTGTATGTTGGCATGCTCCAGCTCGTTGAACTGGAACGGCGGCGACGTGAAGTGGCCGGTGACTTCGCTGGAGCCGGACAGCAGCGCGATCTGCCCATCCGGATGCGACATGGTCACCGTGAGGTGATCGAGCTTGTTCTGCTGGCCGGGCCCGAACGCCTGCTCGGCCGCCATCTGCAGCGTCACCGCCTGGATCGACACCTTGACCGCCGGCAGCGCGATCTTGTCCTTGTCCGTGAAGTCCTTGATCGTCTTGACGTTGGGATTGTTGGTGTTGAGGTAGAGCGGCATCGAGTTGAGGGCACCCGTCGCCTTGACGTTGTAGTTGCCGCGCGTCTTCGCCCACAGCGTGACGAACGGCCCGACGCCGCCGGCCGCGAAGTCGAGGCTGCCGGACAGCAGCGCGTCGTTCATCACGTTGCCGCCGGCGAACTGCGCCCACGTGACCTTGAGGTCGGGCATGCCGGCCGCGGCGGCCGCCTTCTCGATCAGCTTCTGGTCCTCCATCAGCATCAATGGCAGGTAGCTGATGCCGTACTGGCGCGCGACCTTGAGCTCGTTGGTTTCGGCGCGCGCGGGTGCAGTGGCGGTGACGGTGATCGCGGCGGCGGCAATGGCCGCCAGCAGGGTCGGGAATTTCACGTGTTGCCCTCCTGGGTTGGACAACCGCCGGCGTCCTTCGTCGTCACGACTGCTGCGAAAGTGAGCCGGCGATGTTGTCGGAACAGCGTTGCGTAGTATGCCAAAGGCGCGCGCTCACGCGCTTTCGTAGAGCCTCGTCAGCACGAACTCGCGATGGCCGAGCACTTCCGCCGAAGTATGGCGGCCGTTGGCGGTGGCGAACATGCAGTCGAGCAACTTGTCGCCGGCCTCGTCGGGCGACATCTCGCGGCGCAGCAGCGCCGACACGTCGACGTCGATGTGCTCGCCCATCGTGCGCACGGTGCGCGGGTTGGCGCAGAGCTTGATCACCGGCAGGACCGGGTTGCCGATGACGTTGCCCTGGCCAGTCGGGAAGAAATGCACGACGTAGCCGGAGGCCGCGCACAGCGTCACCATCTCCGCCGCGGCCGACGACGAATCCATGAACCAGAGTCCCGGATGGGTCGGCATCTCGGCCTTGTCGATCACGCCGTCGACCTTGCACAGGCGGCCGATCTTCTGGATGTTGCCGAGCGCCTTCTCCTCGATCGTCGTCAGCCCGCCCTCGATGTTGCCCTTGGTCGGCTGCGAGTCCGAAAGGTCGTTGGTCTTCCAGCGGTTGATCATGTCCTGGTAGCGATTGAACATCGCCATGAACTCGTCGCGCACCTTGGGCGTGGCGCAGCGCGCGGCGACGATCTGCTCGCCGCCGGTGATCTCGGAAGTCTCGCCGAAGCACAGTGTGGTCTTGTGCGGATAGAGCTTGTCGAACGCGTTGCCCACCGTGGGGTTGGCGCCGCATCCGGAGGTCGTGTCCGACTCGCCGCACTTGGTCGATACCCACAGATCCGAGATCGGACGCTCGACGCGGTCGAGCGCCGTGGCGTAATGCACGAACTCCTTGGCCTTGCGCGAGGCCGCGGCGATCGTCGCGGTGTCGCCGTTCTGCTCGATCCAGAATCCCTCCACCGGCTTGCCGGTGCTGGCGATGCCGTCGACGACGCGCTTGGTCCAGCCCGGCTCGATGCCGATGACGACGACGGCGGCCACGTTGGGATTGCAGCCGGTGCCGATCAGCGTGCGGAAGTGCAGCTCGAGGTCCGGACCGAACTGCAGCCGGCCATACGGATGCGGGATCGCCAGCGTGCCCTTGACCTGGTTGCCAACGGCTTCGGCGGCGGCGTTGGAGATGTCGTCGACGGGCAGGATGACGACGTGGTTGCGCACGCCCACGCGGCCGTTGTCGCGCAGGTATCCACGGAAAGTGGCGTTGTCGAGTCTCATGGTTCGCGGTTCCTTACCAGCGCTTGGTCTTGACGTTGTGCACGTGCAGATGCTCGCCCACCTTGATCGGGGCGATCGTGCGGCCGATGTCGACGCCGTACTTGATCACGGTGTCGTTCGCGTTCAGCTCGCGGATCGCGAGCTTGTGGCCGATGGGAATGTCGGACAGCGCGGTCACCGCGATGTCCTTGTCCTGGTCCATGATCCAGCCGGCGAGCTTGCGGCCGGCCTTGACGCCCTCGACGACGACGACGCCGACCGAGTCGCCATCGTCGTGCACCACGAAATCGATCATTTCGAACATCCTCGGAGATTGCGCGGGGGCGGCCGGGCGTGCGCCGACGCCGGCTTGCGCGGGACACCGCGTTCAGCCGGCAGTTTGCGGGCGTCTTGCGGCGCTGTCAACCAAGTGATATAGATGATATGAATAAGCTTTGAACGGACGGTGGCCGGCGATGAGAGCGAGGCAGGCGGTCGCGGAGGCGCAGCGCGTGGCGGACATCGGCGGCGGCGGCGAGGGCCTGGCGCTGCCGCGCTTCAAGGCGGTGAAGGCGGCGATCACCTCGGCGCTGGTCGCCGGCGAATGGAAGCCGGGAGCGGCGATCCCGGCGGAGGCGCGACTCGCCGAGCGCTACGCGGTCAGCATCGGCACGCTGCGCAAGGCGATCGACGAATTGGTGGCGGAACAGATCCTGGTGCGACGCCAGGGTCTCGGCACGTTCGTCGCCGTGCACGGTCCGACGCGCAACCGCTTCCATTTCTTCCACATCGTCGATGCCGAGGGCCGCCGCGAGCTGCCGCAACCGCGGTTCCTCGGGTTCGCCCGCGCGCGCGCCGATGCGCACGAGGCGGCGTTGCTGCGCGTCGACACCGGCGCGCGGACGATCCGCATCAGCAACCTGCTGCTGCTGTCCGGCGAGCCCGCGGTGTTCGACACGATCGTCATCGCCGCGGCGATGTTCCCCGATCTCACGGAGGCCCGGTTTCGCGCCCGCGACAGCACGATCTACCACTTCTATCAGACGCATTACGGCATCAACGTCGTGCGCACGCACGAGCGCTTGCGCGCGGGCACCGCCGACCGCAAGGCGGCGAAGGCGCTGGGCATCGACGCCGGCGCGCCGGTGCTCGAGATACTGCGCACCGCGTACACCTATCACGACCTGCCGGTGGAGCTGCGCCACAGCGTGGTCGACACCCGCGCGCGCTTCTATGAAGCGGACCGGGGCAAGGCGGAAGCGGGCCGCCCGGGCTGACGGTCGCTTGGTGCCGCCTTACAGCGGCACGCGCAGCCCGACGGTCACCGCGTAGTAGTTGCCGTCGCTCTTGGCGGCCGTGGCGTCGCCCGAGATGTAGCCGGTGACCTTGCCGAAATCGGTGCTCACGCCGACGTTGAACAGCGCGTAGTTGTTGTCCGGCTTGTAGGTGCCCACGGTATACGTGCCGCCGAGACCCACCGGGCTCGCGCTGACCGAGCGCGCGTCGTCCCTGGACTCGAATTCCCACGTGGCGCGCGCGAACGGCCGCACCGCGCCCCACTGACCGGCGACCTGCCAGCCGACGCTCGTCGCCAGCGACTCGCGCTTCTGCTGGCCATACGACAGCGCGGTGCTGTCGTCGCCGTTCTCGGCGAATTGCTTGACCACCGCCTGCTGGTACGCGACGCTCGCGTACGGGCCGTGCACGAGTCCGGCGTATTGGAACCAATAGCCGCCGAGGATGCGCCCGCCGTAGTGATAGCCGCGCGCGTCGGCGGTCTCGACGCGATTCTGGTCGAGGATCTGGATGTTGCGATGCACGTCGCGGAAGTCGAGGTCGCCCGCGAACAGCTCGCCGCCCACCCACCACGGCCCGTGACCCCAGCCCGCATAGATGGTGCCCATCGTTTCGTCGAGCTTGTAGCCGCCACCGCCGCCGGCGAAGTCGCCCTTGTTCTCGGTGTAGCCGAACTGCAGCCCGACGAGCAGCGCATCCGACGCCTTCATGTCGGCGCCGACGCTGATCGTGTTCTGCGTCGAGCTCGCATCCGACCAGCCGCCGTTGAAGTCGGGATTCGCGTAGTCGTAGCTCGCCCACGCCTGGACCTTGTTGCCGCGCATGGGCGAATCGAGTCCCGACTGCATCCGCGTGTCGACCGCGCGGAAGTTCGCCGCTTCCACGGCGAGCGGGGCCTCGGCCAGCACCGCCATTTTGACCGGCCCTTCGATGAACGACTCGGCGTATTGCGCCAGCGCCATGTGGCCGGCCGTCGTGGGGTGCACGCCGTCGGCGAAAAGGAACGTGGTCGCCGCATTGGGCGTGACGAAATTGGCGGCGGTGCACACCAGCGACGCCGTGGTGCCGCACGCCGGAATGGTGACGTTGGCGATGCCGAAGGCCGCCGGATTGGCGATCAGCTCGTTGAGGAGCTTGGCGACGTCGAGCCGGATCACGTTGCCGCCGAGCTGATCGAGCCCCGCCATCAGCGTCGAGTTGTACAGGCTCGTGATCGACGAAATGCCGGCGGCGTTGCCCGACGCCGTGCCCGCCGGGGTCTTGCCGATGTCCGGCAGGTCCCACACCATGATGTAGCGCGCGCCGGCGGCCTGCAGGATGCCGACCTGCTGCACGAGCTGCGCCGCCGCGGTGGCGACATTGGCCTGCAGGTCGGTCGGCGAGATTGCGCCGGCTTGCAATGCCCCGAGATTGGTGAAGATGTCGTTGGCGCCGCCCCAGACGGAATAGAGCGCGTTGTGGTCGGCGCCGCCGGCGGCGAGATATTGCGCGACCTGCGTCGCGATCGGCGTCGCCGTGCCCGTCGGCGGCGAGTCGGGATAGCCCGGCAGCAACGACACGCGTGCCCCGCCCTGCGCGTAGTTGGTGCCGCCCTGGTCGGCGGGCGTCGCCGTCGTGCCGAAGTGCTGTGCCAGCACCTGCGACCACACCGGCCCCGGGTTCGTCGTGAACAGGCCGGTGCCGGGCGGCAGCACGGGCTTGAACGAGCCGCTGTCGGTGAGGCTGTCGCCGAAGAACACCGTGTTGCTGAATTGTGCAAGCGCTGAACCTGCACACAGGGACAATGCGACCGCACTCGCGATTTGCGACAGGCGGAACCGGTTCATGAAGTCTCCTGTTTGAGGTCGGTTGGAGCGTGGTCGGAGCAAGCATTCCCGCAACGACTTGTTACGCGTTGCCGGTAGGCGCACATTCTAGATCAAGTCGCGTGGTCAACCCCCCACCGCGCGGCGGCGTTTAGGGAACGAACAAGGAGGAATGCCATGACCATGTCGTCGATGCTGCAAAGCGCAACCCGCTTGCGAACACTGGGCGTATTCGCGCTGGCGCTTGCGGGACTCGCGCCCGCGTGGGCGCAGGACACCGGGGGCGACGTGCCGACGCGCGTCGGCCGCCTGTCGAGCCTCGCCGGCCAGATCTATCTCGCGCCGCCGGACCAGTCGCAGGACTGGTCGCCCGTCGACCTCAACTATCCGGTGACGAATGGCGACAACCTGTGGGCGGCGGAAGGCGCGCACGCCGAGGTGGACTTCGGCGGCTCGCAGATGCGGATGTCCGCGGCCACCAACGTCAATGTCGGGGCGCTCGACGATCACAACCTCGATCTCTTCGTTGCGCAGGGCGATGTCATCTTGCGCCTCAACGTGCTCGACGCAGGCGACAGCGTGGTGATCGACACGCCGGCGACGCAGGTCGTGCTGCGGCGTCCGGGCCTGTACCGCGTCACGGTGTCACCGGACCAGCGCCAGACTGCGGTGACCGTGCGCGAAGGTGAAGTGACGGCGCAGGTGACGGCGGGGCTGCAGCAGGTGCTGCCCGGCATGACGGCGACGATCGTCAACGCCGACAACACCGCGGCGCAATTCGCCGCGGCGATGCCGGTCGACGCGTTCGACACATGGAGCGCCGATCGCGAGCGCTATTTCCGCCAGGCCGCGAACCAGCGCTATGTCTCGCAGCAGATGGTGGGCTATTCCGATCTCGCGAACTACGGCGCATGGCAGTCGAATCCCGACTATGGCAACGTCTGGTTTCCGAGCGGCGTCCCGGTCGGCTGGGCACCCTACAGCGACGGCTACTGGACCACCGTTCCCGCATTCGGGCTGACGTGGGTCGATCGCGCGCCATGGGGCTACGCACCGTTCCACTATGGCCGCTGGGCGTACGTCGGCAACCGCTGGGGATGGGTGCCGGGCGCGTACGTCGCGCGGCCGGTGTGGGCGCCGGCGCTCGTGGCGTGGACAGGCGGCGGCCTGACGGTCGCGATCGGCGGCGGCGGTCCCGCCTACGGCTGGGTCCCGCTCGGCTGGCGCGAGCCGTACCAGCCCTGGTGGGGCGGATGCCACGACGCGTGCTGGGATCGCTACAACCGGCCTTACCACGTCGACGTGCAATATCGCGATCATTCGCCGCCACCGGAACGCTTCGCCAACTGGCGCGTGCCCGGCGCGGTGACGGCGGTCGCCGGCGCCAACCTCATCGCGCGCAAACCTTACGTGGCGAGCGAGCGCGTGTCGCTCACCGGTTCGGCATTGGGTGCGGTGAAGCCCGGAACGTCGGTGCCTCCGCTCGTGCATGCGCGGCCGAACTCGGTGCCGGTGCTGCGTGCAGGTGCGCAGGGCACGCCCAAGCCGGCCGCGGACTACTACGCGACTTCCAAGCCCGCGCGACTCGGTCTGCAGCCGACCGCGGTGCGGCGCGCGGAAATGGCGACGAAGTCCGGTGGGGGCGCGAGCGGTGCGGCAGCCGTCAATGGCGCTCCGCCGGGACCGGGACGCAATCCCCGCGAACGCGCGACGGAACATGCACAGGACCAGAAGACCCTCGAGGCGAACAAGGACCACAAGCCGCCGTCCGCCGCGACGATCCACGCACCACCGGTAACAGGCACGGCCACGGCACCGACACGCACCGAATCGCGCGACAACCGTGCCGTCGAGCAGAACCGCATCAACGAGCAGAACCGCAATACCGAGCGGACGGGCGGGCTGCAACAGCGCAACACGTCGCGCAACGTGACGACGCAGGCCGGTAGCGGCCCGCAAGCGGGCAACGGCCAGCAGTCGGGCAACGCCCAGCAGACGGGCAACGCCCAGCAGACGGGCAAAGGTGCGCAGACCGGCAATGGCAACGAGCACGACAACCGGATGAAGCGCGCGCCGCATCAACCGCCGCAGGCAGAGGTGCACACCGAATCGCGCACGGTAACGGCGCCGCACGGCAACCCGCCGCCGCCGCCGCAGCAGCAGCAGCAGAAAGTGCAGGGCGTGCAGCGTGCGCCGCAGGTCAACGCCGCGCCCGCGGTCGTCAACAATCCGCCGCACCAGGGCGGCGGCAACGGCCCGAACGCGCACGAGAACAAAGGCAACGAGGAGCGCGGACGCGGGCGCGAGGAGAAGAACGACAAGAACGACAAGAACGACCAGAAGCATTGATCCGCCGCGCGGCGGCCGCGCCGCCGCGCGAGCGACTACGTCGCTACGTCGCGCCGGTGCGCGCCTCGCAAGCGGCCAGGCGAGGGCGGCCGGCGTTGAGGCGTTATTTCCGCATCACCTCGAGGCTGCGGCCGCCGTTGATGAGCCGCACGCGATCGCCCTCGCGCGCATAGGGCTGCGCCGAATACTGGAACGTGCGCGAGTTGCCCGAATCCATCGCCACGCGCACTTCCCAATACGCCTTGGAGTTGCGATTGCGCTCGACTTCGTTGCCGACCAGCGCGCCGCCGGCGGCGCCGGCGATGGTCGCCGCGGTGTTGCCACGGCCGCTGCCGATCTGGTGGCCGAGCACGCCGCCCAGGACTCCGCCGAGCACGGCGCCGCCGCCGCTCGAGCCGCCCTTCTCCTCGATGTAACGGATCGATTGCACAACGCCGCAGTCGCCGCATGACGGCGGCCGCGGCGGTGGCGGTGGCGCGGCCATCGACGGCGCCGGGATCACGTTCTGTGGCGCCTGCTGCGCGAGCGCGTCGCCGGCGCCCGCCGCGAGCGCCACGCAGAGCCCACACGCCGCCATCGCGGGTACTGCCATCAGTTTGCGCACTGCATCCTCCTTGGTTCGTCCCGAGTAAAAGGGTGAAGCGAGCCGCGCCGCGTCAGCCATCGGCGCGGATTCGCGCATAGGATCCCGGCGCGTCGCCGAGCGTCTTGAGGCCGCCCCTGCCCGGTACTCGCGGCGGCACTTCCTTGCCGAGGTACGACGAGATCCACTGCCGCCAGTCGTTCCACCACGAGCCTTCGCGCTGCGTCGCGCCGGCCAGCCACGCTTCGGCGTCCGTGCCGAGCTTGGGATTGGTCCAGTAGCCGTACTTGTTGGCCGCCGGCGGATTGATCATGCCGGCGATGTGGCCGGAGCCCGACAGCACGAATCGCGATTTGCCCTTGACCAGCTGCGGCCCTTCGAACGTGGTCTTCCACGGCGCGATGTGATCCTCGATGGCCGACACGAAATAGGTCGGCACGCCGACCCTGGCGAGGTCGATCGGCGTGCCGCCGAGCGTGATGCCGCCCGGCTCGCGCAGGGCGTTGCGCATGTACATGTTGCGCAGATAGAAGCTGTGCATCGCCGCCGGCATGCGCGTGGAATCGCAGTTCCAGTGCAGCAGGTCGAACGGGAAGGGGTCGCGGCCCAGCAGGTAGTTGTTGATGACGAACGACCAGATGAGGTCGTTGGCGCGCAGCATGTTGAACGTGTTGGCCATCTCGCTGCCCTCGAGATAGCCGCGTTCACTCATCCGCGCCTCCAGCGACGACACCTGCTCCTCGTCGATGAACACGTCGAGCTCGCCGGCGTGGCCGAAGTCGAGCAGCGCCGTCATGAACGTCGCGCTGGCGATGCGCTTGTCGTCGTGCGCCGCCATGTACGCCAGCGTCGCTCCGAGCAGCGTGCCGCCGAGGCAGTAGCCGACGGCGTTGACGTCCTTCTCGCCGGTGGCGCGGGCGATCGCGTCCAGCGCGGCGAGCGGGCCCTCGCGCATGTAGTCCTCGAAATTCTTGGCGGCGAGCGCGGCATCCGGGTTCACCCACGAAATGACGAACACCGTCATGCCCTCGTGCACTGCCCAGCGCAGGAAGGAATTCTTCTCGCGCAGGTCGAGGATGTAGTACTTGTTGATCCACGGCGGCATCACCAGCAGCGGGCGCCGCCACTGCTTCTTGGTCGCCGGCTCGTACTGGATCAGCTCGATCAGCTCGTTGCGGAACACCACCTTGCCGGGCGTGGTGGCGATGTTGACGCCGAGCTCGAAGGCCTTGGCGTCGGTCATCGAGATGCGCACGCGGCCGTTGCCGCGCTCGATGTCGGCGAGAAGGTTGTTGAGTCCCTTGACCAGGTTCTGGCCGCCGCTCGCGATCGTCTCGCGATACACCTCGGGATTGGTCAGCGCGAAATTGGACGGTGACAGCGCGTCGATGTACTGGCGCGTGAAGAAATCGACTTTCTTGCGCGTGTTGTCGGACAGTCCTTCGACGCTCGCCACGTTGTGATGCAGCCAGCGCGCGGTGATGAGGTACGACTGCTTGATGTAGTCGTAGAGGAAGTGCTGCTCCCAGTCCTCGTGGCGGAAGCGCTTGTCGCCGGCATGCGGCACGGCAACCGGTCCGCGGTCGGCGCCCAGCAGCCGGAGCCACGACGAATGCCACAGCTCGGCGTGCTGCAGCCACAGCTTGACTTGCGCTTCGGCGACGCTCATCGGGTCGGCCAGCATCCGCGAAGCGAGCTCGAAGAACGCCTTGCCGAGGCCGAGCTCGTCGCTGAAGATCGCAGTGCCCTTGTCGGGCTGGCGCGCGGCGAAGTCGCCGATCACCTTGGCAGCCTTGTCCGCGGCTTGTGCGAGCGAGGCGGCGAGCGCTTCGGGGTCGTAGGCGGGAACGGCGCCCGCCGGTGGCGGCGTGCCCCCCGATTGATGAGCGATCATGGCATGGCCTCGAAACGGATGCGGTTGGCGTCGGCGACACGCGCGATGCGCGCGCGATGCCACAGGTGATTGAGATGCGCGATCGCCTCGCCCATGGCGAAAAAGCGCTGCTGCAGGTCGAGCGCGCGGCGGAACAGCACCGGCAGCGCGTCGGCGGCGCTCACCGGCCGCGCCGCGCCGCGCACGAACGCCTCGAGCTCGTCGAGCCGCGCGCGGTGGTGCGCGCGCAGCTGCGCCACGCGCAGCGCGATGCCGCGGAAAGGCAGCCCGTGCGACGGCAGGACCAGCGTGTCGTGCGGCAATGCCTCGAAGCGCGCCAGCGAGTCGAGGAAGCGCGCCAGCGGGTCGCCGTCGGGTTCTGCCGGCGACACGCCGACGTTGGTGCTGATCCTCGGCAACAGCATGTCGCCCGCGATGAGGACGCGGTGCGCAGGCGCGTGCAGCGCGGCGTGCTCGGGGGAGTGGCCGTGGCCGACGATCACGCCGAAACGCATGCCGCCGAGGACGAGTTCGTCGCCGTCGACGATCCGCCGCAGCGTCGCCGGCATCTCGGGCACGGCGCGGCGATACGCGTTGCCCCGCGCGCGCAGCGCCGCGGCGTCGGCCGCGTCGAGGCCGTGCGCAGCGAAGAACGCCGCGTAGCCCGCCACGCAAGTCGGTGCTTCATCGCGCCACACGCCGCGTCCATGCAGGAATTCGGCGTAGGTCATCGTCACCGGCACGCCGAAGCGCGCGGCAAGCCACGCGGCGTTGCCCACGTGATCGGGGTGATAGTGCGTGGCGACGATGGCGTCGACGCCGCGTCCGGCGAGAATTCCGTCGAAGTGCGTGCGCCACGCGGCGCGCGTGGCGTCGTCGCCGATTCCGCAATCGACGATGGCCGTTCCGGCGCCATCGCACAACCACAGGTTGATGTGGTCCAGCGCGAACGGCAGGGGCATGCGCAGCCAATGGATGCCGGGTGTCACAGGCGTCGACGCGCCGATCGCGGGCGGGTCGGCGAAGGGGTGCTCGAGCGAGAGGATCGCGGGTGCGTTCATGGGCGGCGGCGCCGGCGCGCGCGGTGCCAGGGCGCCGACGCATATGGTATCGTGGACTTTGTCCCCGCGCCGGCGGGCGGCGATCCCGCGACTTCGGTGCACGATCATGCCGTCCGCACGTCACCCTGCCTACACCATTTCCGCGCTGGCGAAGGAATTCGCCCTCACCACGCGCGCGATCCGTTTCTACGAGGACGAGGGACTGATCGCGCCGCAGCGCGCGGGCCGCGTGCGCGTCTACGGCGAGCGCGAGCGCGTGCGGCTGAAGCTCATCCTGCGCGGCAAGCGCCTCGGGCTCGCGCTGTCGGAAATCGGCGAGCTCCTCGACATGTACGAGGTGTCGCGCAACGAGCGCGGCCAGCTCGCCAAGTTCATCGAGCTCCTCACCGATCGTCGTGCCCGGCTGCTGCAGCAGAAGGAGGACATCGACGCCACGCTCGCCGAGATCGACGGCATCGAGCGCGAATGCCGCCGCCAGCTGAAGGATGCCGTGGCGCCGCGGGCCGGCACCGCGGCTGTCCGCGGCGGCCGCGGCGCCGCCTAGCCGCGGCCGGGCGAGGGGCCTGATTGACGTTTACGTAAACGTCATATACGATGAATGAGGGCGGTCGGCTTGGACGACCGCCGCGCGCAATCGCGCCGCGCGGATCCGGGAGCCATGGCCACGCCGTCGACGACATTCGTTCCACCGTGCAGCGACTACGCCGAGCGGGTACGCGCGAGTTTCGCGCGCCAGGGCGCCATGCGCCTTGTCGGCGCCACACTCGTCGACGTCGCGCCGGGATATTGCGCGCTGTCGCTGGTGCCGCGCGAGGAAGTGTCGCAACAGCACGGCTATGTGCACGCGGGGGTGCTGGCGGCGATGGTGGATACCGCCGGCGGCTATGCCGGGTTCACGCTGTTTCCGCGGGACGCGTCGGTGCTGACGGTGGAGTTCAAGCTCAATCTTCTCGCCCCGGCGCGCGGCGAGCGCCTCGTCGCCGAGGGCTTCGTCGTCAAGCCGGGCCGCACGCTGGCGATCACCCGCGGCGAGGTGTACGCGGAATCGGCGCACGCGCGCACACTGGTGGCGTTGATGCAGCAGACGCTGATCGTGATGCGCGACGCGCCGGACACGTGACCGGCGGCAGCGCCACGCACCGCACTGCCTGCACCGGAGGACCCCGATGCCGCATCTGAAAACGCTGGATTTCAGGCTTGGCGAGACGCTCGACATGCTGCGCGACAGCGTGCGCGCCTTCGCCGCCACCGAGATCGCGCCGCGCGCCCAGGACATCGACCGCGACAACCTGTTCCCGCCCGACCTTTGGCGCAAGATGGGCGACATGGGCCTCCTCGGCATCACGGTCGAGGAGGAGTTCGGCGGCGCCGGTCTCGGCTACCTGGCGCATATCGTGGCGATGGAGGAGATTTCGCGCGCCTCGGCGTCGGTCGGCCTGTCGTACGGTGCGCACTCGAACCTGTGCGTCAACCAGATCCGCCGCAACGGCAGCGAATCGCAGAAGCGCCGCTATTTGCCGCGGCTGATCTCGGGGGAGCACGTCGGCGCGCTGGCGATGAGCGAGTCCGGATCGGGCTCCGACGTCGTGTCGATGCGCCTTGCGGCGAAGCGCCACGGCGAGCACTACGTCCTCAATGGCAACAAGATGTGGATCACCAACGGCCCCGACGCCGACACGCTCGTCGTCTATGCGAAGACCGATGCCGGTGCCGGCCCGCGCGGCATCACCGCGTTCATCGTCGAGAAGGGGATGCGCGGTTTCTCCACCGCGCAGAAGCTCGACAAGCTCGGCATGCGCGGATCCAATACCTGTGAGCTCGTGTTCGTCGACTGCGAGGTGCCGGCGGCCAACGTGCTCGCCGAGGAAGGACGCGGCGTCAACGTGCTGATGAGCGGGCTCGATTACGAGCGTGCCGTGCTCGCCGGCGGCCCGCTCGGCATCATGGCGGCGTGCCTGGACGCCGTGCTGCCGTACGTCCACGAGCGCCGCCAGTTCGGCCAGCCGATCGGCGAGTTCCAGCTGATGCAGGGCAAGCTCGCCGACATGTACACGACGATGACGGCGTGCCGCGCTTACGTCTACGCGGTGGGCGCCGCCTGCGACCGCGGCGAAACCACGCGCAAGGACGCGGCCGGGGCGATCCTGTACGCCGCCGAGAAGGCGACGTGGATGGCCGGTGAGGCGATCCAGTGCCTCGGCGGCAACGGCTACGTCAACGAATACGCGACCGGCCGGCTGTGGCGCGACGCCAAGCTCTACGAGATCGGCGCCGGCACGTCGGAAATTCGGCGGATGCTGATCGGACGCGAGCTGTTCAACGAAACTAAGTAGAGGCTCTCGGGTGAAATACAGGCATTCGATGCCACGCCGGCGAGTTTTGTTCGTTGCGTGGGCGCCCGCCGACAAACACGACACAGGATTCGCTCGCCATGCCTAATGACCCCATCGTCATCGTCGGTGCAGCGCGCACGCCGATGGCCGCTTTCCAGGGCGATTTCGCCACGCTCGCGGCGAGCGATCTCGGTGCCGCGGCGATCAAGGCCGCCGTCGAGCGGGCGGGCATCGCGCCGCACGACGTCGAGCGCGTGATCTTCGGCTGCGTGTTGCCGGCCGGACAGGGCCAGGCGCCCGCGCGCCAGGCGGCGCTCAAGGCCGGATTGCCCGTCAGCGTGGGCTGCACCACCGTCAACAAGATGTGCGGCTCGGCGATGGAGGCGACGATGCTCGCGCACGATGCGCTCGTCGCGGGCTCCTGTGACGTGGTCGTCGCCGGCGGCATGGAGAGCATGTCGCAGGCACCGTACCTGCTGCCCAAGGCGCGCGCCGGCTACCGGATGGGACATCAGCAGGTGATCGACCACATGTTCCTCGACGGCCTCGAGGACGCCTACGACAAGGGCCGGCTGATGGGGACCTTCGCCGAGGAATGCGCGGACAAGTATGCGTTCACGCGCGAGGCCCAGGACGCGTTCGCGCAGGCGTCGCTCGCGCGCGCGCTCGCTGCCGGCGAGGACGGCACCTTCTCCTGGGAAATCACGCCGGTCACCGTGAGCGGCCGGAAAGGCGACGTCGTCGTCGACCGCGACGAGCAGCCGGCCAAGGCGACGCCCGCCAAGATCCCCACGCTGAAGCCGGCATTCCGCAAGGACGGCACGGTGACCGCGGCCAACTCGAGCTCGATTTCCGATGGCGCCGCGGCGCTGGTGCTGATGCGCCGCTCCACGGCCGAAGCGCGCGGATGCAAGCCGCTGGCAGTGATCGTGGCGCACGCGACGCATGCGCAGAAGCCCGGCGAGTTCACCACCGCCCCGGTCGGCGCGATCGCCAGGCTGTATGCCAAGACCGGATGGCGCACGGCCGACGTCGACCTCTTCGAGATCAACGAGGCGTTCGCGGTGGTGACGATGGCGGCGATGCGCGAGCACGGCATCGCCCACGACAAGGTCAACGTGCACGGCGGCGCCTGCGCGCTCGGCCACCCGATCGGCGCGTCGGGCGCGCGCATCATCGTCACGCTGCTCGGCGCGCTGCGCAAGCACGGCGGCCGGCGCGGCGTGGCGGCGCTGTGCATCGGCGGCGGCGAAGCCACCGCGCTGGCGATCGAGCTCGTCTGACGCCGATGGCGGCGGACGCGACATCCATGCGATCGTCGCCGGCGCACGCGGTGCCTGCCGCGGCCGACGTCGCGCGCGCGCCGTTTCCGGTGATCGTCGGCTGCCCGCGCTCCGGCACGTCGCTCCTCGCCGTGATGCTCGATGCGCACCCGGCATTGGCGATGCCGCCCGAGACGGCGTTCCTCAAGCACGTGGTGACGCTGCCGGCGGCGCCCGACGTGGCGCGGCGCTTCGTCGACATCGTCACCGCCGATCGCTCGCCGATCTCCAATTGGTCCGACTTCGGGCTCGATGCCGCCGACTTCGCGGCGCGCATCGCCGCACTCGCGCCATTCTCGGTGGCGGCCGCGACGCGCGTGTTCTACGACCTGTACGCCGCCAGCGAAGGCAAGCCGCGCGCCGGCGAAAAGACACCCGACAACATTTTCACGATGCGCGAGATCGCCGCGGTCCTGCCGGAGGCGCACTTCATCCACGTGCTGCGCGATCCGCGCGACACCGCGCTGTCGTGGCGCAAGACATGGTTCGCGCCGAGCCAGGACTTCAACGTGCTGGGACAGGCATGGCGCTACCATGTCGATGCCGGTCGGCGTGCCGGCGCGTCGCTCGCGCGCTACGTCGAGATCCGCTACGAGGACCTGGTGCAGAATCCGGCTGATGTGCTCAACCGCCTGTGCGAGTTCCTGGCGCTGCCGTTCGTGCCGGCCATGACCGACCCGAGCGCGCGCGGCGTCGCGCGCATCGCGAGGCTCAAGGGGCGCCAGCACGTCAGCGGACGGATGGTGTCGCGTGACGACCGCACCCGCATCCATGCCAACCTGGCGCGGCCGCCACTGCCCGAGCGGGTCGGCGTATGGCGGCGCGAGATGAGCGCGGCGGACCGCGCGGCGGTCGAGCGCGGCGCCGGACCGCTGCTGGCGGAGCTCGGTTACGCCGCGACCGAGTACAGGTGATCGAGATGAGCGCATCGCCCATTCCGCAACGGGATTCCCGATGAGCCTGATGCCGGCCGCGACCTGGCTTCTCTTCTGCGGCGCGTGTGTCGCGCTCGCGCTCACGCCGGGCCCCAACATGCTGCTGCTGGTCTCGCGCACGCTGGCACAGGGCCGGCGCGCCGGCCTGTTGACGCTGGCCGGCACCCAGACCGGGCTGTCGTTCCACATCGCGGCGGTAGCGTTCGGCCTCGCCGCGCTGCTCGCCGCGGTGCCGCTCGCCTACGACGCGATCCGCGTCGCCGGTGCGCTCTACCTGGCGTGGCTCGCCGTGCAGACATGGCGCGAGCGCGACAGCGCAGGCGCTGCCGCGCGGCCGACGATCGCGGCGAGCCGCCTGTATCGCGACGGGGTCTTGTCGAGCGTGCTGAACCCGAAGATCGCGCTGTTCGAACTTGCGCTGCTGCCGCAGTTCGTCGATCCTTCGCGCGGCAGCGTGCTGGCGCAGACGCTGATACTGGGCGTCACGCAGTTCGTCATCGTGTTCCCGTTCGACCTGGGCTGCGTGCTCGCCGCATCGCGCGTGCGCCGGGTGTTCGAGCGGCATGGGCGATTCACGCGCTGGTCGCGGCGCGCGCTCGCCGGCGTGTTCGCGGCGCTGGCGCTGCGCCTCGTGCTCGACGCGCGCAAATGAGCAGGGTGGAGCGCGGGCCATGATCCTCTCCGACACGCAGGCGATGGTGCGCGACACGATGCGCGCGTTCGCGCAGGAGCGGCTGTGGCCCAACGCGCCGGCGTGGGATCGCGACCACCACTTTCCGCGCGAAGAATTGCGCGCGCTCGGCGCGCTCGGCGCGCTCGGCATGGTCGTCGCCGAGGTCGATGGCGGCGCCGGCAGCGATTACGTGTCGCTCGCGGTGGCGATCGAGGAGATCGCCGCAGGCGACGGCTCGACCTCGACGGTGGTCAGCGTGCAGAACTCGGTCGTCTGCGGGCCGCTCGAGCGCTTCGGCACCGCGCCGCAGAAGGCGCGCTACCTGCCGCCGCTGGCGCGCGGCGACCACCTCGGCTGCTTCTGCCTGACCGAGCCGCATGTCGGCTCCGACGCCGCCGCGCTCACCACGCGCGCCGAGCGCAAGGGCGACCATTACGTGCTCAATGGCGTCAAGCAGTTCATCACCACCGGCAAGAACGCGGACACCGCGATCGTGTTCGCCGTCACCGACAAGGCTGCCGGCAAGCGCGGCATCAGCGCGTTCGTCGTCGAGACGCGCACGCCCGGCTACAGGGTCGCGCGCATCGAGGAGAAGCTCGGGCAGCGCGCATCGGACACGGCCCAGATCGTGTTCGAGCAGTGCGAGGTGCCGGTGGAGAACCGCCTCGGCCAGGAGGGCGACGGCTACCGGATCGCGCTTGCCAATCTCGAGGCCGGGCGCATCGGCATCGGCGCGCAGTCGGTGGGCATGGCGCGCTCGGCGTTCGACGCCGCCATCGCGTACGCCCGCGAGCGCGCGACGTTCGGCAAGCCCATCGTCAACCACCAGGCGGTCAATTTCCGTTTGGCGGACATGGCGACCGAGATCGAGGTGGCGCGGCAGATGGTGTGGCATGCGGCGACGCTGCGCGACCACGGCCTGCCGTGCCTGCGCGAGGCTGCAATGGCCAAGCTGTTCGCCTCGGAAATGGCCGAGCGCGTGGTCTCCGCGGCGCTGCAGGTTCACGGCGGCTACGGCTACGTCAACGATTTTCCGGTCGAGCGCATCTACCGCGACGTGCGCGTGTGCCAGATCTACGAGGGCACCAGCGACATCCAGCGCATGGTCATCGGCCGCGACCTGCTGCGATGATCGGCGTGCGCGTGGGCGACGTGTTCCGCAAGTCGGTGCGCATCGACGCCGACTCCATCCGCGCCTTCGCCACGCTGTCCGGCGACATGAATCCGCTGCATCACGACGCGGTCGCCGCGGCTGACGGGCCGTTTGGCGCGCTGATTGCGAGTGGCCCGCAGCTCGCCGCGCTGATGATGGGGCTGGACGCCACCCATTTCTCGGCGGCCGGCGTGGCGCTCGGACTGGGCTTCGAGTTCAAGTTCGTCAAGGCCGTGCCCGCCGGCACGCGCCTCGTGCTCGAATGGGTCGTCGCACGCTGCGACTACAAGCCGTCGCTCGCCGGATGGATCGTCGGCGTCGACGGTACGGCGCGCGGCGTCGACGGCACGCTGTTCGTCAGTGCCCGTGGCAGCAACCTCGTGCGCGCGCGCGTCGGCGACGCGCAGCGGGAGGCGTCATGACCGGGCTCACCCATCTGCGGCTGCTGGTCGACGATTTCGCGCCGATGCTGGCGTTCTACCGCGACGTGCTCGGGTTCAAGGCCGTGATCGAGGTGCCCGGTGTGTATATCGAGCTCGATACCGGGGCTGCGCGCATCGGCCTTTGCGCGCGCACGCTGATGGAGTCGGTGATCGGTGCGCCGCTGCAGGTCGCCGCGCGCGCCGACGCCGTGCTGCAAATCGGGGTCGCCGACGTCGACGCCGCGGCCGACCTGCTGCGCGCGCGCGGCGTCGTCCTCGCCACCGCGCCGCACGACCAATCGTCGTGGGGGCTGCGTGTCTGCCACGTTCACGATCCCGCCGGGCGCCTGCTCGAGATGTCGGCGCCGCTCGCCGCGGCCCCGCGCTGACCCGCGCAACGGCTTACATGGCCCAATACACACTGCACTGCTTCGCGCAATCGGGCAACGCCTACAAGGTGGCGCTGGCGCTGGAGCTCGCCGGCGCCGACTGGGCGCCGCGCTTCGTCGACTATTTCGGCGGCGAGACCCGCACCGATGCCTATCGCGCGCGCAACGTCATGGGTGAGGTGCCGATGCTCGAGCACGCGGGACTCGCGCTGTCGCAGTCCGGCGTGATCCTCGATTACCTCGCGGCGACGCTGGGCCGCTTCGGCGGCGCCGACGATGCGCAACGCCGCGAGATCCTGCGCTGGCTGCTGTGGGACAACCACAAGCTCACCAGTTACACGGCGACGTACCGTTTCATGCGCACGTTCGTCGCGCAGCCGAACCCCGACGTGCTCGCCGAGTTCGGCAAGCGCGCCGAGGCCGCCTGGAAGGTGCTCGACGCGCACCTCGCGACCAGCGCGTTCGTCGTCGGCGAGCGGCTGACGATCGCCGACCTGTCGTGCTGCGGCTACCTCTTCTTCGACGACGAGATCGGGGTAGACTGGACCGCGTATCCGCACGTCGCGCGCTGGCTCGCCGCGATCCGCGCGCAGCCACGGTGGCGCCATCCGTACGCACTGATGCCCGGACATCCGCGCAAGGCCTGACATGCCCGCCATCGAATCCAGGCTTGCCGTGCGCGACGCCGCGTTCGCCGCCAATCGCGAGGCGATGCAGGCGCTGTGCGACGACCTGCGGGCCAAGACCGCGGCGATCGAGGAGGGCGGCGGCGAGACGGCGCGCGCGCGCCACCTCGCGCGCGGCAAGCTGCTGCCGCGCGAGCGGGTGCGCGCGCTGATCGACCCCGGCAGCCCGTTTCTCGAGCTCTCGGCGTTCGCGGCGTGGGGCATGTACGACGACACGATTGCCGCCGCCGGCATCATCACCGGCGTCGGCCGGGTCAGCGGGCGCGAATGCGTGATCGTCTGCAACGACGCCACGGTGAAGGGCGGCACCTACTATCCGATGACGGTGAAGAAGCATCTGCGCGCGCAGGAGATCGCGCGCGACAACGCGCTGCCGTGCATCTATCTCGTCGACTCGGGCGGTGCCAACCTGCCGAACCAGACCGACGTGTTTCCCGACCGCGATCACTTCGGCCGCATCTTCTACAACCAGGCGATGCTGTCCGCCGCGGGCGTGCCGCAGATCGCCGTGGTGATGGGCTCCTGCACGGCCGGCGGCGCCTACGTGCCGGCGATGTCCGACGAGTCGATCATCGTGCGCGAACAGGGCACGATCTTTCTCGCCGGGCCGCCGCTGGTCAAGGCCGCCACTGGCGAGATCGTCACCGCCGAGGCGCTCGGCGGCGGCGACGTGCACACGCGCGTCTCCGGCGTCGCCGACCACCTGGCGCGCGACGACACACATGCGCTGGCCATCGCGCGGCGCATCGTCGCCAACCTCAACCGTCGCAAGCGGGTCGAGCTCGACATTGCGCCGCCGCGCGCGCCGCGCTACGATCCTTGCGAGCTCTATGGCGTCATCAACGCCGACATCCGCAAGCCCTACGACGTGCGCGAGGTCATCGCGCGCGTGGTCGACGACAGCGACCTCGACGAATTCAAGGCGCGCTACGGCGCGACCCTCGTCACGGGGTTCGCGCGCATCCACGGCTATCCGGTCGGCATCGTCGCCAACAACGGCGTGCTGTACTCGGAATCGGCGCAGAAGGGCGCGCATTTCATCGAGCTCTGCGCACAGCGCGGCACGCCGCTCGTGTTCCTGCAGAACATCACCGGGTTCATGGTCGGCCAGAAATACGAGGCCGGCGGCATCGCCAAGGACGGCGCGAAGATGGTCACCGCGGTGTCGTGCGCGCGCGTGCCGAAGTTCACGATGATCATCGGCGGCAGCTACGGCGCCGGCAACTACGGCATGTGCGGTCGCGCGTTCAACCCGCGCTTCCTTTGGATGTGGCCGAACGCGCGCATCTCGGTGATGGGTGGCGAGCAGGCGGCGACGGTGCTGGCGACGGTGCGTCGTGACGCCATCGAGGCCAAGGGCGGCCGCTGGAGCGCCGAGGACGAGGCGGCGTTCCGCGCGCCGATCCGCGAGCAGTACGAGCGCGAGGGCCACCCCTACCATGCGAGCGCACGGCTCTGGGACGACGGCATCGTCGATCCCGCCGACACGCGGCGCGTGCTCGGCCTCGCGCTGTCGGCATCGCAGAACGCCGCCGCCGAGGCGACGCGCTTCGGCGTATTCCGGATGTAGCCGCGCGCATGTCCGCGCCGACTTCTCCTTCGCTCGACATCCGCATCGACGCCGGCGTCGCCCGCGTCGCGCTGGCGCGCGAAGCCGTGCACAACGCCTTCGACGAGGCGTTGATCGCCGAACTGACTTCCGGGTTGCGCGGCCTCGCCGCCGATTCCGCGGTGCGCGTGGTGGTGCTGTCCGGCAAGGGCGCGAGCTTCTGCGCCGGCGCCGACATCGGCTGGATGCGGCGGATGGCGCACTACCACTACGACCAGAACCTGGCGGATGCCCACGCGCTCGCCGCGATGCTGGCGACGCTCGCCAACCTCGCCAAGCCGGTGGTGGCACGCGTGCACGGAGCGGCCTATGGCGGCGGCGTCGGCCTCGTCGCGTGCTGCGACGTCGCCGTGGGCACGCCGCGCGCGACGTTCGCGCTGTCGGAAGTGCGCCTCGGCCTCATCCCTTCGACCGTCGGGCCCTACGTCGTGCGCGCGATCGGCGCGCGCGCGGCCCATCGCTATTTCCTCACCGGCGAGCGCTTCGCCGCCGACGAGGCGCTGCGGCTCGGTCTGTTGCACGAGGTGGTGGCGGAGGATGCGCTCGACGCGCGCGTCGACGCGATCGTCGACACGCTGCTGCGCTCGGGCTCGGCCGCGCAGGCGGCGGCGAAGGAGCTGCTGCGCGCGATCGCGCGCGGTCCCATCGATGACGCGCTGATAGCCGATACGGCACGGCGCATCGCCGACGTGCGCGCGTCGCCGGAGGCGCGCGAGGGACTGGCAGCGTTCCTCGACAAGCGCCCGCCGGCATGGGCCGCGTCGCTGCCGCCGCCGAAAGCGCGCTGAGCGGGCATGCCTGGCGTCGACACCTTCACCACCTGGCAACTCGCCGCCCTCGCGGCAACGCTCGGCTGGGCGAGTGGCGTGCGGCTGTACGCGGTGCTCTTCATCGTCGGCGGCCTCGGTTATCTCGGCCTCGTTCCGCTGCCCGGGGGCCTCGTCGCGCTTGCGCATCCCTACGTGCTCGCGGCGTCGGGATTCATGTGCGCGGTCGAGTTCTTCGCCGACAAGATTCCCGGCATCGACACGGCGTGGGATTTCGTGCAGACGTTCGTGCGCATTCCGGCCGGTGCGGCGCTCGCCGCCAGCGTGTTCGGGGCGGCCGGGCCGGCGACCACGCTTGCCGCCGCGATTCTCGGCGGCTCCCTGGCGGCGGGCAGCCACCTCACCAAATCCGGCAGCCGCGTGCTCATCAATGCGTCGCCGGAGCCCTTCTCCAACTGGGCCGCGTCGTTCGGCGAGGACCTGACGGTGGGCACGCTGGTCTGGCTCGCGTTCGCCTATCCACTGGCGGCGCTCGCGGTGCTCGCCGTGCTGGTGGTGCTCACGATCTGGCTGCTGCCGAAGGTGTGGCGCGCGGTGCGTGGCATCCTGCGCCGCGTCGTGGCGCTGTTCGGCCATCTCTCCGCCGGCGGCGAGCGGTGAACCGGTCGATGCGAAAGGAGAACCCCGCATGCTGAGACCCATGGATGGAATGCTGGCGCTGCCGATGCTCGCGCTCGCGTTGCTGACGTTCGGCGTGGCCATGCTGCTGCTGGTGCGCCGCACGCGCGAGCTGCGCGCGCGACGCATCCATCCGCAAGCGGTCGCCTCCGCCAAGGACATGGCGTCGAAGCTGGAGGACAACCGCGCCGCCGACAACTTCCGCAACCTGTTCGAGGCGCCGGTGCTGTTCTACGCGGCGATGCTCGCGGCCATCGCGCTGCACGGCGGCGCGTGGGGACTGCTGCTGCTGGCGTGGCTGTACGTCGCGCTGCGGCTGGTGCACAGCGTCATCCATTGCACGTACAACAGGGTGAAGCACCGCTTCGTGGCCTATCTCGCGTCGACGATCGTGCTGTTCGTCATCTGGTGCGCGGTCGGCGCACACGCCATCGTGGTCGCCAGCCAGTGACATTGCGCCGCCTGCTGATCGCCAACCGCGGCGAGATCGCCGTCCGCATCGCCCGCACTGCGCGGCGCATGGGCATCCGCACGATCGCGGTGTACTCGGATGCCGACGCCGGCGCGCTGTTCGTCGAGGCTTGCGACGAGGCGCATCGGCTGGGCGGTGCACTGCCGCGGGAAAGCTATCTCGATGCCGCGCGCGTGCTGGCGATCGCGACTGCCGCACACGCGGATGCGATCCATCCTGGCTACGGATTCCTGTCGGAGAACGAGGCGTTCGCGCGGGCCTGCGGCGATGCCGGTGTCGTCTTCGTCGGTCCGCCGCCGGCGGCGATCGCGGCGATGGGATCGAAATCCGCAGCCAAGCGGATCATGGAGCGTGCAGGCGTGCCGTTGGTGCCCGGCTACCACGGCGACGACCAGGCCGACGATCTCCTCGCGCGCGAAGCGCAGAAGATCGGATACCCGGTGCTGGTCAAGGCCACGGCCGGCGGCGGCGGCAAGGGCATGAAGGTCGCGGAGGATGCCGCCGGCTTCGCGGCGGCGCTCGCCTCCGCCAGGCGCGAGGCGCGCGCGAGCTTCGGCGACGACCGCATGCTCGTCGAGAAGTACCTGACGTCGCCGCGCCACATCGAGATCCAGGTGTTCGCCGATTCGCAAGGACACGCGATCCACCTCAACGAGCGCGATTGCTCGGTGCAGCGGCGCCATCAGAAAGTGCTGGAGGAGGCGCCGGCGCCGGGCATGACCCCGCAGCGCCGGTCGGCGATGGGCAACGCCGCAGTCGCGGCGGCGAAAGCCATCGGCTACGTCGGCGCCGGCACCGTGGAATTCATCGCCGAGCCGGATGGTCGCTTCTTCTTCATGGAGATGAACACGCGGCTGCAGGTCGAGCACCCGGTGACCGAAATGATCACCGGCCTCGACCTCGTCGAGTGGCAACTGCGCGTGGCGCGCGGCGAGCCGCTGCCGCTGGCGCAGGATGCGGTGCGTCTCGATGGCCACGCGATCGAGGCACGCATCTACGCCGAGGATCCACAGCGCGAGTTCCTGCCGTCGATCGGCGCGATTGCGCACTGGCGGATGCCGGCGGCGACTGCCGACGTGCGCGTCGACACCGGCTTTCGCGCGGGAGACGCGGTTTCGCCGTACTACGACCCGATGCTCGCCAAGCTGATCGTGCATGCCGCGGATCGCGACGCTGCGCTGCAACGGATGCGCGCGGCGCTCGCGCAATGCGAAATCGTCGGCGTGACGACGAACGTCGCGTTTCTCGAGCGCCTGGTCGCGCTGCCGGCGTTCGCCGACGCGCGGATCGACACCGGCTTCATCGCGCGCCACCGCGACACGCTATTGGCGCCAGCGGGCGACGCGGCGGCATCATTGCTGGCCGCAGCCGTCGCCGAGTGGCGCATGCCGGCGCCCGGCGCGGGCGGCGACGCGGACATCCATTCACCGTGGAACGCCGTCGATGCGTGGTGGCAGAACAGCCTCGCGCATCATGTCGCGTTCGACTTCGACGATGCCGCGGGGCGCCATCGCGTGACGCTGTGGCCCGGGCGCGACGGCCGTGTGCGCGCGCGCATCGCGGAACGCGAGTTCGCGCTCGTCGTCCAACAGGCCGACGGCCGCCGGGTGACGATGCAGGTGGACGGCGCGCGGCTCGTCGCCACGGTCTTCGCTCACGGCGACGAGCGGGACGTCTTCGGCGAAGGCCTGCGCCACCGGTGGCGGCGCGCCGATCCGCTTGCCGAGAGCGATCCGGTCGAGGACAGCGGCGGGCACCTGCGGGCGCCGATGTCGGGGACGATCGTCGCCGTGCTGGCGAGGCCGGGCGAACGGGTCGCGAAGGCCGCGCCGCTGGTGGTGCTGGAGGCCATGAAGATGGAGCACACGATCGTCGCGCCGCATGCCGGAACGGTCAGCGCGATCAATTGCGCGGTGGGCGAGCGCGTGCCCGAGGGCGCCGACCTGGTCGACCTCGAGAAGGCGCCGGGAGACTGAGCGATGCCAGCGCGTCAAGCATTGCCGCGCGCCGTGCGCCTGGTCGAGGTCGGACCGCGCGATGGCCTGCAGAACGAGAAAGCGCAAGTGCCGACCGACGTCAAGGTGACGCTGATCGACATGCTCTCGGAGGCGGGCTTCGCCGCGGTCGAGGCGACGTCGTTCGTGTCGCCGAAGTGGGTGCCGCAGCTCGCGGACGCCGCGCAAGTCATGGCACGCATTCGCCGCCAGCCCGGCGTCGCCTATCCCGTGCTGGTGCCCAACATGAAGGGCTTCGAAGCCGCGCTGGCGGCGCAGGCGACGGAGATCGCCGTCTTCGTCGCGGCGACCGAATCGTTCTCCCGGCGCAACATCAACTGCTCGATCGAAGAGAGCCTCGTGCGCGCGGCGCCGGTGTTCGCGGCCGCCAAGTCCCACGCCATCCGCGTGCGCGGCTACATTTCGTGCGTGCTGGGTTGCCCGTACGAAGGCGACGTGGCGCCCGCCGCCGTGCGCGACGTCGCGTCCCGGCTCGCGGCACTGGGCGCGTACGAAGTGTCGCTCGGCGACACGATCGGCACCGGCACCGCGGGCCACACACGCACGTTGATCGACACGGTGGCGCAGGCCGTGCCGGTGGCGATGCTGGCCGGGCACTTCCACGACACCTACGGGCAGGCGCTGACCAACCTGTATGCCGCGCTCGAGGCCGGCGTGGCGACGTTCGATTGCTCGGTCGCGGGTCTTGGCGGCTGCCCCTATGCCAAGGGTGCGACCGGCAACGTCGCGAGCGAGGACGTGGTCTACCTGCTGCAGGGTCTCGGCATCGATTGCGGCGTCGACATGACGCGACTGCGGCGCGCGGGGCGCTACATCCTCGCGGCGCTCGGGCGCGAGCCCGCGTCGCGCGTCGCGCGCGCGCTCGACGCCAAGGCGCCGCTCGAGGCATGAGCGCATGATTCGCGAGGCTGCCGCGCGGCGTGACGACGACGTGGCGTCGCCATGCATCAGCATTTGCACGCTCGATGCCACGCAGACTTACTGCACCGGCTGCCTGCGCACGCTGCACGAGATCGCGGCGTGGTCGCGGATGAGCGACGATGACAAGCGCGCGGTGATCGCTGCGCTGGCGGGGCGTCGCGAGCGCACGGAGGCGCCGTGACCATCGCCGACTGGTATTTCGACTTCGTGTCGCCATTCTCGTACCTGCAGTGCGAGCGGCTGCCGGCGCTGGCGCCGAAGCTCGAGGTGCGGCCGAAGCCGGTGGTGTTCGGCGCGGTGCTGTCCGCCAACGCCCACAAGGGTCCGGCGGAGATCGCCGCCAAGCGCGCGTTCACCTACCGCTTCGCGCATTGGCAGGCCGGGCAGCTCGGCATCCCGTTCAAGTTTCCGCACGAGCACCCGTTCAACCCGCTGCCTCTGCTGCGGCTCGCCGTCGCCTGCGATTCGCGATTCGATGCCGTGCAGCGGATCTTCCGCTTCGTCTGGCGCGACGGGCGCCTCCCCGATCTGCCCATCGAGTGGGCCGAGCTCGCGCACGGCCTCGGCGTGCACGACCCCGACGCGGCGATCGCGGCGCAGGAGGTCAAGGACGAACTGCGACGCAACACCGACGAGGCGATCGCGCGCGGAGTCTTCGGCGTGCCCACGCTGGCGATCGGCCAGGAGCTCTTCTGGGGCGTCGATGCCACCGACATGGCGCGCGACTATGTCGCGCAGGGCGGCCGCTACGTCGACCCCGAATATGCGCGTATCGCCGCGCTGCCGGTCGGCGTCGTGCGCAAGGACGCGGGCGCCCGCAAACCGTAGTCCTGCCACCGGACGGAGACGACTGCGTGGCGTGCGTCGCCGGGCTGGCAGGGCATCGGTCGTCGCTCAAACACGCTGCGCGAACTCGCCTTGGACCGATACCCTGCCAGCCCGGCGGCGGAGTGCCGCATGGACCGTCACTTCAAAATCGGTCGTCGCTCCCGCACGCCGCGCGAAATCGCATTGCACGGATACCCTGCCAGCCCTGCAGCGTCGCACCGGGCACGTCGTTACGACGGGGAGTCCGGAGCCGTGCGTATGACGCCGTCGGCGGCGAGGGCATCGATCACGGCCTCGCTGTAGCCCGCTTCACGCAGCACTTCGCGGCTGTGCTCGCCTTGGGCGGGCGCCTCCCGCGAGGCAAAGGCGGCGCCGGCGGTGTCCACGTGCCACGGCGGCGCCAGCGCGATCGATCCATCCGTCCGAATGCCGACCATGCTGCGCGCGTGGAACTGCGGATCGTCGAGCGCTTCCTCGAGCGTTGCCACCGGCGTCACGCAGCAATCGACATCGGCGAAGCGCGCCGTCCAGTGCGCGAGCGGGGCGGCGGCGAAGATCGCCGCGATCTGCGCGCGCACGTGCACGCCTTCGTCGCCGGTGGCGAGGCCTTTATCGGCAAGGTCGTCACGATCGAGTTCGCGGCACAGCGTGCGCCAGAACTTGGCTTCGAGCGCGCCGACGGCGACGTGGCGGCCGTCCGCGGTCGCATACACGCCATAGGCGGGCACGCCGCCAGTGAGGAGATCGTCGCCGCGCGGTAGCGTGCGCCCATGCCGCGCGAGCGCCTGCAACGCAAAATGCTGATGCGCGAGCACGGCGTCGCTCATCGCCACGTCGACATATGCGCCGCGCCCGTGGCGTGCAGCGCCGGCGAGCGCGGCGAGCACCGGCACCGCCGCGCTCGCCGCGCCGCCCAGCAGGTCGGCGATCTGCAGATTCGACAGTGCGGGCGTGCCACCGGCAACGCCGGTCTGGTCGAGCACACCGGCGTAGCCGAGGTAATTGACGTCGTGGCCCGCCATCGCGGCGCGCGGACCGGTCTGCCCGTAGCCGCTGATGGACGCGTAGACGAGGCGCGGGTGGTGCGCGCAAAGCGTCGCATGATCGAGCCCGAACGCCGCCATCACCCCGGGACGGAAACTCTCGACGACGATGTCGGCGCGCGCGGCGAGCGCGTGCACGCATTCGCGGCCGCGCACCGTCTTGAGGTCGATCGCGAGCGAGCGCTTGCCGCGATTGACGCTTCGATAGATCACGCTGGGCGCGCTGCCGTCTGCGCCGAGCGCGCGCGCATAGTCGCCGGCGCCGGTGTCCTCGATCTTGACCACGTCGGCGCCGAGGTCGGCGAGGTAGAGCGTGCAGGCGGGTCCGGGCAGGAGGCGCGTGAAATCGAGCACGCGCACGCCGGCGAGCGGGGCCTCAGAGGGCATCGGCACCGGGAATGCCGAGCACGCGCTTGACCTGCCGCGCCGCCGCGAGTGCCGCGTCGAGCGACGGCGCGACGCACGTCACGTGTCCCATCTTGCGGCCGCGCCGCGGCTCCGTCTTGCCGTAGAGGTGCAGGTGCGCGGCCGGGATGGCAAGCACGCGCGCCCAGTCGGGATCGCGCCGCGTCGTGCCTTCCCACCACGCGTCGCCGAGCACGTTCACCATCACCGCCGGCGCATGCGCGTCCGTGGCGCCGAGCGGCAGGTCGGCGAGCACGCGCACCTGCTGCTCGAACTGCGACGTCGCCGCGGCGTCGATCGTCCAGTGGCCGCTGTTGTGGGGGCGCGGCGCGATCTCGTTGACGAGGATCGCGCCGTCGCGGCCGACGAAGAGCTCGACGCACAGTACGCCGCGGTAGTCGAGCGCCTCGGCGATGGCAAGCGCCGTCTCGCGCGCACGGGCGGCGAGGGCATCGTCGATGCGCGCCGGCACGATCGACACGTCGAGGATGCCATCGCGATGCTGGTTCTCGGCCACCGGCCAGGTGCGGGCGTCGCCACCCTCGCGCCGCGCGACGATCACCGACACCTCGCAGGCGAGGTCGACGAAGCGCTCGAGCACGCACGGCACGCCGCCCAGCGCGTCGAAGGCCGCGGCGACCGCCGCAAGGTCGCCGACGCCGCGCTGGCCCTTGCCGTCGTAACCCATGCGCGCGCTCTTGACGATGCCGGGCAGCAGATCGCCACGCACGGCTTGTGCGTCGTCGCGCGTGCGCAGCACTGCGAATGGCGCGAGCGCGATGCCGTGCCCGGCGAGGAAGGTCTTTTCGCGGATGCGGTCCTGCGCGATCGCGACGCTCGCCGCGGCCGGCGTGACGCGGCAGTCGCGCGCCAGGAACTCGAGCGCCGTCGCCGGCACGTTCTCGAACTCGGTGGTCGCCGCGCGTACCGTCGCGGCGAGGCGCGCGAGCCCCGTGGTGTCGAGATAGTCGGCATGGATATGGCGATCGGCGACGGCGGCGGCGGGGCCATCGACGGCGGGGTCGAGCACGGCGACGCGGAAGCCCAGGCTTTGCGCGGCCATCGCGAACATGCGTCCGAGCTGACCGCCGCCCAGGAGGCCGAGCCAATCACCCGGCACGATCGGCGTCGCCATCGGCGGGGTGCGCACTAGCCGGGCTTGGGTGCCGGGGGTACGCGCATCGCCCGTGCCGCCTCGGTCTGCCGCGTGCGGAACGCCGCGAGCTTGCGCGCCAGCGCGGGGTCGGTGCCGGCGAGGATCGCGACGGCGAACAGCGCGGCATTGGCCGCGCCGGCTTCGCCGATCGCGAACGTCGCCACCGGTATGCCCTTCGGCATCTGCACGATGGAATGCAGTGAATCCGCGCCGTGCAGGTATTTGGACGGCACCGGCACGCCGAGCACGGGCACCGCGGTCTTCGCCGCGAGCATTCCCGGAAGATGCGCCGCGCCCCCCGCGCCGGCGATGATCGCGCGCAGTCCCCGCGTCATTGCGTCCTCCGCGTACTCGAAAAGATCGTCCGGCATGCGATGCGCCGACACGACGCGCGATTCGTAGGCCACGCCGAACGCGTCGAGCTGGGCCGCCGCGTGCTTCAGCGTGTCCCAGTCGCTATCGCTGCCCATGACGACTGCGACCAGCGGGGCCGCGGACTTGCGCTGTGCCATGTATGACGCTCCCTTGCGGCGCTCGAGCCATCTGCGCGGTCGACTGTGGCGATTTTAGCATCGAGGTGTGCAACCAACGGCGATTGGCGCGGTCGCAACGCCGCGCGTGTTGTGCCCGGCCACGCGAATCGCCGACAATGAAGGCCATGCATCTCGACAGGAAAAGGATCGTTCGCCGCGGGCGGTCGGCGCTGGCGATCGCCGTGCTGGCCGCCGGCAGCATGTTCTTCGGCCCGGCGTCGGCGCAGAACGCGGACGCCGACATCGTCGCCGCGCGTGCCGCGTTCGACAAGGGCGACGCCGCCGCGCTGGCCGCGATCGCGCCGCGCGTCGCCGACCACGTGCTGGCGCCGTACGTGGCGATGTGGCAGCTCGACCTCGCGGTCGACACCGCCGATCCGCAGGCCGTGCATGCGTTCCTGCGCCGCTGGGCGGGCACGCCGTTCGCCGATCGCCTCGCCGCCGACTGGCTCAAGTCGCGTGCGCGGCGCGGCGACTGGACCGCCTTCGCCACCGAATATCCGCCGCGCGCCGCCCCCGACACCGAGCTTGCATGCGACGCCGTCGCGTACCATCGCGCCCGCGATGGGGACGCAGCGCTCGCCGAGGCGCGGGCGCTGTGGTTCACCGGGCAGTCCACGCCCGACGTCTGCGAACCGCTGTTCGCCGACCTCGTCGCGCGGCACCTCCTCGACACGGATGATCGCATTGCCCGCATGCGGCTCGCGGCGGAAGCCGGCAACTGGCGACTCGTGCGTACGCTGGGCGATGCATTGCCGGGCGATGCGCGCGTCGCCGGCGCGGCGTTCGCCGCCGTCGAACGCGATCCCGGGCACGCACTGCTGCGCGGGCAATTCCAATGGAAGCGTGCCTCCGGACGCATCCTCGCGCTCTACGCGCTGGAGCGCGCCGGGCGCAGCGACGCCGGCGCGGCGCATGCGGCATGGCTGAAATGGCGCGCGCAGCTGCCCGAGGAAGCGCGCGGCTACGGCAACGCGCGCATCGCCTTTCTCGGCGCGCGCCAGCTCGAGCCCGACGCCAACCTGTGGTATCGCGAGGCCGACGTCGCGCGCGAGAACGCGGACGAGCGGGCGTGGCACGTGCGCGCCGCCTTGCGCGGCGGCGACTGGAAGGACGTGCTGGCGGCGATCGACGCGCTGCCGGCGGCGATGGCGGATGAGCCGGCGTGGCGATACTGGCGGGCACGCGCGCTGGCGCAGATGGGGCGCGGCGCCGAGGCGGCGCCGGTCTACGCGGCGCTGGCGACTTCCGACTACGGCTTCTACGGCATTCTCGCGGCAGAGGCGCTGGGTCGGCGGCCGGTGCTCGCGAGCACGCCGGCCGCGCCCACCGACGTATGGCTCGCCAACTTCGGCGCGCGCGACGACGTGCGGCGCGTGACCAAGCTCGCCGCGCTCGACATGCGCGCCGACTCGATTCGCGAATGGGCCGGAATCGTGCGCGCCATGGACGACCCGACGCTGCTCTACGCCGCCGAATTCGCGCGCCGCGCGGGACTGCCCGATCGCTCGATCAACACCGCCGAGCGCACGCGCGTGCGCCACGACTTCGCGCTGCGCTATCCGACGCCCTACGAGGCGCAATTCCTCGCCGCGGCGAAGGCGACCGGCGTCGAGGCTCCCCTGTTGTACGGCGTGGCACGCCAGGAATCGCGCTTTGTCGCCGACATCGTATCGGCCGCCGGCGCGATGGGCCTGATGCAGCTGATGCCGCCCACCGCGCGCTGGGTGTCGAAGCAGATGAACCGCCCTGACTACCGCCCCGACGCGATCACCAACATCGAGCTCAACGCCGCATTCGGCGCGTTCTATCTCAAATATTGGCTCGACCGCCTCGACGGGCTCGCGGCGCTGGCGGCAGCCGCCTACAATGCGGGGCCGAGGCGCGCCGACGCCTGGCGTCCACCGCGGGCGCTGGAAGGCGCCATCTGGGTCGAGACGATCCCGTTCAACGAGACGCGTGACTACGTGAAGAAAGTGCTGGCCAACACCGTGTTCTACGCGAGCATCCTCGGCAGGCCCGGCGTCGAGGCGCCCACGCTCGGCGCGCGCCTCGGCACGGTCACGCCGCGCCCGGCGACCGCGGCGCTGGCGCCGGGCAGCTGACGGCGATGCCGCAGACGGTCGTCGTCGCCGGTGGCAGCGGCTTCGTCGGGCGCGAGGTCGTGGCGCGGCTCGCCGGCGCGGGGCACCGCGTCATCGTGCCGACGCGCAGGCGCGAGGCGGCGCGCGCGCTGATCCTCCTGCCGACCGTCGACGTCGTCGAATGCGACGTCACCAACACCGCCACGCTTGCCCGTCTGCTGCGCGGCGCCGACGCGATGATCAACCTGGTCGGCATCCTCAACGAGTCGGGTCGCGACACGTTCGCGCGCCTGCACGCGGGCTTTGCGCGCGACGCCGTCACGGCATGCGCCGGCGCCGGCGTGCGTCGCTACCTGCACATGAGTGCGCACGATGCCGCGGCTGATGCGCCGTCGCGCTACCTGCGCTCGAAAGGCGAGGCGGAAGCGATCGTCGCCGCCTCGCCGCTCGCCTACACGATCTTCCGGCCCAGCGTCATCTTCGGCCGCAACGACCATCTCACCTGCTTTTTCGCGCACCTCGCGCGGCTGATGCCGGTGGTCGCCCTCGGCGGTGGCGACGCGATGCTGCAGCCGGTGTGGGTGGAGGACGTCGCGCGGTGCATCGCCGATTCGATCGCCCTCGACGCCACGATCCGCCAGCGCTACGAACTGTGCGGTCCGGTGCCCTATACGCTGCACGCGCTCGTGGCGTGGACGCTCGCCGCTGCCGGCACGCCGCGGCCGATCCTGCCGCTGCCGGATTCACTCGCGCGTATGCTCGCTGCCGTGCTCGAGCGCCTGCCCGGCCGGCTGCTGACGCGCGACAACCTGGCGTCGCTCGCGGCATCGACGGCATGCCGCGCGCCGTTTCCGGAGGTGTTCGCCGTCGTGCCGGCGCCGCTCGCGGCGCTCGCGCCCGGATGGCTCGCGCCCGACAGCGCGAAGAGCGAATACGACGTCTACCGCGCGCGCATCGGACGCGACTGAAGGGCCAGCGCGGCGACGCTTGGCGACATCAGATGACTCGCAAGCTGGCGCGTGACGTGCGCATCTACGAGGTGGGCGGCGCCGTGCGTGACGCGCTGCTCGGCCGTCCCGTAGCCGACCGCGACTGGGTCGTCGTCGGCGCCACGCCGGAGATGATGCTCGCATCCGGCTACCGTCCGGTGGGCAGCGACTTCCCGGTGTTCCTGCATCCGGAGACGCAGGAAGAGCACGCGCTCGCCCGCACCGAGCGCAAGCATGGCACCGGCTATCGCGGCTTCGAGTTCTTCGCGTCGCCCGACGTCTCGCTGGAGGAGGACCTCGCGCGCCGCGACCTGACGATCAACGCGATGGCGCGTGACGAGCACGGGGTCGTGATCGATCCGTATCACGGCCGCGAGGACCTCGCACGCGGTGTGCTGCGTCACGTGTCGCCGGCGTTCGCCGAGGATCCGCTGCGCGTGCTGCGGGTCGCGCGCTTCGCCGCCCGCTTCGGCTTCCGCGTCGCGCCCGGAACGCGCGCGCTGATGCGCCGGATCGTGGCGTCGGGCGAGCTGGCGACGCTGGCGCCCGAGCGCGTGTGGCGCGAATTGGCGCTCGGCCTCGGCGAACCGGCGCCCTCGCGGATGATCGGCGTGCTGCGCGACTGCGGCGCGCTCGCCGCGCTGCTGCCCGAGGTCGACGCGCTGTTCGGCGTCGCCGACCGCGACGTCTTGGCCTCGCGGTCGGCAGCGCCGCGGCGCGCGCGCCCGGCGGCGGCCAGCGCCGGCACTCGCGTGCTGCGCGCGCTCGACTATGCGGCACGGCAGGGCTACGACATGCCGGCGCGATACGCGACGCTGGTGCAGAACCTCGGCCTCGCCGCTGCGGCGCGGCAAGCGGGAGCCGCCGCAACGTCGCAGCGGCTCGCCGATGCAGTGTCGGCGCGGTTCAAGGCGCCACTCGAATGCCGCGATGCCGGGCACCTCGCGGCGCGCTTCCACCGCGACGTGCAGCATATCGGCGAATTGCGGCCCGCGCAGCTGCTCGACCTCGTCCTGGGCTGTGACGCGTTGCGCCGGCCGCAGCGCCTGGAATGGGTGGTGTCGGCAGCAGCGGCCGACGCTTGCGCCACGACCCGGGCGCATTGCGATTTTCCCCAGGCGGCTGCCGTCGCCTCTGCGCGCAGCGCGATCGCCGGCGTGGATGCCGGCGCGATCGCGCGCGCGGAGCCGCGGCGGCGTGCCGATGGTGCCGACAGCGCCGACGACATCCGCCGCGCGATCCGCCGCGCGCGGCTCGCCGCACTCGCCGGCTGGAAGCGTTCGATCGAGGCGGTGGGCGCCCGCCAGCCCGCGCGAAAATCCTGAGCGCGCTACGGCTTGACGAAGCGCAGCGCGAACTTGTCGGCGGGAATCGTCGCGCGCGTCGACGGCGTATCGCGCGTGTCGGCGGGATTGCGCAGGAAACCGCCCTCGGCCTCCAGGACGAAGCCTGCACGCCTGGCCTCTTCCACGACGACCTTCTCGTCGATCCGGTGCAGCGTGCGGCCGTCGGCGATGCCGGTGCCGCTGCGTGCCGAGTGGTCGATGACGATGTAGTGACCGCCGTGCCGCAGCGCCGCGAACAGGTGCGCGTTCATCGCATCCCGGTCGACGGGCAGGTACGAGATGTCGTGGTAGTTCTGGATCAGCGTCACGATATCGAGATCATGTACGCCGGCGGGAACCGGGTCGTCGAACGGCCGCGCCACCACTTCGATGGGCAGTTGCGGCGCGTCCGTGACGCGCTTTTGCAGCGCCGCGCCGGGTTTCGGCGCCTGCGCATAGACGCGACCTTGCGGCGCGACCGCGAGCGCGAGGAGGGCGGACGTGTAGCCGCCGCCGGCCGACACGTCGAGTACGCGCATTCCCGGTTGCACGCCGGCGAATGCGAGCAGTTGCGCCGGGTGCCGCTCGGCGTCGTTGGCACGGTCCGGCGCGCTGCGTGCAGGATCGGCGACCACCTGCGTGTAGCGCGCGGCGAGGCCGGCATCGGGTTGCGCCGTTGGCGTCGCGCAACCGGCGACGATCGCGCAGGCGGCGAGCGCGGACGCGAGGCGGGCGGCGAGCGCGAGGGGGGTCACGCTCAGATCCGGTAAGCGACCGCGCGCATCACGTCGGCGCAGCTGCGCATCAGCCGCCGCACGGGCCACGCCAGCGGCAGCGCGCCGGCCTCCATGGCCATCGCGCCGTGTCGCGCTTCGTCGCTGCGCATCGTCTCCACGATCGCGCGGCTCTTCGCATCCGCCATCGGCAGCGTGTCGAGGTGGCCGGCGAGATGCTCCTCGACCTGGCGCTCGGTCTCGACGACGAAGCCCAGGTTGCGGCGGTCACCGGCGAGTCCCGCCGCCACGCCGATCGCGAACGAGCCGGCATACCACAGGGGATTGGCGAGCGACGGCCGGCTGCCCAGGTCGCGCAGGCGCTGCGCCGTCCACGCGAGGTGATCGGTCTCTTCGCGCGCGGCATCGGCGAACTGTGCCTTGGTCGCCGGGTCGCGCGCGACGAGCGCCTGCGCCGAGTACAGGGCCTGCGCGCAGACTTCGCCCGTGTGGTTGACGCGCATCAGGCCCGCGGCGTGCGCGCGCTCGGCGCCGTCGAGGTCCGCCTCCGGCAACGCCGCGCCGGGCACCACCCGCGCGCTCGCGTCGACGCCGGCCAGCGTGCGCAACGCGCGATCGAAGCCGGCGATCCATTCCTCGACGCGGGTACGGGGCTTGGCTTCCATCGACGCAGTCTAGCAAAGCGCGATTGCGCTGTCGGCGCGAGCCTACCGTGATTTGCGCACGCGTCCGATCGACGTCGATTCCGCCGCGCGTAGAGTCGTCCTCATCGCTACTGCCACAGGAGATTCGACATGCCCGATTCCGCCACCCGAAAGCGCGCCGCAGCCGACCAGCGCAAGGGCAAGTCCGCGTCGACGCAGGCCGGCGAATACGTCAAGGAAGAAATGGACCACATCCGCGAGGGCAAACACGGCGCGCGCTCGGCGAAGCAGGCCATCGCCATCGGGCTGTCGAAAGCGCGTCGCGCCGGCGTTGCGCTGAAGACGTCGAAATCGGCGTCGGCCACCACGCGCAAGAAAGCGGCGCAAGACACGGCGGCCGCGCGCGACGGCCACGCGCCTTCGGCGAAGCGCGCCCGGGCCACGCAGTCGGCGCTGCGTCGCGAAGGCCGCGCGGCAGCGTCGAAGACGGCCTTGTCGCGGCATGCGACGGCGGCGGCGAAGCGGCGCACGCCCGCTGCGCGCAGCCAGTCGGCGCGCCGTGCCGCGCGTACGCGCGCCACCGAACATTGACCACCTGACGGGACGACGCCTGCGATGGCGGCGGTCGCGTCGCCACGGATTCAGGGCCGTCGATTCTGGCGTACCAGCGCCGCCAGTCCGTCGATGCGGTCGGCGAGCACCTTGACCACGACGTCGCCGAACGTCGACGCCTCGTCGGCCGCGGCGATCGTGGCCAGGCGCCGATGCAGGCTGCGCGCCTCGTCAACGCTGGCGCGCGCGCTGTCGATATCGCTGCGGGCCAGGCACAGGTGGCCATTGCGCAGGCAATCGAACAATTGCCGCAGCATGTCCTCGATCAGCTTGTCGTCGGCCATTGGGATGGGCGTACCCGGGACGCGACCGTCGTGGCGCCGGTCAACCCGCGGCCCGCAGCCGCAAACATAGCAGAACCGACCTGCGCCGAATGCCATCGCGCGCAAGTCGCGGTCGCTTTGGCAGCGCTTGCCCCTCAGGCCGAAAAAAACGGGCGCCCGAGGGCGCCCGTTGGCTTGCGAGAGACTCGTTTGATGCGTGCGTGCGCTTAGAAGAAGTGCACGAGGCCGACGACGAAGCCCTTCGGCTTGAAGCCTTGCGCCGAGGTGCCCGCGATCGGGTTGATGTTGAAGTTGTACGCCGCCTGCGACTCGTTGCCGATGTAGTGGTAGCCGGTGTACGTCAGCGTGCGCTTCGACAGCGGGTACGTGTACGACAGTTCCCATTCGTTCGCGCCGGTGTTGTCGCCCTTCGCGACGCCGCCGACCGCGCCCGCGGCGCGCGTGCAACCGATGGTGTTGATGTCGCACGCCGAGCCCTTGCCGTCATACGCCTTGGCGATGTACGCGTAGATCTGGCCCGGGCCGAGGTTGAACGTGCCGCTGATACCGAAGTAGTCACGATGCACGTCGCCGCTCGGCACGTCGTACTTCAGGCGTTCCCACACGAACGCCGGACGCCAGCCGCTGAACTGATAGCCCATCGCGAAGGACATCGAGTAGTCGTCGAGGTCCGCGCCGCGAACGTTGTTGTTCGCTTCGTACGCGAGGCCGGCTTGCCACGGGCCGTTGTTGTAGTAGCCCGCCGAGCTCCACACATAGGCGTGGTGGCGTTGCGTATCCACCGAGCCGTACGTGATGCCGCCCTGGCCCGCCGACGCGTCGAGCTGCGAAACCTGCGTGCTGAACGAGAAGCCGCTGATGCGCGGCGAGTCGTAGCGCACCGAGTTGCCGAGGCGCGCGTCGAAACCGCCGGCCGTCTTCGACAGGCCGCCCTGGGCCCAGACCGAGGCCGTCGACAGCAGCGACGTCGTCAGCGTGGGCACGTTGCCGAAGATCGGATGCAGATCGTCTTCCGGCGCCAGGAAGTTACCCATCTTGAACGTGCCCCATCCGCCCTGCAGACCGGCGAACGTTTCGCGCGAGGCCAGCACGCCGCCGCCGGTGTCGCCGCTCACGTTGGATTCGATCTGGAAGATCGCGTTGAGGCCGCCACCCAGCGACTCCGTGCCGCGCACGCCGAGGCGTGAGGAGTTCGTGCTGACTTGGAAGTAGTTCCCCTTCGAGCCGTCCGACTGCTGGGCGTTCACGACTTCAGCGGTCAGGTTGAGGCGGCCGTAAAGCGTGACGTTCGCAGTCTGAGCCTGCGCGGCCAGCGGCGCTGCCAACACGCCCGCGACAGCGACAGCGACGAGCTTTTTATTCATGGAGTCTCTCCTCTAACGGATAAAATTGGCAGGAAACAAGAACTTCTGCGTCTGCCGTCGGAACCTTCTCAGGGTCGAACGAGAAGTTGGGTCCATTGTGCCAAACCGGGGAAATCATTGGCAAGCCGCGCCTTAAGGCGAATTCGCGACATTTCCCCGCTGTTGTGTCCTAGCAACAAAGAAACGCCGCGAGGGGCACGCGGGAACGCCCGGGCGGGACCTCACAAGCGATTGAATATTCGTGGTAATTTTCTACCCTTCGGCGTGACGCCCCGGCATTTCCACGGACAATCGTTCGGGTGCCGGCGTGCACCATCGCCGCTTGCCGCAGGCGCAGTGCAAAACATTCAAAAAGCGTGCAATCAACCGGTCGCGAGCGCGTTTTGACGCCCCGTAAATCGTGACGATTGCGGTCCTGGCGACCCTCCTGGCCGCAATGCTCGCGGTCGTGATTTTACGCCGTGGCTCCGCCCGGCTGCCAGTTGCGGTGCCGGGGACGCGATCCCTGCACGACGCGCCCGTCGTGAGGGTGGGAGGCCTCGCGATCCTCGCCGGGATCCTGGCCGGCCTGCCCGCCTGGAGCGTGCCGCCCGGCATCACGCCGTCGCTGGCGTGGGTGGTGGCACTGGCGACCGCCGGCGTCGCCGCGGTATCGGCGCTGGACGACTGGCGCGGGGTACGTCCGGCGACACGGCTGCTCGTGCAGGGGCTTGCTGCCGCGGCCGCCGCGTGGGCCATGCCCGTGAGCGGGCTGATCGCGCTGCCCCTCGTGCTGGCCGTCGTGTGGATGGCGAATCTCTTCAACTTCATGGACGGCAGCGACGGGCTCGCCGCGTCGGCCGCGATCGCCGGATTCGCCGCCTACGCCGCCGGCGCCCGCGCGGCAGGCGCCGATCCGCTGCCGTTCGTGCTGATCGCCTTGGCGTGCGTGCCTTTCCTCGCCGTCAACCTGCCGCCGGCGCGGATGTTCATGGGCGACGTCGGCGCCGTGACGCTGGGTTTCATGGCGGCGGTGCTCGGCGCCGCGGGTGTCATCGCGGGCGTCTGGCCCGCGTGGCTGCCGCTCCTCGCATTCGCCGCGCCGATCCTCGACGCGACGCTCACGCTCGCGCGCCGCGCATGGCGCCGCGAGCGCATCTACGAGGCGCACAAGGCGCATTACTACCAGCGCTTCCACCAGATGGGCGCCGGTCATCGCGGCACGCTCGCGCTGTACGCGACGCTGTCGGTCGCCACGTCGGCGACGGCGGCCGGGTGCGCGCTCGCCGCGCCGCGCCTGGGCTGGGCGGCGCTCGGTGCGTGGATGATCGTGATCGCCGCCCTGTTCGCCGCGATTGACTATCATTGGCGGCGGCGCTCGCCCACTCCATGAAGCCCAACTTCAACTGGCGCACCTCGCTCGCGTTCCTGCATGACGTCCTCGCCGCCGCGGTGGCGTGGGGCGCGCTGTGGTGGACGCGCTTCAGCTTCGACCTGCCGGCGCCGTTCGCCGACGACATGCTGCACTCGATGGCATGGGTGGTGCCGATGCAGGCGGCGATCTTCCTCGCGTTCGGCCTGTATCGCGGCCTGTGGCGCTTCGCCAGCACGGTCGACCTGAAGCGCATCTTCCTCGCCGCAAGCCTCGGCGCGCTGCTGGTGCCGTTCGCGCTCGTGCTGCTCAAGATGCAGGCACTGGTGCCGCGCAGCGTGATCGTGCTCTACCCGGTGGTGCTGATCTTCCTCATGGCGGGCGACCGTTTCGCCTATCGGCTGTGGAAGGAGCACCGGCTGTACAGCCCGCTGGCGGCGCTCGGCGAGCCCGTGCTCGTCGCCGGCGCCGGGGAGGCCGGCGCGCAACTCACCAAGGAGCTGGCGCGCAGCCGGCAATGGCGCGTGGTGGGCCTGCTCGACGACGACGACGGCAAGCGCGGCCGGCAGTTGCGCGGGGTGCGCGTGCTGGGCCCGATCGCCGAGCTGCCGACGTGGGTACGTCGTTACGGCGTGCGCAAGGTGATCATCGCATTGCCCTCGGCGTCGCACGTCGTGCGCCGCCGGGTCGCCGAGCTGTGCGCGGCGCAGGGCATCGAGGCGCTGACCGTGCCGTCGTACGAAGACCTGATCAGCAAGCGCTCGCTGGTCACCACGATCCGCAACGTCGAGCTCGACGACCTGCTCGGCCGCGATCCGGTGAGGCTCGATGCCGCCGGCCTCGGCGAATGGCTCGGCAACCGCGTGGTGATGGTGACCGGCGCCGGCGGCTCGATCGGCGCCGAGCTCTGCCGCCACGTCGCGCGCTTCCGTCCGGCGCGGCTGGTGCTGTTCGACATCTCGGAAGCCGCGCTCTACGAGATCCGCACGGCCCTCGCCGACGTCTTCCCGCAGCTGCCGGTGGCGAGCGTGGTCGGCGACGTCAAGCATGCGGCGCGCGTGGAGCAGGTGATCGCGCGCGAGCAACCGCAGGTGATCGTGCACGCCGCCGCCTACAAGCACGTGCCGCTGATGGAGGACGAGAACGCCTGGGAGGCCGTGCGCAACAACAGCTACGGCACGTTCGTGCTCGCCCGCGCGGCCGTCGCCGCCGGCGTGGAGAAGTTCGTGCTGGTGTCGACCGACAAGGCGGTCAACCCCACCTCGGTGATGGGCGCGTCGAAGCGGCTGGCGGAAGTCGCGTGCCAGAGCCTCGCCGGCCGCGGCACGACGTTCGTGATGGTGCGCTTCGGCAACGTGTTCGGCAGCGCCGGCAGCGTCATCCCGCGCTTTCGCGAGCAGATTGCGCGCGGCGGTCCCCTGACGGTGACGCACCCCGAGATCACGCGCTACTTCATGTCGATCTCCGAGGCCACGCAGCTGCTGCTGCAGGCGGGGCTGATGGGGCGCAGCGGCGAGATCCTGGTGCTCGACATGGGCGAGCCCGTGCGCATCCTCGATCTCGCGCGCGACCTGGTGCGCCTGTCGGGCGCCGACCCCGACCGCATCGCCATCGTGTTCACGGGCCTGCGACCCGGCGAGAAGCTCTACGAGGAGGTGCTCGCGCGGGAGGAGGAGACTTTGCCGACGCCGCATCCGCGGCTGTTCATCGCCCGCTCGCGCGAAGCCAACACCGACGCCGTCGGCCAGATGGTGGCGTGGTGCGAGCGCGATCGCCCGGCCGACGACGCCGAGGTGCGAGCGCGGCTCGCGGCGTGGATTCCCGAGTACGCGCCGCCCGCCGGCGCGCCGGTGCAGCCCATCCCCGACGCGCCGGCGGAAGGCGCGGCGCAGCCGATCCGGCTCGCCAAGCGCGGCTGACGCCGCGGCGATACGTCAGATCGATTCGCTGGCCGCGGCGCGCGTCGCGCGCTGGCGCACGATCGCATGCGCGATGAGCAGCGCGTTGAGCGCCCAGAAGAGCTTGGCGTTGCTGCGGTAGAAGAAATCGTCGGTCAGGTTCTTGACCATGAAGCCCGCGAGCAGCGACAGACCGACGATGCCGGTCATCGCCGTGGCGCCGTCGCCGGCGCGCATGCAGCGCACGTAGCGCACGACGAGCGCCCCGAGCATGACCACGAACAACGCGAGCCCGACGATGCCGGTCTCCAGCCATTGGCCGACGAACGTGTTGTGCGGGTGCGTGAGCGCGCGGTCGTTCAGCTCGACGGGCAATTCGTCGCGCAGGATGCCGCGGCCGAAGCCATGGCCGAGCCAGGGCGCCTCGCCGATCTTGTCGGCCACGGTGCGCCACAGGGCGATGCGCGGGTCGTGCTCGATCGACGCCGCCACGCCGGCGTCGCGCGGGTAGTAGAGCTCGGCCTTTTCCTGCGCGACGTCGGCGAACGCGAAGCCGAGCAGCAGGAACACGGCGGCGATCGGCGCCAGGAACCGCCACGGCAGCGTCATGAACGTCGCGCGCCAGCGCAACGCCGCACCCAGTGCCGCGACGCCGAACGACGCCGCGAACGCGAGCCACACGATGCGGTTGTCGGTCAACCTCGCATTGAGCAGCAGCAGCACGAACAGCAGGGCGAACACGCCGACGCGCCGGCGCGTCGCATGGGTGCCGTCGTAACCCACGAGCACGAACAGCGTCAGGGGCGCGATTTCGACGAGGTGAGTCGACCAGATGCCGACGTCGTGGTGCCACTCGCCGGGGTCGAAGCGGCCGGTGACGAGCGTGGTCACCACCAGCAGCACCGCGAGCAGGGCAAACGCGACCAGCAGCGTGGTCACCATTGCCCGGAAATCGTATTCGTCGCGCAGCGCGACGAAGAACGCGGCGAACACGAAGGCGCCGTACTGCAGCTCGGTTTCCCACTCGCGCACCGAGAAGCGCGGCTCGCCCGTCCATGCCAGCGACGCCGTGCTCCACAGCCACCACGCGAGCATCGCCAGCAGCACGCCGCCGCCGGCGACGAAGCGATCGCGCGCGTCGCGCCGATGGGTCGCGATCGTGAGCACCAATGTCGTGCACATCAGCGCGAACGCGAGCGAGCGCGGCCAGACGAGGTTGTTCGTCGGCAGCATCGCGAGATAGGCGGCGCACAGCACCGCCAGCAGCTGCGGCAGGCGCGGCGTGAACGTGGGCAGCAGGCGGTTCATCGCAGGACGGCGGCGAGCGCCGCGGCGACGGCGTCGTCGCCGATCGCATCCATGCAGCGCGGGTGCGGGCACTGGGCGACGGAGCGGCCGCAGCGGCGCACCCACGCGATGTCGCGGCGGAACAGCACGCGCTGGTCGCGGCACGGGAAGGGATCGACGGTGACGGCGCGGTAGCGCGCGCCACGCCAGAAGTCACCGGCGCCGCAGATCGTCGCCGAGCCGGGCCCGAATAGCGCGACCGTCGGCGTGCCCACCACGCGCCCGAGGTGAGCGATGCCGGTGTCCGGCGCGACGAGCGCCTGCGCACCGGCGACGAGGTGCCACATCTGCGCGAGGTCGAGCGCGCCCGCGAACTCGGTGTAGCGGCCTTGCGGATTGGCAGCGCGCAACGCCGCTTCTTCGCCGCGCCCGGCCGTGATCACGGGGGCGAGGCCGCGCGCGACGAGCATCGCGGCGATCGCCGCGCTGCGCTGCGGCGACCATTGCTTGAGCGGGCTGCTGGCACCGACGTGCATCACCGCGTAGGGCGACGGCGGACGCGCGAACGGCGCTGCCGGCGGCGCCGGCCATGCGGCCGGGTCGTAGGCGGCCGGTGGCGGGCCGTCGACGAGGTCGGTGCACAGGTCGCCCCACGCCGCAGGCGTCGCACGGTATTCGACGAGATGGTCGACCGGCCAGTCGCGGCGCCGTGACGGTGCGCCGCCGAAGGCGACGATCCAGCGCGCGCGCATCGCCGCGGCAAGCCACGCATAGCGATTGTCGCCGGGTACCAGCGCCAGGTCGAACGGCGCCTCGGCGAAGAGCGCGGGCGGCAGCGCCGCCGGACTCCAGCCGATCGCGCGCACGCCGTACGGGCGCATGGCGTAGAGCGGCGCCGCCGCGTGCGCGACCGTCATCACGATCTCCGCCCGCGGGTGGCGCTCGCGCAGCTTGGCGAGCAGCGGCGTCAGCATCAGCGTATCGCCGAGCAACAGGTGATGCGCGACCAGGATGCGCCGCGGGTCGGCTGGTGCGCGGCGCGGCCGCACGCGATCGGCGAGGCCGCGCGCCACCACCACGACACGGCCGGCGAAGCGTCCTTGCCGCGCCGCCGGGCCCGTCATGACGGACGCTGGCGAATGGCCGGCGGCGATCATGGCGCGAGCCTCGCCTGTTCCGCATGGTGACGCTCGCGGAACCGGCGCGCCTCGCTGCGCTGCGCCGTGACGCTGCGCACGAAATGCAGCAGCGACGGCGCGCGCGGGCAGCTCGCGGCGACCTCGTCGATCAGCTCCAGCCAGCGCGCGATGACCGCCTCGCGCGTAAACGGCGCGGCACGCGCGCGGCCATTGTCGACCATCGCCGCATACCTCGCCGGATCGGACTTGAGGCGCGCCACGGCATCCAGTGCGGACGCGGCGTCGTGTATCGGCACGTAATCGAGCGGTGTGCGGGCGAGCGCGCGAAACGCCGGCTCGTCGTCGAGCAGCGCCGGCGTGCCGGCCAGCCACGCGTTGGTGAGCTTGGTCGCGGGCTTGCGCTCGAGCATCGACGGGCCTTCGGCGCGGGCGGCGATCACGAGGTCGATGTCGTGATAGTCGTTCCACACCGATTCGGACAGGCGCAATTCGACGCCCATCGCCTTCAGGCGCGCGCGGAAATCGGCGCCGCGCAGCCAGCGCGGCAGCCGCGCGAGGCGGCCGAAATAGGCGAGGGTCGTCACGCCGCTGCCGCGCACGGTATCGCGCGCGACAAGGCCGGGCTGCGGCCAGTGCGGGATGTAGCGCTCGTGCGGCGCCAGCGCGGCACAATCGTTCTGCACCACGACGCGTGCACAGGCATACAGCGGCGAGCGGTCGGCGCGCACGCCGACCAGGCGCGCGCGGTGGGCACCGTTGAAATAGGCGTTGAGATCGTCCCAGTGCGCGACGCCGATGGCGTTGCGCGGGTAATGCGCACCGAAGATCGCGCGATAGCCGCGGGCCGCAAG
>DASYSP010000040.1:0-94698 GCA_036003195.1 Casimicrobiaceae bacterium
TCGGCGAAGCGCAGCAGCGGCACCGCCAGCACGCAGCCGATCAGCTTGAACAGGAAGTTGCCGAGGGTGACGCGGCGCGCCTCGGGCGGCGAGCGCAGCGTCGACAGCATGCCGAGCAGGCCGCTGCCGAGGTTGGCGCCCAGCACCAGCGGCATCGCCACGGCGAGCCCGATCACGTGGAGGCCTGCCAGCGTCGCCACCAGCAGCACCACCGCGAGGCTCGAGTAGCAGAGGATCGTCACGAACGCCGCCACCAGCATGTCGAGCATCACGTCGCCGGTCAGCGAGGCGAAGATCACGCGCATGCCGGCGGCTTGGGTGAGCGGCTTTGCCGATACGCCGATCCACTGCAGCGCGAACAGGATGAGCCCGAGGCCGATCAGGATGCGGCCGAAGCGCCCGAGGTTCGCCTCCTGGCGCGCGAGGAACAGCACGACGCCGACGAAGATCAAAAGCGGCGACAGCCACGACAGGTCGAACGACAGCACCAGCGTGACGATCGACGTGCCGACGTCGGCGCCGAGCATCACGGCCAGCGCGGGCGCGGTGGAAATGAGACCCTGGCCGGCGAATGCCGCGACGATGAGGGCGGTCGCCGTGCTGCTCTGCAGCAGCGCGGTGACGCCGAGACCGGCGAAGAAGGCGCTGGCGCGCCGCGACACCGCATGCCGCAGCAGCCGGCGCAGGTCGCCGCCGTAGAGGCTGAGGATGGCCACGCGCACCAGGTGCGTGCCCCACACGAGCAGCGCCACGCCGGCCAGCAGGTTGAGCAGGACTTGCACGTCAGCGTTCGCAGCCCGGCGCTACCACGGCAGCGAGTACGTCTTGATGTTGGTGAAGCTCTTCATGGCCTCCTGCACGCCCTCCTTGTAGCCGAGGCCCGAGTCCTTGATGCCGCCGAACGGCGTCAGCTCCAGCCGGTATCCGGGCACTTCGCGGATATTCACGGTGCCGACTTCGAGCTCGGACACGAACCGGGTGATGTAATCGAGCCGGTTGGTGCACACCGACGACGACAGCCCGTAGGCGGTGCCGTTGGAGATGCGGATGGCGTCGTCGATGTCACGGAAGCGGATCACCGGCGATACCGGTCCGAACGTCTCGGTATGCACCACGTCCATCGCCGGGTCGACGTGGTCGAGCACCGTCGGCGAGTAGAGCGCGCCTTCGCGCACGTTGCCGACCAGCAGTTGGGCGCCGGCCGCCACCGCGGCATTCACCTTCGCCTCGAAGCCGCGCGCCGCGGCCTCGTCGATCACCGTGCCCATGTCGAGCTTGGGATCCATCGGGTCGCCATAGGTCCACGCCCGCGTGCGCGCGACCAGGCGCTCGACGAACGCGTCGGCGACGTTCGCGTGCACCAGCATGCGCTTGACCGCCGTGCAGCGCTGCCCCGAGTTCTTGTACGAGCCGGCTGCCGCCAGCGTGGCCGCCTCGTCGAGGTCGGCATCCTCCATGACGATGATCGGATCGTTGCCGCCGAGCTCCAGCACCTGGCGCTTGTAGACGGCCTTGGCCGCGATGTACTTGCCGATGGGCACGCCGCCGGTGAACGTGACCAGCTCGACGTCGGCGTTGGTCAGCATCTCGTCCGCGATCTCGCGCGGATCGCCGGTGATCACCGACAGCATCGGCGGCGGCAGACCCGCCTCGTACAGCACGTCGGCGAGGATGAGGGCCGACAGCGGCGTCTTCTCGGTGGGCTTGACCACCATCCGGTTGTTGGTGGCGACCGCCGGCGCGATCTTGTGCGCGACCTGGTTCAGCGGATGGTTGAACGGCGTGATGGCGCTGATGACGCCGCGCAGCGGCTCGCGCAGCGTGTACACCTTGCGCGACTTGCCATGCGGCGTCAGGTCGCACGAGAACACCTGGCCGTCGTCGTTGAGCGCGGCGTTGCCGGCGAACACGAACACGTCGCAGGCACGGCCGACCTCGTACAGCGAGTCCTTCTTGCAGATGCCGCATTCGGCCGTGATGAGATCGGAGATCTCGTCGGTGCGCGCACGCAGGATTTCGGCGGCGCGGTAGAGGATGCGGTAGCGCTCGTAGCGGGTCAGCTTCGACCGATAGGCGCGCGCCGTGGCGAACGCGCGGCGCACGTCGTCGACGCTGGCTTTCGGCACGGTGCCGACACGGCCGCCGGTGAAGGGATTCATCACGTCGAGCGTGCGGTTGCCTTGCACACGCTCGCCGGCGATGCGCATGGGCTCGTGGCGGGTATCGGTGGCGTTCATGGTTTCGATTCTAGGACGGCGGCGTGGCGGCGGGCGGTACGCGCGGTCAAGTGGCGCGCGGCGCCGCGCAGTCAGCCGCAGTGGTTGAGGGCGAGGTCGATGATGTCGAAGTTGCGCAGCCGGCGGCCCGGCGCGAGTCCGGCGAGCGGCGCATTGAAGATCAGCGGCACCTTCTGTTCCGACAGGCCGCCGTGGCTGCGCAGCGGCACGTCGAGCGCGGAGAGGTCATGGCGCGAAGCGGTCGTGCCGAGGACCGTGAGCTTTTCGGAAAGCACGACGAGGTCGCCCAGCCGGTCGCCGGGCAGCTCGAAGCGTGCAGCGGCCTCGACTCGCGACAGCACGGCCTCGATGCCCGGCGTGAGCGCAAGCGTCGCCACCAGCGGCGCCGGGTCGACGTCGGCGGGCAGGTAGACGGTGGCGAACGACCCCAGCGCACCATGGTGCACGACATAAGGGTCGGTGATCGGCAGGATCACGCGTGCCCGCGCCGCGCCGAGCGCGGCGTCGAAGAAGTCCTGCAGGTAGACGATCTGCGGCGCGCCCGCGGCGTCGGTCTTCGCGCTCATGCCGTGGTCGGCGGTGAGCGCCACGAGCGCGCCGAGGCGGTCGAGCTCGGCCAGGTAGCCGCTCATCATCGCGTAGAACGCGTTGGCCTCGGGAGTCCCCGGCGCGTGCTTGTGCTGGACGTAGTCGGTGGTCGACAGGTACATGAGATCGGGCCGCTCGCGGCGCATCAGCGCCACACCGGCGGCGAACACGAATTCGGACAGGTCGGCGCTGTAGACCGAAGGCAGCGGCTTGCCGACGAGCTCGAGCACGCGCTCGACGCCGTTGCCGGCGAGGGTCGCCTGATCGGCCTTTTCCGCCGAGAAGCAGATGCCGGTCAGACCGCTGCCGAGGAGCGCGCGCAGCTTGTCCTTGGCGGTGACCACCGCGACCTTGGCGCCGGCGCCGGCAAACGCGGCGAGAATCGTTCCCGCGCGCAGGTAGCGCGCGTCGTTCATCATCACTTCCTCGTCGCGATCGCGATCGTAGAAGTAGTTGCCGCAGATGCCGTGCACCGCCGGCGGCGCGCCGGTGACGATCGACAGGTTGTTGGGATTGGTGAAGCTCGGCACGACGCAGTCGCCGAGGCGCGATGCGCCGCGCTCGCACATCTCCCGCAGGTACGGAGCGGCACCGGCCTCGATGGCCTGCGTGATGTAGTCGGGCTCGCAACCGTCGACGCAGACGACCACCACCGGCCGCGTCATCCAGCGATAGTCGCGGCCATTGACGGTCATCGGCTTGTGCGTGCGATCGGGCATGGTGTCAATCCGTGGCGATGCGGGTTCAGGATGCGGCGCGGCGCCGCTTCGCCGCGGGCGGCCGCGCGTCGGCGTCGGCATCGCGGGCGCAAGCCTCGTGCATCCGCGCGCGGCTCGCCATCACGTGGTCGCGCATCGCGCGTCCCGCGGCGGCGGCGTCGCCGCCGGCGACGTGCTCGAGGATCTCGTGGTGCTCGCGCGTCGACACCGGCAGCGTGCCACCACGCGCGAGCGTGGTGCGGCGAAACACGTTGAGCTCGTTGACGAGGCGCCGGTAGACGACCAGCAGCTTGGCGTTGCCCGCGAGGGCGACCAGGCGATCGTGGAATTCGATATTGGCGGCGACATAGGCGTCGACGTCGTCGCGCGCGGCGGCGGCGTCCATCGCCGCCACGATCTTGCGCAATTCGCGCACCTGCACCGGGGTCGCGCTTCGCGCAAGGCGCTGGCCGACGAATTCGTCGAGCACGGCACGCAGCTCATAGATCTCGTCGGCTTCGTCGATGCCGATCTGGCGCACGTACACGCCGCGATTCTTCTCGAGGTGGACGAGGCCCGATTCCTCGAGCGCGCGGAACGCCTCGCGCACCGGGCCGCGCGACACGCCGAGCATGGCCGCCACCTCGACCTCGCGCAGCTGCTCGCCGGCGGCGAGGTCCCCGGCCAGGATCATCCGCTCGAGCTCGCGCTGCACGAGCGTGGGCAGCGAATTGGCCTGGATGAGGGCGATGGGATGATTGGCGTCGACCGCGCGTGCGGGCATCGCGGGCCGCGCTGCGCCGGCTGTTGCCGCCGCCGACTCTGCACCGGCTGCCGGTCGCGCGGGACTGGCGGAACGCGTCGTCATCCGGCGGATTTTAGCGTGGCGAGTTGTCAATTGTCAACAATCTGCAATTGCCTGCGAAGCCGGGCAGGCGTCGCGCCGGTCAGCGCGCCGCCGCCTTGGTCGAGATGCGGGCGAGGGCGACGAGCACGATGAGGGTGGTGAACGCGAGCACCATGGTAAGTGCCGCCGCGTCGAAGATCGCGCCGCGGTCGGACAGCGTGAAAATGCCCACCGGCAGCGTCACCCAGCCGGGGGGGTACACCATCACCGTGGCGCCGAGCTCGCCCATCGACAACGCGATCGAAAGGCTGAACGCGGCGATCAGGTACGGCGCCACGAGCGGCAGCGTGACGCGTCGGAGCCGGTAGAACGGCCGCGCGCCAAGGCTTTCCGCCACCTGCTCGAAATCGGCGGGAATGCGCGCGAGACCGGCCGCCACATTGCCGTAGCTGAACGCCGACACCAGCACGAAGTGCGCGATCAGCACGATCAGCGTCGTGCCGTTGAGGAGCACCGGCGGCTTGCTGAAGGCGACCAGGAGCCCGAGCCCCACCGACACCGACGGCACCGCGCTGGGAATGAAGAACACCGCGTCGAGCAGGCGCTTCGGCAGCGGACGGAATCGCCGCAGCGCGAGTGCCGCCCAGGTGCCGCAGACGAGCGCCGCGGCGCTGGCGAGCAATCCCGTGGCGAGGCTGACCCGCAGCAGGTCGAACGAATCGCCGCGCATGGCGTTCGCGTAGTGCGCGAACGTGAGCATGCTCGGCCACACGCCGTTCCACTGCCCGGCGACGCTCGCCAGGGCGATGACGCCGATCGGCAGGCCATAGAGCAGCGCGAACAGCAACAGCGTCGCGGCGAAGGTGAACGCGCGGCCGAGGCTAGACCAGACCAGCACGGCGACTTCCGAAATAGGCGACCACGAAGCGGTACAGCGTGTAGAGCCCGAGCGACAGCGCAACGTTGACCACGGCGATCGCGCAGGCGCTGGTGTAGTCGAACTGCTGGATCGCCTTGTCGTAGATCAGCAGCGGCAGCGTGATCACGTCCTTGGCGCCGATGAACAGCACGATGCCGAACTCGTTGACCGTCAGCAGCAGGCACAGGCTGCCGCCGGCGACCAGCGCGGGAAGCGCCGCGGGCAGGATGATCTGCGACACGATGCGCCACGGCCGCGCGCCGAGGCTCGACGCCACCTCGATCTGTGCCGGCTCGATCAGCGAGAACGCGGCCAGCAGCGGGCGCATCACGAACGGCGTGTACACGGTGATCTCCGACAGGATGACGCCCCATTGCGAGTACAGGAAGTCGACCGGCGGGCGCTCGACGTGCATGGCCTGCATCAGCGACTCGTTGAGGATGCCGGCGGAGCCGTAGATGAACGTGAACGACAGCGCGACCAGGAACGTCGGCAGCGCGATGAAGGTGTCGATCAGTCGCGCCAGGATGCGGCCGCCCGGAAACGGGGTGAACGCGAGCAGCACCGACAGCGTGAAGCCGAGCACCAGGCAGCCGACGGTCGAAGTGATCGCGATCACCAGCGTATTGGCCAGCGCGTCGTGGAACATCGGCGAATGCAGCACCTCGGCGAAATGCGACCACGCGAGGACGTTGCCGTCGCCGGCCAGCGCCTGGCGCGCGATGAGTCCGAGCGGATAGAGGAAAAGCGCGGCGAGCACGGCGAGCGGCGGCACGATCCACGCGCCGGTTCCGGACGCACGACCGGCGCGCGGCTGCGCCAGCGCGAGCTCAGCCATCGACGGCCGTCTCCGGCACCAGCGTCGCCTCGACTGCGCTGAAATGCAGGTCGAGCGATGCGCCCGGAGCCGGCACCTCGTGCATCGGCGCGCACGTGAGGCGCAGCACGTGGCCGCCGACGTCGAGCTCGACGCTCTGCAGGTCGCCCTGCCACAGCACGCTTCTCACCGTGCCGCGCAGGACGTTGTCGCCGTCGCGGGCCGGCGACAGGCCGATGTCGTGCGGTCGCACGCACAAGAGCCCGTCACTGCCGTCGGCGAGGCCATGATGGTTGCGCGCCTGCAACGCCGTGTCCGCGAATTCGACGCGCGCCAGGCCGGACGCCAGCGTCGCGATGCGGCGCACCGGCAACAGGTTGGCGCGGCCGAGGAATTCAGCGGCAAACCGGTTCGGCGGATTGCGATACAGCGACTGCGCGTCGCCGAACGCGACGAGCTTGCCGTCGCGCATGATGCCGATATGGTCGGCGAGCGTCAGCGCCTCGGTCTGGTCGTGGGTGACGTACAGCACCGTCAGCGACGGCAGGTCGCGATGCAGGCGCGCGAGCTCGTCCAGCATCGAGCGGCGGATCTGCGCGTCGAGCGCCGACAGCGGCTCGTCGAGCAGCAGCACCTGCGGGCGTATGGCGAGTGCGCGGGCGATGGCCACGCGCTGCTGCTGGCCGCCGGACAGCTCGCGCGGATAGCGCCGCGCGTAGTTCGCCATGCCCACCATGCGCAGGCATTCGGGCACGCGCTCGCGAATGAGCTCCGCCGGTGCGCCGCGCGCGCGCAGGCCGAACGCGACGTTATCCTCCGCGCGCATGTGCGGGAACAGCGCGTAGTTCTGCACCACCATGCCGATGTTGCGGGCGTGGGGCGGCAGGTCGGTGACATCGCGCGCGCCGATGGCGATGCGCCCGCGCGACGGCCGCACGAAGCCCGCCACCGCGCGCAACGCCGTGGTCTTGCCCGAACCCGAGGGCCCGATCAGCGCGACGATCTCGCCCGGCTTGACCGCGAGCGACAACGACTCGAGCACGACCTGGTCGCCGTAGGCGACGCTGACGTCGTCGAAGTGAATGCCGTGGCTGTCGCCCGCCGTGCGGGGGTGCGCCATCGGCGAAGCCGGGACCGCGAGGCCGGCTCCGCCGGGTTCCGCAGACATCAATTGCCCGAGATCGCCTTGTTGTAGGCGGCGACGTCCGCCGGCAGGTCCTTCAGCACCTGGTCCCAGTCGGGATACCACACCGTGACGCCTTCCAGCATCGTGTTGAGCTTCTTGAAGTTGTCGTCGGTCGGATGCACGTCGGTGCGCGCCGGGAAGCCCTGTGCCACCGAGCTGATTTCCTTCTGCGCGGCTTCGGAAAGCAGGAAGTCGATCAGCTTCTTGCCATTCTCGGCATGCGGCGCGTTGGCGACGAGGCCGATGTAGTACGGCAAGGGAAACACGCTGCGCTTGCCATCGGGTCCGGCAGGGAAGAACACGCGCACGTTGGGGTTGTCACGCATCTGCGCGAGGTTCATCTGCAGGTCGCCATTGGCGACATAGATTTCACCCTTGTTGACGAGCGCCGTCAGCTTGCCCGTCGACGCGGACGGCCCGAGATTGTTGACTTGCAGCTTCTTGAGGTACGCGAGTCCCGCTTCCTTGCTGCCGAACGCATGAAAGGCCTGCAGCATCAGCGCCGTGCCGTCACCGGCTTGGCCTGGCGTCGAATACTGGACCTTCTTCTGGAACTTGGGATCGAGCAAATCCTCGTACGTCTTCGGCGCTTCCTTCAGCGCCGAGCCGTTGTAGATGAAGTTCGGGAAGTTCTTCATCAGCACGACGTGCATGCCCTTCGGATCCTTGTCGGCCGCGGCGAGCTTGTCGGCTTCCTTCGGCACGTACCGTTGCAGCAGCCCATCGGCGGCCGCCTTCTGCATGAACGGCGGCAGCGTCACCAGCACGTCGGCCTGCGTGTTCGACTTTTCCTTGGCGATGCGATCGGCGACGCCGCTCGAGCCGGCCTCGATGTACTGGATCTTGATGCCGGTGGCCTTGGTGAACGCCGCGAACTGGTCGCCGAACCAGCTCGGGTTGCCGTCGTGTAGGCCGTCGGCCGCATAGATCGTCACGACGTCGGACTGTGCGCCCGCGGCTCCGGCGAATGCCGCCAGCGCGCAGGCCAGAATGGTCGTCAGCTTCGACTTCATCTCGGGTACTCCTCCATGATCGAAAATTGGAAGCGCATGCGTTGCCCGCACCGCGTTCGCGGGCGGCTGCCATGCGCACGACTCGTCTTGACGCTGCATGCCCGGCGCGCCGCGACGCGCAGCACCGGCTCCCCGGCGGTCCCCTTGCCACCACTGCGGATTGTTGACAATCTACACCGCGGCTTGTGTAATAACAAGGCCGCGCGCGGCAGCGTCTGCCGCTATCCTGACCTTGCCGCATGACGCCACGTTGACAGGGCATCCGCTCGCCCTGTGCACGGCACGGCGCGGCATTTCCCGGAGACGCTCCCATGACCCTGCCGTCGCGCGATCCCATCCTCCTCACCCCAGGTCCGCTGACGACCTCGCTCGCCACGCGCGCGGCGATGTTGCGCGACTGGGGATCGTGGGACGCCGCGTTCAACGCGGTGACGGCGTCGGTACGCGCGCAGCTGTGCGCCGTCGTCGACGCGCGCGACACGCACGTGTGCGTGCCGTTGCAGGGCAGCGGCACGTTTTCGGTCGAGGCGGCGGTCAACACACTCGTGCCGCGCGACGGGCACCTGCTCGTGCTGGTCAATGGCGCCTATGGCAAGCGCCTGCTCAAGCTCGCGCAGATGATGGGACGACGCACGTCGGTGTTCGAGACCGCCGAGGACGTGCCGACCACCGCCGCCGACGTCGACGGCCTGCTCGCACGCGACCCGTCGATCACGCATGTCGCGCTCATCCACTGCGAGACCTCGACGGGAATCGAGAATCCGCTGGCGGACATCGCCGCCATGGTGGCGCGTCACCAGCGCGCGCTGATCGTCGACGCGATGAGCTCGTTCGGTGCGCTGCCCATCGACGCGCAATCGATGCCGTTCGACGCATTGATCGCGGCCTCCGGCAAGTGCGTCGAAGGGCCGCCGGGGATGGGCTTCGTATTCGTGAAAAAAAGCGTGCTCGAGCGCGCCCAGGGGCGCTCGATGTCGCTGGCGATGGATCTCCACGACCAATGGGTCTACATGGAGAAGACCACGCAATGGCGCTTCACGCCGCCCACGCACGTGGTCGTCGCGCTCGACGCCGCGCTCGCGCAATTCGCGGCGGAAGGCGGACAGCCGGCGCGGCTCGCGCGCTACCGTGCGAACTGCGCGACGCTGTTGCAAGGACTGACCGGACTCGGCCTCGTCTCGTTCCTGCCGGCGGCGATCCAGGCGCCGATCATCGTCACCGTGCACGCTCCGCCCGACCCGCGCTTCACGTTCAAGGATTTCTACGCGCGCGTGCGTGACAAGGGTTTCGTGCTCTACCCCGGCAAGCTCACGGCCGTCGAGACGTTCCGCGTCGGCTGCATCGGTGCCATCGGTCCCGACGAGATGCGCTCGGCCGTGCATGCGATGGGCGACGCGCTCGACGAGATGGGCGTCAAGGTGCGCGCACCGGCGCCGCCGGCGGCCGCGGTGCGGGCGATCGGCGGCGCGACTCGCTGACGTCCGGCGGACGGCGCGCTGCCGCTCAGGCGGCCTGCACGTGCGCCAGCATTTCGGCGGCGATCGCGGACAGTCCGAAGCGCGGCCGCCAGCCCCAGTCCTCGGCGGCGTCGCGGTCGTCGATCGCGGCCGGCCATGAATCGGCGATCGCCTGGCGAAAATCCGGCACATAGGACACCGTGAATCCCGGGACACGCCGCGCGATCTCGGCGGCGAGCTCGCCCGCCGAAAAGCTCACGCCCGCGACGTTGTAGGACGAGCGGATGCGCACGCGCGCCGGATCGGCCTGCATCAACTCCTGCATCGCGCGCAGCGCATCCGGCATGAAGATCATCGGCAGAACGGTGTCCTCGTCGACGAAGCAGCGGTAGACCTCGCCGCGCTTGGCGGCGTGGAACATCGCGATCGCGTAGTCGGTGGTGCCGCCGCCGGGCGGCGTGCGATGGCTGATGACGCCCGGTAGGCGCAGGCTGCGCACGTCGACGCCATAGCGCGCGAAGTAGTACGCGCACAGGCGCTCGCCGGCGAGCTTCGATGCGCCGTACATGGTCGTCGGATCCATCACCGACCATTGCGTCGCGGGCGTGCGCGGGCTGTGCGGGCCGAACGCGGCGATCGACGACGGCCAGAACAGGCGCCTGATCGCGCCTTCGCGTGCAAGCTCGAGAACATTGAGCAGGCTGTCGATGTTGAGGCGCCACGTTTCGAGCGGCGCGGCCTCGCCGCGCGCCGACAGCACTGCCGCGAGCAGGTAGACGTCCGCCACGGCATGCCGCTGCACCACTTCGCGCAGATGCGCACGGTCGAGCACGTCGAGGCAGACGAATGGCGAGTGTCCGGGCGCGCGCGGCGGCGCGAGGTCGGCCGCGATGACCGCGCCGGCGCCCGGCGATGCCGACAGCATCTCCACCAGCTCGCTGCCGATCTGGCCATTGGCACCGATGACGAGCGTGGCGCTCACCGCGCACCTTCCGCGGGTGCGACGATGCCGAGCTCGCGACCGGCCGCGGCGAACGCCTCGAGCGCGCGCTCGAGCTCGGCGCGCGTATGGGCGGCCGAGAGCTGCACGCGCACCCGCGCCTTGCCGTGCGGCACCACCGGAAAGAAGAAACCGCTGACCAGGACGCCGAGATCGTAGAGACGCGCCGCCAGCCGCTGTGCGCGCTCGGCTTCGTGCACGATGACCGGCAGGATGGGATGCGAGCCGGGCAGCACGCTGTAACCGAGCCGCGTGAGTCCCTCACGCAGGAACTGTGCGTTGGCGGCGAGCCTTTCGCGCGCGGCGCCCGACGCCTTGACGACGTCGAGCAGCGCGAGCGTGGTACCGGCGATCACCGGTGCCAGGCTGTTGGAGAACAGGTACGGGCGTGAGCGCTGGCGCAGCGTCTCCACCAGCGGCGACCGCCCCGCGGTGAAGCCGCCCATGGCGCCGCCGAGCGCCTTGCCGAAGGTGCCGGTGATGATGTCGATGCGGCCCATGACGCCGCAATGCTCGTGCGTGCCGCGGCCGGTCGCGCCGAGCACCCCGGTGGCGTGGCATTCGTCGATCATCGTCAGCGCGCCATGGCGCTCGGCCAGATCGCAGATGCGGTCGAGGCGGGCGATCGTGCCGTCCATCGAGAACACGCCGTCGCTGGCGACGATTCGGTAGCGCGCCGACGACGCTTCGAGCAGGCAGCGCTCGAGGTCGGCCATGTCGTCGTGCTTGTAGCGCAGGGTCTTCGCGCGGCACAGGCGGATGCCGTCGATGATCGAGGCGTGGTTGAGCTCGTCGGAGATGATCACGTCGTCGCGATCGAACAGCGGCTCGAACAGGCCGCCATTGGCGTCGAACGCCGAACCATAGAGGATGGCATCCTCCATGCCGAGGAATTGCGCGACCTCGCGCTCGAGCGCCTTGTGCACGGACTGCGTGCCACAGATGAAGCGCACCGACGACAGACCGTAGCCGTAGCGACGAATCACGTCGATGGCCGCTTCGGTGGTCTCGCTCGCGCCGGCGTAGCCGAGATAATTGTTGGCGCACAGGTTGAGGCGCGTGACGCCGTCGTCGCAGGTGACTTGCGTGCCCTGCGGCGAGACGATCACGCGCTCGCGCTTGAAGAGACCGTCGGCGCGCGCCGCGTCGAGGCGGGCGCCGAGGTCGTCGTAGTAGGTGCGTCTGGCGGAATCGGTCATGCCTGCTCCTTGCGCGGCAGTGTCCGACGTGGACGCCACCGTGGTCGTGCGCGATACGGTACCGCGAGTCGGGCGCCATGCATCGCACGCCTGCCAATCAGCATCGATGGGATCCATCCATGTCCGTGATGCGGGTCTTTGCCTCGGTCCCGGCCCGGACTGTACCGTGGCGACGATCATTTCACGAAATGGCACCGCTGCAGGCAATCGAACGCCACCAGCGTGGCATCGATCGTCAGCACGTCCGTGCCGCCGGCATTCGCCATCAGCCTCGCCGCTTCGCCGAAATCGACGAGGCGATGCTCGACCGCCTCGCCATCCTGGTTGCGCGGCACGAATGACACTGGCAGCCAGAGGTCGTAGACGAAGATCGTCTCGTGCTGGAAGCCGTCGCTCACTGCACGCGAAAGGGTGAGCGTCGCCACCGGTGCGCCGACGCGCGCATCGGCGATGCCGGCCTCTTCCCATGCCTCGCGGCGCAACGTCGCCGCGGGCGGCTCCGTGCCGGGGATGCCGCCACCGACCAGGTTGTCGAGCCGCGACGGATCGATCGCCTTGGTCGGGCTGCGCCGCGCGAGCCACATGCGCGGCCATTGCGCCTCGCCGCCGCACCCGTCACGCACGAGGCCGTTGGCGTGCGCGGCATAGGTGTGGATGCCGAAATAGCGTGCGGCGGCACGCTCGAGAAGGAAGGCCGGCGGCTCGTCGAATGCCGCGCGCACCGCGTATCGCTCGTCGCGCCAGGCGGTGAGCGCTCCTTCGGCGGCGAGCGTCGTGGCTACAGCTTCCAGCGCCTCGCTGCGCCGCGCCGGGCTGTCCAATGCCGCGGCGAAGCGCAGGTCGTCGCCCTCGCGCACGAACACCTGCGCGAACGCGGCGAGGCGCGCCATGCGCGCGGCATCGAAGCGCGCGAGACGCGCGCCATCGACGCGCAGGCCGTGCGCCGGCGACGCGCCGCCGGTAAGCGCGGCGTCGAGCCGCGCGGCGATCGCCGTTAGAATCGCGGCCTCGATCATGGAGGTCATTGTAGTGTCGATGCGAGTTTCACCGCGATGACTGCCCGCGTGCTCGACGGCAAGGTGCTGGCCGCGACGCTCACCGCCGACGTCACGCGCAAGGTTGCCGCACGTGTCGCCGCCGGCGGCCGTGTGCCGGGGCTGGCGGTCGTGCTGGTCGGCGAGCACCCGGCGTCGCAAGTGTATGTGCGCAACAAGCGGCGCACGATCGAGGCCACCGGCATGGGCTCGTTCGCGCATGACTTGCCGGCCACCACCTCCGAACGCGAGCTGCTGGAACTGATCGACGCGCTCAACGCCGATCCTCAGGTGAGCGGCGTGCTGGTGCAGCTGCCGTTGCCGTCGCACATCGATGCCGAACGCGTGACCGAGCGGCTCGATCCGCGCAAGGACGTCGACGGCTTCCATCCGTACAACATCGGCCGGCTGGTGCTGAAGCGGCCGACGTTGCGGCCATGCACGCCGTGGGGTTGCATGCAGCTCCTCGCCGCCACCGGCGAAGCGCTCGCCGGCATGCACGCCGTGGTGATCGGCCAGTCCGCGATCGTTGGCCGGCCGATGGCGCTCGAGCTCCTGATGGCGCGGTGCACGGTAACGATCTGCCATTCGGCGACGCGCGACCTGCCACGCCTCGCGCGCGATGCCGACATCCTCGTCGCCGCCGTCGGCAAGCGGCGCTTCGTGCAGGGCGACTGGGTGAAGGCGGGCGCGATCGTCCTCGATGTCGGCATCAACCGTGGCGACGACGGCAAGCTCGCCGGCGACGTCGACTTCGCCGCCGCGGCGCAACGCGCGGCGTGGATCACGCCGGTGCCCGGCGGCGTGGGTCCGATGACGATCGCAACGCTGCTCGCCAACACGCTGCGCGCGGCGGAGCTGCAGGACGAGGCGGCGCCCTAGGCATCCGGCGCAGCGTCCGGCGGCCGATCTGCAGCGCATTTTCGGCAACAGATTGCAACATCTGTCAGCCCGCCGTCAGGCAAAAAAAGGGTTGCGCGTCAGCCTGCGCGCGTAGCGTTTGCGCGTGCAGAGCTATCAAGGCCCCGTGTCGCGGGCTCGCTCGACGGCTCGCCATGGAGGAAACCACGTGAACGCCACGGCCGAGCACGACCTCGCCCAGTACACCGGGCTGCGCAACCGATGGGTACAGCTGGTGCTGGCGATCATCTGCATGGCGATGATCGCCAACCTGCAATACGGATGGACGCTCTTCGTCAATCCGATGCACGACAAGATGGGATGGACGAGCGCGCAGATCCAGGTCGCGTTCTCCATCTTCGTGCTGACCGAGACGTGGCTCGTTCCCGTTGAGGGCTGGCTGATGGACAGGTTCGGGCCGCGGCCGGTGGTGCTCGCCGGTGGCGTGCTGGCGGGCCTGTCATGGGTGCTCAACTCGATGGCGACCTCGCTGGCGATGCTGTACATCGCGGCCGTGGTCGCCGGTGTCGGCGCCGGGTGCGTGTACGGCACGTGCGTCGCCAACGCGCTGAAATGGTTTCCGGACAAGCGCGGCCTCGCCGCCGGCCTCACGGCTGCGGGATTCGGTGCAGGTGCCGCGATCACGGTCGTGCCGATTTCCAACGCGATCCACGCCAGCGGCTACCAGAGCGCGTTCTTCACGTTCGGCGTGATCCAGGGCATCATCGTGCTCCTGGCGTCGCTGTTCCTCATCCGCGCGCCACTGTCGCTGCCGCTGCGCTCGACGGTGTCGCGCGTCAATCCGACCACGAGACGCGACTACAGCCCCGGTGAGATGATGCGCACGCCGGTGTTCTGGTGGCTGTACGCGGTGTTCGTGCTGGTGGCGGCGGGCGGCCTGATGGCCGCGGCGCAGGTGGCGCCGATCGCCAACGACTTCGGCATCGCCAAGGTGCCGATGACGATCCTCGGCGCGACGTTCCCGTTGCTGACCATCACCATCGTCGTCGACAACCTGGCCAACGGCTTCACCCGGCCACTGACGGGCTGGATCTCCGACCATCTCGGGCGCGAGAACACGATGCTGCTGGTATTCGTGCTGTCGGGCGTGGCCCAGCTGGGGCTCGTGTACTTCGGGCGCACGCCGGGGGGCTTCCTGATCTTCGCGCCGATGATCTTCCTGTGCTACGGCGAGATCTTCTCGATCTTCCCGGCCGTCATCGGCGACACGTTCGGCTCGAAGTTTGCCGGCGCCAACAACGGGCTCATGTACACGGCGAAGGGCACGGCGTCGCTGCTGGTGCCGCTGGCGAGCGTGCTCAACGCGACGACCGGCAGCTGGGTTGCCGTGCTGTGGGTCGGTGCGGTCATGGGGATCGGCGCAGGGATCCTCGCCAAGTTCGTCATCATGCCGATGCGGCTGCGCTGGCTGGCGCGGCAGCCGGTTGCGCCATCGACGGCGGCGATGCAGACAGCCTAGGCGCCACGGCGCGCGCGGGCAGCCCGACGCCGCCCGCGCCGCACGGCCGCGGGTGAATGCCGCCACGTTCGCGCCGCGGCGCCCCTGCCGTGCGAACGCCTACGCCCCGCGCAAGTGCCACGCCTTGGGGCGCGTGAAAGTCTCGATGCCGTAGGTGGAGAGCGTGAGGCCGATGCCGGAATGCTTGACCCCGGACCACGGCAGCCGCGGCGACACGCGGTCGCAGCAGTTCCAGTAGACGCTGCCGGCCGCAACCTGGTCGAGGATTCGCCGCGCGCGCTTGCCGTCCGGCGTGTACACGCCGGCGGTCAGGCCGTATTCCGAATCGTTCATCTGGCGAATCGCCTCGGCATCATCCTTGACCCGTGCGATGCCGATGATCGGCCCGAAGCTCTCGTCGCGCATGAGTGCCATCGAATGGTCGGCGTCGGCGAGCACCGTCGGTGCAAACCAGTTGCCCTTGCGCTTGACGACGTCGCCGCCGGCCAGCAGGCGCGCGCCCTTGCGCACGGCGTCGGTCACCTGCCGCTTCAGCACCGCGAGCTGCGGTGCGCGCGTGATCGCGCCGATGTACGTCGTGTCGTCGAGCGGGTCGCCAAGCTTGAACGACTTCACCTCGGCGACGAACGCGGCGACGAACGCTTCGTAAACCGACTCGTGCACGTAGACGCGCTCGACCGCGCAACACGATTGGCCGGTGTTGTAGAACGCGCCATCGGCGACCGCCGTCGCCGCCGCCTTGGGATCGACGTCGTCGCAGACGTAGATCGGGTCCTTCCCGCCCAGCTCGAGCTGCACCTTGACCATGCGCCGGCCGGCGGCTGCGGCGATCTTGGTGCCGGTAGCGTACGAGCCGGTGAAGAAAATGCCGTCGATCGGCTGGCGCAGCAGCGCATAGCCGGTGGTGCCGTCGCCGAGCGTGGGCACGAAGACGTCTTCGGGCACGCCTGCGGCATGCAGCATCTCGCCGATCGCGATGCCGGTCAGCGTGGCGAACTCGCTGGGCTTGTAGAGCACCGCGTTGCCGGCGACAAGGGCAGGCACGATCACGTTGCCGCCGACGAAATACGGATAGTTCCACGCCGAGATGTTGGCCACCACGCCGAGCGGCTCGTGCGAGATGCGCTCCTCGAGCTTGCCGGCGGCATCGGTGTGCACCGTTTCATCGCGCAGCGTACGCGCCGCCTGCGCGAGGAAGAAATCGATGCGCGCAAGGAAGCCGTTGAGCTCGTTGCGCGACTGGCGGATGGGCTTGCCGACTTCCTGCGTCAGCGTATGCGCGAGCGCGTCCTGGCGCTTGACGATCTCCTCGCGGAACGCGCGGATCGCGTCCAGCCTGCGCTTCATCGGCAGCGCTGCCCAGCGCGGCTGCGCAGCACGCGCGCGCTCGTACTTGTGGCGTACTGCGGCGTGGCCGTCGACGGCGACTTCGGCGAGCACCGCGCCACTGGCGGGATTGAGGATTCGCATTGCGAGGCTCGGGTTCAGTAGGTGAGCGCGTCCGCCTTCATCCGGGCGTGACGCAGGAAATCGTCGAGCAGCGGCGTGTCGTCGATGAACGCGCGATCGCCGGGCGGATGGAATTCCGGGTGCCATTGCACGGCGGCGACGTAGGACGGTCCCTGCCAGCGCACCGCCTCGACGATGCGGTCCGGCTCCGACCACGCCTCGACGACGAGACCGCGCCCGAGATCCTTGACCGCCTGGTGATGGATCGAATTGGTCTTGACGAGCGTCGCGTGCGGATAAAGGCGCGCCAGCGACGACCCTGGAACGATCGACGTCGCATGCGTGTTCTTCTCGTAGATCGCCCAGTCGCGGTGGTTGAGGGCGTGCGGCACCTGCGTCGCGAGGTCCTGCCACAGCGTGCCGCCCATCGCCACGTTCAGGATCTGCAGACCGCGACATACGCCCAGCACCGGCTTCTTCGCATGCACGAAGGCGTTGAGCAGCGCGATCTCGTATTCGTCGCGCACGCGATCGCCGCTCCAGCGCGGATCGAGCGGTTCCTCGCCGTAAGTGCCCGGGCAGACGTCGGAGCCGCCCATCAGCACCAGCGCGTCCATCTCGCGGGCGTAGGCGGCCATCGTCACGCGCGACGATTCGCGGCGCGTGCCGCCGTCCGGGGAAGGGATCATGAACGCCAGCACGTCGCGCTGCATCAGCCAGTGGGCGATGTTCTGCTCGATGTACTGGAGCGTCATTCCCTTGAAGATGGGACGCTCGGGATCGGCGTGGAAGAAGCTCGCCGAGATGCCGACCTTGACCATCACAGTGCGGCTTCGAACAGCGTCACGAAGTCGGCGGCGGACACCGGGCGCGGATTGGTTCTGTGGCAGGTGTCGGCGACGGCGATCGCCGTCAGCGCCGGCACGTCTTCGCGGGTGACGGCGCGCGCGCTGCGCACGCCGGCGAGCGTGGCTGGGATGCCGATCGTGCGCTTCAAAGCAGCGAGCCACGCGACGAGTGCCGCGGCGCGCGCCTCGGCCGAACCCGTTTCGGCGCCCGGCGCGCGCGCGACGTGGGCGAGCTCGGCCATCCTGTCCACCGCGGCCGGCAGGTTGAAGCGCATCACGTGGTCGATCATCACGCCGTTGGCGAGCCCGTGATGCAGGTCGGCGACCGTCGACAGCGCGTGCGCGCAGGAGTGCACGGCACCCAGGTCCTTCTGGAAGGCGATCGCCCCCATCATCGAGCTCATCAGCATGTCCGCACGCGCCGCGCGATCGTGACCCTGGGCGACCGCCCGCGGCAGTGCGCGCGCGGCAATGCGCACGCCCTCGAGCGCGATGCCGTCGCACAGCGGGTGATAGGCGGGTGACAGGTACGACTCGATGTTGTGGGTGAGCGCGTCCATGCCGGTGGCGGCGGTGATCGGCGCCGGCAGGTCGAGCGTCAGGTCCGGGTCGGCGAACACGATCCTGGCCAGCAGCTTCGGCGAGAACAGGATCTTCTTGACGTGCGTCGCGTCGTCCGACACGACCGACGAGCGCCCGACCTCGGAGCCGGTGCCGGCCGTGGTCGGCACAGCGACGAAGTACGGCAGCGCGTGCTCGATCGCGCGCACCGCAGGATGGTCCCACGCGTACTCGAGCACGTCGCCGTCGTGGCCCGCCATCACCATCACCGCCTTGGCCACGTCGAGCGCAGCGCCGCCGCCGAAGCCGACGATCGCGTCGGCATGGTGGGCACGTGCGGCCGCGCCGCCGGCCATCGCCTGCGTGCCGGTCGGATTGCCGGCGACGCCGTCGAACACCGCGACGTCGAGGCCGGCATCGCGCAGCGCGGCGACGAACGCCTGCGCGACCGGCAGCTGCGCCAGCGCGCGGTCGGTGACGAGCAGCGGGCGCGCGAGCCCTTTCTCGCGCAGGTGCGGCCCGACCTCGTGCGCGGCACCCGCGCCGAAGCGGATCGTGGTGGGAAAGCCGAAGGTCTCGATTGCCATCTCAGATGATCTCGAAATAGCGCCTGCGTTCCCAGTCGGTGACGGCGTCGAGCCATTTGCGCCATTCCCACTCGCGCGTGGCGGCGAAATGTTCGACGAACTCGTCGCCGAACCAGTCGCGCGCGAACGCCGAGTCGCGAAAGATCCGCGTGGTCTCGATCAGCGTGCGGGGTGCGCGCGCGATTGCCTCGCCGCCGATGTTCGTGCCCTCGATCGGCGGCGTGTTGAGCTTGAGGCCTTTCTCGATACCGGCCATGCCGGCGGCGATGCACGCGGCGATGCCGAGGTACGGATTGACGTCGGCGCCCGGACAGCGCGTCTCTAGGCGCGTCGACTTCGGACCGCCGGGGATCACGCGAAAGCTCGCGGTGCGGTTGTCGACGCCCCACGTCGGCTTGACGGGCGCCCAGAAGCCGTCGACCAGCCGCTTGTAGCTGTTGATCGTCGGCCACAGCATCGGCCCCAGCTCGAGCAGCCACTTCAACTGCCCGGCGAGGTAGCTCTCGAACACCTTGCTCATGCCGCCGCGCCCGGCGGTTTTGGCGTTGGCATCGTGGAACACGTTGCGCTTGCCATCGGACAGGCTCTGGTGACAATGCCCCGAGCATCCGGGATAGTCCGCACTCCATTTGGCCATGAAGCTCGGCATGATCTCGTAGCGCGCGCCGATCTCCTTCGCTCCCGACTTGAAGAGCGTGGCGCGGTCGGCGGCTTCCATGGCATCGCAATAGACGATCGCCGCCTCGAACACACCGGGTCCGGTCTCCGTATGCAGCCCCTCGATGGGCACGCGAAACGCCTCCATCTCGGCGAACAGCGCCGCGAAATAGTCGCGCGAATGATTGGCGCGCAGCAGCGAGTATCCGAACATGCCGGGCGTGATGGGCGAGGGATCGACCCCCTTCTTGTCGGCCCAGCTCTGCGGCGTCTCGGCGAAGTTGAAGAACTCGAACTCGAGCGAGGTGAGCGGGTTGAATCCCGCCTTCTGCGCGCGCGAAACCACCCGCGCGAGCACCTGGCGAGGGTCGATCGGCAGCGGCTCCGGACCGCGCTTGCCCTGGCGCACGAAGCGCGCGAGAAAGAAGTCGACGCCGCCGTCCCACGGCACGTTGCGATGGGTGGCGAAATCGATCTCGGCGGTGGCGTCGGGAAAGCCCTTGTGCCAGCCGGTCAGTGTCGTGTTGTCGTAACAGACGTCCTGCGAGTCCCAGCCGTAGACGACGTCACAGAATCCGAAGCCGCCATCGGCTGCCGACGCGAACTTCTGCTTGTGCACGTACTTGCCCCGCAGGATGCCGTCGATGTCGACGACGGCGAGCTTCACCCGGTCGCCCGGCGACTGCATCACCTCGGCGAGGACCTTCTTGTCGGACGCCATCGATTCCCCCGTGATGCCCGCCGTCCGGCGAGCGCGGCGATTCTATCGCAGCGGTGCTAGTGTACGAGATCGGAGCTCGGGGAGCGTGGCGGTGCAGGGGATGGCGACGTGACGACCGGCGCGCGTGCGCGCGTCGCGCTGCACACCGCGGCGGTGCTGTTCGGCCTCACCGGCGTCATCGGCGCGTGGCTCGACTTGCCGGCACTGGAGATCACGCTCGTGCGCTGCGTGGTCGGCGCGCTGGCGCTGTGGGCCATTGCCCGCCGTCGACACGAGCCGCTGGTGCCGACGCGCGCGCTGGTGGCCAACGGCGCGCTCCTCGCGGTGCACTGGACGAGCTTCTTCGCCGCGGTCGCCGCCGGCGGCGTCGCCGTGGGCTCGCTCGGCTATGCGAGCTTTCCGCTGTTCGTCGTGCTCTTCGAGCGCGTGCTCGCCGGCCGCACGCTCGATCACGCGGGCGCGGTCACCGTCGCGCTGGTGTCGCTCGGCCTCGCCACGATGGCGTGGCCCGGTATGGCAGTGCCGGGACTGGTCGCCGGGCTCGCCTGGGGCGTGGCTTCGGGAGCGAGCTTTGCATGGCTCAGCGTGCGCGTTCGCCTTCACCTCGCCGGCGCGACACCGGTCGCGCTCGCATTCGGCCAGTGCGCCTTCGCCGCCCTGTGGCTGCTGCCGGTCGTCGCCGTGACCGGCAGCATGCAGGTGCCGACGCCGGCGCAGGGCGCGGGACTGCTCGTGCTGGGCGTCGCGTGCACGGCGATCGCGCATACGCTGTTCATCGGCGCCCTGCGCGCCGTGTCCGCCCACACCGCGAGCGTGATCGTCGCGCTGGAGCCCGTCTACGCGATCGCGCTGGCGGCGATGCTGCTGCGCCAGGTGCCCGGCACGACGACGCTCGCCGGCGGTGCGCTCGTCATCTGTGCGGCCGTGGTGGCGTCGCGGCGCGGCGCGGTTGCGCCACCCATATGAGGATCGGCTCGCGGCGTTTGATAGCATCGTGGATTGTCCAGCAATCGGCCTCGCAAGGGGCGCGGCGGATCGGCGGCACGACATGCACATCGGCATCATCGGACTCGGCAGGATGGGAGGCAACATGGCGCGGCGGCTGGCGCGTGGCGGCGTGCGCGTCAGCGGCTACGATCCGTCGCCTGCAGCGGCGGCGGCGCTTGCCGCCGAAGGCGTGGCCGACAGCGCGGCGTCGCTCGCTGCACTCGCCGCGACGCTGCCGGCGCCGCGCATTTTCTGGATGATGGTGCCGGCCGGCGACGCCACCGAATCGACGTTCGAGGCGCTATGCGGCGTCGCCGCTCCCGGCGACCTCATCGTCGACGGCGGCAACGCGTTCTACAAGGACTCGCAGCGCCGCGCGGGGGCGGCGGCGGGGCGCGGCATCGACTTCGTCGACTGCGGCGTGTCGGGCGGCGTGTGGGGGCTGAAGGAAGGCTACGCGCTGATGTTCGGCGGCAGCGACGCCGCGGCCGCGCGCATGGCACCGCTGGCGCGGGTCCTCGCGCCCGCCGCAGATCTCGGCTGGCTGCACTGCGGACCTGCCGGCAGCGGCCACTTCGTCAAGATGGTGCACAACGGCATCGAGTACGGAATGATGCAGGCCCTCGCCGAGGGCTTCGCCATCATGCGCAACAAGGAATCGCTGGGGATCGACGTCGCCGAAGTCGCCGAGATGTGGCGCCACGGCAGCGTGGTGCGCTCGTGGCTCCTCGACCTCACCGCGCAGTTTCTGGCGCAGGACACGGACCTCGCGGGTATCGCCCCGGTGGTCGCTGATTCCGGTGAAGGGCGCTGGACCGCGCTGGAGGCGATCGAGCAGGGCGTGCCGGCGCCGGTGCTGACGCTCGCACTGATGAATCGCTTCGATTCGCAGGGGCGCGGCGACTATGCGGCGAAGCTGCTGGCGATGATGCGCAAGGGATTCGGCGGCCACGCGGTGACCAAGGCGTCATGATCATCGCGCTGATGGGCGTCTGCGGCAGCGGCAAGACGACGATCGGCGAGGCGCTGGCGCGCCGCCTCGATTGGCGTTTCGTCGACGCCGACGACTTCCATCCGCAGGCGAACATCGAGAAGATGCACGCCGGCGAGCCGTTGAGCGACGCCGATCGCGAGCCCTGGCTCGCGTCGCTGGTCGAGGCGTTGCGCGCGATCCTCGGCCGCGGCGAGTCGGCGGTGCTCGCGTGCTCGGCGCTGCGCGAGGCCTACCGCGCCCGCATCCGCGAGGCGGGCGACGTGCGCTTCGTCTATCTCGCGGGCGACTATGCGACGATCGCGGCGCGTCTCGCCACGCGCCATCACCGCTACATGCCGCCGAGCCTGCTGGCGAGCCAGTTCGCCACGCTCGAGGAGCCGCAGGACGCGCTCAAGGTCGACATCCGCATGAGCGTCGACGAGCAGGTGGAGACGATCGCCGACGTCTTCGTGCCGCGCGCCGATCTCACTGCACGCGCAAACGGCGTGGTCCGCGATTCCGGTACCGCGCCACGATGAGCAAGCCGCGCAAGCCGGCGACGCTCGCCGTCACCGGTGGCCGCGACCCGCGGCGCTTCCTCGGCGCGATCAACACGCCGGTGTTCCGCGCCTCGACGATCGCGTTTCGCGACGTCGCCGAGCTGGAGCGTGCCGAACGTGGCGAGCGCGAGGCGAGCCTCGGTCCCGTGTACGGCCTGCATGGCCTGCCCACCGTCACCGACCTGCAGGCGGCGCTCGCCGAGCTCGAGGGCGGCGCGGCGGCGTACGCCGTGCCGTCGGGGCTCACCGCCACGACGCTGCCGTTCCTCGCGCTGTGCCGCGCCGGCGACCACGTGCTCGTCACCGATTCCGTCTATTTCCCGACACGGCGCTTCTGCGCCACCACGCTGGCGCGCTTCGGCATCGACGTCGAGTTCTACGATCCGCTGATCGGCGCCGGCATCGAGGCGATGATGCGCGCCTCGACGCGCCTGGTGTTCGTCGAGTCGCCCGGCTCGCTGACGTTCGACGTGCAGGACGTGCCGGCGATCGCAGGCGTCGCGCATGCGCACGGCGCGTTCGTGGTCGCCGACAACACATGGGCGACGCCGTTGTTCTTCCGCGCGTTCGACCACGGTGCCGACGTCTCGGTGCACGCGGTGACCAAGTACATCGGCGGCCATTCCGACCTCATGCTCGGCGCCATCGTCTGCAACGACGCGACGCGTATGGCAATGCACCGCCAGTGGACCGATCTCGGCGTCACCGCATCGAGCGACGACTGCTTCCTCGCGCTGCGCGGCTTGCGCACGCTGCCGACGCGGCTCGCCCGCCACCAGGCGAGCGCGATGCACGTCGCGCAATGGCTCGCGGCACGCGACGAGGTGGCGGAGGTCCTCTATCCGGCGCTGCCCGGTGCCCGCGGTCACGAATTGTGGAAGCGCGACTTCACCGGTGCTGCCGGGCTGTTCGGGGTGGTGCTGAAGCCGGTGCCCAAGACGCGTGTCGACGCCTTCCTCGACGCGCTCGAGCTCTTCGCGCTCGGCTACAGCTGGGGCGGCTTCGAGAGCCTGGCGATCCCGGTGCGCAACGCCCGGGCGCGCATGCTGAAGCCATTCGACGTCGCGGGCCCCATGCTACGGTTGCAGATCGGGCTCGAGGACGCCGACGACCTCGTCGCCGATCTCGAGCAAGCCTTCGCGGCGTTCTCCCGCTAGCGCCGTCCGCGATCGCCGACGGCGCACGTCATCACCGACGAAAGGCCTGCATGACCGAGTATCGAATGCAACGGGCAGACGGCGCCAGGGCTGCCGCGCCCGAGTACGACGCTACTGCCAAGACGCTGCACTGGCTGATGGCGTTGCTGGTGTTGGCCCAGTTCGTCGTGGCTTGGCTGATGCCGGGCATCGGCCGCAACACGCCACCCTCCGCGCTGATCAACCTGCATTTTTCGCTCGGCGTGACCATCCTCGCGTTGATCGCCGTCCGGTTCGCCTATCGCATTTCCCACCCGGTGCCGCTCGCCATGCCCGGCTCGCCGCCGTGGGAACCGCAGCTCGCGCGCGCCAGCCACATCGCGTTCTACGTGCTGCTGCTCGTGGGTCCTCCGCTCGGATGGGCATCGGCGTCGGCCCACGGGCTATCCGTCACGGTGTTCGGGATTTTTACGCTGCCCGACATCGCCGCACCGAAGGCGCGCTGGGCGCTGACCGCGGGTGACGTGCATGCCTATGCGATGTGGTGCTTGCTGGCACTGATCGGACTGCATGTCGCGGCGGCGCTCTGGCACCGCCTGGTCCGCCACGACGGCGTGCTGCAGCGCATGCTGCCACGTCGTTGACGCGGCACCCGTGAAGCCGGGATCGCGGCACGTGGCGGCGCGGCTTCAGCCCTCGCCGAGATAGGCGCGCTGCACGCCGGCGTCGGCGCGCACTGCCGACGGCGATCCTGCCGCGATCACGCGTCCGCGGTCGAGCACGATCACGCGGTCGGCAAAGGCGAACACGATGTCCATGTCATGCTCGGTGAACAGCACGGCGACCCCGTCCGCCGTGGCCAGCGAGCGCACCGCCTGCATCATCGTCGTGCGCTCGGCGGCGGCGAGTCCCGCCGTGGGCTCGTCGAGCAGCAACAGCAGGGGCGCGCCGGCGAGCGCCAGCGCGAGCTCGACCCGCTTCGCGTCGGCGTAGGCGAGCGTCGCCGCGTGCCGGTCGACCAGCGCTGCGGCGCCGACGCGCTCGAGCAGCGCGCGCGCGGCATCCGCATCGCGCCGCAGGCGCTGCGCGTGCCGCGCGACGTCGATGTTCTCGCGGACGCTCATCGACGCGAACGTTGCTGCCACCTGGAACGTGCGCCCAACGCCGCGTCGCGCGATCGCCGCCGGGCCGAGGCCGCCGACGTCCTGGCCCGCGACGCGCACGCTGCCGGCGTCGGCGCGCAGCTGGCCGTCGATCAGGTTGAAGCAGGTCGTCTTGCCGGCGCCGTTGGGGCCGATCAGCGCCACCATCTCGCCGCGGTCCACGCCGAGGTCGACGCCGTCGACCGCGCGCACGCCGCCGAAGGCGCGGGCCAGTGCCGAGACCGCCAGCACGGGCGAGGCGCTCATGCCGGCTTGCGACGCCACGCGAAGGTGCCGGCGATGCCGGCGGGAAACACCAGCACGAGCGCGATGATGAGGAGCCCGAGCGCTGCCCGCCAGTAGGTGAACGTGCGCGCAAGCGTGTCCTGCAGCCACGTGTAGGCGACGGCCCCCGCCAGCGGCCCGAACCATGCGTTGATGCCGCCCAGCAGGACCATGACGAGCGCGTCGACCGATTTCGGGATCGCCAGCGTCTCGGGCGAGATGCTGCCCTTGGAGAACGCGAACAGCGCGCCGGCGAGGCCGGCGAACGCGCCGGCGACCACGAACGCCAGCCATTGCGTGCGCGCGACGTCGATGCCCACCGCCGCCGCGCGCAGCCGCGCGTCGCGCGCGGCGCGCAGCGCGAAGCCGAACCGGCTGCGCGCGATCGCGACGAGCGCTGCGAGCGTGATCACGACGATCGTCGCCGTCGTCGCGAAATACGCGGTGGCCGAGGCGATCGGCCGCGGCGGCCAGATGCCGACGAGCCCGTTCGAGCCGCCCGTGACGCTGTCCCACTGGAACGCCACCGACCACACGATCTGCGCGAAGGCGAGCGTCAGCATCGCCAGGTACACGCCGGCGAGGCGCACCGACAGGGCGCCAATCAGCGCCGCGGAGGCCGCGCCGGCGCCGATGCCGGCGCCGATGGCCAGCGCGAACGGCAGCGACGCCTTGGCGCACAGCGCGGCCGCATAGGCGCCGAGCCCGAAATGCGCAGCGTGGCCGAACGACGTCATGCCGCCCGTGCCGAGGATGAGCTGCAGGCTGGCGGCGAACAGCGCGGCCACCAGCACCTCGGTCGCCAGCACGCGCGTGTATTCGTCGCCGATCGTCGTCAACGCGGCGACGCACGCGACGACGAGCAACGCCACCACCGCGTCGCGCCGCGCCAGCGGGCGCTGCCATGCGCGCTGCGCGGGGACCAGCACCGCCGCAGGCGCGGCGACCGCACCGCCCATCAGTCCCTGCGGGCGCGCCACCAGCACGATCGCCATCACCACGAATTCGGCGACGAGCGTCAGCTTCGGGAAGGCGATGGCGATGCCGCCTACGGCGACCGTGCCGATGCCGATGCACAACGCCTTGACCACCGAAATCAGCACCGCGGCGACGAACGCGCCGGGAATCGAGCCGAGGCCGCCCATCACCGTGACGACGAACGCGTCGGCGACGATCGGCAGGTCCATCGCCAGCGTGGCCGGCTCGCGCGGCAGCGCGAGCGCGCCGGCCAGCGCCGCCAGCGCGCCGCCCAGCGCGAACACCGCGACGTAGACGCGCACGGGATCGATGCCGAGCGCCGCCGCCATCCCGCGATTCTCGGCGCAGGCACGCACGAGCATGCCGAATCGCGTGCGTCGCGTGACATACGTCAGTGCGATGAGCAGCAACGGCCCCACGACGATCAGCGCGAGATCGTACTGCGGCACGACGAATGCGCCGAAGTCGACGCTGCCGGCGAGCCCGGCCACGCGCGGACCGAGGCGATCCTCGGCACCGAACAGCGCAAGCGTCGCGTCGCGCACGATCAGCACGACGCCGAAGGTCGCCGTCAGCTGCAGCATTTCCGGCGCGTCGAGCAGGCGGCTGACGAGGCCGCGCTCGAGCAGCACGCCGAGGCCGGCGCCGACCAGGCCCGCCACGCCGACCGCGATCCAGAAGGTGGCGCCGCCGCCGGCATGCGTGGCGACAACCGCCGATGCCACATAGGCGCCCAGCATGGCCAGCGAGCCGTGCGCGAAATTGACCACGCGCGTGACGCCGAAGATCAGCGTCAGCCCGGCGGCGACGAGGAACAGCGCGGAAGCCGACGCCAGGCCGTTGACGAGCTGCGAGGCGACCGCGGCGAACGTCACTGCGCGCGGCGCAGCCTTCGCACTTCGTCGTCGGGCGGCAGGTAATCCTTGCCGTCGGCGTAGCGCCAGTCGACCATCACGCCCTTGCCGTCCTTCACCGCGGTGCGCCCGACGTAGGCGCCCATCGTCGACTGGTGGTCGATTGCACGATAGCGCACGCGCCCGAACGGCGTGTCGACTTCGAGGTTCTGCATCGCCGCCACCAGCTTCGCGCTGTCGAGCGCACCGGCGCGCGCGATCGCCGCCGCGGCGGTCTTCACCGTCGCATACCCGACCACCGAGCCCAGGCGCGGATAGTCGTGGAATTTCGCCTGGTACGCGTCGAGAAAGCGCTTGTGCGCCGGCGTGTCGATCGCGTACCACGGATAGCCGGTGACCCACCAGCCGACGGGCGCCTCGTCCTTGAGCGGGTCGAGGTACTCGGGCTCGCCGCCGAGCAGGTTGAACACCGGACGGTCCTTGAACAGCCCGCGCAGCTCGCCCTCGCGCACGAAGCGTGCGAGGTCGGGGCCGAACAGCGACGAGAAGATGGCATCCGGCCTGGCGTCGACCAGCGCCTGCACGACCGAGCCGGCCTCGATCTTGCCCAGCGGCACCGCCTGCTCGACGAACTCGATGCCGGCGGGTGCGCGCGCGATCATCTGCGCCTTGAACGTCGCCGTCGCGGCCTGGCCGTATTCGTAGTTGGGATAGACGATCGCCCAGCGCCGCTTGCCGAGCTTCGCCGCCTCCGGCACGAGCATCGCCGTCTGCATGTAGGTCGAGGCGCGCAGGCGAAACGTAAAGGCGTTGCCGTCGTCCCAGACGATCTTGTCGGTCAACGGCTCGGCGGCGATGAACAGCGTCTTGCGCTGGCGCGCGAGGTCGGCGACGGCGAGGCCGACGTTCGACGCGAACGTGCCCATCAGCAGCGCCACCTTATCGCGCGCGATCAGCTCCTCGGCCACGCGCACGGCATCGCCCGGTGCGCCGGTGTCGTCGCGCGACACGATCTCGAGCGGGCGGCCGAGCACGCCGCCGGCGGCGTTGACCTCGTCGCGCGCCAGCTCCATCCCCTTGCGATACGGCTCGAGGAAGGACGGGAACTGCTTGTAGCTGTTGAGCTCGCCCAGCCGGATCGGCTGCGCCTGGGCGCATAGCGTCCACAGCGATGCCACGATCAGGAGGCCAGTGAGGCGCACGTTCATCGTCGATCCCATGCCGTCGTAAAACCCTTAGCTTATACGCGAGCGCGAACTGCGGTGCCGACGCCGCAAACCATAAGCTTATGCGGGAGGGCGAGGGTGGGAAGCGGGGTGGGCGACGGTAAAATGGCGTGTTATCGCCCTCGCGCAATCCGTTGCGCCCCAGACTGCCGCCGATGCTTGCGCTCGCCCACGGGCTTTCGTTCGACGACCTCTACAGCGACGCCGGCGCGCGCGCCATCGACACCCGGTTTCGCGCGCACCTGGCGGCGGGCGACGCCGCGCTCGCCGCGCGCCTGGACGCGGCGCGCAGCGGCGCGGAGACGCTCGACACGCTCGCCGAATCGGGACTCCTGATCGCGCTCGCGTCGTATCTCGAGGATTTTCTCGCCGAGTTGTTCGGCATCGAGGCGGACGTGCGTGCGCTGGAGGCACGCCACCATTCATTGGCGCCGCTCTTCGCCGTGCGTCGCCAGTTCGTGCAGCGCAAGGCGGTCAACGCATTCAAGGCGGCGGCGGCGCTGGAACTGGACGGCATCGCGCTGCGCACGGCGCTCGAGGCACACCTCGGCGCATTCGACGATCTCGCCTTCGCCAATGCCGTGTTGCGCTGGCAGGCCGACGCGGCGGCGAACGCCGACGTCCTCGACATCGCGCTGCGTTATGCGGCGTGGGCGGCGCAGACGCCGGCCGGGCGCGCAGCGCACAAGGGGAGCGTGCTGTTCCGCCTGCCGCGCAAGCTCGACTACCTGCATCTCGTGCCGGTGGCGTCCGTCGAGCGCCACGGCGCGAGCGTCTACGCCGCGGCCGATGGGCACCTGCGCCGGCGCGAAGGCTTCGCGCTGACCGATCCCGGCACGGACCTCGAAGGCGGGCTCGCCGAAGCGCATTACTGCATCTGGTGCCACGAGCAGGGCAAGGACTCCTGTGCGAAGGGACTGCCCGAGCGCAAGCCGGCGTCGCCGGGCGCTTCCCCGTTCAAGACGAGCCCGTTCGGCGTGCCGCTCGCCGGCTGCCCGCTCGAGGAGCGCATCTCCGAATTCCACAAGCTGCGCGCGGAAGGCCTGCCGCTCGGCGCGCTGGCAATGATCTGCATCGACAACCCGATGGTGGCGGCCACCGGTCACCGGATCTGCAACGACTGCATGAAGTCGTGCATCTACCAGAAGCAGGAACCGGTCGACATCCCGCAGTCGGAAACGCGCGTCCTCAAGGACGTGCTGGCGCTGCCGTGGGGCTTCGAGATCTATTCGCTGCTCACGCGCTGGAACCCGCTCAACCTGCGCCGGCCGTTCCCGGCATCGGCGAGCGGACGCCGCGTGCTGGTGGTGGGGCAGGGCCCGGCCGGCTTCACCCTCGCGCACCATCTTCTGAACGACGGCCACACGGTGGTGGCGATCGACGGCCTCAAGATCGAGCCGCTGCCCGAAGACCTTGGCGGACCGCGCTTCGCCCCGCTGCGCGACTTCGCTGTGCTGGAGGAGCCGCTCGACGAGCGCGTGATGGCGGGCTTCGGCGGCGTCGCCGAGTACGGCATCACCGTGCGCTGGGACAAGAATTTCCTCAAGGTCATCCGCGTGCTGCTGGCGCGGCGCGCGCGCTACGCGCTGTTCGGCGGCGTGCGCTTCGGCGGCACGCTGACCAGCGACAGCGCGTTCGCGCTCGGCTTCGACCACATCGCGCTGGCGCTCGGCGCCGGCCGGCCGACGGTGCTCGAGTTGCCGAACGGGCTCGCCAATGGCGTGCGCACCGCGTCGGACTTCCTGATGGCGTTGCAGCTCACCGGGGCGGCCAAGGTCGATTCGCTCGCCAACATGCAGCTGCGCCTGCCCGCCGTCGTCGTCGGCGGCGGCCTCACCGCGATCGACACCGCCACGGAATCGCTCGCCTACTACCCGGTGCAGGTCGAGAAATTCCTGGCGCGCTACGAGGCGCTGTGCGCGAGCGAGGGGCGCGAGCGCGTCGAGGCGCGCTGGACGACGGCGGAGCACACCATCGCGCGCGAGTTCATCACCCACGCCACGGCGATCCGCGCCGAGCGCGCGGCGGCGTTGCGCGAGGGCCGCGCACCCCGCCTCGTCGAGCTGCTGCAGAGCTTCGGCGGCGTGACGATCGCCTACCGCCGACGCCTCATCGACAGCCCGTCGTACACGCTCAATCACGAGGAGGTCGGCAAGGCGCTGGAAGAGGGCATCTGGTTCGGCGAAGGCCTGACGCCGCTCGCCATCGAGGTCGACGCCGACAATCGCGCGCAGGCGCTCACGCTGTCGGCGCAGCACAACGACGGCGACGGCGTGTGGCACGAGTACGCACGCGTCAGCCTGCCCGCGCGCACGATCCTGATCGCCGCGGGCACGCAGCCCAATACGGTGCTGGCGCGCGAGGACGCCGGAAGTTTCGCGCTCGACGGCAAGTACTTCCGCCTGCTCGACGAGAGCGGAACACCGATCAAGCCGGAACGCGGTCACGTCAAGCCGGCGCATCCGGCAGTGCTCACCGACATTCGCGCCGACGGCCGCGCGACGAGCTTCTTCGGCGACCTGCATCCGTCGTATCACGGCAACGTAGTGAAGGCGATGGCGAGCGCCAAGGCCGGCTACCCGATCGTGTCGCGGGTGCTGGCGCAGGTGACGCCGGCGTTCGCCGGCGATGACGCGGCATTCTTCGCGAGCGTGGCGGACGAGTTGACGGCGAGCGTCGCCTACGTCAACCGCCTGACGCCGACGATCGTCGAGGTGGTCGTCAAGGCCAAGGCAGCGGCACGGCGTTTCGCACCGGGGCAGTTCTACCGACTGCAGAACTTCGAGTCGCGCGCGCCGCGCCTCGACGGCAGCCGCCTGGCGATGGAAGGCCTGGCCCTGACCGGCGCGTGGGTCGATCGCGAGCGCGGCCTCGTGTCGACGATCGTGCTCGAGATGGGCGGCTCGTCTGACCTGTGCGCGCGGCTCGCGCCCGGCGATCCGGTGGTGCTGATGGGACCGACCGGCACGCCCACCGAGATCGAGCCCGGCGAAACGGTGCTGCTGGCCGGCGGCGGCCTCGGCAACGCCGTGCTGTTCTCGATCGGCCGCGCGTTCCGCGACGCGGGCTCGACGGTGCTCTACTTCGCGGCCTACCGGCGCGCGATCGACCGTTACAAGATCGACGAAATCGAGGCGGCGGCGGATGTCGTCGTCTGGTGCTGCGACGAAGCACCCGGCTTCGCGGCGCGGCGCACGCAGGACCGGGCGTACGTCGGCAACGTCGTCGACGCGATGCGCGCGTATGCCGAGGGACGGCTGGGCGCGGCGCCTATTGCGCTCACCGCGGTCAAGCGCATCATCGCCATCGGCTCCGACCGCATGATGGCGGCGGTGGCAGCCGCACGCCACGGCGTGCTCGCGCCTTACCTGGACCCGGCGCACCACGCGATCGGCTCCATCAACTCGCCGATGCAGTGCATGATGAAGGAAGTGTGTGCGCAGTGCCTGCAGCCGCAGCGCGATCCCGCCACCGGCAAGGTCACCTACGTGTTCTCGTGCTTCAACCAGGACCAGCCGCTGGACCGCGTCGACTTCAACGCGCTGGCGTCGCGGCTGGCGCAGAACGGGGTGCAGGAAAAGCTCACGGCGCGCTGGCTCGATCACGTCACCGCCGACCCGGACGCCGACGCCGCCGACTGACGCGCGCGGCCGCGCGCCACGCATCACAGCGGGCGTGCTCTGTTACATTGCGCCGGCATGAACACCCGGGTTCCCCGGCGCCACCTCGCGGCGCACGACTTGGAGGCGATCCTCGGCGTCACCAGCAAGCTGGCGGCGCCGTTCGACCTCGGCACGATGCTCGCCGAGGTCGTGGCGGCGGCGAAGCAGGTGCTGGCTGCGGAGCGCGGGTCGGTGTGGCTCTACGACGCGGCGACCGACGAGCTGGTGATGGAAGTCGCGACCGGCATCGCGCCGGTGCGCATGCCCTCCGGCACCGGATTGGCCGGCGCCTGCGCGCGCTCGCGCAGCATCATCAACGTGCCCGACTGTTATGCCGATGCGCGTTTCGACGCGCGTGTCGATCGTGCCACCGGATATCGCACGCGCTGCATGCTGACGCTGCCGCTGGTCGACCACAAGGACGTGCTGGTGGGCGTGATGCAGGTCCTCAACAAGCAGGATGGGGCATTCGACGCCGACGACGAGGCGCTCGCCACCGCGCTCGCCGCGCAATGCGCGGTGGCGCTGCAGCGCGTGCGGATGACGGGCGCGCTGATCGAAGGCGAGAAGATGCGCCAGGCGCTGGAGATGGCACGCGAGGTGCAGATGAGCACGCTGCCCGCCCGCATGCCGGTGGTGGCCGGTTATGACATCGACACGGCATTCCGCCCGGCGGAGCTGACGGGCGGCGACACGTACGACGTCTCGCGCACCGGTGACGACGTGGTCATCGTGCTCGGCGACGCCACCGGTCACGGCATCGCCCCGGCGCTGTCGGTGACGCAGATGCAGGCGATGCTGCGCATGGCGTTCGGCATGGGCGCCAGCCTCGAGACGGCGTTCATCCACGTCAACAACCAGTTGGCGGCGACGCTTGCCGACGACCGGTTCATCACCGCCTTCGTGGGACTGCTCGATCCCGCCGGCCACCGCCTGCGCTTCCACAGCGGCGGCCAGGGCCCGATCGTGCGCTACCGCGCGGCGAACGGCGACTTCGAGCGCTTCGGACCGACCAGCTTCCCGCTGGGCGCGATGCCGCTCGCATCGCTGGCGCCGGCGCAGACCCTGGAAATGCAGCAGGGCGACATCCTGCTGCTGCTGTCGGACGGCTTCTTCGAGCAATGCAACCGTGCGGGCGAGGCGTACGGCGAAGCCCGCGTCGAGTCGATCGTGAAGTCCCTGCAGACGGCCACGGCCGGCCAGCTCCTCGCGGCGCTGCTCGACGCGATCGATGCCTTCGCCGGCGGCGCTGCGCAGGAAGACGACATGACCGCGGTGGTGGTGCGCCGGGTGGCGCCGCATGTGGACGGCCGCTTTGCGCGTACATTCGATGCGATCCCGCAGCTCGTGGCCTACGTCGAGACTGCCTTCGAGCGCCTCGGCGCTGACCGGGTGCTACGCCCGGTCGTCGATCTCGCAGTGGAAGAGCTCTTCACGAACATGGTCAAATACGGGGCCGGCAGCGACGCCGCGGTGGAAATCGACCTGCGGGCGATCGAAGACGGCGTCGCGCTCACGCTCGTCGATCGCGGCGTCGAACCTTTCGACATGACGCAGCGGCCGGAGGTCGACGTCGACGCGCCGCTGGAAGCGCGGGTGCCCGGCGGGCTGGGCCTGCATCTGTTGCGGCGCATGGCGGATTCGATCGAATACGAGTACAAGGTGGCGAACCGCGAAAGCCGCGTCACGTTGCGGTTCACGCGGAAGGGGATGGCGGCGCGCAGCGCCGCAGGGGGAGATGGGGGTCGCAATGCTCGCAATTGAACACGGTCCGGACGGCACCGTCGTCGTTTCCGGCCGACTGGATGCGGCCCAGTCGCCGGTGGCGCAGGCGTTCCTCGACCGGGTCGAGGGCACGGTGACCTTGGACATGAGCCGGCTGGAATACATCTCCAGCGCCGGGCTCGGGGTGCTGCTCAAGACCCAGAAGCGGCTGATGGCCAGCGGCGGCCGGCTGCGACTCACCGGCCTTGGGTCCCACCTTCGCGACATCTTCGTGTACTCGGGATTCGACCGGCTGTTCGAGATCGAGCCCGCCCGGTGAGCCTCGCCTGTCCCAACTTTTCGCGGGTCGCGGTGTAATTGTGCACGAGGACTCCGATAACGAGCTGCTGGCGCGATACCGCAACGGCGATCGGGAGGCCTTCGGGTTGCTCGTCGTGCGCTACCAGCGGCCGGTCTACAACGCCGCGTTGTGGATCCTGCGCAATGCCGAGGATGCGCGGGACGTCGCGCAAATCGTTTTCCTGAGGGTGGTCGAGCGACTCGAAGACTATGATTCCAGGCACAAATTCTTCAGCTGGATCTACCGGATCGCGGTCAACGAATCACTCAACCTCCTGCGCCGCGGCGGGCGCGAGGAGGAGCTCGACGACGATGCCGAGCTGGCGGACAGCGACAGCGTGAACCCGGAGTCACAGTTAAACGCGGCGGAGCGTTCGCGCCACGTGCACCAGGCCTTGATGAGCATGTCGACCCATGACCGAACCGTCCTGATGCTGCGCCATTTTTCGGAGTGCAGCTACGACGAGATCGCGGAAATCCTCGATCTCGACGCGAAGACGGTGAAATCCCGACTGTTCGAGGCCCGGCATCGCCTTGGAGGCAAGCTGAAACACCTTGGGCCGACGACATGAACAAGACACAACTCATTGAACGGATGCATCTGGTGCTCGACGGCGAGGCGACGCCCGGCGAGGCGCGCGAGCTCGAACGCGAGCTCGCCGGCGATCCGGCGGCGCGCGCCGAGTTCGAGCGCCTGCGCAGCCTGTTTGCCGGCATCGCGGCCATTCCGAGCGCCCATCCGCCGGAGGGCCTGGTGGCCGCGGTCATGGCGGCGCTTCCGCCGCAGCCGCCGAGCGGTTCGGCGGAGGACGCCGACGACTCGAGCCAACCTTTTACGGCTTCGCGTGTAATTGGAGCAACTTCGGCAGAAATCCCGGCAGGACGCCGGGGCAGAACGTCAGGTACGGAGCCAGTTTCCCAATCGGGGTTCTATTTCAGGGGTGAGAGCATGAGCGAGCAGAACAGTCGTTTCTCGGGCAGGCGCAACATGTGGATCGGCGGCGGCGTCGCCACGGTGGCGGCGGTCCTCCTGGTCTCGTTCGGGATGAACATCCCGCCGAAATCGACGGATACGGCAGGCACGATCGCTCCCGCGCAACGTTATCGGGCCCAGCAGGACATGTCCGACAACGTGAATGGCACGGCAGGTACGGCGCAGTCGGCCCAAGGCCTCCCCAGCGCGCAAAACGCGCTCGGCGCCGAAGCCAACGCCGTGAACAACGCCACGAACAGCGCCACGGCCAAGGCAGTCGACAGCGCGACGGCGAAGGCGGTCGACAGCGCGACGGCGAAGGCGGTCGACAGCGCGACGGCGAAGGCGGTCGACAGCGCGACGGCGAAGGCGGTCGACAGCGCGACGCAGCGTGCGGTGAACAACTCGACGGCGAAGGCGGTGGACAGCGCGACGGCCAGGGCCGTCGACAGCGCCTCGGCGAAGGCGGTCGACAGCGCGACGCAGCGTGCGGTGAACAACTCGACGGCGAAGGCGGTCGACAGCGCGACGGCCAAGGCGGTCGACAGTGCCTCGGCGAAGGCGGTCGACAGCGCGACGCAGCGTGCGGTGAACAACTCGACGGCCAAGGCGGTCGACAGTGCCTCGGCGAAGGCAGTCGACAGCGCGACGGCGAAGGCGACCAACAGCGCGACGGCGAAGGCGGTGGACAGCGCGACCGCCAAGGCAGTCGACAGCGCGACGGCGAAGGCGGTCGACAGCGCGACCGCCAAGGCAGTCGACAGCGCGACGGCGAAGGCGGTGGACAGCGCAACGGCCAAGGCTGTCAACAACGCCACGATCAAGTAAACCCGTCGTCTACAGAATCAAGCAAACCGCCGGCCATCGCGCCGGCGGTTTGCTTTTCGGCATCCGCCCAGTATGCTTCGGCGGTCGCGGAGCTGGGGGGAGGCCCGTTCGTGCGCAACATCCTGCTGTGCATGCTGTTGGCGCTCGTGCCGGTGGCGGCGATGGCCGAAGAGGACAATCCGCTCGGTCTGTCGTACGTCGACACCAAGGACCTTCGCCTCATCTATTTCAACGCGCTCGAGTACCTCGTGCCGCACGCGGTAAGGACGTTCACCCAGGCCCATGCGTGGCAGGTGCGGACGTTCGGCTGGACCCCCTCGGAGTCGACGATCGTGCTGTTGAAGGACCTCGCCGACTATGGCAATGCCGCCACCACGGCGACGCCGCGCAACCGGGCGATCTTCGACGTCGCACCGCTGTCCCATGCGTTCGAGACGTTCCCGGCCACGGAGCGCATGTACACGCTGATGAACCACGAGATGGTTCACGTCACGATGGGCGACATCGGCAATGCCGAAGACCGGCGCTGGCGGCGCTTCTTCCTCGGCAAGGTGTCGCCGCGCGCGGAAAACCCGGAGACGCTCCTCTACACGTACCTGACGGTGCCGCGCTTCACCGCCCCGCGCTGGTTCCACGAAGGCGCCGCGGTGTTCATGGAAACCTGGATGGACGGCGGCATCGGCCGCGCGCAGGGCGGCTACGACGAGATGGTGTTCCGCGCGATGGTGCGCGACGACGCGCATTTCTACGACCCGCTCGGGCTCGTGTCGCGCGGCGTGCAGGTCGATTTCCAGATCGGCGCCAACGCCTATCTCTACGGCACGCGGTTCATGACGTGGCTCGCGTATACGTATTCGCCGCAGAAGGTGATCGAGTGGGTCAAGCGCGACGACGGCAGCGCCCGCTACTACGCGGACAACTTCGAGCGCGTATTCGGGCTGCCGCTCGACAGGGCCTGGCATGACTGGATCGCGTTCGAGCACTCGTTCCAGCAGCGCAATCTCGCCGCGCTGCGGAAGTACCCGATCACGCCCTACCAGCGACTTGCCGGCAGCGCGCTGGGCTCGATCTCGCCGATGAGCTACGACGAGAAGACCGGCGTGCTCTACGGCGCCTTCCGCTATCCGGGGACCGTCGAGTATGTGGGCGCGCTCGACACCCGCAACGGCAGCGTGCGCCCGCTGGCCGACATCAAGAACGCGATGCTGTATCGCGTGTCGTCGTTTGCCTACGATCCCGGGTCGGGCACCGCGTTCTACACCAACGACAACCTGGCGCTGCGCGACCTGATGGCCGTCGATGTGCACACGGGCGAGTCGCGAATGCTGCTGGAAGACGCGCGCATCGGCGACCTCGCATTCGACCGCGTCGACCGCTCGCTGTTCGGCGTGCGCCACGCCAACGGCCTGGCGTCGATCGTGCGTATCCCGTATCCCTACACCGACTGGCAGGAGGTGCACGCGTTTCCGTACGAATCGGTGCCGTACGATCTCGCCGTCTCGCCGGATGGCAAGCTTTTGTCGGCGTCGATGAGCGACGAGAACGCCAACCAGTACGTGCGCGTGTGGGAAATCGACAAGCTCGCCGCCGACCAGCCGTCGCTGGTGTCGGAATTCAAGTTCGGCCTGTCGATCCCGGAGAGCTTCGTGTTCTCCGCCGATGGCCGCTATCTCTACGGCAGCAGCTACTACACCGGTGTGTCGAACATTTTTCGCTACGAGGTGGCCACCGGCAAGACCGAGGCGGTGTCGAATGCCGAGATCGGATTCTTCCGGCCGATTCCGCTGGCGGACGGCCGTCTCGTGGTGCTCGCCTATACGGGCGATGGCTTCGTGCCGGCGACCATCGCACAAAAGCCGCTCGAAGACGCCAGCGCCATCACCTTTCTCGGCGCCGAGCTCGCCGACAAGTTCCCGGTGATCAAGAGCTGGCAGGTGCCGCCGGCGCGCGATGTCGACTACGACGCGGTGGTAACGGCCAAGGGACCCTATCTTCCGCTGCACGAGCTCTCCATCGCCAACGCGTATCCCGTGCTCCAGGGCTACAAGGACTCCGTGGGGATCGGCTACCACGTCAACGTCACCGATCTCATTCCGTTCGCCAACATCGGCTTCACGCTCGCCTATACGCCGACCGGTGACCTGCCCGGCAACGAGCGCGCGCACGTCGAGATCACCGGCGACTATCTCGGATGGCGCGGCAGCCTCGCGTGGAACAAGTCGGACTTCTACGACCTGTTCGGACCCACCAAGGAGAGCCGCAAGGGCTTCGCCGCCAAGGGCGGTTACGACGACCTCCTGATCTATGACGAGCCGCGCAAGATGACGCTCAAGTACGACGTCGCGTACTACGACCATATCGACACGTTGCCCAATGCACAGAACATCGACAGCGGCTTCACCCGGCTCGCCACCGCGGAAATCGGGCTGTATTACACCGACGTGCGCCATTCCCTCGGTGCCGTCGACGACGAGAAGGGCGTGGCATGGTCGGGCATCGCCAAGGCCAGCCACGTCGAGACCGGCACGCCGGTGGAGGCGCGCGCCACGCTCGACTACGGCTTCGCGTTGCCGCTCGCGCACTCGTCGCTCTGGCTGCGCAGTGCCGCCGGCGTGACGAGCGGCGACCGCGACAATCCGGTGGCCAATTTCTACTTCGGCGGCTTCGGCAACAACTATGTCGACCACGGCGAGGAGAAGCGCTATCGCGACTACGACTCGCTGCCCGGGTTCGGCATCGATGAAATCAGCGGCCAGAGCTACCTGCGGCAGATGGTCGAATGGAACCTGCCGCCGGTGGTCTACGAGTCGGTGGGCACCCCGGGCTTCTACCTGACGTCGCTGCGCCCGGCGGCCTTCGTCACCGGCCTGTGGACCGATCCGGGCAATTCGCATCACAAGTCCTACACCAGCGTGGGCACCCAGTTCGATCTCAAATTCCACGTGCTGCACTGGTACGACATGACGCTGTCGGTCGGCTATGCCGTCGGTCTCACGAATTCGCGGCGCACGGGCGACGAGTTCATGATTTCACTGAAGGTCCTGTAGCGCTCCCGGCATGGTCGCGGAGATCCTGCTGCATGCGGCCATCGGCCTGCTGCCGGTGGCGGGACTCCTGTGCGCGCTGGTGTTCCTCGACGGATACAAGCTCGTGACGCTGCGCGTGGTGGTCGCGGTGGTGTTCGCCGGCGTCGCCGTGGCGGTCGCCGCGTACTTCGTCAACGGCGGGCTGCTGGCGCTGACCGGGCTCGATTTCACCACGTATGCGCGCTACATCGGGCCAGTGGTCGAGGAGGCCGGCAAGGCCCTCGTCGTCGTCATGCTCATCCGCGCGCATCGCATCGGCTTCCTCGTCGACGCGGCGATCTTCGGCTTCGCCGTCGGCACCGGCTTCGCGCTGGTCGAGAACGTTTACTACCAGTATCTGGTTCCCGACGCCGGCATCGCGACGTGGATCGTGCGCGGCCTCGGCACGGCGCTGATGCACGGCGGCGCCACGGCGATCTTCGCGATGATGGGCATCGCCATGCAGGAGCGTGCGCAAGGCGCGGCGGTGCTGCTGCCCGGTTTCGCGCTGGCAGTGCTGCTGCACGCCGGATTCAATCACCTGCTGCAGTGGCCGAGGGTGTCGACGCTGGCCGTGCTGTGCGCGCTGCCGCCGACGCTGTACCTGGTGTTCCAGCGCAGCGAGCGCGCCGTCGGCGAATGGCTGGGCCACGGCTTCGACGCCGACGCCGGCCTGATCGAGGCGATCAGCTCGGGAAGCTTCCCGCAATCGCATGCAGGCGAGTACCTCGCCACGCTGCGACGTCGCTTCAAGGGCGAAGTCGTCGCCGACCTGCTGTGCTACCTGCGGCTGCATACCGAGCTCGCGCTGCGCGCCAAGGGCATTCTGATGATGCGCGAAAGCGGGTTCGACGCCACGGTGGACGACGACATGCGCGCCAAGTTCGCCGAGATCCGCTATCTCGCCGGCAGCATCGGCCGCACCGGAATGCTCGCGCTGCATCCGATCCTGCGTCGCACTCACCGTGACTTGTGGCAGCTCAACATGCTGGAGAGCGAAGTCGCGGCTGGTGCGATGCAACCGCCATCGTCGACCGCGGGCACGTAGCGTCCAGCGGCTTCGCTTGCGCCTGGTTTCATCCGTCGGAAAACTTTACACATCGCGTCTGCGCCATTGCTGGCGGATCCAAGGCGACGAAAATTTGTCAATCAATTCAAGCAATTGTGGCATCGACACTCGATTGGTGCGGTTCTTGCGAACTCCGTCACCCGACCGTATCGACGACGTCGATCCGGCGCTTTTTGCATGCCCGCATCCTGACCGCCGAAGGGCTCCTACGAGCCAAGATCGGGGAAGTGACCATGACCCAACCGCAGATCCGCCTGTCGCTGCGCATCGTCGCAGCGGCGTTCGCCTTCACCCTCGCCGGCCTTGCGCAGGCTGTCATTTTCAATTCGCATTTCGACCCTCTGGCATTCGTTGGCGACGGTGTATTCAAGTTCGACGACGCATGCCTGTCCCGCGAGGACGGCTCTTACACTGACTGCAACGCACAGCTGTTGAGCGCGTCGGTGGACGTCACCGACTACGCCAACACTGCGCATACGATTGTGTCGGGTACGGCGCATCTCGACTTTGGCGCCGCACCGCCAAGCTCCATCTTCGACGTCGTCATCCAGGGCGGTACGCTGGTGGGCGTCGACTCGGACCTCATCGGGTTCGTGTTCGCGTCGAGTTGCTCGGGCGACCTGTGCGATGGCTCGCCGTGGTGGATCCAGTGGCAGGCGACGCCGGACCCTGTGTTCCTGTATACGGGCAACTGCAGCGGTGATTCGCCGCTGCTCAAGGTGACCCGGTTTGAGCCGTTGGGCTGCTCACCGGACCTGCAGAATCCGACGATCGCCTTCAACGTGTCATTTACGCGCGTTCCAGAGCCCGGCACGCTGTTATTGGTGGCCGGCGGCCTTTTCGCCGCGTGGCGCTCGCGGCGCGGTACGCGCGCCAAGCATTCGCTGTAACAGCAAGCAGGTCGACGCTGCAGGCCACGGCTCTGCAGCGCGACGGCGGTAACGCGGCAGCAAGGGCGGGGGGAGACTCGCGACGACTGGCGGTGCGCCCGGCACAGGGCGCACCGTCAGGCGGCGATCGGCGCGTCGACCGGATCCAGCGCCTTGCGGATCGCCGCATCGATCTCCCATCCTCGACCGTCCGACCACGCCGTCTCGAACGCCAGGTCGCCGAGCGCCGCACGTGCCGCGGCGACATCGTCGCGCCAGCGTGACTCGCTGCGCGGCGGCCGCGCCAGCGCCAGGCGCTCGCGCTGCACGCTGGCCGCGCCGTACAGCCGGGCCGCGTCCTCGGCGTTGCCACACGCGTACGCCAGTCGCGCATGGTCTTCGATGCAGCCCACCAGCTCCTCGCGCATCTCGATCGCCTCGAACGACCGGAGCGCCGCGCTAAGGCGTGTGCGGGCGGATGCCAGATCCGCCGCCGCGAGATCGGTCTTGCCGAGCCACCACGACGACGTCGCCTCGTCGCGCTTGTCCCCGGCGACGCGGAATATCTCGAGCGAGTGGGTGAATCGCGCGCGCGCCGCCGCCAGATCGTCGGCATACAGCGCGATCTCGCCGCGCATCCGCTCGCACTCGCCCTCGACCTCGCGATGCTTCACTTCACGCGCGATGGCGTCGCATTGCCCGAAGCAGTTTTCCGCCTCGGCGTCGTCGCCGATATAGGCCGCGATCTGTCCGAGGTGGAGAAGGCCGATCGCCTCGCCGATGCGGTTGCCGAGCGCACGGAAGATCGCCAGCGCCTCGAGCTCGTCGACGCGCGCCCCGTCCGTGTCGCCGAGACGCAGCTTGACGAGCGACAGCGTCGACAGCGTGGCGGCGACGTCGACCGGGCGGTCGATGCTGCGGCGCACGTCGAGGCACGTCTCGAGCGTCTTCACCGCGGCCGTGTAGTCGCTGTGACTGGCCGCGAGCGCCGCGCCGACGTACAGCGCGTGCGCCAGCGCCACGCTCGACGCCTGCACCTCGGGCCGTTCCAGCGCCATGGCGACGAGGTTCGCGGCCTCGCCCACATAGCCGCGCAGGATCCAGAAGCTCATCAGCGCGACTTCGTATTTCACCGCGATCACGGGATCGACGCCGCCGGCGAGCGCAAGCGCGATCGCCGCGCGCATGTTGTCGAGCTCCGCTTCCAGCCGCTGGATCCACTCCGCCTGGTCCGGTCCCTGCAGGCCGTGGTTGCCGGCCTTGGCCATCGTCAGGTAGTGGTCGCAGTGGCGCGCCGCCATCGGCGGCAGCTCGCCGCGTGCGGTGAGCTTCTCGCGCGCGAACTCGCGGATGGTCTCGAGCGTGCGGTAGCGTGTCGCCTCGTGGCGCGCCTCCGCCATGACCAGCGACTTGTCGGCGAGCGAGGTGAGGAGGTCCAGCACGTCCTCGGGCGCCAGCGGGTCGGCGCCGCAGACGTTCTCGCACCCGTCGACGTCGAAGCCGCCGGCGAACACGCCGAGGCGGTCGAGCAGCAGCTGCTCGTCGGGCTGAAGCAGGTCGTACGACCATGCCACCAGCGCGCGCAGCGTCTGCTGGCGCTCCATCAGCAGGCGACCGCCGCCGGTGAGGAGCTTGAAGCGGTCGCGCAGGCGCGTATTGATCTCCGCCACCGACAACGCGCGCACGCGCGCGGCGGCCAGTTCGAGCGCCAGGGGAATCCCCTCGAGACGCACGCACAATTCGGCGACCGCGGGCGCGTCGCGGTCGGTCAGCATGAACTCGGGCTTGTGCAGCCGCGCGCGCTCGACGAACAGCTGCACGGCGTCGGACTTCGCCAGCACGTCGACGCCGGCGGTGCGGTCGGGCACCGGCAGCGGCAGCACGGCGTAGGTCTGTTCACCGGGGATGCGCAGGGCCTCGCGGCTGGTGGCGATGACGTGCACGTCGGGAGCTGACTGCAGCAGCGCCGCGGCGAGCTCCGCACAGGGGTGCACGAGGTGCTCGCAGTTGTCGAGGATCAGCAGCACCTTGCGCGATTTGAGGTGCGCGCACAGCGTGCGCGTCAACGCGCGCCCGGGCTCCTCCTGCACGCCGAGCTCCTGCGCGACGGCGCTGGGCACGAGCGACGGGTCGCGGATCGGCGCCAGGTCGATGAACCACACGCCGTCGGCGAAGCGGTCGAGCGCGTCGGCGGCGACCTGCAGCGACAGCCGCGTCTTGCCGAGGCCGCCCATGCCGAGCAGCGTCAGCAGGCGCGACGATTCGAGCAGCTTGCCGACTTCCCCGAGCTCGCGCTCGCGGCCGAGGAACGACGTCAGCTGCTGCGGCAGGTTGTTGGGCGTCGATTCGAGCGATCGCAGCGCCGGAAACGCCTGGCGCAGCGAAGGATGCAGCAGCTGGTGGATCTCCTCCGGCGACGCGAGATCCTTCAACCGCACGCGACCCAGCTCGCGCAGCGCGGCGCCCGCTGGCAGCGCCTCGGCGACCGCGTCGACCAGTGCCTGCGACAGCAGCACCTGGCCGCCATGCGCCGCGCCCATGATGCGCGCGGTGCGATTCACCGGGGGACCGAAGTAGTCGTTGTCGCGGTGCTCGACGGTGCCGATGTGCAGACCGCAACGCACCTGCAGGCTCACGCCCTCGGTAGCCGTCGGGTCGGCAAGCGACTGCAGGAACGCGAGTGTCGCGACGAGCGCGTCGGCGGGCGCGTCGAACACGGCGAAGAGCCCGTCGCCGAACATCTTGACGATCGTGCCGCCATGGCGCTGGATCGTGCTGCGCGCGAGGGCGTCATGGCATTTCAGCGCGCGCGACATGCGATCCGGCTCTGTTTCCCACAGCCGGGTGCTGCCCTCGATGTCCGTGAACAGAACGGTCGTGGAGCGGGTTGCTTCCTGCACGTTCAAGGCCTTGCGGTGGACTGCCCGAAGTGCGCCAGTCTAAGGACTGGTAGCCGCCAATGCCAGCATAGGGCGCCAGCGCTTGACGACGCGCCACGACGCATCCGTCGCCGGATGGAGACGACGATGTAACAAGACGTGATCGGAAGAGTCATGCTGCGGCAACGGTGGCGACGGATGCTACGCGTCGCGGCGGCGTCGAATTTGAACTCGTTGCAAGCGAGCGATGTCGTAGCCCGTTGAAGCGCACCCGCCTCGCCGACAAGTGTCGCGGTGACAGGGCGCGCGACGGTTCACCGTAAACGCGGAGGTTCCATGCCAATGTACAAGGACTATGGCGTCCTTTCGAGCGGATTGTCGCTTGCCGACCGTGGCCGGCCGGAGGCCTACGTGCCGTTCGCGTCGGTGTTCGCGTTCCGCGACGGCTATTTCCAGCTTGCGCGCCAGTTCACCTGGGACGACCTCGAGCAGCCGAGCGCCGCGGCCGCCAAGGCCACTGCGGAGCTGCTCGCGCAGCGCGCGATCGACTGCGGCGACGTCTGTTGACGAGGTCGGCGAACAGCGACCCGCGCCGCCGCGGAAAAAAGGGCGGCCCCTGCGGGCCACCCTTCCTCCATGCATGGTGCCGGTAGAGGGAGTCGAACCCCCGACCTTCGCATTACGAATGCGCTGCTCTACCAACTGAGCTACACCGGCGCTCGAAACGGCCCGCGCGACGCCATCATCCGGCCGATCGCCGCGCGTCGGGCATAGCCTTGTATTGTAACTGATTGCGGCAGCGCAGCTCAAGCCGGCGACGGCATCCGCATCAGCGCGACGCCGCCGTTGAAGATGATCTGCACGCCGATGCACAACAGGATGAACGCCGACAGGCGCAGCAGCACGCTGGTGCCCGTGCGGCCGAGACGCGCCAGCACGCGATCGGCGTAGCGGTAGCAGAGGTAGACGGCGACCGTCACGGCGAGGACGCCAATTGCATGGGCGACGATGATGAGGATGAGCTGGCGCAGCTCGGACGGCTGGTTGGCGCCCAGGGTGATCGCCACCGAGATCGAGCCCGGGCCGACCGTCAACGGCATCGTCAGCGGATAGAACGCGCGCTGCGCGATCGCCTCGGGAGAAATCACGCGCGCGGCATCGCGCGCCGGTGCCGCCATGGGCTCGTCCTGGGTCAGCAGCGACCATGCGATCGAGCATACGACGAGGCCGCCCGCGATGCGCACGACGCCGACCGACAGCGACATGAAATCGAGCACGTAGGCGCCGATCAGCACCGAGGCAAGTAGCAGCAGGAAGCTGTTCTGCGCGACGCGGCGCGCCATCAGCGCGCGTTCGGCGGAATCCAGGTCCGCGGTCTTCAGCAGGAATACCGGTGCGCTACCGAGCGGATTGACGATCGGCAGCAGGCTCGCCGCCGCGATCAGCGCGGCGTCGGCGAACTGGCGGGCATCGGCAATCATCGTTTTTGGGTCGCGGGGCAGCGGTACACTAGCACGCCAACGCCCGCGAATCCGCGGCGCTTACACCACTGCTCCGCATGTCCCCCTTGCGTCCCCTGTTCGGCTTCCACGCGGTGACCGCGCGCCTGCGCGTGCACCCGGCGTCGATCCGCGCGCTCTACGTCGTGCGCACGCGGCAGGATGCGCGCGCGGCCGAGCTCGCCGCGCGCGCGACGGCGGCCGGCGTGGCGCTCAGCGTCGTCGACGAACGCCGCCTCGACGAGCTCGCCGGCGGCGGGCGCCACCAGGGTGTGGTGGCGATGGTGGACGCCGGCATGCCGCACGTCACGCTGGACGACGTCCTCGACGGTGCCGCAACGCCGTTGCTGCTGGTGCTGGACCAGGTCACCGATCCGCACAATCTCGGCGCCTGCCTGCGCTCGGCCGATGCGTTCGGTGTCGACGCCGTCGTCGTGCCGAAGGATCGTGCCGTGGGCCTCAACGCCACCGCGGCGAAGGCCGCCTCGGGGGCGGCGGACACGGTGCCGGTGGTGACGGTCACGAACCTCGCGCGCGCGCTGCGCGACATCAAGGCGCGCGGCATCTGGGTCGTCGGTGCGGAAGCCGGCGGCGAGTCGCTCTTCGAGGCCGACCTCGCCGGGCCGCTCGCCTGGGTCCTCGGTGCCGAGGGCGCGGGCTTGCGCCGGCTCACGCGCGAATCGTGTGATCGCATCGTCGGCATCCCGCTCGCCGGCAGCGTGGCCAGCCTCAACGTGTCGGTCGCCGCCGGAATATGTCTCTACGCGACGGCGCGGGCGCGCACAATGGCGGGCGCAGTTGCCGCGGCGCGGCGCAGCGGATAGGATCGCCGCCGCGCGGCCCCGCGGGCCGCCCCCCTTTTGGACCACCGGACGAGGTTGTCATGCCGAATGTTGAAACGCATTGCGTGTCCCTCCGCCTGCCGCGACGGGCGTCTCCAGGACGCGGCGCGACGTTGTTGCGCGGCGCGCTCGCCTCGGCGCTGGCGCTCGCCTGCATCGGCGTGACGCTGCCGGCGGCGGCGACGGGCACGCTCGTCTACTGCTCGGAAGGCAGTCCCGAAGGCTTCCAGCCGCAGTTCTTCAGCACCGGCACCACGTTCGACGCGGTGTCGGTGCCGATGTTCAACCGCCTGGTCGAGTTCGACACCGGCACGACCAACGTGATTCCGGCATTGGCGCTGTCGTGGGACGTGGCGCCCGACGGCAAGGTGTACACGTTCAAGCTGCGCCACGGCGTGAAGTTCCACGCCAACGCCCAGTTCACGCCGACGCGCGACATGAACGCCGACGACGTGCTGTTCTCCTGGCGCCGCATGGCCGACGACAGCAACCCTTTCCATCGCATGACCGCCGGCCAGACGTTCGCCTATTTCGACGACATGGGCATGAAGAACATCGTCGACAAGGTGGAAAAGCTCGACGACTACACGGTGCGCTATACGCTGAAGCGCCCGGAGGCGCCGTTCCTCGCCGACATGGCGATGGATTTTGCGTCGATCCTGTCCAAGGAATACTTCGACGCGATGCAGAAGAAGGGCACGCCCAACGCTGCCGACGTGTACCCGATCGGCACCGGGCCGTTCGAGTTCGTCAGCTACCAGAAGGACGCGACGATCCGCTACAAGGCATTCGACAAGTATTGGGGCGGCCGCCCGAAGATCGACAACCTGGTGTTCTCGATCACGCGCGACGCCACCACGCGCTATGCCAAGCTCAAGACCGGCGAATGCCAGGCGATGGCGTTTCCCAAGCCGGCCGATCTGGCGGAAATGAAGCGCGACCCCGCGATCGACGTGCAGCAGAAGGAAGGCCTCAACATCGGCTACATCGCGTTCAACGTCGAGAAGAAGCCGTTCGACCAGAAGCTGGTGCGCCAGGCGCTCAACATGGCGGTGGACAAGGAGGCGATCCTCAAGGCCGTCTACCAGGGGCAGGGACAGGTCGCGAAGAACCCGATTCCGCCGATCCTGTGGAGCTACAACGACGCCATCAAGGACTACCCGTACGACCCGGCGAAGGCGAAGGCGATGCTGGCGCAGGCGGGCTATCCGAACGGCTTCGAGGTCGAGCTCTGGTACCTGCCCGTGACGCGCCCCTACAACCCCGACGGCAAGCGGATGGCGGAGCTGGTGCAGGCGGACTGGGAGAAAGTCGGCGTCAAGGCGAAGCTCATCACCTACGAATGGGCGGAATACCGCAAGCGCAGCAAGACGGGCGAGCAGAGCGCGATGATGTTCGGCTGGTCGGGCGACAACGGCGATCCCGACAACTTCTTCGTGCCGCTGCTGGGTTGCGAGGCGGTCAAGGGCGGCGGCAACGTCGCGCGCTGGTGCGACAAGCGCTTCGAGGACCTCGTCGTCAAGGCCGCGCAGACGCCCGACAAGGCGGCGCGCGCCAAGCTGTACGCCGAAGCGCAGGTGATCTTCAAGGAGGAGGCGCCGTGGATCACCCTCGCGCACTCGGTGCGCTTCGATCCGGTGCGGCGCGAGGTCAAGGGCTACAAGATGGACGCCACCGCGCACCACTACTTCACGCGCGTCGACATCGTGAAGTGATCCCGGCTTCCCGCCCTCCCGCGCGGAAGGGGGCGGGGGTGAGCGCGGCCGCGCGCTGAGCCCTGCATGCTCCGCTTCGTCCTGCGCCGCGTCGCGCTGATCGTACCGACGTTCATCGGCGTCACGCTGATCGCGTTCGCGCTGATCCACCTCATCCCCGGCGATCCGGTGGAGAACCTGTCGGGCGAGCGCGGCATGGATCCCGCGCGACGCGTGCGCCTGCTGCACGAGTTCGGCCTCGACCGCTCGCTGCCGGTGCAGTACGCCGATTACGTCGGCCACGTGCTGAAGGGCGACCTTGGCGCGTCGCTGACGACGCACGAGCCGGTGCTCGACGAGTTCCTGACGCTGTTTCCGGCGACGCTCGAGCTCGCGTTCTTCGCGATGCTGCTTGCCGTGGTCGGCGGCCTGCCGGCGGGCATGCTGGCCGCCCACAAGCGCAACACCATCGCCGACTACGCGGTGATGGGCGCGTCGCTCGCCGGCTATTCGATGCCGGTGTTCTGGTGGGCGCTGCTGCTGATCCTGACCTTTTCCGTGCAGCTCGGCTGGACCCCGGTATCGGGCCGCATCGATGTCATGTACGACGTGCCGACGGCGACGGGCTTCATGCTGGTCGACACGCTGCGCGCCGGCGACTACGGCGCGTTCCGCTCGGCGCTGTCGCATCTGATCCTGCCGTCGATCGTGCTCGGCACGATCCCGCTGGCGGTGATCGCACGCATGACGCGTTCGTCGATGCTCGAGGTGCTGCGCGAGGACTACATTCGCGCCGCGCGCGCCCGCGGCCTGTCCGTCTTCGCGGTGATGCTGGTGCACGCGTTGCGCAACGCGCTCATTCCCGTGATCACGGTGATCGGCCTGCAGGTAGGATTGCTGCTGTCGGGCGCCATCCTCACCGAGACGATCTTTTCCTGGCCCGGTGTCGGCAACTGGCTCGTGCATGGCGTGCAGTCACGCGACTATCCGGTGGTGCAGGGCGGCATCCTGCTCGTCGCCGCGCTGGTGATCGGCGTCAACCTGGTGGTCGATCTCCTCTACGGCGTGGTCAACCCGCGCATCCGCCATGCCTGACGTCGTGGCTCCGGCACCGCTCGCCACGCCCGCGCCGCCGGCCGCGCCGTCGCGCTGGCGCGAATTCGCGAGGAGCTACGCGCAAAGCCGCGGTGCAATGGTGGGGCTCGCACTGATCGCCGCGCTCCTCTTCTGCGCGGTGTTCGCCGACGTCATCGCGCCGCATCCGCCGAACCTGCAGTACCGCGACTTCACGCTGCAGCCCCCGGTGTGGGCCGACGGCGGCACGTCGCGCTTCCTGCTCGGCACGGATCCCGTCGGACGCGACATCCTGTCGCGCCTCATTCATGGCACGCGGCTGTCGCTGGCGATCGGTTTCGTGTCGGTGGCGATATCGCTGTCGCTCGGCGTGCTGCTCGGCCTGTGCGCCGGATTCTTCCGCGGCCTCGCCGAGACCGCGATCATGCGCGCGATGGACGTCATGCTGGCGCTGCCGAGCCTGCTGCTGGCCATCGCCGTCGTCGCCATCCTCGGTCCCGGTCTCGTCAACGCGATGTACGCGATCGCGATCGTGCTGCTGCCGCACTATGTGCGCCTGACGCGCGCGGCAGTGGTCGCCGAAGCCGGGCGCGACTACGTGACGGCATCGCGCATCGCCGGCGCCGGGCGGCTGCGGCTGATGTTCGACACGATCCTGCCCAATTGCGCGGCGCCGCTGATCGTGCAGGCGACGCTCGGCTTCTCCAATGCGATCCTCGACGCCGCGGCGCTCGGATTTCTCGGCCTCGGCGCGCAGCCGCCGACGCCCGAATGGGGGTCGATGCTGGCCTCGGCGCTGGAATTCATTCAGCGCGCGCCGTGGGTGGTCACCTATCCGGGCCTGGCGATCCTGGTCACGGTGCTGGCGTTCAACCTGATGGGCGACGGCCTGCGCGATGCGCTCGACCCGAAGCTGCGGCGCTGACGGCGAAGCGATGGCGCTGCTCGAGATCGAGGAACTTCGCGTCGACTTCGGCCGCATCGACGCGCCGCTGGTCGCCGTCGACGGCCTCGACCTCGCGCTGCAGGCGGGCGAGACGCTCGGCCTCGTCGGCGAGTCGGGCTCCGGCAAGAGCGTGACCGCGCTGGCGATCATGGGCCTCGTCGATTTCCCCGGCCGCGTGGCGGCGCGGCGGCTCGCGTTCGACGGCCGCGATCTCGCCACGCTCACGCCGGCGGCCCGGCGCCGCATCATCGGCAAGGACATCGCGATGATCTTTCAGGATCCGCTCACCGCGCTCGACCCGTGCTACACGGTGGCGTTCCAGATCGGCGAAGCGTTGCGCATTCATGGCACGCCCGACGAGCGCGCCAGCGCCGGCGTGCGGCGCGCACGCGCGCTCGATCTGCTGCGCCAGGTCGAGGTGGCCGACGCGCAGGCGCGGCTCGACGCGTGGCCGCACCAGCTTTCGGGCGGCATGGCGCAGCGCGTGATGATCGCGATCGCCATCGCCTGCAATCCGCGCCTGCTGATCGCCGACGAGCCCACCACCGCGCTCGACGTCACCGTGCAGGCGCAGGTTCTCGAGCTGCTGGCGCGGCTGACGCGCGAGCGCGGCATGGCGCTGCTCCTCATCAGCCACGATCTCGCCGTCGTCGCGCAAAGCGTCGAGCGCGTCGCCGTGCTGTATGCCGGCCAGGTGATGGAGGAGGGCCGCGTGCCGGCGATCTTCGACACGCCGCGCCATCCGTACACGCGGGCGCTGATCGACGCGTTGCCCGAGCACAACGAAGGTCGCGCGCGGCTGGCGGCATTGCCCGGCGTGGTGCCGGCCGCGGATGCGCGCCCGCACGCCTGCCTGTTCGCGCCGCGCTGCCCGCAGGCGCAGCCGCGCTGCCACGCCGTGCGCCCGGCAGTCGAACGCAGCGGCCTGGCGGCCTGGCGTTGCTTCTATCCGCTCGCGGCGCACGGGGCGACGCGCGAGGCGGGGCCGTGAGCGTGCTCCTCGAAGCCCGCGGGCTCGCCCGCCATTACGCGGTGCGCCGCGGCTTCGGGCGCGCGCCGGCCATCGTGCGCGCGCTCGACGGCGTGTCGTTCACGCTGGCGGCGGGCACGACGCTGGCGGTCGTCGGCGAGTCGGGCTGCGGCAAGTCGACGCTGGCGCGGCAAGTGACGATGGTCGAGGCGCCCACCGCCGGTGCACTGCTCGTCGACGGCGTCGACGTCGCGCACGCCGGTGCCGCGGCGCGCAAGGCGCTGCGGCCGCGCGTGCAGATGGTGTTCCAGAATCCCTACGCTTCGCTCAATCCGCGCAAGAACATCGGCGCGATCCTCGGCGAGCCACTCGCGATCCACCACGCGCTGGCCGCGCGCGCGCGGCGCGACGCGGCGCGCGCGGCGCTGGCACGGGTCGGGCTTCATGCCGGAAGCATCGACCGCTATCCGCACATGTTCTCCGGCGGCCAGCGCCAGCGCATCGCGATCGCGCGCGCGCTGATCCTCGATCCTGCGCTGGTGGTCGCCGACGAGCCGGTGTCGGCGCTGGACGTGTCGATCCAGGCGCAGGTGCTGAACCTGCTCATGGATCTGCAACAGGCAAGCGGCGTCGCCTACCTGTTCATCACGCACAACCTGCAGGTGGTGCGCCACATCGCGGACGACGTCGTCGTCATGTATTTCGGCCGCATTGTCGAGTGCTCCACGCGTCGCACGCTGTTCGCCGCACCCGCGCACCCTTATACGCGGGCGTTGCTCGCGAGCACGCCGTCGCTGCGTTCGCCACGCCCGCGGGCGCCGGCGCGCGGCGAGCCGCCTTCGCCCTTTGCCCCGCCCGCCGGCTGCGCATTTCACCGCCGGTGCCCGTTTGCGATCGAGCGCTGCCGCGTGGAAGATCCGGTGCTGCGCCGCGTGGGCGCGGCCGATGTCGCGTGCCATCGCGCCGAAGAGCTGCCGCCGGCATCCTGAGTCTGCCGCAAGGTGGCCGCTCCTGAAGGGCTGCGGCACCCCGGTTTGACCGCGACGCGGCGATTCGCCATCATCGTGCGATCGCTCGCGCCCCGCGGCGCGGCTACCGACCCACTCCGTGCCGGCCTTCATCTTCCGCCGCATCCTGCAGTCGTTCGCCGTGCTGGCGACCGTCGCCTTCATCGCCTTCGCGCTCTTCAACTTCACCGGCGACCCGGTCGTGTTCATGGTCGGCCAGGACGCGACGCAGGCGGAAAAGGCGCAATTGCGCCGTGAACTCGGTCTCGACCGCCCATTCGTCGTGCAATTCGCACGTTTCGTGGCGCACGCGGTCCAAGGTGACTTCGGGCGCTCGTTGCGCCAGGGACGCTCCGTCGCGGAACTCTTGAAGGAACGGCTGCCTGCCACCGTCGAACTCGCGGTCACCGCTGCGCTGCTCGCGCTCGCGGTCGGCATTCCCCTCGGCATCTATACGGCGCTGCATCGCGACAGCCCGCTCGCGCACGCGGTGATGGCGCTGTCGCTCGTCGGCGTCAGCCTGCCGACGTTCCTGATCGGCATCGTGCTGATCCTGGTGTTCGCCGTGCGGCTGCACTGGCTGCCGTCGTTCGGACGCGGTGACACCGTCGCGCTCGGCTGGTGGACCACCGGCCTGCTGACCCCGAGCGGGCGGCGCGCGCTGCTGCTGCCGGCCATCACGCTGTCGCTGTTCCAGATGACGCTGGTGATGCGTCTCGTGCGCGCGGAGATGATCGAGGTGCTGAAGAGCGACTTCATCCGCTTCGCGCGCGCCCGCGGGCTGACCGAGAGCGCCATCCATTTTCGCCATGCGCTGCGCAATACGCTGGTGCCGGTGATCACGATCACGGGTCTCCAGCTCGGCGCGATCATCGCCTTCGCGATCATCACCGAGACCGTGTTCCAGTGGCCGGGGATGGGCCTGCTGTTCATCCAGGCGGTCAATTTCGCCGACGTGCCGGTGATGGCGGCGTACCTGTGCCTGATCGCGCTGGTGTTCGTCGCCATCAACCTCGTCGTCGACCTGCTCTACTACGCCGTCGATCCCCGGCTGCGCATCGATCGCAACGCACTCTCCACGACATGAACCCATCCGCATCGCCCGTCGAGCACATCCGCCAATGGCAGCACGAGTACACGGCGTTTCGCCGCGACCTCCACGCGCATCCCGAACTCGGCTTCGAGGAGCACCGCACCGCGGCCGCGGTGGCAGCCGCGCTGACGCGCCTCGGCATCGAGCATGCCACCGGCATCGGCCGCACCGGCATCGTCGCCGCGATTGCCGGTGCCTCGACGGCCAGCGGGCGCACGATCGGGCTGCGCGCCGACATGGACGCGCTGCCGATGATCGAGGAAAACACGTTCGCCCATCGCTCGACGATCGAGGGACGGATGCATGGCTGCGGCCACGACGGACACACGACGATGCTGCTCGCCGCGGCGCGCTACCTCGCGACGACGCGCCGCTTCGACGGCACCGCGTACCTGATCTTCCAGCCGGGCGAGGAGGGTTACGCCGGCGGCAAGGCGATGATCGACGACGGCCTGTTCGAGCGCTATCCGGCCGATGCGGTCTACGCGCTGCACAACTGGCCGGGCCTGGCCGCCGGCACGATCGCCGTGCGCCCGGGGCCGATGATGGCGGCGGCCGATCGCGTCGAGATCCACATCGCCGGGCGTGGCGGGCATGGCGCGCACCCCGACCTCACGATCGATCCGGTGCTGGTGGCGGCGCACATCATCACCGCGGCGCAGTCGATCGTGTCGCGCAACGTGGACCCGGTGGACACGGCGGTGGTGAGCCTGTGCTCCATGCAGGCCGGACATCCGGGGGCGATGAGCGTGGTGCCGCGCGAGGCCCATCTCGTCGGCACCGTGCGCACGTTCAACGCGTCGACCCAGGACATGATCGAGAAGCGCCTCACCGATCTCGCGCATTCGATCGCCGCCGCATTCGGCGCCACGGCGCGCGTCGTCTACCAGCGGATCTATCCGGCGACGGTGAACACCGACGCCGAGGCGATCTTCGCCGCCAGCGTCGCCGCCTCGGTGGTCGGCGAAGCCAATGTCGTGCGCAATCTCGCGCCGTCGATGGGCTCGGAGGATTTCTCGTTCATGCTGCAGCAGCGACCGGGCGCGTACGCGCGCCTGGGGCAGGGCGGCGAGGGCGATGGCCACGGCTGCTTCCTGCACAACACGCGCTATGACTTCAACGACGGCGTGATCGCCGTGGGCGCCGGCTACCTTGCCGCGCTCGCCGAGCGCGCGATGCCGCTCGACCCGCGATGACTGCCGCCGCGGCGCATTTTCCCCGCAGCTACCAGGAGGCGCGCGAACGCTTCCTCGATGCGGCGCATGCGCGCCGCTGCCGCGTCGTGTCGCACGTCCATCCGTCGGCGCAGGGCCCCGATGGCGGCGAGCTCGCGATCGACGTGGCGACCGCAGGCGACCGCGCAGCGGCCGCTGCGCTCGTCGTGTCGTGCGGTACGCACGGGGTCGAAGGCTACGCCGGTTCCGGCGTGGAGGCCGCGTGGCTTGCCGACGACGGGTTCGCACGCGCGATCGAGCGCGGCGACGTGCGCATCGTGCTCGTGCATGCCGTCAATCCCTGGGGTTTCGCACACGACGCGCGCACCGACGAGGACAACGTCGACGTCAACCGCAACTTCCGCGATTTCGCGCGTCCGCAGGCGCGCAACGAGGGCTATGCCGAGCTGCATCCGCTGCTGGTGCCGGCGGTGTGGCCCCCCCGCTGGATCGATGAGGCGAAGCTCGCCCTGGCGGTGCTGCAGCACGGCCGGCGCGCGTTGCAGGACGCGATCACCCGCGGGCAATGCGAATTCGCCGACGGCCTTTTCTATGGCGGTCGCGCGCCGTGCTGGAGCCGGCGGCAGCTCGAGGCCGTGTTCGCCGCCGAGGGCGCGCCGTGCCGTGTGCTGGCATGGATCGACCTGCATACCGGGCTCGGCCGCTGCGGCATGCTCGTGCCGATCTGCAACGATCGCGACGATCCGGCGGCCCTTGCCCGTTCGCGCCGCTATTTCGGCGCCGACGTGCAGTCGATGTACGCGGGCGACGCCGCGTCGAGCGAAGTCGTCGGCGCCAATTACGCGGCCCTCGATGCCGCCGCGGCGCCGCTGCGCACCGGCGTCACGCTCGAGCTCGGCACGCGCGCGCCACGGGTGGTGCTCGACGCGCTGCGGGCGCGGCAATGGCTGGCCAACCATCCCGATGCCGCGCCGGCGCGCGCCGGCGCGATCCGGGGCTGCGTGCGCGATGCGTTCTACGTCGATGCCGATGCGTGGAAGGACGGCGCCTACGCCGCGGTGCGCGGCGTCATCGACCGTGCGCTCGACGCCCTGCGTCGCGACGCGGAAACCCTGCAATGACGCCGGTCGGTGCGATCGCCCGCGCGCCTTCCGGCGGGTTCCTGCACGCGCTTTGGCAAAGCGATGTGGCGCACGCGCTGCGCCGTTCGCGGGTCTCGGCCATTGCCGCGATCGTGCTGGCGGCCATGCTCGCCGCGGCGCTGTTCGCGCCGTGGGTCGCGCCGCACGACCCTTTCGACCTCGCGAGTCTCGATCTCGGCAATGCGCTGCTGCCGCCGGCGTGGCTCGACGGCGGGCGCGCGACGTTCGGTCTGGGCACCGACGACCAGGGGCGCGACCTGTGGTCGGCGATCTTGTACGGCGCGCGAACCTCGCTGGGCGTCGGCCTGGCGTCGGTCGCGCTGGCCGTCCTGCTGGGCGTCTCGCTCGGGCTCGTCGCCGGCTATGCAGGCGGCCGGGTCGACGCGTTCATCATGCGGGTCGCCGACGTGCAGCTCTCGTTCCCGGCAATCCTGATCGCGCTCCTGATCGACGGCGTGGCGCGCGCCGCCCTGCCGCCGAGCGTGCACGAGCACGCGGCACTGGTGGTGCTGGTGGTGGCGATCGCCGCGGCCAACTGGGTGCAGTACGCGCGCAGCGTGCGCAGCAGCACGCTGGTCGAGAAGCAGCGGGAATACGTGCAGGCGGCGCGTGTTATCGGCATTGCGCCGCTCGCGATCATGCGCCGGCACCTGCTGCCCAACGTGCTGGGGCCGGTGGTGGTGCTGGCGACGATCAACGTCGCCACCGCGATCGTGACCGAGGCGACGCTGTCCTTCCTCGGCGTGGGCGTGCCGGTGACCCAGCCGTCGCTGGGCTCCCTGATCCGCATTGGCAATGATTTTTTGTTTTCCGGCGAGTGGTGGATTACGATCTTCCCCGGGGCGGCGCTCGTGATCATGGTCCTGGCGATCAACCTCGTCGGCGATGCGCTGCGTGATGCGCTCGACCCGCGACTGAAGTGATGAGAGCCGGGCGCGACATGCAGCTTGCCGTCCCCAACCAAGCGAGGTGCTACATGAACGTGAAACGTGCAATGCTGGTCGTGCCGCTGGCGCTCGCCGCGGCCGGATGCCAGACCTGGGGCCCGACCTGGAGCGAGGTTTCGGGCGATCGCTACTACAACCGCGCCATCGCCCTGCGCCAGCCGGCAGTGATCCAGAAGATCGACGGCAACAGCTCGTTCGCGTCGCGTCCGATCAAGCTCGAGCCCGGCACGCACGTGATCGAGATCTCCGGCGTCGCCCCGCGGCCCGCGGCCGGTGGCGCGATGCTGAAGACGATCACCGTCGATGTCGCGCCGTGCAAGATCTACTACATCAACGCGCAATATGCGCAATCGGTCGATGTCGACTACACGCCGGTCATCGACTACGTGGACTCGATCGCCGGTTGCAAGGCCACGGGCTGACGCGCGCGGTCGGGGCGTGAAGGACGAGCAGGGCGCGGCGCGGCGCGCAGCAGCGCGCGGCGCGGCGCCGGCGCTCGCCGTGCGCGGGCTCACCGTCACGTTCACCACTCGCCGCGGCACCCTCACCGCCGTCGACGACGTCGCATTCGAGATCGCCAGCGGCGAGGTGCTGGGACTCGTCGGCGAATCCGGCGCAGGCAAGTCGCTGACCGGCGCGGCGATCCTCGGACTCGTCGATCCGCCGGGACGCGCCGCCGGCGAGGTATGGCTCGACGGGCAGCGCATCGACGCGCTCGACCGCGAGGCGCTGCGGCGGGTGCGCGGGCGTGAAGTCGGCGCGATCTTCCAGGATCCGCTGACCGCGCTCGATCCGCTGTTCAGCATCGGCGACCAGCTCGCGGAAACCCTGCGCACGCATTTCCGGCTGTCGCCGGCGGAAGCCCGCAGCGACGCCATCGCGCTCCTCGAGGATGTCGGGATCCCGGGCGCCGCCGCACGCTATGGCCAGTTTCCGCACCAGTTCTCGGGCGGCATGCGCCAGCGGGTCGTCATCGCGCTGGCGCTGGCCGGCGAGCCGTCGCTGCTGATCGCCGACGAGCCGACCACCGCGCTCGATGTGTCGATCCAGGCGCAGATCATCACGCTGCTGGCGCGGCTCGCCCGCGAGCGCGGCATGGCGATCCTGCTCGTCACCCACGACATGGGGGTGATCGCGAGCATCGCCGACCGCATCGCCGTCATGTATGCCGGCCGCATCGTCGAGAGCGGTCGCGTCACCGACGTGATCGAGCGTCCGCGCCACCCGTACACGGCGGGCCTGATGGCGTCGATTCCCTCGATCACCGACACGCGTGCGCGGCTGGCGCAGATCGACGGCGCCATGCCACGGCTCACGTCGATTCCCGCCGGATGCGCGTTCCATCCGCGCTGCACCGTCGCGCTCGAGCGCTGCACGCGCGAGCGCCCGGCGCTGGTCGCCGACGCCGCCGGCGCCAGCGCCTGCTGGCGGGTGAACGCCGGATGACGCCGGCGTTCGCGGCGGCGCCGCCCGCGAAGGACGATGCCGGCGGTGCGCCTGCCGGCGAGCCGGCGCTGGTGCGCGTGCACGGTGTGCACAAGGCCTTCGACGTGTCGCCGCCCTGGCTCGACCGCGTCGTCATGCGCACCCCACGGCGCGTGCTGCGCGCCGTCGACGGCGTCGATTTCGAGGTGCGCCGCGGCGAAACCGTGGCGCTGGTCGGCGAGTCGGGCTGCGGCAAGTCGACGCTGGCGAGGATCGTCGTCGGCCTCACCCCGGCCACGCATGGCGGCGTCGAGTTCCGCGGCGCGATGCTGTACGGCGAAGGCGCGCGCGCCGACGCGGCGACGCTCGCCCGCGCCCGCGCCTCGATGCAGATGATCTTCCAGGACCCCTATGCAAGCCTCAATCCGCGCTGGCGGATCGCCGCCATCGTCGCCGAGCCGATCGTCGCCGCCGAACCGTCGCGCAGCCGCGCCAGCGTCGCCGAGCGCGTCGCCACGCTGCTCGAGCAGGTAGGCCTCGCCGCCGCCGACCGCCACAAGTATCCGCACCAGTTCTCCGGCGGCCAGCGCCAGCGGATCTCGATCGCGCGTGCGCTCTCCACCGCGCCGGCCTTCGTGGTCTGCGACGAGCCCACCTCGGCCCTCGACGTCTCGGTGCAGGCGCAGGTGCTCAACCTGATGTGCGACCTCAAGGAGCGGCGCGGCCTCGCCTACCTGTTCATCTCGCACAACCTCGCCGTCGTGCATCACATCGCCGACCGTGTGCTGGTCATGTACCTCGGGCGCATCGTCGAGGCGGCTCCACGGCGTGAGCTCTTCGCCGGTGCGCGCCATCCCTATACGCAGATGCTGCTGGATGCGGTGCCGGATCCGCACAAGCTCGCGACGCGCGCGCTGCCGGCGGCCGATGCCGGTGAGGGCGACGCGGTGTGCGGCGCGGGTGCGGCGAGCGAGCTGCCCGATCCGCTGAACCTGCCCGGCGGATGCGGTTTCCATCCGCGCTGCGTGCATGCCGACGCGCGCTGCCGCGCCGAAGCGCCGGCGCTCGTCGACGTCGCCCCCGGGCACCAGGTTGCCTGCCACGCGGTGGCCGAGCGTCGCATCGACCCGCTGGCGCTGGCCGCGGCGCTGCGCCGGCCGGGAATCGCCGCGGCCTGAGTCGGCGATGCGCGAGGGCGCCCGCGGCGGGCCGCGCGTGCGCGGCACCGTGACGAGGCGTCGATTCCTGTTCCGCTATAATTTGCGGATTGGTTCGATGTACCGGGTCTTTTGCGCGGTTGCCCGGATCCCGTCCACATTCCGCCGTCTCCCGCGTGCGCCTAACCCAAGTCAAGCTCGCCGGCTTCAAGTCGTTCGTCGATCCGACGACGATCGCCACGCCCGGTCAACTCGTCGGCATCGTCGGCCCCAACGGCTGCGGCAAGTCGAACGTCATCGACGCCGTGCGCTGGGTGCTCGGCGAGTCGAAGGCGTCGGCGCTGCGCGGCGAGTCGATGCAGGACGTCATCTTCAACGGCGCCGGCGAACGCAAGGCGGTGAGCCGCGCCGCCGTCGAGCTCATCTTCGACAACAGCGCCGGCCGCATCGGCGGCCAGTGGGGCCAGTTCGTCGAGCTGGCGATCCGCCGCGTGCTGACGCGCGACGGCGACAGCTCGTACTACATCAACAACATTCCGGTGCGCCGACGCGACATCCACGACCTCTTCCTCGGCACGGGTCTCGGTCCGCGGGCGTACGCGATCATCGAGCAGGGCATGATCTCGCGCGTGATCGAGGCCAAGCCCGAGGAGCTGCGGGTGTTCCTCGAGGAGGCCGCGGGCGTGTCGAAGTACAAGGAGCGCCGCCGCGAGACCGAAGGGCGGATCTCCGACACGCGCGAGAACCTGGCGCGCGTCGAGGACATCCGCCAGGAGCTCGGCAACCAGCTCGCGCGCCTCGCGCAGCAGGCCCAGGTGGCCGGCGAGTTCCGCGCGCTCGAGACCCGCCTCAAGACCACGCAGCACATGCTGTGGTACTCGAAGCAGCAGGAGGCGCAGCGCGCGCGCGAGCGGCATACGGCCGAGGTGACGACGCTGGCCACCGCGCTCGAGGCGGTGCAGGCCGAGATGCGCGAGGCCGAGGCCGCGGCGGAACGCCTGCGCAGCGCGCACTTCGCGGCCAACGATGCGATGCACGAGCGCCAGGGCACGTACTACGCGGCGAACGCGGAAGTGACGCGCCTCGAGCAGCAGCTTGGATACGCGCGCGAGAGCGAGACGCGCATCGCCGCGCAGCTGGCCGACCTCGACGCCGAGATCGCCGCGCTGGCGTCACAGCAAACGGCGCTCGAGGGCGAGCGCGACGGCCTCGCGCGCGACGCCGAAGCGGCCGCGGCGGCGCACGCGCGCGCAGTCGACGCGCAGCGCGACGTCGAAGCCGGCCTGCCGGCGCTCGACGCGGCGCTGGCCGCCGCCGAAGCGGCGCATGCCGAGGTCGAGCGCGCGATTGCCGCCGACGAGCAGAACATCCGCGTCGGCGAGACGCGGCGCGAGCATCACGCGGGCAACGCCGCGGCGCTGGCCGAGCGTCATGCGCGGCTGGTCGCCGACGTCGCAGCGCTGGCGCCCGCACCCGGCGATTCGGCGCAGGAGATCGAGGACCAGCTCGCCGCCGAGCGCGCCGAGCTTGCGGAACGCGAGGCGCGCGTCGGCGCGCTCGCCGCTGCGCTGCAAGCCACCCAGGCCGCACACCGTGAGGCGAGCGATGCCTGGCACGCTGCCAGCGTCGAGTTGGCCGACCTCGACGCGCATCGCCAGGCCCTGGCGGCCTTGCAGGCCAAGATCGGCCAGGGCGGCGACGTCGAGCGTTTCCGCGCCGACAAGGGCCTCGCCGCGGCCCGCCAGCTCTGGCAGGCGATCGACGTCGATCCGCAATGGGAAAACGCGGTCGAGGCGGTGCTGCGCGAGCGGCTGGAGGGTCTCGAGGTCGACGATCTCGACCACGTGGCCCGGTGGCTCGCCGACCCCCAGACGGCGACACCGCGCCTTGCGCTGTTCGTGGCGCAGGCCGCCGCTGCACCCGCATCCGCCGGGGACGACGCGCTGTACGCCAAGCTGGCCATCAAGGATCCGCGCGTCGCGCGCTTCGTCGCCGATGGCGTCGCCCATGTCCGCTGCCGGGCGACGCTCGCCGAAGCCCTCGCCACGCGGGGAAGCCTCGCCGTCGGCGAATCGTTCGTCACGCCGCAGGGTCACCTGGTCTCGGCCACCGGCGTGGGCCTGTTCGCACCCGACAGCGAGATCCACGGCGTCATCGCACGCCAGCGCGAGATCGATCGCCTGGCCGCCGCATTGCCGGCCGCACAGGCAGCCGCGGGAGCCGCGCGCGTCGCGCTCGACACCGCCGAGGGCGCGCTCAATGCGCAGCAGCGCGACTATCACGACGAGGGCCTCGCCGTCGCCTCGCAGCAGCGGCGTGTGCACGACCTCGACCTCGAGCTGGTCGAGAGGCGCAAGGAAGCCGAAGCGCGGGCGATGCGCGCGAGCGAGCTCGCCCGCGAGCGCGACGAGGTGGCGGCAGCGCTCGCCGCCGAGTACGGCGCCCGCGACACCGTGCTGCGCGAGGTCGCCGACCTGCAGTCGGCGCGCCACGAGCGCGCGACGCAGCGCTCGGCGCTGGCGGGCGCGCGCGACGAGCGCGCCGCGGACGTCGCGCAAGGGCGCGAGCGCGTGCGCGACGCCGAGCGCGCGGTGCAGGAGGCGGGATTCGCCGAGCGCAGCGTGCGCGAGCGCATTGCCGAAGCAGCGCGTCGCGGCGAGGGCGTCGTGCAGCAGATGGCGCGCCAGCGCGAGCTGCACGGACGCCTGGCAGGCGAGCGCGCGTCGATCGACTGGTCACCGGTCGAGGAAGCGCTGCAGCGCGAGCTCGCGGCGCGCGCCGCAGCCGAGCAGGCGCTGGCGGCGGCACGCGACGAGCTCGAAGCGCAGGGCGCGCGGCTGCGCGCTGCGGAGGAGGCACGCATGGCCGCCGAGCACAGGCTCGAGCCGGCGCGCGCGCGCATCCAGGAAATGCAGCTCAAGGAACAGGCGGCGCTGCTCGCCGAGCAGCAATACACCGAGCAGCTTGCCGAAGCGCAGGCCGATCTCGCCGCGCTGCCGGCCGAGCTCAAGGCGTGGGGCCGCAATTCGCTGACGGCGGAGATCGCGCGCATCAATGCCGCGATCGCCGCGCTCGGTCCCGTCAACATGGCCGCGCTCGACGAGCTGGCGCAGGCCGAGGAGCGCAAGTCCTACCTCGACAGCCAGTATGCCGACCTGTCGGAGGCGCTCACCACGCTGGAGACCGCGATTCGCGAGATCGACCGCGAGTCGCGCGAACTGCTGCAGCAGACGTTCGACGCGGTCAACGCCAACTTCGCCGTGCTGTTTCCGACGCTGTTCGGCGGCGGCGATGCGCGGCTGGTGCTCACCGGCGAGGAGATCCTCGACTCGGGCGTGCAGATCTTCGCGCAGCCCCCCGGCAAGCGCAACACGTCAATTCATCTGCTGTCGGGCGGCGAGAAGGCGCTGACGGCGATCTCGCTGGTGTTTGCGCTGTTCCGCCTCAACCCGGCGCCGTTCTGCCTGCTCGACGAGGTCGACGCGCCGCTCGACGACCCCAACACCGAGCGCTTCTGCCGCATGGTGAAGGAGATGTCGGAAGGCACGCAGTTCGTGTTCATCTCGCACAACAAGATCACGATGGAGATGGCGAGCCAGCTGATCGGCATCACGATGGCGGAGCCCGGCGTGTCGCGCGTGGTGGCCGTCGACATCGCCGAGGCGATTTCGCTCGCGGCCACCGCCACCGCGAATGCCGCGTAACTTCCGTTTATCGAGGCGCCGCGTGCTATAGTCGGCACGATCGACATGCGCGCATGGATGCTTGATCGGCGATGCGCATCTCCTCGCTGCAAATCGGACTCATCGTCGCCGGCCTCGTGCTCGTTGCCGGCGTCATCCTGTACAACCGCTGGGTGCTGCGCCGCGCGCGCCGGCGCGACGCCGTCGACGCGCGGCCGCCCGCCAGTGTCGCCGACCGCGCGGTGGCACGCGTCGAGCCGTCGCTCGGCACCGCGCCGGACGAATCCCCGATCGATGCGGACCTTCACGGCGCCGACACGCTGCCGCCCCCGGCACCGGCTGCCGAACCGGCCGTAGTCGCCCATCGTGACGACGACACCACCTGGCAAGTGCCCATGGACAGCGTCGCCACGCTGCCGCCGGCAGCCCGCGCGGACAGCGTGCGCCATGACCGCCGCGACGGCGCGCTCACGCAACCGGACCCGGACATCGAGTCGGTGGTGGTGCTGCGGCCGCCGGCCGCGGTCGGCGTCAGTGCGCTGGCAGCGGGACTGCACGCGCGTCTGGGCAAGCCGCTGCGCTGGTTCGGCCGGCGTGAGCCGTCGCTGGCGTGGCAGCGCCTGACGGCGGACACGCCCGGCGAATTCGCCGAGATCGTCGCCTGCCTGCTGCTCGCCGACCGCAGCGGCCCGGCGACACACAACCAGATCGACGCTTACCTGCGCATGCTGCGCGAGCTCGCGCCGAGCCTGCCGGCGACGTTCGCCGCGCCGCCGGTCGACGACGAGGCGGCGCGCGCGGAGGCACTCGACCGCCTGTGCGCCGAACTCGACATGCAGATCGGCATCACCATCGAGCGCACCGATGGCTCGCCGATCGCCGGCACGCGGTTGCGCGGCGTCGCCGAGGCGGCGGGCTTCCGCCTGGCACCGAGCGGACGCTTCGAATGGGTGCAGGAGGAGACGGGCCACGTCGCGTACACGATGCAGGCGATCAGCGGCGAGCCGTTCACGCTCGACACGCTGCGCACCGCGTCGCTCGGCGGCATCGTGTTCGTGCTCGACGTGCCGTGTGTCAACGAACCGGCGCGCGCGTTCGACCAGATGAAGCTCGCCGCCGGTCGCCTCGCGCATACGCTGGGCGGCGACATGGTCGACGACAATCGCCGCGTGCTCACCGACGAGGCGCTCGCCAACACGCGGGCGGCGGTGGCCAAGGCGGCGGCCGCGCTGGCCGAGGTGCACATCGAACCCGGCAGCCCGCGCGCGCTGAAGCTGTTCTCGGCGTGACGCGCGCCGGGTCCTCGTCGCCCGCTGCCGGCGTTGCCGCCGACGCTGCCGCGCGCAGCGAGGCATTGCGCAGGGCGATTCGCGAAGCCGACCAGCATTATTACGTCGAGGATTCGCCGACGATCGGCGATGCCGAGTACGACGCGCTGTTCCGCGAGCTCGAAGCCCTCGAAGCGCGCTATCCCGGGCTGCGCACGCCCGATTCGCCGACGCGCCGCGTGGGCGGCGGCCGCGCAGCCGGGTTCGCACCCGTCTTGCATCGGGTGCCGATGCTGTCGATCCAGACGAGCACCGACACGACCGTGGGCGGTGCCGTGGAGTTCGACGCGCGCATCCGCCGCGAGCTCGACCTCGGTACGGACGCGCCGCCCGTCGCCTACTGTGCCGAGCTCAAGTTCGACGGCCTCGCGATGAGCCTGCGCTACGAGCGCGGCGTACTCACGGTGGCGGCGACGCGGGGCGACGGCGAGACCGGCGAGGACGTGACCGCCAACGTGCGCAGGATTCCGGAGATTCCGGCTCGCCTCAAGGGCAAGGCGCCGGCGGTGCTCGAGGTGCGCGGCGAGATCTACATGACGCGCGCCGACTTCGCGGCGCTGAATACGCGCCAGGCCGCCGCCGGCGAGCGCCTTTTCGTCAACCCGCGCAACACCGCCGCGGGGGCGGTACGCCAGCTCGATCCGGCCGTCACGGCCGAGCGGCCGTTGCATTTCTTCGCGTACGCGCTTGGTGAAACGGAAGGTTTCGCCGTTCCCGACACCCAAGCGGGTCTCCTCGCGGCGCTCGGACGATTCGGCCTTCCCGTCAACCACGATTGGCAGGTCGTGGAGGGGGGCGAGGGGCTCGCGGCGTTCTATCAGAGCGTGGAGGCCCGACGTCACGCGCTGCCGTTCGAGATCGACGGCGTCGTCTACAAGGTCGCGAGCCTCGCCCGCCAGCGCGAGCTCGGATTTCGCACGCGCGAGCCGCGCTGGGCGATCGCGCACAAGTTCCCGCCGGAGGAAATGCCGACACGGCTCGTCGCGATCGACGTGCAGGTCGGCCGCACCGGTGCGATCACGCCGGTCGCGCGGCTCGAGCCCGTGTTCGTCGGCGGCACGACGGTCACCAACGTCACGCTGCACAACGAGGACGAGATCCGCAGGCGCGACTTGCGGATCGGCGACACCGTCATCGTGCGCCGCGCCGGCGACGTGATCCCGCAGGTCGTGCGCGCGTTGCCCGACCGGCGGCCTGCCAGCGCGCGTCCCTGGCACCTGCCGAAGACGTGTCCCGAGTGCGGCTCGGCGATCGTGCGCCTCGAAGGCGAGGCCATCGCGCGCTGCGAAGGCGGCCTCGTCTGTCCGGCGCAGCGCAAGCAGGCATTGCTGCACTTCGCGAGCCGGCGCGCGCTCGACATCGAAGGGATGGGCGACAAGCTCGTCGAGCAGCTCGTCGACGGCGGTATCGTCGAGACACCGGCTGACTTGTTCAAGCTCGATGTCGCCGCGCTGGCGGCGCTCGAGCGCATGGCCGACAAGAGCGCCGCCAACGTGGTGGCCGCGATCGACCGCAGCCGATCGACGACGCTCGCGCGTTTCATCTTCGCCCTGGGCATTCGCCACGTCGGCGAAACCACGGCCAAGGATCTGGCACGACACTTCGGCAGCCTCGATGCGCTCGCGGCGGCGGCGCGGGCCGGCGCCGGCGACGGCGACGGCGCGCTCCTCACCGAGGTCCAGGATGTCGGACCAGCCGTCGCCGAGAGCATCGCGCGGTTCTTCGGCGAGGCGCACAACCGCGCGGTGATCGACGCGCTACGCAAGGGCGGTGTGGGTTGGCCCGAGCACGCGCCCACCCAGCGCCTGGCCGCCGGTCCGCTCGCCGGCAGCCAGTTCGTGCTGACCGGCACGTTGCCGTCGATGACACGCGACGCGGCGCAACAGCGCATCGAGGCCGCCGGCGGCAAGGTCGTCGGCAGCGTGTCGAAGAAGACCAACTACGTGGTGGCGGGCGCCGACGCCGGCAGCAAGCTCGCCAAGGCCGAGGCGCTCGGCGTTCCGGTCCTCGACGAAGAGGGCCTCATCGATCTGCTCGCAGGCAAGGCATCGCAATGAACACGATCAGGAAGGCCGTATTTCCGGTAGCGGGGCTCGGCAGCCGCTTCCTCCCCGCCACCAAGGCGAGTCCCAAGGAAATGCTGCCTGTCGTCGACAAGCCGCTGATCCAGTACGCGGTGGAGGAGGCGGCGGCCGCGGGCATCACCGACATGATCTTCATCACCGGGCGCAACAAGCGCGCGATCGAGGACCACTTCGACAAGGCCTACGAGCTCGAGACCGAGCTCGCGCTGCGCAACAAGAGCGCGCTCCTCGAGACCGTGCAATCGGCGGTGCCGGCGGGAATCAATTGCATCTACATTCGCCAGACCGAGGCGCTCGGCCTCGGCCACGCGGTGCTGTGCGCGGCGCCGGTGATCGGCGACGAGCCATTCGCCGTGCTGCTGGCCGACGACCTGATCGACGCCGCGGTGCCGGCGATGAAGCAGATGGTGGACGTGGCTTCGCGCGAGAACGCGTCGACGATCGGCGTGATGGAGGTGCTGCCGGCGGAAACCGCGAGCTACGGCATCGTCGAGTCCGACACCGATCCGGCCGACCCGCGGCTGTCGCGGATCACGCGCCTCGTCGAGAAGCCGAAGCCCGGCACCACCACGTCGACACTCGCGGTGATCGGCCGCTACGTGCTCTCGCCGCGGATCTTCCACCATCTGCGCACGATGCCGCCCGGTGCCGGCGGCGAGATCCAGTTGACCGACGGCCTCGCGCACCTGCTTGCCGAGGAGCGCGTGGTCGCCTATGCGTTCGAGGGGCGCCGCTACGACTGCGGCAGCAAGCTCGGATACCTCGAGGCCACCATCGAGCTCGGCGAGAAGCATCCGGAAGTCGGCGCAGCCTTCCGCCGCTATCTCGCGGCACGCCGTCCATGACGCTCAACGAACTGCGCTACGTGGTTGCGGTGGCGCACGAGAAGAGCTTCGGCCGCGCGGCGGCGAAATGCTTCGTCAGCCAGCCCGCGCTGTCGGTGGCGATCCAGAAGCTGGAGGAGGAGCTGGGCGCGCCGCTGTTCGAGCGCGGCAAATCGGAGGTCGGCATCACGCCGGTGGGCGAGCGCGTGGTCGAGCAGGCGCAACGCGTGCTGGAGGAGGCGGCGCGGCTGCGCGACATCGCCAAGGCGGCGCAGGATCCGCTGGCGGGCGTGCTGAAGCTCGGCGTCATCTACACGATCGCCCCGTACCTGCTGCCCGAGCTCATCCCGGTGCTGCGCAAACGCGCGCCGGCGATGCCGCTGGAGATCGAGGAGAACCTGACGGAAAACCTGGAAGCCGGCCTCAAGGCCGGGCGCATCGACGTCGCCGTGGTCGCGCTGCCGTTCCAGTCGGCCGGCATCGTCACCGAGTTCCTGTACGAGGAGCCGTTCGAGGTGGTGGTGCCGCAGGGCCACAAATGGGCGCAGCGCAAGTCGGTGGCGGCCAAGGAGCTCGCCGCCGAGCACACGATCCTGATGAACGTCGGCCATTGCTTTCGCGACCAGGTGCTGGGATCGTGTCCCGAGCTCAACCAGGCTCACGCCCAGATCGCGCGCACCAACTCGCTCGAAACCGTGCGCAACATGGTGGCCTCGGGACTCGGCATTTCAGTCCTGCCGCGCGACGCGCTGGTGCCGAAGTACCGCAACAAGCTCGTGGTGGCCGTGCCGTTCGCGCGGCCGGTGCCTTCGCGGCGCGTTGCGCTCGCGTACCGGAAATCGTTTCCGCGGGTCGCCGTGATCGGCGTGCTGCGCGCCGCCATCGCCGCGTGCCGTCCGCCGCAACCGGCCGCCGCATAAAAAAAAGGGATTACGCTTGCGCGCAATCCCTTGGTTCGATGTGGTGGGCGATACTGGGTTTGAACCAGTGACCCCTGCCGTGTGAAGGCAGTGCTCTACCGCTGAGCTAACCGCCCCGCGAACCCAGACAGGAGCCTGAATTTAACCACATCGCAGGTGTCCGCGGCAACGGAAATCCCGGCGGCATCGAGGACGGCGCGGCGCACCAAAGTGGTGAATCGTCATGCACCACCAATGAACATGCGGCGAATATTTGACTTGTCAAGTATCGTAAGAGGTTGTTTTAACGAAGGTTGCGCGCTGGCTCAAAATTCGCTCCGGAAACGCTCTACGCTGCCACGATGACCGCTCCAACGCCCTACGACGAAATGCGCGACGCCCTGGGCGAGGTGCGACCGCATTACCGTCCATTCGCCGACTGGCTGGCGCGCACGCCGCCTCCACGGGTCGTGCAAAAGAAGGAGGAAGCCGAGCGCGCGTTCCATCGCGTCGGCATCACGTTCGCGGTGTACGGCGAGGACGAAGGCACCGAGCGGCTGATTCCGTTCGACATCGTGCCGCGCATCATCCCGTTGTCGGAATGGACGATGCTGGAGCGCGGACTGACGCAGCGGGTGGCCGCGCTCAACGCTTTCCTGGCTGACATCTACGGCGCGCAGCGCATCCTCGACGCCGGCGTCATGCCGCGCGACGTGGTTCTCGGCAACACCCAGTACCGCCCCGAGATGGCGGGCATCACCGTGCGCGGCGGCATCTTCGCCCACATCGCCGGCATCGACCTCGTGCGCGCCGACGACGGCCTGTGGTGCGTGCTGGAGGACAACCTGCGCGTGCCGTCGGGCGTGTCGTACATGCTCGAGAACCGCAAGATGATGATGCGGCTGTTTCCCGAGATCTTCGCCACGCAATCGATCCATCCGGTGCAGCACTACCCGGACCTGCTGCTCGAGAACCTGCGCGCGGTGGCGCCCGCCGGCGAGGACGCGCCCACCGTCGCCGTGCTGACGCCGGGGCCGTACAACTCCGCCTACTTCGAGCACAGCTTTCTGGCGCAGCAGATGGGAATCGAGCTGGTGGAGGGGCAGGACCTGTTCGTCCGCGACGACACGTTGTACATGCGCACCACGCGCGGTCCGCAGCGGGTGCACGTGCTGTACCGCCGCGTCGACGACGATTTCCTCGATCCTACGGCGTTCCGCCCGGATTCGACGCTGGGGGTGCGCGGCCTCCTGGGCGCCTACCGCGCGGGCCGCGTCACGCTGGCCAACGCCATCGGCACCGGTGTCGCCGACGACAAGTCGATCTATCCCTGGGTGCCGGAGATGATCCGGCATTACCTCGGCGAGGATCCGATCCTCGCCAACGTGCCCACGTACCGGCTTGCCGTGCGCGAGGAGCGCGATCACGTGCTCGCGCACCTCGGCGAGCTCGTGGTCAAGGAGGTGCATGGCGCAGGCGGCTACGGCATGCTGATCGGCCCGATGTCGACGGCCGCGGAGCGCGAGGAATTCCGCGCGCGCATCCTCGCGCATCCGGCCAGCTACATCGCCCAGCCCACGCTGGCGCTGTCGACCTGTCCGACGCTGGTCGAGGCGGGCGTCGCGCCGCGCCATATCGATCTGCGGCCGTACGTGCTGAGCGGCAAGACGTCGCAGGTGGTGCCGGGCGGCCTCACCCGCGTCGCCCTGCGCGAGGGCTCGCTGGTGGTGAATTCCTCCCAGGGGGGCGGCACCAAGGACACCTGGGTCGTGAGCGACTGATGCTGGCGCGCACGGCCAACGAGCTGTACTGGATGGCCCGCCATATCGAGCGCGCCGAGAACATCGCGCGCCTGCTCGACGTCACCTGGCGCACGTCGCTTTTGCCGTACGACGTGCAGGAAGTGGGGGCGGACTGGGCCGAGCCCTGGGCGGTGCCGCTGGTGACGACCGGCACCGCCACGGCGTATTACGCCACGCATCCGCTGGTCACCGACGACGACGTGCTGCGCTTCCTCATCCTCGACCCGTACAACCCGTCGTCGATCTACAGCTGCCTCAGGGCGGCACGCGAGTCGGCGCGCACCGTGCGCGGCGCGATCACCTCGGAGATGTACGAGGACCTCAACGCGGCGTGGCTCGAAATGCGCGATCGCGACTACGGCTCGCTCGAAGCCACCGGCATGCAGGCGTTCTGCGAGTGGGTGAAGATGCGCTCGCACACGTTCCGCGGCGTGACGTTCGGCACGATGCTGCGCGGCGAGGAATACGACTTCATCCGGCTCGGCACGCACATCGAGCGCGCCGACAACACGGCGCGCATCCTCGACACCAAATACCACCTGCTGCTGCCGTCGGCGGCCGACGTCGGCGGCGTCGTCGACTACTACCAGTGGGCGTCGCTGCTGCAGTCGGTGTCCGGCCTCGAGGCCTACCGCAAGATCTACAGCGACGTGATCACCCCGCGGCGCGTGGCCGAGATGCTGGTGCTGCGCGACGACGTGCCGCGCTCGCTGCACAGCTGCATGAACCTCATCGATGCCACGCTGGGCGACCTCGCGGCGCCCGCGCGCAACGACGAGCTGCTGCGCCTCGCCGGCGAGTTGCACGCGCGGCTGCACTACGGGCGTACCGAGGACGTGATGAGCGTGGGGCTGCACGAGTACCTGATGGACTTCCTCGAGCGCATCTCGGCACTGGGCGACGAGATCAGCCGACGCTACCTGGTGCCCGTCGACTAGCGGCACGGATGGTCCGTGCGCGGCCTGAGCAATGACCTGCGTGCGCGTTCCGCTAAAATCGCGGGTGTGACGGCGAAATCGATCCGGCGACGATGACCTATTGCGTGGCGATGGCGCTCGACGCCGGCATGATCTTCGCGTCCGACTCGCGCACCAACGCCGGCATGGACCAGGTCGCGCGCTTCTCCAAGATGCGGGTGTTCGCGCGCGCCGGCGACCGGGTCGTGGTGATGCTGTCGTCGGGCAACCTGTCGCTCACGCAGAGCGCGGTCAACATCCTCGAGCTGCGCAACCGCGAAGGCGACGCCGCGCCCAACGTGATGAACGTCGGGTCGCTGTTCGACGTCGCCCGCCTGCTCGGCGATGCGCTGCGCGAGGTGCGCGTGCGCGACGCCGGCTACCTCGAGCAGAACAACATCGACTCGTCGGCCAATTTCATCATCGGCGGCCAGATCCACGGCGAGAACCCGCGGCTGTTCCACGTCTACGGCGAAGGCAACTTCATCGAGGCGACCTCCGAGACCTGCTATTTCCAGATCGGCGAGAGCAAATACGGCAAGCCCGTGATCGACCGCGTGGTCGACCGCACGACGTCGCTCACCGATGCCACCAAGTGCGTGCTGGTGTCGTTCGACTCGACGATGCGCTCGAACATCTCGGTCGGCCTGCCGATCGACCTCCTGGTCTACGACACGGGATCGCTCGACATCCGCACCCGCAAGCGCCTCGACGAGGACGACCCGTACTTCCAGATGGTGCACACGCAGTGGGGCGAGGGCCTGCGGCGGGTGTTCGGCGAATTGCCCGATCCCGACTGGATGTGATGGACGCCGCCTCGGGCGTTCCCGCGGCCGCGCCGGCGATCGGTGGCGATGGCAGGCCCGGCGTCGCCGGCCCGCGCTTCGTGCTGCGCCATCGCACCACCTACGACTTCGACCGGCTGGTGGCGCTTGCGCCGCACGAGGTGCGGCTGCGTCCGGCGCCGCACGCGCAAGTGCCGGTCGCGGCCTATGCGTTCGCCGTGGCGCCGGCCTCGCGCACGCTGCACTGGCAGCAGGATCCCTACGCCAACTGGGTCGCACGCCTCACGTTTCCCGAGCGCGCGCGACGCCTCGCCATCGACGTCGAACTCACGGCAACCTACATCGACGTCAATCCGTTCGACTTCTTCGTCGATCCTTCGGCGTTCGCGTGGCCGTTCGACTATGCAGCGGAGGTCGCGCGGGCGCTGGCGCCGTATCGCGCGTTGCCGGCAGACGACGGCCCGCGGCTCGCGGCGTGGGTCGCGGCATTTCGCGCCAGCGTGGGCAGCGGCGAGGAAACGGTGGCGATGCTGGTGCGGCTCAATCGCGCGCTGCGTGCCGATGTCGACTATCGCGTGCGCGACGAGCCCGGTGTGCAGGCTGCCGAGACGACGCTGGCGATGGGCCACGGCTCCTGCCGCGATTCGGCGTGGCTCCTCCTGACGATCCTGCGCCATCTCGGATTCGGCGCGCGGTACGTGTCGGGCTACCTGGTCGAGCTCGCGCACGGCGACGAAGGTCTCGACGCCACGCGCGACCGCGGCAGCCTGCACGCCTGGGTCGAGGCGTTCGTGCCGGGCGCCGGGTGGATGGGACTCGATCCGACATCCGGCCTGTTCGCCGCGGGCGGCCACGTGCCGCTGGCGTGCGCCGCGGAACCCGACATGGCGGCGCCGGTCAGCGGCACCACCGACATCTGCGAGACGACGTTCGCCGCCTCGATCGAGCTCGCCCGCGTCGATCCCGGGCCTGCCGCCAGCGCCTAGCATCGGGCGTCGCGGTGCCCGGGCACCCCGTGTGGCGCGCGATGCTCCGGTAAACTCGGGAATCGCCATTCGTCACGGAGCACAGCAAGTGTCGGTTCGCACGCGCTTCGCGCCCAGCCCCACGGGTTTCCTGCACCTGGGGAACATCCGCTCGGCGCTGTTTCCATGGGCGTACGCGCGCCGCCACGGCGGCACGTTCATCCTGCGCATCGAGGACACCGACACCGAACGCTCGACGCCGGAGGCGGTGGCGGCGATCATCGAGTCGATGGCATGGCTCGGCCTCGCCTACGACGAGGGGCCGTACCATCAGATGCAGCGGATGGACCGCTATCGCGCGGTGCTCGCCGACATGCTTGCGCGCGGCCTGGCCTACCATTGCTACGCCTCGCCGGCCGAGCTCGACACGATGCGCGAAGCGCAGATGGCCGCGGGCCGGAAGCCGCGCTACGACGGCCGATGGCGGCCGGAAAATGCGGCCGGCAAGGCGCCACCGGCGGGCGTCGAGCCCGTGGTGCGCTTTCGCAACCCGGACGCGGGCGGCGTGCAGTGGACCGATGCCGTCAAGGGACCGATCGCCATCGCCAATGCCGAGCTCGACGACCTCGTCATCGCCCGCGCCGACGGCACGCCCACCTACAACTTCTGCGTCGTCGTCGACGACCTCGACATGCGCATCACGCACGTCATCCGCGGCGACGACCATGTCAACAACACGCCGCGGCAGATCAACATCATGCGCGCGCTGGGCGCCACGCCGCCGGTGTTCGCGCACCTGCCCACGGTGCTCACGCCCGAAGGTGAAAAGCTCTCCAAGCGCCATGGTGCGCGCGGCGTGCTGCAATACCGCGACGACGGCTACCTGCCCGAAGCGGTGGTCAATTACCTGGCGCGCCTCGGCTGGTCGCATGGCGACGCGGAAGTGTTCAGCGTCGACGAGTTCGTGCAGTGGTTCGACCTCGCAGGCCTGCATTCGGCGCCGGCGCGCTTCGACCCCGAGAAGTTGAGGTGGCTCAATCACGAGCATCTGAAGCGGCTCGACGACGCCGCGCTGGCCGCGCGCCTGCGGCCGTTCCTCGCGCGTGCCGGTTTCGCGCCCGCGCACGGCCCGGCGATCGAAGGCGTCGCGGCGCTGCTGCGCGACCGCGCGCCGACCCTCGCCGACATGGCGGAAGCCGCGCGCTATTTCTACGAGGCGCCGCCGGCCGCCTCGGCGGCGATCGCCGTCCAGGTGACGCCGCAGAATCGTGCTGCGCTCGACGCCGTCGCGGGCGGCCTCGCGGCAGTCGATTGGTCGCGTGAATCGATCGGCGCGCTGCTGAAGTCGGTGGCGGCCGAGCACAAGCTCAAGCCGGGCCAGGTGATGATGCCGCTGCGCTGGCTCGTCACCGGCACGCCGAACACGCCGGCGATCGACGCCGTGCTCGCGCTGCTCGGGCGCGACGAAACGCTGGCGCGCATCGCGCGGCAATTGCGATAGAGCGCGCCTGCGTCGCGCCGACGCGACCGCGCGCCGTCACCTCGAAGTGCCGAGCATCAGGCGGGCACCGCGCTCGCCGATCATCAGCGAGGCGGCGTTGGTATTGGCCGATGTGACGGTGGGCATCACCGACGCGTCGACCACGCGCAACCCCGCGACACCCCGCACCCGCAGCGCGGAGTCGACGACCGCATCGGGATCGTCCGGTGTCCCCATCCGGCAAGTGCCGACGCAATGGAATACCGTGCCGCCCTGGCGCCGCGCGAAATCGAGGAGGTCGGCATCGGTTTGCGCGCCGTTGCCCGGCAACACTTCCGCCTCCACCAGGCCGCGGAATGCCGGCTGCGCGTGGATCTCGCGCAACAGACGGATGCCGGCCACCAGTGTGCGCCGGTCGCGCTCGGCGCCGAGGTAGTTCGTGACGATGCGGGGGGCGGCGGCCGGGTCGGTGCTCGTGATGCGCACGCTGCCGCGGGACTGCGGATGGCATTGCCAGACGGCGGCCGTGAAGCCGGCGTAGCGGTGCAGCGGGGTGCCCGGCCTGTCCACCGACAGCGGCATGACATTGAACTGCACGTCCGCACGGCCGCCGACCGCCTCTGCGGTGCACGCGGCGCCGCCGACCTGGCCCGCCCCGACCGTCAGCGGCCCTGCATTGCGGAACAGCCAGGCCGCGCCCATCGCCGCGAGCTTCCAGGGATTGCGCACGTCGTCGTTGAGCGAGCGGTGCTCGCGCATGCGCAGGATGGTGCGCGCCTGATAATGATCCTGGAGATTGGCGCCGACGCCGGGCAGGTCGGCAATCACCGGAATGTCGAGCTGGCGCAGCAATGCTGCCGGGCCGAGACCGGACAGCTGCAGCAGCTGCGGCGATTGCAGCGCTCCGGCGGCGAGCACGACCTCGCGCGTGGCGACCGCATGGTGCGGACCATCGGCTTCGGTCCAGTCCACGCCGCACGCGCGCGTGCCCTCGAAGCGCACGCGCGATGCGAGCGCGTGCGTGCGCAGCGTCAGGTTGGGCCGGCTCCGCGCAGGCCGCAGGAAGGCGCGTGACGCGCTTTCGCGCCAGCCGCCGCGAATGGAGAGCTGGTAGGCGCCCACGCCGTAGGTCGACGCCGCGTTGAAGTCGGCGTTGCGTGGCAATCCGTGCTGCACGCCGGCCTCGACCCAGGCTTCGCACCACGGATGCTCGTTGCGCAGTCGCGATACCGCGAGCTCGCCGGCCGCGCCCCGGTAGTCGTCGGCGCCGCCCTCGTAGTGCTCGATGCGCTTGAAATCGTCGAGGACCTCACGGTACGACCAGCCCGCGCCGCCGGCGCGCGACCAGTCGTCGAAGTCCTCGTGCTGGCCACGGATGAAGATGAGGCCGTTGATCGACGACGAGCCGCCGACGACGCGGCCGCGCGGCCAGACGACGTCGCGCCCCGCGGTGCCCTCGCAGGGTTCGGTGTCGAAGAGGCGCGCATAGCGGGTGTCGTAGATCGTCCTGAAATAGCCGACGGGAAGGCGCACCCAGAACCCGGTGTCGCTGCCGCCGGCTTCCAGCAGGAGCACGCGCACGCCGGGATCGGCCGACAGCCGGTTGGCGAGCACGCAGCCCGCCGAGCCGGCGCCGACGATCACGTAGTCGTACGCGTCCGCCACCACGGCCGCGCGTCAGGACGCGATGGTCGACAGGTAGAGCGAAGCGTCGAAGTACTTCGCGGCCGGCACGGGGTTCTGGATCTTGCCGAACTGCACGAAGAAATCGGTCACCTGCTGCAGCCACCCCGTGACCGTGCCGTCGGCGTACAGCTTGCGCCATTCGCGCGAGGTGAACATCTTCTGCGCGGCGTACTGGTTCTTGAGCTCGGGAAGCTCGACGTTCGCGTAGTGGCCCTTCTGCAGCGCCGCCAGCGCGGCGTCGGTGTTGGCGATCATGTAGTCGTTGGCCTCCGCCCAGCCGCGAATGACATTGGCGCAGGCCGCGCGGTTGCTCGCGTAGAAATCGTCGCGTGCCGCCCAGCCGTCGACGATTGCGGCCTGCGGATAGTATTTGGAGGCGTCCACCAGCATGCGCGCGCCCGGGACCTTCTCCTTGACCGCGACATTGAAGGGCACCCAAAGCGCGACCGCCGGCACGGCCCCCGAGATGAACGACGTCACCGCGTCCGGCATGCGCTGATTGACGATCTCCACGCTCGCGGGATCGATGTTGTTGGCGCGCAGCGCCGTGTCGAGGAACACGTGGGCGGTGGTGCCGGTCGTGGTCGAGATCTTGTGGCCCTTAAGGTCGGCGACGGTCTTGATCCCGGGATCGCGCACCCACAGCTGGGCGGTGGCGAACTCGATGTCGTTGACCAGGAACATCTTGCCCTGGCCGCGTGCCGGGAAATTCGAGATGACGGCGCCGGTGGACAGCATGTCGATGCTGCCGCCGATCATCGCCTGGAAGAGCTCGAGCCCGGTGTTGAACTGCAGCATTTCGAATTCGACGCCGTGCCTGGCGAAGTGTCCCTGGTCGATGCCGGTCCAGATCTGGCCATCCACCGCCAGCGTGTGCAGATAGCCCAGCTTGATCTTGGTGCGCGACTGGGCGAGCGCCGGCGCGCCGGCTGCGGCGACGCCGAGCGCGACGCCGGTCTTGATGAAAGTACGTCGGTCGATGTTCATGGGCTTGCTCCTCCTGTCAGGCGTTGCTTGCGGATTGCCGCGCTTGCGCGGCGTATTCGAGCATGACGAGCTCGCGGATATGCGAGCGCAGCTCGTTGAAGACCGGTGACTCGTGCAGGGACTCGTGGCGTGGATAGCCGAACGGCACGTCGACGATCTCGCGGATGCGCGTCGGCCGCGCGCTCATCACCACGATTCGTGACGACAGGTAGATCGCCTCCTCGACCGAATGCGTGATCAGCATCACGGTCTTGCCCTCTGTGGCCAGCACGTCCAGCAGCAGGTTCTGCATGGCGCTGCGCGTCTGCGCATCGAGCGCGCCGAACGGCTCGTCCATCAGCAGGAACTCGGGACGCACGGCATAGGCGCGGGCGAGCGCCAGGCGCTGGCGCATGCCGCCGGACAGTGTCTTGGGCCAAGCGTCGGCGAAGTCGGCGAGCCCCATCAGGCGCATGTAGCGATCCACCACATCGCGCCGCTCGGCCTCACTGACCCGGTTGGCGGCGAGCGTGAGGCCGAAGCCGATGTTGTCGCGCACCGACAGCCACGGGAAGACGCCATATTCCTGGAACATCACGCCGCGGTCGGGACCGGGGCCGGCGATCGCGCGGCCGTCGAGGCGCACGCTGCCCGTCGTCGGCCTGGTGAAGCCGGCGACGATGTTCATCATCGTCGTCTTGCCGCAGCCGGAGGGCCCGATGACGGCAACGAACTCGCGGTCGCGGATGTCGTAGGTGACGTCGTCGACGACGCGCATCGCACGGCGTGCGGACGTGAATTCGACGCTGACGTGGTCGAAGGCGATGCGTGCCGGGGCGGCGCCGGCCGCGACCTGCGCATCGCTCATGCGATGCGCTCCTGCCATGCGACGAAGCGCCGCGACACCGCCCGCAGGGCGAGGTCCATGCACAGCGCGATGAGGCCGATGCAGATGATGCCGACGTAGATGATGTCGAGCTGGAAGAAAGCCGATGCGTTCTGGATCAGCGCGCCAAGGCCCTGCTGCGCGGCGATCAGCTCCGAGGCGACCAGCGTCGCCCAGGCGACGCCGAGCGACACCCGCAGCGCCGTCAGCATGTGCGGAACGGTGAGCGGCACGATCACCTTGCGGAAGATCTCGGCGTCGGTGGCTCCCAGCGTGCGCGATACGCGGACATAGAGCGGGCTGATCTGGGCGATGCCTTCGTACATGACGATCACGCCGGCAAAGAACGATGCGTAGAACAGGATGACGATCTTGGCGGGCTCGCCAATGCCGAAATAGACGATCACCAGCGGTATGAGCGCGATCGGCGGCAACGCGCGGAAGAAGTTGAGCAGGGGATCGATGAACGTGCGCACGTTGCGGTACCAGCCGAGCACGAAGCCGACCGGGACGGCGACTGCGATGCCGAGCGTCACGCCGACGAACACGCGCTCGGTCGACATGAGGATGTCGACGGGCAGGCTGCCCCGCGTCAGCAGCGCCCAGAAGCGGGTCGCCACTTGCGCGGGCGTGGGCACCAGGGACGGATTGATCAGGCCGGTCAGCGTGATCGCCCACCACAGCAGCACGACGACGATCCAGGGCGTTGCGATCAGGGCGAAGCGATGCAGCATCGGCAAGGGCGGCGGCGGATGGCGCGCGAAGGGCGCGCGCTTGAGCACGGATTCGGGCAAAGGTACTATAGATAGAACCTTATGCACAAGCCCCCGACTTCGGCCGACGACACGCTGTTCGGCAACAGCCCGGTGCCGCGCTATGCGCAGCTGTCGGCGCTCTTCCGCCGCCGCATCCAGCGCGGCGAGTGGGCGCCCGGCGCGCAGCTGCCCACGCTCGAGCGGCTCACCGCCGAGTTCGGCGTGGCGCGCGTCACCGTGCGCCAGGCGATCGGCCTCCTCGCGCAGGAGGGCCTCGTTTCGGCGCAGCGTGGTCGCGGCACGTTCGTCACCGCGCATCCGGAACGGCCCGGAGGTCTCAAGCTCGCGACCTCGCTCGCGTCGCTCGCCGACATGTACCGTGACGACGAGCCCAAGCTCACGCTGATCGAGGAGACCGCCGCGTCGCCGACGCTGCGAGCCGAGGACGGCAAGCCGGCGCGGCGCTACCATTACATGCGCCGCGTGCACACGCGCGACGGCGTGGCGTACTGCGTGATCGCGATCTATCTCGACGAGCGCGTGTTCCGCATGGCACCGCAGCGCTTCCGTCGGCGGACGGTGATCCCGGTGCTGCTCGACCTGCCGGGCGTGGTCATCTCGCGGGCCTGGCAGACATTGGCGATCGGCACTGCCGACTTCGAAGTGGCGCGGCTGATCGGCATGCCGGTCAATGCGCCCGTCGCCGAGGTGCGGCGGGTCTGCCGCGATGCCGAAGGCGTGGTGATCTACCTCGGCGAGGTGACCTACCGCGGCGATTACATCCACCTCGAGATGGACCTCAATCCGTGAGCGACACGGTGGCGCTGCGCGCGCTCACCGCGCACGTCTTCCGCGCGCCGCTGGCGTCGCCCGTAGTGACGTCGTTCGGCACCATGCGCGACCGGCCGATGGTGCTGGTGCGCGCGCAAGACCACGACGGCACGGTGGGCTGGGGCGAGATCTGGTGCAACTTTCCTGCAGTGGGCGCCGAGCACCGTGCGCGGCTGGTAGCGAGCGCCGTGGCGCCGCTTGTCGTCGACGCCGCATTCGACGATCCCGCACACTGCTTCACGCATCTGTCGGCCCGGCTGGCGGTGCTCGCCCTGCAATCCGGCGAACCCGGCCCGTTCGCGCAGGTGATCGCCGGCGTCGACATCGCGCTGTGGGATCTGGTGGCGCGCCGCCGGCGCGAGCCGCTGTGGCGTGTGCTCGGCGGGGCGGCGCCGGACGTCGCCGTCTACGTCAGCGGTCTCAATCCGGACGACCCGGCGACGCTCGCGCGTGAACGGCAGCGCGAGGGCCATCGCGCGTTCAAGCTCAAGGTGGGCTTCGACAGCGTGCGCGATCTCGCCAACCTCGATGCGTTGCGCGCGGCGTTGGGCGATGCGGCGACGCTGATGGCGGATGCCAACCAGGCGTGGTCGCTCGACGCCGCGATGCGCCACGCAGCGGCGATGCAACCGTACCGGCTCGCTTGGCTCGAGGAGCCGCTGCGCTGCGACCGGCCATGGGGCGAATGGCAGCGGCTGCGCGAAGCTGCGCCGATGCCGCTGGCCGCGGGGGAAAACGTCGCCGGTGACGCTGCGTTCGATGCTGCGCTGGCCAGCCGGGCATTGGGCGTCGTGCAACCCGACATCGCCAAGTGGGGGGGATTCAGTGGCGGCGTCGCCGTCGGCCGCCGCATCGTCGCCGCGGGTGCCCGGTTCTGTCCGCACTGGCTGGGCGGCGGCATCGGGCTCCTCGCCTCGGCACATCTCCTCGCGACGGTGGGTGGCGACGGCCTGCTCGAGATCGACGCCAACCCCAATCCACTGCGCACGCTGACGTGCGGCACGCTCGCGTGCGTGGTCGACGGTCGCGCCCGCTTGCCCGATGCGCCCGGACTCGGCGCGGTGCCCGATCTGACGGCGCTCGCGCGCTACGCGGCCGACTAGCATCGCGGGTCCGGGCGCGCGCGCAGCGTTGTGCCGACGCCGCGATCGCCGCGACGCTTTCGGCGCCCGCAGGTCGCCCGTTCACCACCGCTTCGCCGCGACGCTCGCGGCGGATTGCTGTAAAATGGCAATTTCCAAGAGAGAACTTGGACCATGACGAAGTTCGTCTTCGTGACCGGTGGCGTCGTTTCCTCGCTGGGAAAGGGCATCGCCGCCGCGTCCCTGGCCGCGCTCCTCGCCTCGCGCGGCGTCCGCGTCACCAACCTCAAGCTCGACCCCTACATCAACGTCGATCCCGGCACGATGTCGCCGTTCCAGCACGGCGAGGTGTTCGTCACGGAGGATGGCGCCGAGACCGACCTCGACCTCGGGCATTACGAGCGCTTCACCGACGTGCGGATGGGGAAGCGCAACAACTTCACCACCGGCCAGATCTACGAGAGCGTCATCCGCAAGGAGCGCCGCGGCGATTATCTCGGCGGCACCGTGCAGGTGATCCCGCACATCACCGACGAGATCAAGAGCTGGATCGCCAGCGGTGCCGGCGACGCCGAAGTCGCGGTGGTCGAGGTCGGCGGCACGGTCGGCGACATCGAGTCGCTGCCGTTCCTCGAGGCGATCCGGCAGATGGGCATCACGCTGGGCCGCGACAACGTCTGCTTCATCCACCTGACGCTGCTGCCCTACATTCCCACCGCCGGCGAGATGAAGACCAAGCCGACGCAGCACTCGGTCAAGGAGCTGCGCGAGATCGGCATCCAGCCCGACGTCGTGCTGTGCCGCGCGGACCGCCCCGTGCCCGAGAGCGACCGGCGCAAGATCGCGCTGTTCACCAACGTCGCCTTCGAGGCCGTGATTCCGGCGCTCGACAAGGACTCGATCTACAAGATCCCGGCCGCGCTGCACCGCGAGGGCCTCGACGACATCGTCTGCGCCAAGCTCGGATTGAGCCCGCCGCCCGCCGATCTCGCGATGTGGGACAAGCTCACCCACGCGCTCGACCACCCCGCGCGCGAAGTCGACATCGCCATGGTCGGCAAGTACGTCGACCTGACCGAGTCGTACAAGTCGCTGTCGGAGGCGCTGATCCACGCCGGCATCCATACGCAATCCAGGGTGCGGATCCATTACGTCGACTCGGAATCCATCGAGCGCGACGGCATCGACGCGCTGCGCGAGATGGACGCGATCCTCGTGCCCGGCGGCTTCGGCAAGCGCGGCGTCGAAGGCAAGATCGCGGCGATCCGCTACGCGCGCGAGAACGACGTGCCGTACCTCGGCATCTGCCTCGGCATGCAGCTCGCCGTGATCGAGTCGGCGCGCAGCCGGGCAGGGCTCGCGGGCGCCAACAGCACGGAATTCGACGCCACGACGCCGCATCCGGTGGTGGCGCTGATCACCGAATGGCAGGACCACGACGGCACGATCCAGAAGCGCGACGCGCAATCGGACCTCGGCGGCACGATGAGACTCGGCGCGCAGCCCTGCGAAGTGGTGCCGGGCTCGCTCGCGCATCGCATCTACGGCAGCAACGTGGTGTCCGAGCGGCATCGCCATCGCTATGAGGTGAACAACCATTACCTTGCACGCGTGGAGGCCGCGGGCATGGCGGTGGGCGCGCGCGCCAAGAGCGAGGCGGCCGGGGATCTTTGCGAGATGATCGAGATCCCGGGGCACCGCTGGTTCTTCGGCTGCCAGTACCACCCCGAGTTCACGTCGAACCCGCGCCGCGGCCACCCGCTGTTCGTGAGCTTCGTGCGTGCGGCGCTCGATTCGCGCGCGGTGCGTGCGCGTGGCGCGGCGGTGGGCAGCGGCGAGCTCGTGGCGACGATTTGAGCCGGCGATGAAGCTCTGCGGATTCGACGTCGGCCTCGAGCGGCCGATGTTCCTGATCGCCGGTCCGTGCGTGGTCGAGTCGCTGCAGCTGCAGCTCGACGTGGCCGGCATCCTGAAGGAGATCTGCGCGTCGCTCGGCGTGCCCTTCGTCTTCAAGTCGTCGTACGACAAGGCAAACCGCAGCTCGCACGCGAGCTTCCGCGGACCCGGCATCGACGAGGGCCTGCACGTGCTCGCCGAGGTCAAGCGGCAGATCGGCGTGCCCGTGCTGACCGACGTGCATGCGATCGACGAAGTGCCGGCCGCGGCGCGCGTCGTCGACGTGCTGCAGACGCCGGCGTTCCTGTGCCGGCAGACCGATTTCATCCAGGCGGTGGCGGGCGCCGGCCTGCCGGTCAACATCAAGAAGGGCCAGTTTCTCGCGCCCGAGGATATGGCGCAGGTCGTCGGCAAGGCGCGCGCGGCGAGCGGCGCCGACAACATCATGGTCTGCGAGCGCGGCGCGTCCTTCGGTTACCACAACCTCGTGTCGGACATGCGCGCGCTGGCGATCATGCGCGCGACCGGCTGCCCGGTGGTGTTCGACGCCACGCATTCGGTGCAGCTTCCCGGTGGCAAGGGCACATCGTCGGACGGCCAGCGCGAGTTCGTGCCGGTGCTCGCCCGCGCGGCGGTCGGTGCGGGCATCGCCGGTGTGTTCATGGAGACCCATCCCGATCCGGCGAAGGCGCTGTCCGACGGCCCGAATGCATGGCCGCTCGGTCGCATGCGGGCGCTGCTCGAGACGCTGGTGGAGCTCGATGCCGCCGTCAAGCGCCGCTCGCTGCCGGAGGCCGAGCTGATGGGCGCCGCGTGAGCGGCCACTGCTTCATGCCCGCACGTGCCCGTTCCCGCGGATTCCCGCATTCGTGGCCGTGACGGCCGTCATCCCTGTTTCCTGATCCCAGAAACCCGAACATGAGCGCCATCGTCGACGTCGTCGCCCGCGAGATCCTGGACTCGCGCGGCAATCCCACCATCGAGGCCGACGTGGTGCTCGAATCCGGCGTGTCCGGGCGCGCCGCCGTGCCGTCCGGCGCGTCCACCGGTTCCAAGGAAGCCGTCGAGCTTCGCGACGGCGACAAGGCGCGCTATCTCGGCAAGGGCGTGCGGCGCGCGGTGGACAACGTCAACACCGAGATCTGCGAGGCGATCCTCGGCATCGACGCCACCGAGCAGGGGCTGATCGACAAGACGATCATCGCGCTCGACGGCACCGACAACAAGGGCAGGCTCGGCGCCAATGCGATTCTCGCCGTGTCGTGCGCGGTGGCCAAGGCCGCGGCCGAGGAAACCTCGCTGCCCCTCTATCGCTATATCGGTGGCGCTGGCCCGATGCAGCTGCCGGTGCCGCTGATGAACGTCATCAACGGCGGTGCGCACGCCTCGAACAAGCTCGACCTGCAGGAGTTCATGATCGTGCCGCTCGGCGCGCCGACCTTCGGCGAGGCGCTGCGTTACGGCGCCGAGGTGTTCCATACGCTGAAGAAGATCCTCACCGACCGCAAGCTGCCGACGACCGTGGGCGACGAGGGCGGTTTCGCGCCGGACCTCGCGAGCAACGAGGCGGCGCTGCAGCTGCTCGTCGAGGCGATCGACAAGGCCGGCTATACGCCCGGCTCGGACATCGCACTGGCGATGGACTGCGCGGCGAGCGAGTATTACGTCGACGGCGCGTATCGGCTGGACGGCGAGGGACGCGTGCTGACGTCCGAGCAGATGATCGACGTGCTCGCCACGTGGTGCGGCAAGTACCCGATCGTCAGCATCGAGGACGGCATGTCCGAGCACGACTGGGACGGCTGGCGGAAGCTCACCGAGCGTCTCGGCAAGGACGTGCAGCTCGTCGGCGACGACGTCTTCGTCACCAATACGGCGATTCTCAGGCAGGGCATCGCCAAGGGCGTCGCCAACTCGATCCTGGTGAAGATCAACCAGATCGGCACGCTCACCGAGACGTTCGCCGCGGTGGAGATGGCCAACCGCGCGCGCTACACCGCCGTGATCTCGCATCGCTCCGGCGAGACGGAGGACAGCATGATTGCCGACATCGCGGTCGGCACCAACGCCGGCCAGATCAAGACCGGTTCGCTGTCGCGGTCGGATCGCGTCGCCAAGTACAACCAGCTCCTGCGCATCGAGGAAGATTTGGGCGATGCCGCGAGCTATCCCGGCCGCGACGCGTTCTTCAACCTCGCCTGAGTCATCTTGCGCTGGCTCGCCGCCATCCTGCTCGTCCTGATCGCCGCGCTGCAGTATCCGTTGTGGTTCGGCAAGGGGGGATGGCTCGCCGCGCGCGAGCTCGATCGCCAGCTGGCGGCACAGCGCGAGGTGAACGCGAAGCTCAAGGCGCGCAACGACACGCTCGATGCCGACGTGCGCGATCTCAAGACCGGCTCCGAGGCGATCGAGGAGCGCGCGCGTTCGGAGCTCGGCATGATCAAGCACGACGAGGTGCTGTTCCAGCTCCAGCCGGGCGCCACGCCGAAGCCGGCTCCCCCGCCGGCCCCGCGCAAGCCGTGACCGGCGGGGCGGGCGCGGTCGCTCTCCCGCGCGGCGCGCCACCACCGGCGGTCCCATGATCCGCGTCACGTCGGCCGCGAACACGCGGGTGCGCGACGCGCTGCGCCTCATCGCGTCATCGCACGAGCGTCGCCGCAGCGGGCGCTGCGTGCTCGAGGGGGCGCATCTCGTCGCCGTGTACCGCGCGCGCGTCGGCCTGCCGGAATCCATCGTGGTCACCGACGACGCGCTCGCGCGCGAGGATGTGCGCGCGCTGATCGACGGCGCTGCCGAGGCGCGCACGATCAACGTGCCCACGGCGCTGCTCGCCGAGCATGCGGCGATTCCCGCCGACGTCGGCATCCTGGCGGTGGTGCCGACGCCGCGCCTCGCCGCAGCCGACGCGGCCGCAAGCTTCACGCTGCTGCTCGAGGACCTGCAGGACCCCGGCAACGTCGGCTCGATCGTGCGCACCGCGGCGGCGGCAGGCGTTGCGCAAGTGCTGATGTCCAGGGACTGCGCCTTCGCGTGGTCACCGAAGGCGCTGCGCGCCGGGCAGGGCGCGCATTTCCTCACCAGCATCGTCGAAGACGTCGATCTCGGCGCCTGGATGGCGCGCTTTCGTGCGCGTGGCGGGCGCGTCGCCGCGATGGTGGTCGCAGGCGGCACGCCGGTCTACGACGCCGACCTTCGCGCCGACCTGGCGATCGCCGTCGGCAACGAAGGCGCGGGACTGTCCGCCGCGATCGTCGATGCCGCGGACCTGCGACTGACGATCCCGATGGCATCGGGCAACGAATCGCTCAATGCCGCCGCGGCGACGGCGATCGCGTTGTTCGAGCGCGTCCGTCAGCTCGGCGCGGGCGCGGCCGTGCCCGGCCGCTAGCGCATCTCAGAGCCATCGCGCCTTGTGCCACGTGCAACACGTGGGCTGCCGCAATACCGGCTTCAGAGCGTCTTGGCCAGCGCGTCGATCGCCGCCCGGGTCGGCAAAGGGGCCTGCGCGCCGACGCCCGTACAGGCCAGAGCGCCTGCTGCCAGCGCCTCCCGCATGGCGCGCTCGATGTCGGCACCGCGGTCGAGCGCTGCCGCCAGCACACCGATGAACGCATCGCCCGCACCGACGGAGTCCACCACTTGCACCGGAGGGGACGGCCGGATGCGCACGTCGCCGCCGGACGCATAGAGAACTCCGGGCGCACCGAGCGTCACGGCCACCAGGCGTCGCGGCGCGGCGATGCTGCGGCAGAGCGCAGCGGCGTCGGCGACGCCGCGTTGCCGCGCGAGCGCGTCCCCTTCCGATTGATTCACGACGATCGCATCGCAATCGTCGAGCAGCGATTCCGGCAATCGCTGCACCGGCGATGCGTTGAGAATCACCCGCACGCCGGCGACATGCGCACGTTGCGCCAGCGCCGCGACTTCCGCCATTGCCAGCTCGAGCTGCAGCACGAGCGTTGTGCCCGGTTGCAGCAACGCGTCGGGCACCTGGCTTGCCGTGGAGGCGGCGTTCGCACCGGGGACGATGGTGATCGTGTTGTCGCCGGCATCGTCGACTGCGATCAACGCGAGCCCGGTCGCCTGCCGTGTCACACCGACACCGGCGAGATCGACGCCGTCTTCGCGCAGCAGCGCCAGCACCTGGGCTGCAAATGCATCGTCGCCGACGTGGCCGAACAGGCGGACCTCGGCGCCGGCGCGCCGTGCGGCCAGCGCCTGATTGGCGCCTTTGCCGCCGGGAAGCATCTCGAAGCCCCGCGCGCCGAGCGTCTCGCCCGGCAATGGCAGGCGCGGGACCCGCGCGACGAGATCGAGATTGAGTGCGCCGAAGACGATGATCATCGGCTCGTGGGCGCCGGCAACGTGACGACGGGCCCATGCGTGCGGAGAGCAGCGAGCGTCATCCGCCCTTGACGCCGCCCTGGGTCAGTCCGGCGACGATCTCCTTCTGGATCAGCGTCGTCAGCAGCAGCACCGGCAGCGTGACCACGATGGCGGCGGCAGCCAGCGGACCCCAGGCGAGCTGCTCGAACGTCAGCACGTTGTACACGGCCGCCGGGAGTGTCCGCGTGGCGCGGCCGGCGAGCACCGCGCCGAACACGAAGTTGTTCCACGAGAAGATGAACGCGAGGATCATGCCGACGACGACGCCGGGTCGCGCCAGCGGCAGCGCGACATAGCGGAACGTCGTCCACACGCTGCCGCCGTCGATCAGTGCCGCCTCCTCGAGCTCGCGCGGCAGCGACTCGAAGTAGCCGGCCATGATGTAGACGACGATCGGCACGGTGATCACGAGGTGGGTGATGACGAGCGCCGTCAGCGTGTTGTTGAGGCCGAGGAACTGGTAGACGGTGAACAGCGGGATCAGGAACGACAGCGCCGGGGTCATCCGCGCGATCAGGATCAGCACGGTCGTGCGATGCGCCTGCAGCCGCGCGATGCCATAACCGGCGGGCACGCCGACCACCAGCGCGATCAGCGTCGCGCAGCCGGACACCACCAGGCTGTTGACGAAGTACAGTCCCATCCGGTTCTCGGCGAACACCTGCGCGTAGTTGCGCAGCGTGGGCGGATGCGGGATGAACACGGGCGGATAGGCGAGGTTGTCGAGCTCGGTCTTGAGCGAGAGCGACAGCATCCACAGGAACACGAGGATCGCCGGCGACACGATCACCAGCACCGCCAGCGCGAAGGCCGCCTTGCGCGCCCAGCGTCGCGCCGTCGCGCGCGCTGTTCGGGCGCGCGCCGCGGAAGGCCTGGACGGCTGGACCGGAGCGAACGCGCCGCCCACCGTGCTCAGCCGGCCCACTTGAGGCGCTGTCGCACGTGCAGCAACAGCAGGGCCAGCGCGACGATGATGCCGAAGAACACCACCACCATCGCCGACGCCTTGCCCATGTTGTAGAACGCGAACGCCTGCAGGTAGAGGTAGAGGTTGATCGTTTCCGATGCCGTGCCGGGTCCGCCCTGGCTGATCACGAAGATGGTGTCGAACGCCTTGACGGCGTCGATCGTGCGGATCACCGCCGCCACCATCAGGAACGGCGCGATCAGCGGCAGCGTGATGTAGGCGAAGAGCTGCCATTCCGTGGCGCCGTCGATGCGCGCCGATTCGAACGGCTCGGTCGGCAATGCGGCGAGGCCGCCCAGCACGATCAGCATCACGAGCGGCGTCCAGTGCCACACCTCGACCATGACGAGGCTCGGGATCACCCATTGCGGCGAATACACCCACTGCGACGGCGGCAGCCCGGCTGACGTCAGCAGGTAATTGAGCACGCCCTGCTGGGGATGGAACATCATCGTCCAGACCAGCGCCACGGCCACCGGCGTGGCCATCATCGGCATCGTGAACACTGCGCGCAGCACGCCGCGGCCGGTGAATTCGCGGTGGAACACGAGGGCCGCCGCGGTACCGAACACCAGCGGAATCACCACCGCGAGGAGCGTGAAGTAGAACGTGTGGACGATCGACTCGAGGAAGCGCTGGTCGTGCGCGAGGGTCGCGTAGTTGGCGAGGCCGACGAAGTGCGCCGCTTCGCCGATCTTCCAGTCGAACGCGCTCATGTACACGGTGAACAGCCACGGGAACACGATCACCGCGGCGACCACCGCGAGCGCCGGCAGCGTCAGCAGCCGATAGCCGCGACGGCGCTGGCGGAAGAACCCGGCGGGCGCCGCCGCCGTCGACGCGCTGGTCACGGCGCCCGCGTCAGCCGGGGCCGCGACACTCGTCGTACGCGCAAGGCCTCACGCCTTTTCGCTCTTGTCGAGCACCGGCTGGAATTCCGCCGTGGCCTTGTGCAGTTCGGCGGCGGCATCGCCACCGTTGATCATGTTGGTCAGCGCGATGCCGAACACGTCGCGGAATTCCGTCACGGGCGCGATCACCGGCAGTCCCGGCTGCGCGATCGCCGCCGACTTCAGCATGCATTCGACCCATTCCTTCGGCGACTTGAAGTCCGCCGACTGCTGGGCTGCGGCGTAGGCCGAGTTGCGCACCGGCGCGCCGGCGGCGGCCTGCAGCATCCGCGTCTGGTTGGTCTTGTTGCAGGCCCACTGCAGGTAGAACCAGGCCGGGCCCTTTTTCTTGCTGAAGCTCGACATGCCGATGCCGTCGGCGAAGAGCGCGGAAACCTGGGCCTTGGGCCCGGCCGGCATCACGCCATAACCGACCTTGCCGACGACACGCGACTTGGCCGGATCCTCGAGCGGTTGTGCGAAGCCGATGCCATCGAGCCACATCGCTGCCTTGCCTTGCAGGAACAGTGTCTGCGACTCGTTCCAGTTGAAGCCCACGACGCCCGCCGGCGCGTACTTCGACATCAGCGTCTGGTAGATCTTCGCCGCCTCCACCGCTTCGGGCGTGTCGGTGACGAGCTTGCCATGCGCATCGACGAATCCGCCGCCGCAGCCGAGCAGGAAGCTCGTCCAGACCGGGACGTTGGCGTTCTTCAGACCGCGCCCGACGAAGCCGGAGATGCCGTTGGCGGGATCGTGGAGCTTGCCGGCTGCCGACACCATCTCGGCGAATGTCCGGGGATAGGCGACGCCCTTTGCCGCGAACAGCTCCTTGTTCCAGTAGACGACCCACGGGTCGAGGTTGAACGGCAGGCTCATCACGCGCCCGTCGGGCTCGGTGGCGTAATTGAGGCCGCCCTTGGCGAAATCGGCGAAGTCGAGATCCGGCGCGGCGAGCGACTTGTCGTTGATCGAGGCGCGTAGATCGTTCAGCCAGTTGTTCTTGGCGAACTGCCGCTTCTGCACGTGATACGAGAAATTGATGACGTCGAAGCTCGGATTGCCGGAATTGAACTCGATCACGGCCTTCTGCCGCTGCTGCTGCTCGGGCACCATCTCCGATCCAACGCCGATGCCGGTCAGCGCCTCGAATTCCGGCTGATATTTCGTCAGCAGGTCGCCGCGCGGGCTCTTGGTCAGCAGCACCTCGATCGTCTCGCCCTTGAAGCGCTTCCAGTCGAACGCGCCCTGCGCCGCGACGAGCGCGGAAGCGGACAGCGTGCCGAGGGCGGCGGCGCCGGCGCCGGCCTGGATGAGGCGGCGGCGCGATGCGTCGTGCGGGGCAGCGTGCTTGCGGTCGGTCATGAGGTGCTCCTCCGGTTGCTGTCGTCGTCGGGTGCTGCGCAAGGATGCGGCGCCGACATGTTGAACCGGCGATGCACCTGCGGTCAATGCGACAGAAAGGCCGTCAGGCGACGGCAGTCGTCATGCCGGCGAGCGGATGTCGCGCACGGCAAACCGCGCCGCCTCGAGCGCGGCGACCAATTCGACGCGCAACCCTTCGTCGAGCGGCATCCAGGGCGGGCGCATCGCGCACCAGCCGCCGTCGCCGAGCTGCGCTGCGCGAATCGCCTTGAATGCGGGAAGGAACGGGTAGCGGAACAACACTGCGATGAACTCCCGGATGCGCCCTTGCGCGGCAGCGCTCGCATCGGGTGACAGGAGCGCGCGGACGATTTCCGGATAGACGTTGGCGACTCCGCAGATCGTTCCGGCCCCGCCGGCGCGCATCAGCTGCGGCAAGTGAGGCTCGTGTCCGACGAGGATGTCGAGCTGAGGTGCGCGCGCCAGCAATTGCGCGGTATTGTCCCAGTCGCCGGCGCTGTCCTTGACGCCCGCGATCACCTCCGGATACGCCGCGGCGAGCCGGGCGACGACGACGGGACTGATCTTGACGCCGCTGAATTGCGGGATGTGATAGAGGTACAACCGCAGCCGTGAGTCGGCGATGCTGTCGATCAGGCGTGCGAAGCCGGCGAACACCGCGTCGTCTGCGACGTCCTTGAAGAAGAACGGCGGCACGACCAGGCAGCGCACGACGTCCGCCGCCAGCGCGTGGCGGGTGAGCGCGACCGCATCGGTGATCGCGGCGCAGCCCGTGGACGCGACGATGCGCGCCGGTGCCACGCCGGCGCGCAGCAGCACCTCAAGACCCGCCTGCCGCTCGGCGACCGAAAACGAGGGGCCTTCGCCGGTGGTGCCGAACGGCGCCACGCCGTCGACCCCCGCTGCCAGCAGTCCCTGCACGTGGCTCGCGAAGCGCCGTGCATCGATCCCGCCGGTGGCATCGAGCGGGGTGAGCGTGGCGCACCAGAGGCCACGCACGCGGCGTGACGCCTGCGCAGGCGTCTCGGGTTGCGGCGAACGAGGAGTGTGCGTTTCCAAGGCGGTCGATAACGGGCGCAGCGGACTACTGTCCCACGCCGACGAAGCGCGCGGTGTCGACGCAATTGTCGCCGGGAACCGTCTGCCAGGTGCCTTCGATGCCGCCGTTGGCCGTGCGCCGCAAATCGGACACATGCAACGGCGTGAACGATACGCCGCCGCATTGGTAGGCGGCCGAAGGGATGTCGAACGTGCGGCCCCATTGCGTCGCCGGGCCGTTCATCGAGCACAGCGAGTCGAACGGCGAAATCGTGCTGCGCAAGTCGATGCCGACGTTGCCGGGCGCGCCACTCTCGGTGACGACGATCTGCGCCGCCACGTAGTTGGTCTGCGCGCCACCGCTGCCGAAGCACGCTGCCGACAGCGTCTGCACGACGTAGCCGATGTAGCTGCCGGCCAGCGGAATGTTCACCAGCGTCAGGCGCTGGATTTGCGTCAATACCGTGACGCCGTTGAGCGTGTAGCTCAGCTGGCCATGGCTGGCGTCGGTGGGGAAGAAGTCGATCGAGCCGACGGCCGTCGCGTGAAACAGCGTCGGGTCGTAGGGCATATGGCCATAGTAGTCGCCCGAGACGATGTACATGGCGCCGTTGTAATGCCCGCTCGCCTGGCGGTAGATCGTGCCGCCGAACCACGTCGGGTTGTGGTTCGCATCGTAGTGGAAGAACTGCGTGTAGATCGCGGAGTCGTTCTGCGTGAACGCGAGGCCCCAGCCATTCTGTGCGGTGCCGGCCCACCAGGCATCGGTGAAATCGGTGTCGGCGAAAGCGGGCGCGGCGACCATGGCGGTGACGAGGAGCACGGCGCCGACGAGCGCGCGATGCAGGAAGCGAACGAGTGATTTCATGGCGAGTGTCGGCAAGCGGGAATGGCGGAACGTCGCAGGAATACGAATACCGGAACCGAACGCGTGCAGTCAATAGGTATGGCGCTCGAGCTTGGCGCGATGCAGGATCGTGGTCGCGATCTCCTCGATCGACTTCGACGTGGTGTCGAGTGTCGGGATCTTGTGGTGCTGCATCAGGTTGTCCGCTTCGCGCACCTCGTTGCGACAGGTATCGAGCTGCGCATACTGGCTGCCGGGGCGCCGCTCCTCGCGGATCTCGCGCAGGCGCTCCGGCTGGATCGTCAGGCCGAACAAGCGGTCCTGGTGCGGCAGCAACGACTTCGGCAGCCGCCGCGCGGCGAAATCGTCCGGGGTCAGCGGGAAGTTGGCGGCGCGCACACCGAACTGGAGCGCGAGATAGAGCGAAGTCGGCGTCTTGCCGCAGCGCGACACGCCGACCAGGATCACCTGCGCCTTGTCGAGCTCGCGCGTGGTGGCGCCATCGTCGTGCGACTGCGTGAAGTTGATCGCCTCCATGCGCGTGAAGTAGTCGTGCAGGTTGGCGAGGCCGTGCGAGCGGCCGGCGGCGTGCACGCTGGGCGTGCCCAGTTCCTGCTCGAGCGGCGTGAGGAACATCTGGAACAGGTCGAGCGTCAATGCCTTGACGTCGCGGTGGATCAGCGCGCTCATGGCGACGTCGACCACCGAGCTGAACACGATCGGCCGGCGGCCTTCGCGCTCCGCGGTGGCATTGACTTCCTGCACGGCCTCGGCGACGCGCTCCGGCGAATCGACGAACGGGATCGTCACCCTGCGGAACTGGAAATTCTCGAATTGCGTGAGGAGACTGTTGCCCAGCACCTCGGCGGTGATGCCGGTACGATCGGAGAGGAAGAAGACCGTGCGCCGCCCGGGATCGGGGCTCACCAATCGCTCCAGATCGGCGTCACGCCTTCCGGCAGCGCAGGCGCGCCGCCCAGGTCCATGAGGCTTTCCTCCGGCGCATGGAAGTCGGATCCGACCGAGCCCTTGAGTCCGAACACGCGCGCGAGCGTGGCGAACTCGATGTACTGCTTCGGCGTATGCGCGGGCGTCACGACCTCGATGCCGGCGCCGCCGACGTCGCGAAACTCGCCGAACAGGCCGCGCATCGCGTCGGCATCGAAACGGTAGCGGCCCGGGTGCGCGAGCACGGCGCTGCCGCCGGCGTCGCGGATCCACGTGATCGCTTCACCGAGCGCCGGCCACGCGTGGGGCACGTAGCCCGGCTTGCCGGGCACGAGGTACGACTTGAAGCAATCGTGCGTGTCGCGCACCACGCCGCGGCCGACCAGCACGCGGGCGAAATGGGCACGCGAGATGAGCTCCTCGTTGCCGGCGAGCGCACGCGCATCGTCATACGTGCCGTCGATCCCGGCCGTTTCGAGCGACGCGCTGATGCGCCGCGCGCGGGCGTCGCGGCCATGGCGGATGCCGGCGAGCGCCGCGACCAGTTCCGGCCGCGCGGCGTCGACGCGAAACCCCAGCACGTGGATCGTTTCCTCGTGGTAGGACACGGACACCTCGACGCCGTCGACCAGGTCGATCCCGGCATCCGTGGCCGCCTGCCGGGCCTCGGCGAGCCCGCCCACCTCGTCGTGATCGGTAAGCGCCAGCACGTCGACCTCCCGACCGGCCGCACGGCGGACGACGTCGCCCGGCGAAAGGACGCCGTCGGACCAGGTGGAGTGGCAGTGAAGATCGTAGCGGGGCATGCTTGAGTTCGCGATTCGGCCACCCGATTTTAGCAGTCGGCACCCGATACCGGCGCACCAACGGGATTTCTGCACGATTTCGCCGCAGGAACCGGCGGCGGGTGCACGGAATCCAACACTGCGGCGGCCGAAACCGCCCGTCCGTCAGCAGGCCTTGCGGGTCAGCCCGGAAAGGTCAAAAATATGCCATTGGGATAGGTAAATTGCCGACCCACCGTCTTCCACGACAACGACCGTGAAACTGCTCGAACGCGTCCTCAATCCGCGCGAGATCCGCCGCCGCCTCGGGCTCAACCAGGAGCAATTCTGGACCCAGATCGGCGTCACGCAGAGTGGCGGCTCGCGCTACGAGAGCGGGCGCGAGATGCCGAAGCCGGTGCGCGAGCTGCTGCGCCTCGTGCACGTCGAGCAGGTGGACCTGTCGCAGGTGCGGCGCGCGGATTTCGAGATCATCGCCTACCTGCGCGAATCGCATCCCGACCTCTATCGCAGCCTGCGCCGCGCCGTGAAGAGCCGGCATCGGCAAGGCGACGGCGAAGAGGGCGCAAGCGGCTCCGTCACCGGCATACCCGAGCTGGACGCCCTCGAACCCGCCGACGAACGCTCGGCCAACGACTGAAGCGCTGGCATCGACGCGGTCGTCCCCCCGAGCCCTGCGATTGCAGGGCTTTTTGTTGCTGAGTCTGGCCGGCCTGGCGCCGCGGGCGCCGCGCGCCTGTAGCATGCCGCCATTGCGATGGCCGAAAGGTGGACCTTGATGCGCTGGCGCGCCGCGATGGCGGCAATGTTCGTGGCGTCGTTTCTTGTCGCCGGCGCGCGCGCCGGCCCGTTCGAGGACGGCGTCGCCGCCTACGACAAGGGCCAGCCCGACGCCGCGTTCGCGCTCTGGCTGCCGCTGGCCCAGCAGGGGCACGTGGCCGCGCAGTACAACGTGGCCAACCTGTATGAAAACGGCATCGGTGTCGCGCGCGACGCTGCGCAGGCCGCGCATTGGTACGTCGAGGCGGCGAAAGGCGGCGATATCGATGCCGAGTTCAAGGCGGCGCAGCTCTACGAGATGGGAACGGGTGTCGCAGCCGATGCCGACGCCGCCCGCACCTGGTACGAAGCCGTGATCGAGAGTCCTCGCCAGGATCGAGCCGCCGCGCGGCTCAAGGGTCAGGCCCGGGACCACGTCGCGAAATTGACCGGGGCGACGCAGGAAATCGTCGCCTACGACACCGGACGCTACGTCCTCGTCCGCGCGCGCGACGGCACGTGCGTCATCGCCATGCAGGGCGCGGTGACGCGCGATGCCGACGACAAGTTCGACGACGTCGTGGCCCGCAGCACGAAGCTCGGATGCGACAAGCCGTGGGTGATGCTGGAATCGCCCGGCGGACTCGTGCATGACGGGCTCGTGCTTGGCCGGCAGATCCGCGTGGCCGGCTACCGAACGATTACGCGCTATGCGTGCGAGTCGGCGTGCTCCCTCATCTTCATGGGGGGCGTCGAGCGCGTGCTCGCCGGATCGCGGGCGAAGATCGGACTGCACCAGCCGTCCGTATACCTCAATGGCGGCAAAGAGCGGCGATGCCTCACGAGCGACGACGTCTCGCGTGAACTGCGCCGGTATTTCGCATTCGTGGTGCCCACGACGGCCGACCGCATCATGGATCTCATGATGAGCACGTCGTGCACGACGATCAAGCTCGTCGCCGGCAACGATGCCGTCGACCTCGGCATCGCCACCGCGCTCGAAGGCGAGCACACCGACCTCTACGGCACGCTCGCGAGCCATGCGGCGCCAGGGCCGGCGGCCCC
>DASYSP010000041.1:0-8040 GCA_036003195.1 Casimicrobiaceae bacterium
CAAGCCGCCCCCTCAATGCATCCAGCCCGCCATCGCCACGTAGAACACCGCAACGCGCAGGTGCCACCACGCGAGCCACGCGGCTCGGGAGCGACGATCAGGCGACGAAGTGGTTGCGATACGACGCGCGAAAACGCTGCAGCCGGCCCTCATCGTAAGCGGCCAGCAGGTTGGGAAACCGCATGTGCACGATGTGGTGGTACATGACGATGTAGCGCTCGCTCTCGTTGTGCAGGTCGAGGTAGCTCGCGCCGTCGACCGCGACCAGGACGGGGAAGAGTGAGCGCAACAGGTCGAAGTAATCCGGTATCGAGGTGCGCTGGAATGCGTTGAGGCACCAGTGATTGAGCTCCAGCACAAGCAGCGGACGACTCGCCGCCAGCGTGGCGGACGCACCGCGCAGCACGTGGGCCTCGAAGCCTTCGACGTCGATCTTGATGAAATCCACCGGTGGCGCGTCGAGCGAAGGCATGACGTCGTCCAGTCGCCGGATCTCGATGTCCTCGACCGCGTGACCGCTGCTCGCCTGGGTCTGGTCCGATACGAACCCACCTGCGCGGTTCGACGGCGCGAAGGTCAGCGTAAATCGCCCAGGTGTCTCGCCGAGCCCGACGTTGTGCAACGACACGTTGGCGAATCCGGCGCGCTCGACATTGCGCCGCAGGAACCCGAAGGTGGTCGGCGACGGCTCGAACGCGTGCACGGCATCGGCAATCCCGCCGAACAGGATGGCGGTGCAGCCGATGTTGGCGCCGATGTCGAGGATGGTGCGGCTGCCGCTGGCAACCGCTCTGAACAGGCCGACCATATCCGGCTCGAAAGTGCCGCGCAGCTTTTCGAGATAGGAGTCGTCGGACGCCATGACATACCGCCTGCCGCCGATGTCGACGTTGGACTCGCGTACCTCGCGCATGCAGATCCTCGCTGGGCGGCTCGCGCGGCTCGCCGCGAGCCCGGTTGCCTTGACGCGACGAATATACGCCAGCGCCTCGCTCGCCCGGATGGGCACAAAAGGCATCGGATGGCAGCGCCCGGTCCTCGCTGCGGCGCCCGCAACGCAAATGCCAACTACAGCAGTGCGACGACGTCATAAAATAAGCGCCATGGCGGCAGCCTCATGGGCAGCCATCTCCGCGCCCCGACGCGCGGCTCATTCCCGCGCCATGACATGACCGACTCGCAACAGGCGGCCGCACTCCCGCCGCAATTCGATCGCTGGATCTTCGACCATCTGACTCGCACCGCCGGGACGAGCCTGCTGGCGACGCTTTCGGCCGTGCACGGGGCGGCCGCCGTGCGGCAACTGGCCAACGGCAGCCCCGCAGAGCTTGCGGAGCAGATGCTCGATGGCGCGGTGCGCATCACCGCCGGGCACCTCGCCTTCGCGCCGGGCCACCGGCTGAAGCCGCAGATCGGCTACTTCACGTTCCTGCGCGACCCGATCGACCGCGCAGCGTCCGTCTATGCACATGCCCGCCGAGGGCCGTCGCTTCCCGGTACTTACGTGACCCAGGCGAAGGCGCTGAGCTTCGACGAATTCGTCGCCAGCGACAATTCCGACGTGCATGACATGATCGCGAACTACTACACGCGGCACTTCGCTGCACCAGTGCTGGAATCAGGAAACCTGGAGGACAAGGCACTCCGGCGACTGTCGCAGTATTCGTTCATTGGCGTGTTCGAGCACTTCGAGGAGGCCGTGTTGCTGTTCCACGCCATCAACGGCTGGACGCCACTGGCGGCATCACCCGTCCTCAATGCTGCCGCTGCCGACCGTCCGTGGCTGTCGGCTGCCGCGCGTGTCCGACTCGCGGAGCTGAACCGGTCGGACATCGCGCTTCATGAGCATGCGCGGTCGCTGTACTCGGGCTTCCTGCGGGACTTCCTGCGTCTTGCGGCGCACGTGCCCAAGTCGGCGCGAGGCGCCGATCCGGCACGACTGCGCGCCAGCGAAGTGCCGACGCCCACGGCCATTTTGGAGCCGCCCCCGGACCTGGTGCGTTTCGGCAATGGCCAGGTGACAATCATTGTTGCGGAAACCTTCCTGGACGAGCGGCCAACGGCCTATTTCGCCGCAGGCGACACGTTGACGATACGGGTATCGCTGTTCTCCCGCATCGCGGCCGACGACGTCACGGTGGGAATCTCGATTCGCGATGTGCAACGCCGCGTGCTCTTCGGCACCAACCTCGCGATGCTGGGTCAATCATTTGCCGTCGAGGCGGCGCGCGAATACCAGTGCGAATTCTTCATCGGGCTCAATCTCGGCGCGGGCGAATACACGGTCCAGGCTGCCGTGCATACCGGGATCGAGCACACCGCGAATTGCTTCGATTGGGTCGACCCGGCAGTCAAGTTCGCCGTCGCCGGCTTCCGCGATGCGCCCTTCGTCGGCGTGACCGGGCTCGCATGCACCGCGCGGATCGGCAAGGGCCACGGCAGCCGGCCACTGTCGTCGTTCGCCGGAGGATTGTCGATCGAGGACGACGTACCCGGCATGCAGCGCGTGCTGGTGCGCAATGACGGGACCGAGGCGTGGCCCTGTGACGGCACGTTGGCCGTCCACTTGAGTTATCGCTGGATCGATGCGGTCGGCAATGTGATTCCAGTCGAGGGCAAGCGCTTCAACCTGCCGGCTCGCGTCGAACCCGGCGCGACCGCGTCGGTTGCGTTCACGCATCCCGAGCCGCCGTCGGGCGCGACACGGCTGCGGCTGACGCTGGTGCAGGAGCTGGTGGCCTGGTTCGACGACGTCGGCGGCCCCACGCTCGATCTGCCCGCCACCCGCGTGTCCCGCGATGGCGCCGAGTCCGTGCTCGACGAACCCGGAACGGCGACGTGATGAGCGGGATGCTGGCGAGCGCCTGGCGCTACCGGCGCTTCATCGGCTCGTCGATACGCGCGGAGTACCGGGCTCGTTTCGCTCGCAGCCGACTTGGCGCGATGTGGATGATCGCGCAGCCGCTCGCGCAGGTCGCGATTTTCTCTTTCGTCCTGTCCGACATACTGTCCGCGCGGTTGCCGGGCGTGTCGAGCCCGCACGCCTACGTCATCTACCTGATGGCGGGAACGCTGTGCTGGTCGCTGTTCTCGGACGTTGTCAACCGCTGCGTGACGATCTTCATCGAGAATGGCAATCTGATCAAGAAGATCGCTTTCCCGCGGGTGTCGCTGCCGCTGATCGCCGTGGGCATCGCACTGGTGAACAACGCGGTGCTGTTCTGCGCCATCGCCGTGGCGGCGTTGCTGCTCGGCTTTGACGCCACGCGCGAGCTGCTCTGGCTCCCGGCGCTGACCCTTGCCACGCTGGCGTTGGGCGTGGCGGTCGGCGTCATCCTCGGCGTTCTCAACGTGTTCATGCGCGACACGGGACAGGCGGTGCCGGTGCTGCTGCAGATCCTCTACTGGTTCACGCCGATCGTGTATATCGCGTCGATCCTGCCCGCACAATACCGCGGCGTGATCGACTACAACCCGCTGGCGCGCCTGGTCAAAGGTTACCAGGACATATTCCTGTTCGCGCGCGCGCCCGACTGGAACGTGCTGCTGCCGGTCGTCATCTTCATCGCAGCGCTGCTCGGGCTCGCCTTGACGCTGTTCCGCAAGGCGAGTCCGGAGATGCCGGACGTGCTATGACCGCGCCGGTCCTGGAGGTGCGCGGGCTCGGCAAGGCATTCGTTCGCTATCGCAGCGAATGGCTGCGTGTCGCGACATGGTTCGGCGCCGCTGCGCGGCCCGTCGAAGCCAGCTGGGTGGTGCGCGACGTCTCGTTCGCGATCGCGCGCGGCGAGGCCGTCGGCCTCATCGGCCGCAACGGGGCCGGCAAGAGCACCCTCCTCAAGATGATCGCCGGGACCCTGCGGCCGTCGGCAGGCACGGTGCAGCTCAACGGCCGCATCGCGGCGATTCTGGAGCTCGGCATGGGCTTCAATCCCGAGTTCACGGGTCGTCAGAACGCCACGCATGCGCTTGGCCTGATGGGATTTCCTCAGCAAGAGATCGATGAGGCCCTGCCGCGCATCGAGGCATTCGCCGAGATCGGCGAATACTTCGACCAGCCGACTCGGATCTACTCGAGCGGCATGCAGATGCGGGTGGCCTTCGCGGTCGCCACTGCATTCGTTCCCGACATCCTTCTGGTCGACGAGGCACTTTCGGTTGGCGACGTCTCGTTCCAGGCCAAGTGCTTCGCCCGCATCGAAGCCATGCGCGCCGACGGCTGCGCGCTGCTCTACGTCTCCCATTCGGTCGAGGACGTGGTCAAGCATTGCAAGCGTGCGCTGTTCGTGGACGCAGGGCACCTGTTGGCCGATGCGCCGTCCCGCGACGTCGCGAATGCCTATCTTGACCACGTCTGGGGTGCCCGTCGCGCCATCGTGCCCGTAGCGGCGTCGCCGGCGGTGCCCGCCGGCGCGATGGACGGCCCGGGCGCGGGCTACGAGTCCCGACCTCACTACCGGACGGAGGAATATCGCTGGGGCAATGGCGGCGCGCGCATCGCGGACTATTATTTCGAAGTCGATGGCGAGGCATTTGCGGCGCCGGTACGCGCCCGCGCCCGGTTTCGCATCGTCATGCGCGTAGACTTCGAGCGCGACGTCGACGAGCCGGTTTACGGACTGCTGATCCGCACCCATGACGGCGTATTCCTGTTCGGCACCAACTCGCGCATCGCGTCGAAGACGCCGGTGCCGCCGGCGCGAAAGGGCGGCCGCGCGGACGTCGAATTCGTCCTGCCGGCGAACCTGAACTCGGGCGCGTTCCTGCTGTCGCTCGGCGTTTCGGAACCGGACCCCGCGGGGGAGCTCGTGCCGCTGGATCGCCGTTACGATTCGATCCTCATCCGCGTCGTCCACGACAATCCGGTGTGGGGGCTGGTCGACCTCGAAGCGCGCTGTCGCGTGGTTGAATCGCCGTTGCATGTCGCCGCCTGACCTTCCGGCGCTCGTCGCCGCGCTTCCCGAGCGCTATCAGCCGATCTTCGGGCATGCCGAATTCGACGCCGACGCGAGCCGCGCCTGTCGCGACCGCCTTGCCGTCGTCGAGCGCATCATCGATGCGTTGCGCGCGGCGCTGGGACGGGCGGTGCGCGTGCTCGACATCGGCTGCGCACAGGGCTATTTCGCGCTGTCGCTGGCTGCTCGCGGCGCCGCGGTCGTCGGTATCGATCGTCTGGCGGCCAACGTTGCCGTATGTCGCGCGCTCGCGGCGGAAAACCCGGGCTGCGACGTGCGCTTCGTCGAAGCGGATGCTGCGCAGGAGCTGCGGTCCGTTGACGCCGGCGACTACGATGTCATCCTCGCGCTCAGCGTTCTGCATCACATGTGCCACGAGCAGGGGCTGGCCCCTGTTCAGGCATTGCTCGCATCCCTCGCGGACAGGACCGAAGCGATCCTCGCCGAGACCGCATTGCGCGAGGAACCGCTGTACTGGGCCGCCGCACAGGCCGGCGATCCGCGCCAGCTGTTCGCCGGCCACGCGTTCGTGCACGCCGTCGCACATCACTCCACCCACCTTTCGGGCGTGGCGCGGCCGTTCCTGTTCGCGAGCAACCGATGGTGGTATCTGGGCGGTGAGCTGGCGCGCTTCGAACGCTGGACAGACGTGTCGCACCAGGCGGCAGGCGGTGTGCACGCAGGCACGCGACGCTATTACTTCGCCGCCGACCGGCTCGCCAAGCATTTCCTGCTGACGGGGCAGCCGGCCGCGAGAAACCGCGGGGAGCTGGAGCGCGAGGCCGCGTTTCTTGAGCATCCGCCCGCGGGGGTGCGCGCGCCGGCCCTCCATGCAAAGGGCATTGCCGAAGCCGAGGGCTGGCTGGTGCGCGAGCTTCTTCCGGGTCGCCTCGTGAGCGAGATCATCGCGGCGGGAGAACCATTCGATCGCGCCGCCGTGATCGGGGATGTCCTCGATGATCTCTGCGCGCTCGAAGCGGCCCGCCTGTACCATGGCGACGTCCGGACCTGGAACCTGATACTGGGTACGGATGGTCGCGCGAGGCTGATCGACTATGGCGACATCACGTCGAATCCCCGCGATTGCGCGTGGCCGGACAACCTCTTCCTGTCGTTCCTCATCTTCGTCCATGAGCTGGAGAGTGATGAACTGCTCGGTGCATTGCCGATGCGCACACCGGCGTTCGCACCGCAGCAGTTCACGCCCGAACTGCGCGGATGGGTCGCCGCGCTCTGGCGCCGTCCGGTGGAAGACTGGACGTTCGCAGTCCTGCGCGACGAGTTCAGGGCGCGCAACGTGACACCGGATATTTCGACAATCGCGCGCAGCGATGTCGACCCGGCCTGGCAGGTAGCCGTCGAGCGCTATCTGCAGGTGCTCGGCAACCGCCATCGGGCGCTGGTTGCATCGACGCAAGGCGCAGTGGCCGAGCGCAGCAACCATGAAGCGGTCGTTGGCCGCCTGTCGACTGCCCTCGACGCGGAGAAGAAGACGAGCGGTCGTCTCGCCGCCGAGGCCGAGGCGCTGCGTGTGCTGGTCGAGGCCTCTGATTCGGCCCGGCTGCGCCTGGCGAGCGAGATCGCGACGCTGTCGGGCCGGGTGCAGGGCCTCGCGTCTCAGCACGAGGCGATGCAGCGCCAAATCGCAAGCCAGCAGCAGGAACTCGAGCGTGAGCGCGCCGAAACCGGACGCTGGTGGACGGCCACCGCTCACCTCCAGCATGAGCTCGCACTGATCCGTTCGAGCTGGTCGTGGAGGATCATGACACCGCTTCGCATCGTCAGGCGCTGGCTTGCCGGCTTCGGCCGCGCATCCAGGGCGCTGCTGTTGCGAAGCGCACGATCCGGCGTCGGGTGGGCGGCATGGTTCGCGGGGCGACATCCCGGCCTCAAGGCCTGGATCGTCACGCGGCTGGAACGCCATCCGCGCGTCATTGCAAGCCTCAAGCGCGCGGGCGCATTCCCGGCGGTCGTCGCGCCCATGGTTGTCGCGCGCCGCGACGCCGCCGCAAGCGGTGCGCTGGGACGTGACGGCGCCGAGCTGCTCGCAGAGCTCGAGCGCGAGATCGAGCGCCAGGCGGTGGACTCGTCGCGACCGTCATGAGGCTTTGTCTCGACTTGCAAGGGGCGCAGACCGAAAGCCGCTTCAGGGGGATCGGGCGCTATACGGCGGGACTCGCCCGCGCGCTGATTGCCACCGCCGGGCAGCACGACGTCATCCTCCTTTTGAATGGCGCACTGTCCTGCGGGGAAGAGGCGGATCCCCATGGGCTACTGAGTCTCCTGCCCCGCGACAGGCATTTGATCTTCGACGTGCCCGGCCCGGTGTCCGAGATTTTCGCCGCCAACGCGTGGCGCGCGCGGACGGCGGAACGAATTCGCGAGTCGTTCATCGCCGGCGTGGCACCCGATGTCGTCCACGTATCGAGTGTGATCGAGGGCTGGATCGACGATGCGGTGACCTCGATCGGCGCGTTCGACGATTCGGTCCCGACGGCGGCAACGCTCTACGACGCGATCCCGGTCGTGCAGCAGGATGGCTACTTCGCCGATCCGCGTTTCCGCAATTTCTATTTGCGCAAGGCGGAGTCGCTGCGGCGTGCGCGCCTGCTGCTGGCGATTTCCGATCATGCGCGCGACGAGGCGATCTCGGCGCTGGGTTGTGATCCGCAGCGGCTCGTCGCGATTGGCTGCGGCATCGATTCGTGCTTCACGCCGGAAGGCGATCCGATCGCCGATGAGCGGCTGCGCGCCCGCCATGGTGCAGGCGATCCGTACATTTTCTACGCCGGTGGATTCGACGCGCGCAAGAATGTGGTGAATCTCGTGGAGGCCTACGCGCGGCTGCCGCGCACGCTTCGCGACCGATATTCATTGGTGATCGGCGGTCGTATCGGCGACCTTGAGCGCCAGCCGCTGCTGGATTCCGCACGTGATTGCGCCATCGAACTCTCCCGCGTTGCATTCACGGGTGCGCTGGACGACGCATCCCTCGCGGCGCTCTACCGCGGCGCATCGCTGTTCGTCTTTCCGTCCCGGCACGAAGGCTTCGGCCTCCCTGCCGCCGAGGCGATGGCGTGCGGGG
>DASYSP010000042.1:0-26572 GCA_036003195.1 Casimicrobiaceae bacterium
CGCGTGTCGCTGCCGGGCGGGTGCGGCATCGGCCTGCGGCCGGTCGACCTGCACATCAAGGGCCTGGTGGCGATGGGCGCCGAGATCGATCTCGACAGCGGCTACATCAGCGCGCGCGCCACGCGGCTCGCCGGCACGCGCTTCGTGTTCGACCTCGTCACCGTCACCGGCACCGAGAACCTGATGATGGCGGCGACGCTCGCCGCCGGCACGACGGTGCTGGAGAACGCGGCGCGTGAGCCGGAGATCGTCGACCTCGCCGCGTGTCTTTGCGCGATGGGGGCGCGCATCCGCGGCGCGGGCACCGACCGCATCGTCATCGAGGGCGTCGAGCGGCTGCATGGCGCCACCCACCGCGTGATGCCGGACCGCATCGAAACCGGGACGTATCTTGCCGCGGTGGCCGCGGCGGGCGGCAGCGCCGTGCTCACCGGCACGCGCGCCGAGACGCTCGAGGCCGTGGTGGAGAAGCTGCGCGAGGCCGGCGCCACGATCGACGTCGACGGTGACACGATGCGCGTCGCGCGCGATGGCCCGCTCAAGGCGTTCAACGTGCGCACCACGCCCTATCCGGGCTTTCCCACCGACATGCAGGCCCAGTTCATGGTGCTCGCCACCCGCGCCGAAGGCGCGTCGGTGATCACCGAGACGATCTTCGAGAACCGCATGATGCACGTGCAGGAGCTGGTGCGCCTCGGCGCCGCGATCGACGTAGAGGGCAACACGGCGATCGTCAAGGGGGCTTCGCGCCTCGCCGGCGCCGACGTGATGGCGACCGACCTGCGCGCATCGGCGTGCCTCGTGATCGCCGGGCTCGTCGCCGACGGGCGCACGACGATCGGGCGCATCTACCATCTCGACCGCGGCTACGAGAACATCGAGCGCAAGCTCGAGGCGCTTGGCGCGCGCATCGCGCGCGTCGCCTGACAGCAGGGAACGCGATGGGCACGCCGCGCGATTCGCCGCTGGGCAAGGCGACCGTGTATGCCGATCGCTACGACCCGGCACTCCTGTACGCCGTCGACCGCGCGCCGCAGCGCGCGCTGCTCGGGCTTGGCGGCACGCTGCCGTTCGCCGGCGGCGACGCGTGGACCGTGTGGGAAGCGCAGTGGCTCGATGCCACCGGCCGGCCGCAGGCGGCGGTGGTGCGCTTCGAGGTGCCGGCGACGAGCCCGGCGATCGTCGAGTCGAAATCCGCCAAGCTCTACTTCACCGCGCTCAACGACACGCGCTTCGACGGCGGCGACGACTACCGTGCGACCATCGTGCGCGACCTGTCGGGAGCGACTGGCGCGGACGTGCGTGTCGAGCTCATCGCGCCGGACGACGCGCGCCGCCTTGCGCGCGCCGTGCCCGCCGGCCTTTGCCTCGACACGCTGACATTGCCGGCGTTGCACGCGGCACCGGATGCGGCACAGCTTGCGGTCGGTGACGCGCGCGTGGCTGAAACGCTCGTCACCCAGCGCTTCCGCTCGGTATGCCCGGTGACCGGGCAGCCCGATTACGCGGCCCTCGCCATCGCCTATCGCGGCGCCGCGATCGACCATGCCGCGCTGTTGGCCTACCTCGTCGCATTCCGGCGCCATCCCGGCTTCCACGAGCACTGCGTCGAGCGCATCTTCGCCGACGTCGCGAGCGCCTGCGCGCCCGATGCGCTGGCCGTGTCGGCACGCTTCACGCGCCGTGGCGGCATCGACATCAGCCCATGGCGGCGCCGCGGCGATGCCGCGATCCTGGAGAATCCCACGCTCGTGCAATAGCGGATCCGCTTGTTGCGCTGCGGTAGAATCGACGGCTCGCTCACGGGATTCCTGGATGTCGCGCATCACCCTCGCGCTGTCGAAAGGCCGCACGCTCGGCGAAACGCTGCCGCTGCTGGCGGCGGCCGGTATCGCGCCTGCGGAAGACCTCGCGACCACGCGCAAGCTGGTGGTGGGCACGTCGCGCGCAGGCGTCGAGCTGCTGCTGCTGCGCGCCGCCGACGTGCCGACCTACGTCCGCCACGGCGCTGCCGACCTCGGTGTCGCCGGCAAGGACGTGCTGCTCGAGTACGGCAGCGAAGGCCTGTACCAGCCGCTCGACCTCGGCATCGGCCGCTGCCGGATGAGCGTCGCCACGCGCCGCGGCTACGACTGGAAGGGCACGGTGCAGCGCGGCGCACGCATTCGCGTCGCCACCAAGTTCATCGCCACCGCGCGCGAGCACTTCGCGATCAAGGGCATGCATGTCGACCTGATCCGCCTGTACGGCTCGATGGAGCTGGCGCCGCTGGTGGGGCTCGCCGACGCGATCGTCGACCTGATCTCCACCGGCAGCACGCTCAAGGCCAACGACCTGGTCGAGGTCGAGACGATCATGCCGATCAGCTCGCGGCTGGTGGCCAACCCGGCGGCGTTGAAGCTCAAGCGCGATGCGCTGAAGCCGCTGATCGATGCTCTCGCGGCGGCGGCGGCGGCGACGACGACGGCGGCGGCGGTGAGCACGTGACGCCACCGCGCCTCGCGCTGCGCCGCCTCGACACGGCGTTTCCCGGGTACGACGAGGCCCTCGCCGAGCTCGTGGCGTTCGAGGCCGCGCAGGATGCGGGCGTGGACGCGGCGGTGGCGACGATCGTCGCCGCGGTGCGCGCGCGCGGCGACCAGGCGGTGCTCGATTACACCAAGCGCTTCGACAAGCTCGCCGCGAAAAGCGTCGCCGAGCTCGAGATCGCGCCGGCCGAGCTGGCCGCGGCCTACGCCGCGATCGACCCCGCGCAACGCGACGCGCTCGCCGAGGCCGCGGCGCGCATTCGCGCATTCCACGAGCACCAGCGCGGCGAGAGCTGGACGATCGCCGGCGCGGACGGCGGCGAGCTCGGCCAGCGCGTGACGCCGCTCGATTCGGTCGGCATCTATGTGCCCGGCGGCAAGGCGGCGTATCCGTCGTCGGTGCTGATGAACGCGCTGCCGGCGAAAGTCGCCGGCGTGGGCGAGATCGTGATGATGTCGCCGACGCCCTCCGGCGCGCGCAATCCGCTGGTGCTCGCGGCTGCGCACCTCGCCGGCGTGTCGCGCGTGTTCACGATCGGCGGCGCGCAGGCGGTCGCCGCGCTCGCCTACGGCACCGCGACGATTCCCGCGGTGGACAAGATCTGCGGCCCGGGGAATGCCTATGTCGCGGCCGCCAAGCGGCGCGTGTTCGGCACCGTCGGCATCGACATGGTCGCCGGGGCCTCCGAGATCCTCATCATCGCCGACGCCGGCGCCAATCCCGAGTGGGTGACGCTCGACCTCTTCTCGCAGGCGGAGCACGACGAGCTCGCGCAGGCGATCCTGCTGTCGCCGGACGCGGCGCTGCTCGACGCGGTGGAAGCGACGATCCATCGCCGGTTGAAGGAGATGCCGCGCGCGAAAATCATCGCCGCGTCGCTGGCGCGGCGCGGCGCGCTGATCCGCACGCGCGACCTGGCCGAGGCCTGCGCGGTCGCCAACCGCATCGCGCCCGAGCACCTCGAGCTTGCCGTCGGCGACCCCGACGCGCTGCTGCCGCAGATCCGCCACGCCGGCGCGATCTTCATGGGCTATTACGCGTCGGAGGCGCTCGGCGACTACTGCGCCGGTCCCAATCACGTGCTGCCGACCGGCCGCACGTCGCGATTCTCGTCGCCGCTCGGCGTCTACGACTTCCAGAAGCGCTCGAGCCTGATCCGGGTGACGGCCGCCGGCGCGCAGGCGCTCGGCGCGATCGCCGCGACGCTTGCCCGCGGCGAGGGCCTGGCCGCGCATGCGCTGTCGGCGGAATCGCGGAGGACGCCGTGAGCGGGTGTCGGGCGCGTCGCCGCGGGGCGATGGCGTGACGACGATGAGCACCGCGCCGGACGACGACGCGCGCAAGGCGGGCATCGCGGCGCGGGTGCACGCGGTCGTGCGCGACGACGTGCTGGCGATGCGCGGCTATCACGCTCCGCGCGGCGACGGCATGATCAAGCTCGATGCGATGGAGAACCCGTACCCGTTGCCCGAGGACGTGCGCGCGCGGGTGGCGGCCGCGGTGGCGGACGTCGCGATCAACCGCTACCCCGACGCCGGCGCCGAGGCGCTGAAGCACGCGCTGCGCGAGGCGTTCGCGCTGGGCGACGGCGTCGACCTCGTGCTCGGCAACGGCTCGGACGAGCTGATTGCGATGCTGACCGCGCTGGTCGCGCGACCCGGCGCGACGATCGTCGCGCCGGAGCCTTCGTTCGTGATGTACCGCGTCAGCGCGGCGATCGCCAACGTGCGCTACGTCGGTGTGCCGCTCGGCGCCGACTTCGCGCTCGATGCCGGTGCCATGCTGGCGGCGATCGCGCGTGAGCGCCCGGCGCTGGTCTGGCTCGCGTTTCCCAACAATCCCACCGGCAACCTGTTCGACACGGCGGCGATCGAAGCGGTGATCCGCGCGGCGCCCGGCCTGGTCGCGATCGACGAGGCGTACTACGCGTTCGCCAACCGCTCGTTCATCCTGCGCGCGCGGGAGTTCGCCAACGTCGTCGTGGTGCGCACGGTGTCGAAGATCGGCATGGCTGCGCTGCGCCTGGGCTACGCGGTGGGCGACCCCGGCTGGATGCACGAGCTCGACAAGCTGCGGCCGCCCTACAACGTCAACGCGCTGACACAGGCGGTGGCGCCGCTGCTGCTCGCCGAGACGGCGCTGCTCGCGGAGCAGGCGGAGGCGGTATGCGCCGAGCGCGAGCGGCTGCGCGCCGCGCTCGCCACGCTGCCGGGCGTGCGGGCGTTCCCCTCGCACGCCAATTTCGTGCTGGCGCGGCTGACCGACGCCAACGCCACGTTCGAGCATTTGCGCCGCGAAGGCATCCTGGTCAAGAATATGCACGGCACGCACCCCGCGCTGGCGCAGTGCCTGCGGTTCACCGTCGGCACGCCGGAGGAGAACGACGCGCTGCTGCGCGCGCTTGCCACCACGCCATGAACGCTCCGCTCACCGCCGCAGTCCCCGCCGCGCGCCGCGCCGAGGTGACCCGCAACACGCGCGAGACCGCGATCACGGTCGCCATCGACGTCGACGGCACCGGCCGCGCCGACCTCGCCAGCGGCGTGCCCTTCCTCGACCACATGCTCGAGCAGATCGCGCGCCACGGCGTGGTCGACCTCGCGGTCCACGCCAAGGGCGACCTCCACATCGACGCGCACCACACGGTCGAGGACATCGGCATCACGATCGGCCAGGCGCTCGCCAAGTCGCTCGGCGACAAGGCCGGCATCCGCCGCTACGGTCACGCCTACGTGCCGCTCGACGAAGCGCTGTCGCGCGCGGTGATCGACCTCTCGGGGCGACCGGGGCTCCAGTTCCACGTGCCGTTCACGCGCGCGATGATCGGCACGTTCGACGTCGACCTCGCGCACGAGTTCTTCCAGGGCTTCGTCAATCACGCGCAGTGCACGCTGCACCTCGACAACCTGCGCGGCGACAACGCCCACCACCAGTGCGAGACCGTGTTCAAGGCATTCGCCCGTGCGCTGCGGATGGCCGTCGCGCACGACCCGCGCTCGCCGGGCGTGCCCTCGACCAAGGGCTCGCTGTAGGACCAGCACGCCGACGCCGGCGCGCCGCGGCGCCGCGTGCCGGCGCACTTCGCGAATCACCGGGATGACAATCGCCGTCGTCGATTACGGAATGGGCAACCTGCGCTCGGTGGCGAAGGCGCTGGTGCACGTCGCGCCGGACCGCGACATCGTCGTCACGGCCGACGCCGCGGTGATCCGCGACGCCGAGCGGGTGGTGCTGCCGGGCCAGAGCGCGATGCCCGACTGCATGCGCATGCTCGACGCCAGCGGCCTCACGCGGGCGGTGCTCGACGCCGCCGCCTCGCGGCCGTTCCTCGGCATCTGCCTCGGCCTGCAGATGCTGTTCGAACGCAGCGCCGAGGGTCCGACCGCCTGCCTGGGCTTCCTGCGCGGCGAAGTTGTGCGCTTCGACGAATCGCGCATGGTGGTGGCCGGCGAGCGTTCGAAGGTGCCGCACATGGGGTGGAACCGCGTCCGCCAGCGGCGCGCGCACCCGCTTTGGGCCGGCATCGACGACGACAGCCGGTTCTATTTCGCACACAGCTACTATCCGGCGCCGGCCGATCCGGCGATCATCGCCGGCGAAACGGCCTACCCGTCGGCGTTTACTTGCGCGATTGCCAAGGATAATATCTTCGCAACCCAGTTCCATCCGGAAAAGAGCCATCGTTCCGGCTTGCGCCTGCTCGCCAACTTCGTCGCCTGGAACGGACACTGATTTTCCGCCTCGGTCAACCGCCGCAGCACCCGCGCCCCCCACGGCCCCATGCAGATCATCCCCGCCATCGACATCAAGGACGGCCACTGCGTGCGCCTGAAGCAGGGCGAGATGCATTCCGCCACGGTGTTCTCCGAAGATCCGGCGGCGATGGCGCAGCACTGGCTCGAGCAGGGCGCCGAGCGTCTCCACCTGGTCGACCTCAACGGCGCCGTCGCCGGGAAGCCGCGCAACGAGCTGTCCATCCGCGAGATCGTCAGCGTCATCGGCGAGGAGATCCCGGTGCAGCTGGGGGGCGGCATCCGCGACCTCGACACCATCGAGCGCTATCTCGACGACGGCATCACCTACGTGATCATCGGCACGGCGGCGGTGAAGAACCCCGGATTCCTGCACGATGCCTGCTCGGCGTTCACCGGCCACATCATGGTCGGTCTCGACGCGCGCGAGGGGAAAGTGGCCACCGACGGCTGGTCGAAGATGACCGGTCACGACGTCATCGACCTCGCGCGCAAGTTCGAGGACTACGGCGTCGAGGCCATCGTCTACACGGACATCGGCCGCGACGGCATGCTCTCGGGCGTCAACATCGAGGCCACCGTGCGCCTGGCGCGGGCGGTCAAGGTGCCTGTGTACGCCTCCGGCGGCCTGTCGACGATCGACAACATCAAGGCGCTGCTCCAATACGAGGGCGAAGGCATCGCCGGCGCGATCGCCGGACGCGCGATCTACGAGGGCACGCTCGACTTCAAGGAAGCGATCAAGGCGGCGCGCGGTGGCGCCGCTGCGGTCGGGGCGTAGGCGCGCGGGCACGACGCGGCCTGGTGACGACGCGTGGATTCCCGCCCTCGCGGGAATGACGGTGACTTCGGGCAATCCGTGGACGCACATGAGGCGCAGCCGGCGCCTGGGGGCCGCGCGATCTCGCGACCGCGCCTCGAGCCCGGGCCGCAACCGTTTCGCAGGACACAAGTCAATGACGCTGGCAATGAAAGAACGTGGATCGCGAGCCGCTGCGCGCAATGAGCGTCGCACGGCGCTTTCACGTGCGACGCTCGATTGGCGCGGCGGACGCGACGGGGCGATATGCCCGGCATGCGGTACGCACGACCGGAGCATCGACATGCGCAGAACGCAGAGGTAGCCACGCGTGGGTCTGGCGAAACGAATTATCCCCTGCCTGGATGTTGCCGGTGGCCGCGTGGTGAAGGGCATCCAGTTCGAGAACCTGCGCGACGCCGGCGATCCGGTCGAAGTCGCGCGCCGCTACGACGCGCAGGGCGCCGACGAGCTCGCCTTCCTCGACATCCGCGCCAGCATCGAGTCGCGCGGCCTGCTCTACGACATGATCGGGGCGGTGGCCGACCAGGTGTTCATTCCGCTGACGGTGGGCGGCGGCGTCAATTCGGTCGACGACATCCGTGCGCTGCTCAACGCCGGCGCCGACAAGGTGAGCATCAATACCGCGGGCGTGCGCGATCCGGCGCTGATCAGCGAGGCATCGGCGCATTTCGGCGCGCAATGCGTCGTCGCCGCCATCGACGCGCGCAAATGCGCGGTCGACGAGTGGCAGGTCTACATCCATGGCGGGCGCACGCCGACGGGCATCGACGCCGTCGCCTGGGCGCAGGAGGTGGTCGGCCGCGGCGCCGGCGAGATCCTGCTCACCAGCATGGACCAGGACGGCGCCAGGACCGGCTTCGACCTCGCGCTGACGCGCGCCATCGTCGACGCCGTCGACGTGCCGGTGATCGCGTCGGGCGGCGTGGGCGCGCTCGCGCATCTGGTCGACGGCATCCGCCACGGCGGCGCCGACGCCGTGCTGGCGGCCAGCATCTTCCACTACGGCGAATTCACCGTCGGCGAGGCCAAGTCGGCGATGCGCGCGGCCGGCATCGAGGTGCGCGACTGATGGCGGCCGACTGGCTCGACGAGGTGCGCTGGAACGCCGACGGCCTGGTGCCCGCGATCGCGCAGGACGCGGCGAGCGGCCGCGTGCTGACGCTGGCCTGGATGAACCGCGAGGCGCTCGCTTGCACGCGCGCGACGGGACATGCGCACTACTGGTCGCGCTCCCGCCAGGCGCTGTGGCAGAAAGGCGAACGGTCGGGCCATCGCCAGGCGGTGCGCGAGATCCGCATCGATTGCGACGCCGATGCGGTCCTCGTCGTCGTCGAACAAACCGGCGGCATCGCCTGTCATACCGGGCATGCGCGCTGCTTCTTCCGCCGCCTCGAGGCGGATGGCTGGCGCGAGGACGAGCCGGTGCTCAAGGATCCGGCGGCGATCTACGGCGATGGCGACTGAGCGCGACATCCTCGAGCGCCTCGCGGCCACCGTCGCCGCGCGCCGCGACGCCGATCCGGCGACGTCCTACGTCGCGTCGCTGCACGCGAAGGGCGACGACGCCATCCTCAAGAAGATCGGCGAGGAGGCGACCGAGACGGTGATGGCGGCCAAGGACGGCGATCCCGCGCGCATCGTCGCCGAGGTGGCCGACCTGTGGTTCCATTGCATCGTCCTGCTTGCGCGCCATGGACTCGCCCCGGCCGACGTGCTGGCCGAGCTCGCCCGGCGCGAAGGCACGTCGGGCCACGACGAGAAGCGCTCGCGCTGACGCCGCGCGGCACCGCATGGCGGTGGCCGGTCCCGACCATCCATTACAATCCGGGTGATGGGCGCGAGCGGCGAGGCCGGCCGTGGGCGCCGGGGCGAAAGGACGCGCGATGCAGGACCCGAATTGCATCTTCTGCAAGATCGTCAGCGGCGAGATTCCGAGCGGCAAGGTGTTCGAGGACGATGCGATCCTGGCTTTCCGCGACATCCGCCCGCAGGCCCCCGTGCACCTGCTGATGATTCCCAAGGCGCACGTGGCGACGATGTACGACCTCACCGAGGGTGACAGCCCCGTGATGGGGCGCATGATGCTGCTGGCGGGCAGGCTCGCCCGCGAAGAGGGCGCGCGCGACGGCTTCCGGCTGATCGTCAACAACGGGCGCGTCGGGCTGCAGGAAGTGCAGCATGTACACCTGCACGTGATCGGAGGCCCGGAACCGCTCGGGCCGATGCTCCCGCGCAAAGGCAACTAAGGAGATTCGAAATGGGCTCGTTGAGCATCTGGCACTGGTTGATCGTCCTCTTGGTCGTGGTCATGATCTTCGGCACGAAGAAGCTGCGCAACATCGGTCAGGACCTGGGCGGCGCCGTCAAGGGTTTCAAGGAAGGCATGAAGGACGAAGGCGATCCGGCCGCGCGCAGCGCCGCCGACGAGGCGGAGCGCAAGGCGCAGCTCGGCGGCACGACGATCGAGGGAGAAGTGAAGCGCGAGACCACGCGCTCCTGATCGCGCGGCGCAGGCGACTGTCGCTCCATGTTCGATGTCGGATTCTCCGAGATCGTCGTCATCGCCGTCGTGGCGCTGGTGGTGATCGGGCCGGAAAAGCTGCCGAAGACCGCGCGCACGCTCGGCGTGCTGTTCGGCCGCCTGCAGCGCTACGTCGGCGAGGTGAAGGCGGACATCAACCGCGAGATGGAGCTCGACGAGCTGCGCAAGCTGCAGCGCGAGATGCAATCGACGGCACAGGACCTGAAGCAGTCGGTGGAGACCGCCGCGCACAGCGTCGAGTCGGGCGTGCGCGGCGTCGAGAGCGACCTCAACGCGCTCGGCAGCGAGTCGACGCCGCCGGCCGCCACGGCGGTTGCGGCGAGTTCGCCGGCGGAAGCGGCGGACGCGCGCGCCAACGCCGCGCCGGAATCCCCGGCGGCGGCACCCATGCTCCCCGCGGGCGAGCCCCCGCGCCAGGCGCCCCTGCCCGGATTCGAAAAGATCTGATCCGCGGCCTCCACCGCGCGCGGGCCTTGCGCGCCGCGGCGGCCCGTCCCCCATCGACGAACCCCGAATGAGCGACGCCCAGGACTCCCCGCAGGAAACCTTCATCTCGCATCTCGTCGAGCTGCGGTCGCGCCTGCTCAAGTCGATCGTCGTCGTGCTGGTGGTGTTCGTGGCGATGGCGCCGTTCGCCAAGGAGATCTACGCGCTGGTCGCCAAGCCCCTGATGAACGCGCTGCCGCACGGGGCGACGATGATCGCCACCGACGTCACCGGCACGTTCCTGGTGCCGCTCAAGGTGACGCTGCTCGCCGCGTTCCTGGTGTCGCTGCCGTGGGTGCTGTGGCAGATCTGGGCGTTCGTCGCGCCCGGCCTCTACAAGCACGAGCAGCAGCTCGCGCTGCCGCTCATCGTGTCGAGCGTGCTGCTGTTCTTCACCGGCATGGCGTTCGCCTACTTCGTGGTGTTTCCGTGGATCTTCCACTTCTTCGTCAGCTTCACGCCCGAGGGCGTGCAGATGATGACCGACATCGACAAGTACCTGTCGTTCGTGCTGTGGATGTTCGTCGCGTTCGGCGCGACGTTCGAGATCCCGGTGGTCGAGGTCCTGCTGGTGCGGATGGGCCTCGTGTCGCTCGCCAAGCTGCGCGAGCTGCGCCGCTACGTGATCGTCGGCGCGTTCATCGTCGCCGCGGTCATCACACCGCCCGACATGGTGTCGCAGCTGATGCTGGCCGTGCCGATGTGCCTGCTCTACGAGATCGGCATCATCGCCGCGCGCTTCTTCCCCAAGCCCGACGGCGAGGTCGGCCGGGGCAGGGCGACGCCGGTGGCCTGAGGCTGCGCCCGCGCCGCCGCTATGGCGCGATTTCCGCCTTCGGGCGCTTGCCAACGGTGACGTCGAGCTCGATGACCTGCGGCGCGCGCCAGACCTTCACCTTCGCCACCGATCCCGGCGACAGCTCGGCGATGCGCGACAGCAGTCCCGCCACGTCGTGGGTGGCCCGGCCGGCGACGTCGACGACGACGTCGCGCACCTTCATGCCGGCGCGGTCGGCGGGCCCGTTCGGCTGCAGGCTGCGGATCAGCACGCCGTCGGCACGGTCGAGCGCCAGCGCGCGCGCGCCGTCGTCGGACAGGTCGGCCGGCTCGACACCGAGCCAGCCGCGCGTGACCTCGCCGTGCTCGATGATCTGCGACAGCACGTTGCGCGCGAGCGACACCGGGATCGCGAAGCCGATCCCCAGCGAGCCGCCCGACTGCGAGTAGATCGTGCTGTTGATGCCGATCAGGTGCCCGGCGGTGTCGACCAGCGCGCCGCCGGAGTTGCCGGGGTTGATCGGCGCGTCCGTCTGGATGAAGTCCTCGAAGCGGTTGATGCCGAGGTGATTGCGCCCGAGCGCCGACACGATGCCCGCGGTCACCGTGTTGCCGAAGCCGAACGGATTGCCGATCGCCAGCACCACGTCGCCGACGCGCACGGATTCGAGATCGCCCAGCGTGATCGCCGGCAGGCCGCCGGTGGCCGCCTTCAGCACGGCAAGGTCGGATTCGGGGTCGGCGCCGCGCACCGTCGCCTTGATCTCGCGGCCGTCGGCGAGCACCAGCGTGATGTCGTCGGCGCCGTCGACGACATGGAAATTGGTCAGCACATAGCCTTCGGGCGCGACGATGACGCCCGAGCCCAGGCTGCGCGCCCGCTGCGGCGCCATGCGCTTGGCGAGGTCCGGAAAATAGCGGCGGAAGAGCTCGTCGTCGGCGAGCGGGTTCTGCGCGCCGACTTCCTTGCTCGTGTAGATGTTGACGACCGCCGGCATCGCGGTCCTGGCGGCGTCGGCGTAGCTCGCGACCGGCGCCGCGGCCACGGTGGGCGTGCCCTGCACGACGCTGACCACGGGCGGCGCGGCCTGGCCGGCAAGGCGCGGCACGAGGTCCGGCCGCAGCGTCGACACCACGAACAGCGCGGCGATGACGAGGGTGCAGGCCTGCGCGAACAGGAGCCAGAACTTGCGCAACACGGGTGGCAGTGCCGTTGAAGGGGAGGACGTCCGCATTATAGGTTGCGCGCGCGCAAGCCCCCGGAGCACGGCCGCTGCGCGGTGTCGCGACGGTTCGTGGCGATTTCCGCGGCATCGCGCCAACCTGCTGATTGCGCGGGCGAAATCAATGCCCGGCGAGCGCAAAGCTTCCGTTTCAGGCTTGCATTCGCGTATAATCAGCAGGTTTTGCGACGAGCCCCTACGCGCGGTCGGCCGGGCTCGTTTTCAATTCGCGCGGTCGCCGCCGACGGCGTCGGCACGCGCGACGGACGAACCAAGGATGCGCCGCATGGCAACGGAAGCAACGATCGACAAGGACAAGCGCCGATTCCTGATCACGGCGACTTCGGTGGTAGGCGGCGTCGGCGTGATCGCCACGGCAACCCCCTTCGTGATTTCGATGTTCCCCAGCGAGCGCGCGAAGGCCGCCGGTGCGCCGGTGGAGATCGACATCTCCAAGGTCGAGCCGGGACAGAAGATCAACGTCGAATGGCGGGGCAAGGTCTGCTGGGTGGTCAATCGCACGCCGCAGATGGTGGCGACGCTGCCGAAGATGGACGATCGCCTCGTCGACCCGCATTCCGATGTGCCGCAGCAGCCGAAGTACGCGAAGAACGAGACGCGCTCGATCAAGCCGAACATGTGGATCGCCGTCGGCATCTGCACCCATCTCGGCTGCTCGCCCACCTTTCGTCCCGAGCTCGCGCCCGCCGACCTGGGACCCGACTGGCTGGGCGGTTTCTTCTGCCCGTGCCACCAGTCGAAGTTCGACCTCGCGGGCCGCGTCTTCAAGGGCGTGCCCGCGCCCACCAACCTCGTCATCCCGCCGCATCGCTACGCGACGGACACGCTCGTCGTCATCGGCGAAGACACCAAGGCCTGAGGGCCGTAGCGCGCCGGCCAGAGCCGAACCACGACGAAGGATTCCCGAACAATGAGCAAGCTCCTCACCTGGATCGACGACCGCTTCCCGCTGACGACGCTGTGGAAGGAACACGCCTCCGAGTACTACGCGCCGAAGAACTTCAACTTCTGGTACTACTTCGGCTCGCTGGCGCTGCTGGTCCTGGTGCTGCAGATCGTCACCGGCATCTTCCTGACGATGAGCTACAAGCCGGACGCCGCGCGCGCGTTCGAGTCGGTCGAGTACATCATGCGCGACGTCGACTGGGGCTGGCTGATCCGCTACATGCACTCGACCGGCGCGTCGATGTTCTTCATCGTCGTCTACCTGCACATGTTCCGCGGCCTGCTCTACGGCAGCTACCGCAAGCCGCGCGAGCTGCTGTGGGTGTTCGGCTGCCTGATCTACCTGTGCCTGATGGCCGAGGCGTTCTTCGGCTACCTGCTGCCGTGGGGACAGATGTCGTACTGGGGCGCCCAGGTGATCGTCAACCTGTTCAGCTCGATCCCGGTGATCGGCGACGACCTCGCGCTGTGGATCCGCGGCGACTACACGATCTCCGACGTCACGCTCAACCGCTTCTTCGCGTTCCACGTGATCGCGCTGCCGCTGGTGCTGCTGGGCCTGGTCGTCGCGCACCTGCTGGCGCTGCACGAGGTCGGCTCCAACAACCCGGATGGCGTCGAGATCAAGAAGTTCAAGGATCCCGCCACCGGCCATCCGCTCGACGGCATCCCGTTCCATCCGTACTACACGGTCAAGGACATGGTCGGCGTGGTGGTGTTCCTCGCGATATTCAGCATCATCGTGTTCTTCCTGCCCGAGGTCGGCGGTTACTTCCTCGAGTCCAACAACTTCATCCCGGCCAATCCGCTGCAGACGCCCGAGCACATCGCGCCGGTGTGGTACTTCACGCCGTACTACGCGATGCTGCGCGCGGTGCCGTCGGCGATGGGCACGCAGGTATGGGGCGTGATCGTCATGGGCATCTCGGTGCTCATCTTCTTCGCGCTGCCATGGCTCGACCGCGGCAAGGTCAGGTCGATCCGCTACCGCGGCCGCACGTTCAAGATCTGGCTGGCCGTGTTCGTCGTGTGCTTCCTGATCCTCGGCTATCTCGGCGTGGTGCCGGTCACCGTGTGGGGGCAGTTCCCCGAGCGCTGGCCGATCCTCGGCGGCGCCGACCGCGCAACCGTCATCGCACGCTTCCTCACGATCGGCTACTTCCTGTTCTTCCTGCTGATGCCGTGGTACACGGCGCGCGACAAGACGCTGCCCGAGCCGCAACGGGTGACCTGGAAATGAAGACGCTCGCACTCCTGCTCGCCATCGTCGCGGCCGTCGCCGCGCCTGCCGCCCGCGCCGAGGGCCCCAACCTGATGATGGTGCCGGCGCTCGGGCATCGCCTCGACGACGAATCGCTGCAGCGCGGCGCGCGTGACTTCGTCAATTACTGCCAGGGCTGCCATTCGGCGAAGTACATGCGCTACAACCGCCATGCCGACCTCGGCCTGTCCGAGCAGGACATCCGCGACAACCTGATCTTCGGCGATGCCAAGATCGGCGACACGATGAACGTCGCGATGCGGCCCGCCGATGCCAAGGCATGGTTCGGCAATCCGCCGCCCGACCTGTCGGTCGAGGCGCGCGTGCGCGGCACGACGTGGCTGTTCAACTACCTGATCGGCTTCTACCGCGATCCCAAGTCGGCCACGGGCTGGAACAACCTCGTGTTCCCCAATGTCGGCATGCCGCACGTGCTGGCCGAGCTGCAGGGGCCGCGCAAGCTGGTGGAGACCGAGTACGAGGATCACGAGAAGGCGCTCGGCGCCGCGATCGCCGCCAAGACGCTGGTCGGCATCGAGCCGGCGGCCAACGGCAAATGGACGGTGGCGACGCTCGAGAACGAGGCGCCCGGGACGATGACGCAGGTCCAGTACGAAGCCACCGTCGCCGACCTCGTCAACTATCTCGATTACATCGCCGAGCCGGCGAAGAACCAGCGCATCCGGCTCGGCATGATCGTGCTGCTGTTCCTCAGCGTGCTGTTCGTGCTGGTCTACGCGCTCAAGCGCGAGTTCTGGCGCGACGTTCACTAGTCGCCCCGCGACGCGCCGCCGCGCGCGACCGCGGCCTGGCACCGGGCGCATGCGCACCACCGCGCAGCGCCGATCTTGCAAGTCCGCGCGCCCGTATGCGCGCGAGAGGGGAGTTACACGATCATGATGACGCTCTACAGCGGTACCACCGACCCGTTCTCGCAGCGCTGCCGCATCGTGCTGCACGAGAAGGGCATGGATTTCCAGATCATCGACGTCGACCTCGACCACAAGCCCGAGGATCTCGCGGTGATGAACCCGTACAACCAGGTGCCGGTGCTGGTGGAACGCGACCTCGTGCTGCACGAGTCGAACATCATCAACGAGTACATCGACGAGCGCTTCCCGCACCCGCAGCTGATGCCGGCCGATCCGGTGATGCGCGCCCGCGCGCGCCTCTTCCTGCACCGCTTCGAGAAGGAGCTGTTCATCCACATCGACGCGCTGGAAGGCAACAACCAGAAGAACGCCGAGAAGGCGCGCCACCTGGTGCGCGACTCGCTGATGCAGATCACGCCGGTGTTCGCCAAGCACAAGCACATGCTCGGCGACGAGTATTCGATGCTCGACGTCGCGATCACGCCGCTTTTGTGGCGGCTCGATTACTACGGCATCCAGATGCCGAAGCAGGCGGCGCCGCTGATGAAGTACGCCGAACGTCTGTTCTCGCGACCGGCATTCGCCGAGGCGTTGACGTCCGCCGAGCGGGGCATGCGCCGCTGATCGTCGGCTGGACCCGCCCTTCTATTGACCGGCCGATCGGCGCGTAGCATCCTGTGGCGATGTCCGAGCAGTCCGCCAAGCCCTATCTCGTGCGCGCCATCTGCGAATGGTGCGCCGACAACGGCCTCACGCCGTACCTCGCGGTGAAGGTCAACGCCGAGACGCGCGTGCCGCAGTCGTTCGTCAAGAACGGCGAGATCGTGCTCAACATCTCGCACTCGGCGACGCGCAAGCTCACGGTCGACAACGACTTCATCCGCTTCACCGCGCGCTTCAACGGCGTGTCGCAGGAAGTGCTGGTGCCGATGGCCACCGTCGCCGGCATCTTCGCCAAGGAAACGGGCTACGGCTTCGCCTTCACGGTCACCGGCGATCCGATCGCCACGCTGTCCGGCGGCGACGCCGACGCCGAGCCGGCCGCGGCCAAGTCCAAGTCGCGCCCGACGCACCTGCAGGTCATCAAGTAGCGGCAACCGCCGGCCCGGTGAGCGCGCCTGCCACCGCCATTGCCGCGTCCGGCGAAGCGGCGCCATGCGCGGGCGCCGCGATCGCCGTCGTCAGCGTCGCCACGCCGAGCCATCTCCATCGCGCGCGCAGCCTGTTCGCCAGCATCGCGAGACACTTGCCCGCGGCCGACCGTCATCTCGCGCTCGTCGCGCGCGGCACGCGCGCCTGTGGCACCGGCGAGCCGTTCGTGGCGACCCCGCTGGCTGGCTTCGGATTGCCGGATTTCGAGGCGTTCGTGCGCCGCTACCGGGCAAGCGAGCTGTGCTTCGCCGCCAAGCCGTGGGCCATCGCCGAAATGTTCCGCCGCGGCTACGATCGCGTCCTCTACTTCGACACCGACATCGTCGCCTACTCGACGCTCGCGCCCGTCATCGGCGCGCTGGACCGCGCGGCGATCCTGCTCACGCCGCACCGCATCGAGGCTCGCGAGCGCGACACACGCAGCGAGCTCGTCGTGCTGCAGGCCGGGGTCTACAATGCCGGCTTCATCGCGCTGCGGCGTAGCGACGCCGCGACCGCATTCCTGAGCTGGTGGCAGCGCAAGCTGGAGCACGATTGCGTGGTAGACATCGCGCGCGGCCTGTGCGGCGACCAGCGCTTCGTCGATCTCGTGCCGGCGCAATTCGACGACGTCGCGATCGTGCGCGAGCCCGGCTGGAACGTCGGCGCGTGGAATCTCGACGAGCGCACGCTGGCGCTGGCTGCCGACGGCTACACGGCCAACGGCCGTCCGCTCGTGTTCTTCCACTTCTCCGGGCACGAGCGTGCGCCGCCGGCGACGCCCGCGCAGTGCACGCTGGCGTCGGATTACGCCAGCGAACTCGAGCGCTGCGGGCAGGCGCAATGCGCGACACTGCCCTACGATTTCGCGCAGCCGCGCGACGGCCCCGGACTGCGCGCGCTGCGTTTCGCCGGTGGACACGCGCGGCGCTGGCTGCACCGGGTGACTACGACGAGCCTGCGTCGCCGCGTGCGCCTGCGCCTGCGTCCGCGCGCCTAGGCCGCGCGCCGCGGCGCCGCGCATTGCTCGCGTAAAATACGCGGCGATTGCGCCGGCATAGCTCAGCTGGTAGAGCAGCGGTTTTGTAAACCGAAGGTCCCGGGTTCGAACCCTGGTGCCGGCACCCCTCGCGCCATTTCGTCGCGGTTCTGCTGCGCAGCGCATGCGGATCGCGCCCCGACCGGCCGATCGCTACCCGCCATACGAAGACTGCTTGCAGTGCGGCGGCGTCGTGAAGGATGACCGTGCCTACCGGAAGCTGCCTGCCGGCCATCGCCTGGCCATCGTGCCAGCCCGGATCATGTTGCGCTGGCGACGCCCTGGCGCAATTTGCGCACCCAATCTCGCAATATAGGTAGCGCCACCGATACGCGGGCGTGCCCGCCTGCTTACGATTGCGTCACGGTCCGGGCGGCGGATCGGCGTTCTTCCGTTCACCACCACGGCGCAACGGACGCGCGGGCAGGTTCGGCGGACGCCCGGCGAGTCGCGTCGTGCGCGTGGCCGGCGGCGGATGCCGGGGCAAGCCGCGGCGACTCGCGGGCAGGACGTCCCTCGCGCGCGGCGGCACAGTGCGTGCCGGGATGCGCCATTGCCGTCGCCCTTGCCGGTCGGACCCGCGTCCGGATTTGCCCCATCATCGGAGGTCGTCATGTTCAAGCGTTCGTTCGTGTTCATCTATGGCGTCGCCTGCTACGCCGTGTTCCTCGTCACGTTCCTCTACGCGATCGGCTTCGTCGGCGACTTCATCGTGCCGCGCTCGATCGACTCCGCGCCACTCGGCGATTTCTGGAACAGCCTCGGCGTCGACCTGGCGCTGCTGGCGCTGTTCGCCGTGCAGCACAGCGGCATGGCGCGCAAGGGATTCAAGCGCTGGCTGACGCGCTTCGTCGCCGAGCCCATCGAGCGCAGCACTTACGTGCTCGCGAGCTCCGCCGCCCTGATCGTGCTGTTCGCGTTCTGGCAACCGCTCGGCGGCGTGCTGTGGTCGGTCGAGGACCCGCTGGCGGTGGGTGTGCTGCGCGTGCTGTGCGCGTTCGGCTGGCTCACGGTGCTGGTGGCGACGTTCCTCATCAATCACTTCGACTTGTTCGGCCTGCGCCAGGTGTGGCTTTACGCCACGTCGCAACCTTACCGGTCCCTCGAATTCCGCACACCCGGCCCGTACCGGCTGATCCGGCATCCGCTGTACTTCGGCTTCATCGTCGCGTTCTGGGCGACGCCGACGATGACGGTGGCGCACCTGGTGTTCGCGCTGGCGACGACCCTCTACATCCTGATCGCGATCCAGCTCGAGGAACGCGACCTGGTGGCGAACCTCGGCGAGAAGTATCGCGCCTACCGCAGGCAGGTGCCGATGATCGTGCCGTTCACGGGCGACCGCGGCGTACCGGGCATCGCCGACGAGAACATCACGATGTAGGCGTCCCGTGCAAAGGAGGGCCGCGCGCCCGCGCGGCCCTGCGGCGTCGAGCCTTCGGGAACGACCCGGCAATGCCGGAATGCGGGAGCCGCCGCGTCCGGCTGCGTTGCCACAGCCGAGCACGCCTTTGTCGAGGCTGACGCCGGACCCAGGGCCGGGAATGACCCGCACGGTAAACTCGGCGGTGAAGACATCGCCCTCGCCACCGAGCCGGCGAATCGCCGGCTGCAAGAGCCGAACCGCGTGCCCACGAACATGGATTCCGACCAGCGCGTCCGCGACGCGACCAACGCCATCTATCGTGCCGAATCGCGCCGCGTCTTCGCCACGCTGGTGCGGCTGCTGGGCGACTTCGACCTCGCCGAAGAATCGCTGCATGACGCATTTCGCGCAGCGCTCGAGCAATGGCCTCGCGACGGGATACCTGCGAATCCGCGTGCGTGGCTCGTCTCGGCGGGCCGCTTCAAGGCCATCGACGGCATCCGCCGACGTGCACGATTCGACTCGATGGAGGATGTCGCCGAGCAAGTCGACGCCGTCGCCGACGAGTCCATCCCGTGGGACAGCGAGGCCATCGAGGACGACCGGCTGCGGCTCATCTTCACCTGCTGCCATCCGGCGCTCGCCGCGGACGCGCAGGTGGCGCTCACATTGCGCGAGGTGTGCGGCCTGACGACCGAAGAGATCGCACAGGCTTTTCTCAGTGCCGCGCCGACGCTCGCCCAGCGCATCGTGCGCGCCAAGGCCAAGATTCGCGATGCCCGGATTCCGTACCAGGTGCCCGAATCCGACGAGCTCGCCGAGCGTCTCGACAGCGTGCTGCGGGTGATCTATCTGGTGTTCAACGAAGGCTACTCGGCGTCGTCCGGCCAGTCGCTGACGCGAGTCGACCTGTCGGGGGAGGCGATACGTCTCGGCCGCCTGCTGGTGGCCCTGATGCCTGAGCCTGAATCGATCGGACTTCTGGCCCTGATGTTGCTGCAGGAGTCGCGCCGCGCCGCGCGCACGTCGCCGACGGGAGATCTCGTCCTGCTCGAAGATCAGGATCGCTCGCGGTGGGACCACGATCAGATCGCGGAGGGTTCGGCGCTGGTGGAAAGGGCGCTGGCCTCGCGACGCGCCGGTGCGTATGCGCTGCAGGCGGCACTCGCGGCGGTGCACGCCAATGCGCCCAGCACCGGCGCCACCGACTGGGCCGAGATCGTCGGACTGTACGACGTCCTGCTCCGCATCGAGGATTCGCCGGTGATCGAGCTGAACCGCGCCGTGGCCTTGGCGATGCGCGATGGTGCGGCAGCGGGTCTGGCCGCGATCGACGCGATCCTCGCCCGCGGGGATCTTGACGACTACCATCTCGCCCACGCCGCGCGCGCCGACCTGTGCCGGCGCCTGGGCAGGATCGGCGAGGCGCGCGCCGCCTACGGGCGGGCGCTCGCGCTCGCCCGCCAGGACCCCGAGCGTCAGTTCCTCGAGCGCCGGCTCGCCGACTTGGCGAACTGACCCGCCGGTCCCCGGGGCATCGAGTTTTTTTGGCCGGCAGTGCGATCGCCTGTCGAATTCGGGTTTGCTCGTTCGACTAGTTGACGAAGGCCCATTTCCGCGGGCCGACTCGACGACGCCGGAGCGAACATGCAAGCACTCACGAACCGATTGAACCCATTACGGAAATTCGTACAGAACGCCGGTCCTTACCTAGTGCTGGAGATCCTCCTGCCGGGCGGCTCGCTCTGCGCCCTGCTGCTGTTCCTGTGGCAGCGCCGGAATCCGCAGGCCCAGGCCCGCGCGCGGCGCGCCCTCGACGCACTGCTGCACACGTTCGCTGCCGCCTGCGAACCCCGCCTGTGGATGCCCGCGCCGGCGAGGACGGCCGTTCGCCTCGCCAAGGCGAGTTCCGTCGAGCGCCGCTAAGGTCGCTGGAACCATGAAGGTCGATGCCGAGCGTGACGTTTTCGGCGATCGGACGGTCGCCGGTGCCGTGCACCGGGGTCGCTCGATCCGTGTTCACGAGCATTATCACGCACCGCCCGGGCGTGTTTTCGATGCCTGGCTCGATCCCGAAACAGCCCGCCAGTGGCTCTTCGCGACGGCGTCGCATCCGATGACGAATGTGAGCATCGACGCGCGGGTCAATGGACCGTTCCGATTGACGGATCGCGGAGGTGCAGAGACACTCGAATTCACCGGCCGATACCGCGAGATCGATCCGCCTCGACGCCTGGTATTCACCTTGCGTTGGCCGCGGCGTCCCCCGATGTCGCTCGTCACTGTGACACTTGCACCGCGTGGAATCGGTTGTGCGCTCGAGTTGATCCACGAGCACGTGTCGAGCGACGATGCGCGTGACGTCGAGGATCGCTGGACCGGCATCCTGTACGGCCTCGGCGTCACGCTCGATTCCCTGCCGCAGCGTTGCAACACCTTCAGGAGCCCACGATGAAGTATTTGTGCCTCGTCTATCTCGACGAGCAGAACCTGCACAGCATCCACGACAGCGAATGCAAGGCCTGCGGGGATGCGCTGCGGCAAGGCGGCCACCATCTCGCCGCCGAAGCCCTCCAATCCGTCCACACGGCGACCACGGTTCGGGTGCGCAACGGCAAGATGTCGGTGACCGACGGACCCTTTGCCGAGACGAAAGAACAACTCGCCGGGTTCTACCTGATCGATGCCCGCGACCTGAACGAGGCGATCCAGCTGGCCGCCAGGATTCCGCCGGCTCGCGTGGGCAGCGTCGAGGTGCGGCCGGTCCGCGAATTGTCCGTGTGAGCGAGGACCACGCCAAAAAATGATGCGAACCTGTCGAATCGGGGGTCGTCCGATCGACTAGCCATAGGGTGCAGGCCGATTTCGTCGATGTCGGACAGGCCGCTCCAATCGGCAATCAACCAGGAGACATTCCATGCGATTCATGATGTTGGTCAAGCATGCTGAAAACCAGGGACCACCGCCGAAGGCGCTGATGGACGCGATCTCGGCAATGGCCGAGGAAGAAACCAAAGCGGGACGGATGCTCGGAACCGGTGGCCTCGCACCAACCGCGCAAGGTGCGCGCGTACGCGTTGCCAAAGGCAAGGTCACCGTCGTCGACGGACCCTTCACCGAGACCAACGAAGTCCTCGGCGGCTATGCGCAGTTCGAGATGAAGTCGCGGGACGACGCGGTCCAGTCGGCGGTGCGCTTCATGGAACTGCACAAGAAGCACTGGCCCGGCTGGGAGGGCGAGACCGAGGTCCGGCAAATGTATGGTCCGGATGAATTCCGCGAAAACTGCGCCGCCCAGGCGGAGACGCGGTCACCCGCGACCGTCCGTTGACGCGTCACGCGACTGCGCCAATTGTTCAACGATCACGACATGGGACGGCGGACGCCACTGTCCGCTATCCCTGTCGATCGACAGCCAATGGAGATCGAGCGATGCGATTCATGGTGATGGTCAAGGCGACGAAGGACTCGGAAGCCGGTGCTCTTCCAGACCAGAAGCTTCTCGCAGCGATGGGAAAGTTCAACGAAGAGCTCGTGAAAGCCGGTGTGATGCTGGCCGGCGAAGGCCTTCAGCCGAGCTCGAAGGGGGCGCGCGTCCGGTTCTCGGGTGCGAAGCGGACGGTGATCGATGGCCCGTTCACCGAAACGAACGAGCTGGTCGCGGGCTTCTGGCTGTGGCGCGTCGATTCGATGGCCGAGGCCATCGAGTGGGTCAAGCGTTGCCCGAATCCCATGCCAGGCGACTCGGAGATCGAGATTCGCCAAATCTTCGAGGCCGAGGACTTCGGCGCGCAGTTGACGCCCGAGCTCCGAGAGCAGGAGGAACGGCTGCGCAGACAGATGGCGGCGAAGACGTAACGAAGGTCGTTACGCGTCACCGGCATCGGCGAACGCGACGATTTCCTCCCAAGCCAAGGACCGACTTGCAGCATGATCGACGGGCGGCCATGAGCCGCCATCTGAAGCAAGGAGCCACGACATGCCCCGGTACCTGATCTCGTTCGACGACGGCTCGATGGACCACATTCCCGACGAGGACTGGGCCGCGGTGGGCGAGGCGGCGCACGCGGTGGTCCGCGAGGCCAAGGCCGCCGGGGTCTGGATCTTCGGCGGCGGGATCCAACGCCAGCAGTCGAGCGTCGTCGCCACCGACGGGACCGTCACCGCCGGACCCGTGCCGGAGTCAAAGGCCGTCGTCGGCGGGTTCTCCATCCTCGAGGTTGCCTCGCGTGAGGAGGCGCTCGCCTGGGCCGCGCGGATCGCCGAAAGCTGTCGGTGCGCGCAGGAGGTCCGCGAGATCATGTTCGATCCGGAGTCTTGATCGGATCGGAATTTGTCGATCGCTGGGGCCCGACCGATCAGGCGATCGAATACGGACAGGCACTTGCTTTGACTCACGGCGCGAGCTCACGTCCGCTCTGATTCCGCCGCCACGTCGCCGGCGGCGCGCCGAACTCGCGGCGGAACGCCCGGCTGAAGGCCGTATCCGTCTGGTAGCCGACGTCCTCGGCGATGCGCGCCAGCGGCGCGTTGCTGCGCGCCAGCAGATTGGCGGCGAGGAGCATCCGCCACTGCGTCAGGTACTGCATCGGCGAGCTTCCCACCAGATGCTGGAAGCGCTCGGCGAGCACTGAGCGCGACGTGCCCGACGCGCGCGCGAGCTCTTCGAGCGTCCACGCGTGCGCCGGACGCGTGTGCAGCGCATTCAGCGCGGCGCCGACGATGCGGTCGCCGAGTCCCGCGAGCCAGCCGGTGCGGTCGTCCTGCGCCTCGTCGATGTACAGGCGCAGCACCTCGATGAACAGCACCTCGGCGAGCTTCGCCAGCACGCCGGCGCCGCCCGGACGCGGCGAGCGCGCCTCGGCCAGCGCATAGCGCACCGAAGCCTCGAGCCAGATGCCGGCATTCGAGCCGCGCACGTTGACGCGCACCACCGGCGGCAGTCCCGCGAGCAGCATCCGCGCGAGCCGCGCGTCGCAGGCGAGGTAACCGCAGACCAGGCGCGTCGGCGCGCCGCCGCCGCCGTACGACAGCTGGCGCGGTCGGCGCGTCAGCACTTCCGCGAGGCGCCGTCCCTTCGCCGGCGCCATTCCCGGCTGCGTCGTCATGCGGTGCGCATGGCCCTGCGGAAAGATGACGGCGTCGCCGGCGGTCAGGCGCATCGGCGGCGCGTCGCCGAGCTCGACGTAGCACTCGCCCTCGGTGATGAGGTGGAAGATCACGACCCGCTCGGCGCCCGGCTCGAGCACCGGCGCCGCCGAGTCGGCGCTCGGCGACTGGTAGCACCACGGCGCGGTGAAGCGGGCGTTGATGAAGATGGCGCCGACGAGGCGCACCACGCGCAGCGTTTCGGAGAGGGCATCCATCGCGCGGCCGCCGTTTCAGGCCGTGATGACGTCGATGCGCGTCGTCATCGGCGTGGCGTTTTGCACGGCACTCGATATCGGCGAGCGTCGGCAGCCGTCCTCCGCCAGCGCGCGCACCTGCGCCGGATCCACGCCGGGTGCCGCAATGGTGACGGTCAGGTTGAGCACCTGAGGACCCGCGTTAATGCAGCGGTCGTCGGCGTCGCGCATGCCGAGGATGCCGCGTGCATCGGTGCGGCTCGCGACGTGGATCTCGAGCGTCGACAGCTCGATGCCGCGCTCGGCAGCCACCATCGCGATGGCCGTCGCCGCGCACGCGGCGACGCCGGCGCGAAACAGCCAGCCCGGCGACACGCGATCGCCGGTGCCGCCGACTTCGGTGGACATGTCCGTCGCGATCACCGTGCCATCGGCGTGGCTCGTGTGCACGCGCGTGCCGGACTCCCAGCGTGCGGTGGCCGGCGGGTCGTCGTGCATGCCGAGCGCCGGCCGGCGCTCCAGCAGCGTCACGGCGCGCTGCATCGCCTGCGCGATCGCCTGCGTCTCCATGGTCGTCGTCTCCACAGCCCACCGAAGCTGACCATTGTCGCCGCCGCGACGGGGGATGCCAAGGGCCGTTTCCGCGCCGGTACGAGGGCCGGACGCGCGGTCAACAAACGCGGACGCCCCGGCAAGGCGATCGCGAATGTGCGGACCGGCGAGGACGCTCGAGCATTCGACGACGACGCGCGGGCAGGACGCCGCGCGCATGCCGCGGCAAAGTCTTGGCCATGTACCAGGCGCCGCCTGGCTTTCGCAGCAACCACAGGAGCCATCGCATGAATGCCCCCATCGACTTCCCTGCCCTCAAGGCCCGCCAGCAGATGGCGTGGGCGAGCGGCGACTATGCCGTCATCGGCACCACGCTGCAGATCGTCGGCGAATCGCTGGCCGAAGCCTGCGACATCCGCTGCGACGAGAAGGTGCTCGACGTCGCCGCCGGCAACGGCAATGCGACACTCGCCGCCGCACGCCGCGGTGCGCAGGTGACATCCACCGACTACGTGCCCACGCTCCTCGAGCGCGGCGCCGAGCGCGCGCACGCCGAGCGACTCGCGGTCACGTTCGAAGTGGCCGACGTCGAGGCGCTGCCCTATGCCGATGCGACGTTCGACGCAGTGCTGTCGACGTTCGGCGTGATGTTCGCGCCCGATCACGCACGGTCGGCCGCGGAAATGGCGCGCGTGTGCCGTGCGGGCGGACGCATCGGCCTCGCCAACTGGACGCCCGAAGGCTTCATCGGCCAGCTGTTCAAGGTACTGGGCAAGCAGTTGCCGCCGCCCGCCGGCGTGCAGCCGCCGTCGCTGTGGGGCGTCGAGGCTCACCTCAAGGCGCTGTTCGGCGACAAGGCGGCGAAGATCGCGGTGACGCGGCGCATGTTCCAGTTCCGCTATCGCTCGGCCGCGCATTTCATCGACGTCTTCCGCAAGTGGTATGGCCCGGTGCACAAGGCGTTCGGCGCGCTGCCGGCCGACAAGGCGGCGACGCTGGAGCGTGATCTCACCGCGCTGCTCGACGGCGCGAATCGCGCGGGCCCGGGTTCGCTGGTCGTGCCGAGCGAATACGTCGAAGTCGTCGTCACCCGCGCCTGAGCGTGGAGCCGCGCCTGCAGCGGCGGCTCCAGCGCTACGGCTGGGACCTCGCCGCCGCGGCCTACGTTTCGCTGTGGCAGACGCAACTCTCCCCGCTGCATGCGCGAGTGCTGGCGAGCGCCGCGCTGGCGCCGGGCGAGGCGGTGCTCGACGTCGCCTGCGGTACGGGCATCGTATCGATGGCGGCGGCGGCGGCCGTCGGCCCCCGGGGCAGCGTCGTCGGCGTCGATCTTTCCGCGCGCATGGTCGACGCCGCACGCCGGCTCGCGCGCGATCGGCGCGTGCGCAACGCGACGTTCGCGCGGATGGATGCGGAGGCGCTCGAACTACCCGATGCCGGCGTCGACGTCGTGGTGTGCGCGCTCGGCCTCATGTACATGCCCGATCCGCTTGCCGCGCTGCGCGAGATGCGGCGTGTGCTGCGGCCCGGCGGCCGCGCCGTGATCGCCGTGTGGGGCGAGCGCTCGCGGTGCGGCTGGGCGGCGCTGTTCGCGATCGTCAACGCCGAAGTCGAATGCGAAGTGTGCCCGCTGTTCTTTCGCCTGGGCCGGCAGGACGCGCTGGCGCGCACCTGCGCCGAGGCGCGCTTCGAGGTCGTGGCGCGGCATCGCATCGCCACCACGCTCGACTACCGCGATGCCGACGACGCGTGCAACGCGGCGCTTGTCGGCGGCCCCGTCGCGCTGGCGTGGTCGCGCTTCGATGACCACGTGCGGTGGCGGGTGCGCCAGCGCTATCTCGATGCCCTCGCGGCGTGGAAGCGCGGCCGCGCGTACCGGATCCCCGGCGAGTTCGTCGTCGTCGAGGC
>DASYSP010000043.1:0-17683 GCA_036003195.1 Casimicrobiaceae bacterium
CCCAGAGATGATGGTGGGTATCGATGATCTCGAGCTCGGGCTCGAGGATCGGCTCGGCCGCCGCCTTGGCGAGCCATGCCGGATCCGGCTTGAAGATTCGCCCGAACTGAGTCGGTTTGCGGTTGCCCTGAAACAGCCCGCCGAGGGAGGTGTCGTTGGCCATGGGGCATGCTACCGCTTATGAGCTGGCTTCTGGAGGCCCCATGACCGCAATCTTTCGCTTGGCGTTCGCGTTGCTGCTCGCGTCGACCGCAACCGTCTTCGCCCAGACCAACCTGCGGATCGGCCTCGCCGAGGATCCCGACGTGCTCGATCCCACGCTCGCGCGTACGTTCGTCGGCCGCATCGTGTTCGCGGCGATGTGCGACAAGCTGTTCGACATCGACGACAAGCTCGAGATCGTGCCGCAGCTCGCCACCGGCTACACGTGGTCGGCCGACAACAAGGCGCTGACGATCAAGCTGCGGCCGGGCGTCAAGTTCCACGACGGCGAGATGATGGATGCCGCCGCGGTCAAGTACAGCCTCGAGCGCCACAAGACGATGGCGGGCTCCAACCGCCGCGGCGAGCTCGCGCCGGTGGCGAGCGTCGACGTCGTCGATCCGCTGACCGTTCGGCTCAACCTGTCGGCGCCGTTCGCGCCGCTGCTCGCGCAGCTCGCCGACCGCGCCGGCATGATCGTCGCGCCGAAGGTCGCGCAGGCCGAGGGCGACAAGTTCGGCAGCAAGCCATCCTGCGCCGGGCCGTTCCGCTTCGTCGAGCGCGTGGCGCAGGATCGCATCGTGCTCGAGCGCTTCGCCGACTACTGGAACAAGGGCGCGATCCACTTCGACAAGATCGTGTACACGCCGATTCCCGACTCCACCGTGCGCCTCGCCAACCTGCGCTCGGGTCAGCTCGACTTCATCGAGCGCCTCGCAGCGTCCGACGTGCCGCAGGTCAAGTCCGATGGCAAGCTGCGGCTGTCGAAGATCACCGAGATCGGCTACCAGGGCATCACGATCAACGTCGGCAAGAGCGACATGGCGCAGAAGAACGCGCTCGGACGCGATCCGCGCGTGCGCGAGGCGTTCGAGCTCGCGCTCGACCGCGACGGCATCGTGCAGGTGGCGATGGACGGCGAGGCCGATCCGGGCAACCAGTGGGTGGCGCCGAGCAACCCGTTCTACGCGAAGAACGTGCCGATTCCTGCACGCAGCGTCGAGCGCGCGAAGGCGCTCCTGAAGGAAGCGGGCGCGGCCAATCCGGTCGTCACGCTGATGACGCCCACCACCGCCGACGCCCAGCGCGTCGCCCAGGTGGTGCAGGCGATGGAGCGCGAAGCCGGATTCGACGTCAAGATCCAGTCGACCGAGTTCTCGACATCGCTCGACCTCGCCGACCGCGGCCAGTTCGACGCCTATGTACTGGCATGGAGCGGCCGCGCCGATCCGGACGGCAACATCTTCAGCTTCGATGCGTGCAAGCAGCCTCTCAACTATGCCGGCTACTGCAAGCCGGAAGTCGACGACCTGCTGAAACAGTCGCGCACCACGGGCGACGCGGCGGCACGCAAGAAGGTCTACGGCGAGCTGGCGGCGATCGTGCTCAAGGATCGTCCGATCGTCTATCTCTACCACCGCCACTGGCTGTGGGCGTACTCGAGCAAGCTGACGGGGCTGCGCACGATCCCCGATGGCCTCGTACGGGTGCAGGATCTTCGCTTCCAGTAGGCAATCCCGGCGCGCCGCGGCCCGGCATCCCGCAACGCGCTCAGGGCGCATCCGCACCCGATGCTGACGTTCCTCGTCCGGCGCATCGCGCAGATCGTGCCGACGCTGTTTTTCGCGTCGATCCTGATCTTCGGTCTGCAGCAGCTGCTGCCCGGTGACCCGGCAATGATCCTCGCCGGCGAGGAGCGCGACCCGACGGTGATCGCGCACCTGCGCGAGACGCTGCATCTCGACCAGCCGCTGCCGGTCCGCTACTACTACTGGCTGCGTGGCGTGCTGCACGGCGACCTCGGCGAGTCGCTGCGCACGCAGCAGCCGGTGCGCTCGCTGATCGCGGAAAAGCTGCCGGTGACCGTGGAGCTGGCCATCCTCGCGTTCCTGATCGCGATCGCGATCGGCATCCCCGCCGGCGTGCTCTCCGCCGTGCGCCGCGGCAGCGCGTGGGACTACGGCGCCAACGTCGTCGCGCTGTGGGGCATCTCCACGCCGAATTTCTGGCTCGGCATCTTGCTGATCCTGCTGTTCTCGGTGACGCTCGGCTGGCTGCCGGCATCCGGCTACGTCAGCCCGTTCGAGAGCCTGCACGACAACCTGGCGTCGATGATCATGCCGGCGTTCGTGCTCGGCAACGCGATCGCCGCCGTGCTGATGCGCCACACGCGCAGCGCGATGCTGCAGGTGCTGTCGTCCGAGTACGTGCGCACCGCGCGCGCCAAGGGCGTGCCGGAGCGCGACGTGGTGCTGAAACACGCGCTGCGCAATGCGCTGATTCCCATCATCACGCTCGGCGCGCTGGAATTCGGCACGCTGATGTCGGGCGCGGTGCTCACCGAGCAGGTGTTCACCATCCCCGGCTTCGGCAAGATGATCGTCGATGCCGTGTTCAACCGCGACTACGCGGTGGTGCAAGGCGTGGTGCTCTTCACCGCCACCGCGTACATCCTGCTCAACCTCGTCGCCGACGTGCTGTACGCGGTGGCCAATCCGCGGATCCGCGTGCAATGAGCGCCGCCCTGGCCGCACCGTCGACGCCGCCGGCGCCCGCGGCGGTGACGGCGACGCGCGCCACGGCGTGGCGCCGGCTGATCCGGCGGCCGTCGGCGGTCCTCGGCATGCTCGTGATCGCGGCGTTCGTCGCCGTCGCGCTCGCGGCGCCCTGGGTGGCGCCGTACGACCCGATCGCCACCAGCTTCTCGGCGGTGCGCAAGGCACCGAGCGCCGCGCACTGGTTCGGAACCGACGACATCGGCCGCGACGTCCTCGCCCGCGTGGTCTATGGCGCGCGCGCGTCGCTGCTCGCCGGCGTGGTGTCGGTGCTGATCTCGCTGTCCATCGGCATTCCGACGGGTCTGCTCGCGGGGTATGCCGGCGGCGCCACCGACCTGCTGATTTCCCGCGTCACCGATGCGCTGCTGGCCTGCCCGTTCCTGATCCTGGCGATCGCTCTGGCGGCATTCCTCGGCCCGAGCCTCACCAACGCGATGATCGCGATCGGCATCTCGGCCACGCCCGCATTCATCCGCCTGACGCGCGGCACGACGATCGCGGTCAAGGCCGAGGACTTCGTGCTCGCGGCACGCGCGATCGGCAATCCGCCATGGCGGATCGCGCTGCGCCACGTGCTGCCGAACATCGTGCCGCCGCTGCTCGTGCAGGCGACGCTCGCGATCGCTGCCGCGGTGATTGCCGAAGCGAGCCTGTCGTTTCTCGGCCTCGGCCAGCAGCCGCCGCAACCGAGCTGGGGCAGCATGCTCAACACGGCAAAGAACTACATCGACAACGCGCCGTGGATGGCGATCTGGCCGGGACTGTCGATCTTCCTGCTCGTGCTGTCGTTCAATCTGCTCGGCGACGGCTTGCGCGACGCACTCGATCCGCGCCACCTGTAGCGTTCACACGCTCGTCATACGCGCTTGCTGCGGCAACGTGTCACCTTCCGGATACCTGTCGGCGGCCTTGACGCAGCGCCGCAAAATGAGCGGGAACGCCGCAAAAATTTGCTTTAGCACAATAGGTTGCACGAGCGGCATCGCGCTTGCTTAGTCATCGCCACCCGCCGGCTGCGCGATGCGGCACGGTGCCATAACCAGGAGCGGATTCGACATGCACACTTCATTGCGTGTGGCGCTTGCCACAGCCGTGGTCGGTCTCGCCCTCGCGGCGACCGCGAAGGCAGTGCCGATTACCTATACGTTTTCGGGCACGGCAAGTGGCGCGCTGTTCGACGCCACCGGGGCGGAGACCGATTTCACCGACCAGTTGTTCTCGATCGTGCTGTCGGCGGATACGTCAGACATCCTGCCTGACGACCCGTTCTACAGGATCTTCAATCTCGGCGGCTCGTTCACCGAGGGCGCCTTCAACGCGACACTCTCGCCGGGGGTCGCGATCGTGGTCAACAACGATCCCGCTTTCGATCGTGTCAACTTCTTCAATGCCTCCTTCGAGAACGGCCTCGGCTTCAGCGGACATCCTGGCCTGACCGGCTATGACCTGTCGACGTCGGTCGGCCCGCTGACTGTTCCCGACGCGGTCAACGCGCCGGCAGGCTTCCTCAATCCGACCTTCAACGGCGGCGCGTTCGCGCTGGAAAACGGTGGATCGTTGGAATTCACCGGCAACACGTCGCTGACGTTTACGGCCGACGTTCGCGGCAACGCGATACCCGAGCCGATGCCGCTGGCGATGCTGGCCGCGGGGTTCGTGGCACTGGCCTTCGCGCGGCGCGCGGGACGCGCGTCGAACACCGAACAGCCGGCTGACCTCGCAGGCGCGCGCGCCTCAGGCGTCGATCCAACGCGCCTGGCGCCGCCCGGCGTCAGGCGCCGGATCGATCGCCGATTCGCGGATCAGGTCGACGCAACGCCGCAGCGTGCTGGCGAACATCGGGTTGCGCGGATCGAGCGCGTCGCCGTGCGTCGTCCCCACCTCGTAGCGCTTGAAGCGCCCGGTGAAGATCCGGCGCAGGTCGAGAGGATCGGCGACGCCCTGCATGCGTGCGCGGCTGGATAACACGTATACCGCCCCATCGTAGGGCTGCGGCCGATGGCGCGCGACGGCATCGTTGAACGCCGCGGCCGTGCGAATCGCGGCCTCGAGGTAGCGCGGGTCCTCGAGCGGACCGGCGATGCGTCCCTGCGCCCGGCGTGCCTTCATCTTGCCTGCGACGCGCGCCGCGTCGGCGTGCGCCGTGGTGCGCGCGAGCACGCGGTTGGGCGGATCGAGCAGCAGCAGCGGCAAGACCTCCTCGCCCGCGGTCCGCAGCAGGCGTGCCATTTCGGCGACGACGTATGCGCCGACACACAGCGCGCCGAGGAAATACGGGCCATGCGCGCGCACCCGGCGAACCTCGGACACGTAGTCAGCGGCCATCTCGACGATGCTCGCGTGCGGCGCGGCCACGCCGTCGAGGCCGCGCGCCTGGAACGACCACACCGGCTGGTCATCGCCGAGCAGCTTCATGAAATGCGGGCTGACGTGGGCCTGGCCGTGGCGGCCATGGACGAGGAACAGAGGAGGTCGTTCGCCGTGGCGCCATAGCGGCACGAGCACGGGTATCGGTGCGTGGCTCGGTGGCCGGGCGCGCGCGTCGCGCACGCCACCGGCGATGCCGGCCACCGTCGCGTCGTCGTGGAAACCGACGCGCACGCCGAGCGACTCCAGCAGCGCGAGTTGCAATTGCGTTCCCAGCAGCGAATCGCCGCCGAGCAGGAAGAAGTCGTCGTCGCGGCCGACATCGGCGACGTTCAGCAGTCGAGCGAACACGCCGGCTACCGTGCGCTCGACTTCGTCGCGCGGCGCGACCGGCGCGCAGACGGCATCGGGCGCGATGCGCAGGCGCGCGAGCGCGGCGCGGTCGACCTTGCCGCCGCTGGCTGTCGGCAGGCGTTCGTGCATCGCGATGGCCGAGGGCAGCATGTAGGCCGGAAGCGACTGTGCGAGCGCCCGGCGCATCGACCTCGGATCGCCCGCGGCACCGTCGCGCATCGCCACGTGCGCGACGAGCCGCACCGGCTCCATCCGCGTCTCGTCGCCGATGCTGGCCACGGCGGCTTCGGCCACACCTGGGCATGCCGCGAGCGCGGCCTCGACCTCGGCCAGGTCGATCGAGTGGCCGCGCACCTTCACCCGGCTGCCCTTGCGGCCGATGAAGTGAAGGTCGCCGTTGTCATCGATGCGGCCGATATCGCCGCTGCGATAGGTCCGCCATCCGGGACGCCGCGCGTCGTCGGCGAACGCCGCGGCATCGAGATCGGGGCGGCGCCAATATCCCGGGCTGAGGTGCGGGCTGCAGACGACGATCTCGCCGACCTCGCCGGCCGCAACGAGGCCACCGGCGTCATCGCGGATCTCGACTTCGACACCGTCCACCGCGCGGCCGACGCCGACCATCCCTGACGCCACCGGCGCATCGGCGTGCGCGATGAAGTGTTGCGCGACGAAGCAGGTCTCGGTCGACCCGAGCTGGTTCATCAGCACGCAATGCGCAGGCGTATGGCGGCGGAAGCGTTCGACGTCCTGCGCGAACAGCGGCTCGCCGGCCAGGTGGATCGCGCGCAGGTACGGCAGCACGCGCTCGGGCGGCAAGCCGTTGCAGAGGGCGCGGAACACGGTCGGCACCGTCTGCAGCAGCGACACGCGCTCGCGGTCGAGCCATTCGGCGAGCCGCGGCACGCCGTCGCGCCGCATGTCGTACGCGCACAGCGTGGCGCCGAGCGCGAGGCTGCGCACCACCGCATTGATGCCGGCCGCGAAACTCAGCGTGTAAAGCAGCGAAAAGCGGTCGCGGGCGTCGAGGTGCAGCGAGGTCGCATAAACGTCGGCGAAGTGCAGCAGGTTGGCGTGCGTCTGCACGACCCCTTTGGGACGCCCGGTCGAGCCCGACGTGTAGCAGATGAGCGCGGGCGCCTGCGGCGCCACGTGCGGCAACGGCGCGTCGCCGGCATCGGCCCGCGCGTCGTCGACGTCGATGACGGTGCATCCGGCGCCGGCGATGGCGCGCGCGCGATCGACCAAAGAGCCCTGCGTAAGGAGCACCACTGCCGAGCAATCGGCGACGATGGCACGCAGTCGATCGTCGGGATCATCGGCGTCGAGCGGAACGAATGCGCGACCGCTTCGGCATGTGCCGGCGATCGCCTCGACGGTGGCCAGCTTGCTGGCGAAGAGCAGGCTGACGCCGCCCGGGATGCCGCCGCTCGCGCGGACGATGCGCCGCGCGATGGCGTCGGCCGCGCCGTCGAGCGCGCCGTAGCCGAGATCGCGGCCCTGCTCGACGATGGCCGGCTTGTCGCCATGCGCCTGCGCCATGCGTGCAAGCCGTGTGCCGATCGAGTCGTGTGCCGGATGCGTGTTCGCGTTCATCCCTGCTTTTCTCCCCCGGCGCCCGGCTCGGCGCGGCGTGGCGCCGACGCTGCCGTCGTTGACATTCGCGGTCGGGGTCAATTGATCGTCGCGTTCGCCGTCTTCGCCACGCCGGACCACCGCGCGGCCTCGTCGCGCACCAGCTGTGCCAGGTCCCCGGCAGGATTGACGTAGACCTCGGCGCCCATGTTGGCGAGCTGCTTCGCGACTGCAGCGGAGTCGGCCACTTCGGCGATCGCGCGAGCGAGGCGATCGATGACCGCGCGCGGCGTGGCGTCCGGCGCGAACACCCCGTACCAGAGACTCGCGTCGAATCCGCTGATGCCGGCCTCGGCCATCGTCGGCACGTCCGGCAGCAGCACGGAACGCCGCGCGCCCGCATTCGCCAGCACGCGCACGCGCCCCGCCTTGACGAAAGGCAGCATCGCGGGCAGCGACGCGAAAGTGAAATCGACTTCGCCAGCCGCCAGTGCCGCCGCGGACGGGGCGGCACCCTTGTACGGGACGTGCACGATGTCGGTGCCGGTGCGCTGCCGGAAGAGCTCGCCGCACAGGTGGCCGATGGTGCCGGTTCCGGATGACGAAAAATTGAGGGTGCCCGGCTTGGCACGCGCCAGCGCCACGAGCGCCGCGACCGATTGCACGGGTAGCGTCGGCTTTACCGCCAGCAACAACGCCGTGGTGGCGAACGTCGAGATCGGGGCGAGGACGCGGGCGTCGCTGCCGCCGGCGTTCGCCTTCATGTCCATGTCGATCGCGGCCGCGGCCGTCGTCAGCAGCAGCGTGTAGCCATCGGGCGACGCCTTGGCGACATTCTCGCTGGCGATGCGCGTGCCGGCGCCTGGCCGGTTCTCCACCACCACCGGTTGCCCCAGCGCCTGGGCGAGCCCTTGCGCCAGAATGCGCGCCGTGAGGTCGATGCCGCCGCCGGCGGCCGCCCCCACCACGAGCGTCAGCGAATGTTCCGGAAATGCCGCAGCCACCGGCGTCGCCATCGCGCACGCCAACAGCGTCAGCAGGCCTGCGCGGGCTCCCCGCATCAACGCCGCTCCCCCGAGCGAAGATGGGAACCAAGGATACTCTTTCGACCGGCGGTCCGGCGTGCGCGACGCGGGCGGCGTCGCAGTTTGTCGGAAGCGCCAGCCGACGGTATGCTGGCCGGCGCAGCCTGCGCCGCCTCGTCCGTGTCGCCCGCGATCGCCTGCCAAGGCACGCTCGCTGCGCCGGACGTCCCGATTGCCCATCCCGCCAAGGAGGCCGTGATGCTCTACCGTACCCAAGTGTCCGCCGCCATCGCGATCCTCGCCGCCGGCCTCGCCAGTGCCGCGCCGCCGAAGGTCGTCACGCTCGCCAATTCCGATCCGCAGTGCTTCGCGCCCTGGGCGGCGAATACCAAGCTGTTCCAGTATCCGGCGAAGAAAGGCCCCTACCGGATTGCGCTCGCCAACGGCTTCATCGCCAACACCTGGCGCATCCAGATGATCAAGACCGCGAAGGCCTACGCGGCGCAGCCCGAGGTCGCCGCCAAGCTGAAGGAGTTCAAGGTCGTGTCGACCGGCGAGGACGTCGCCGCGCAGATCGGCGCGATCAACAACTTCATCGATTCCGGATACGACGCCATCGTCGTCAATGCGCAGAACCCGGCCGCGTTCAAGCCGGTGATCCGCCGCGCCAACCAGGCCGGCGTCGTGCTGGTGGCGTTCGACAACACGCTCGACACCGACGAGGCGATCAACGTCAATGTCGACCAGAAGGGCCTCGGCAAGTACTGGGCCCAATGGCTGGTGAAGAACGTGCCGAACGGCGGCAAGGTGCTCGAGGTGAGGGGCGTGTCCGGCACGTCCGTCGATCGCGACCGCCACGAAGGCATCCAGGAAGTGCTCAAGGCCTCCGGCAAGAAGTGGGACACCGTGGAAGTGATCGGCAAGTGGGATGATCCCACCGCGCAGAAGGTCACTGCCGACGCGATCGCCGTGCACAAGCACTTCGACGCGATCACCGCGCAGGGCGGCGACACCGGCGTCGTGCAGGCGATGCTCGACGCCAAGCACCCGTTCGTGCCGTTCGGCGGCGAGACCGAGAACGGCTTCCGCAAGTTCTGCGGCAAGTACGGCGACCAGGGACTGAAGTGCGCGTCGGGCGGCACGGGCCCGGCGCAGGTCGCCGTGGCGATCAAGACGGCGATCGCGGCGCTCGAGGGCAAGGTCGTGCCGCAGTCGGTGCGCCTGCCGCTGGCGCGTGCCGAGTACCCGAATCTCAAGGACGGCACCGACTTCTATTCGAGTCAGTCCGACAACTTTTTCGTCGGCAACTCGTTCCCGACCTGCGGCATCAACTTCACCGCGCAGGAGATCATGGGGCAGACCGAAGCCAACAAGTAGGCGCGGGCGCATCGCCGCCGCCACGCATGGCGCCATGAGCCTGCTCGTCCTCGAGGGCGTCGCGAAGCGTTACGGCGGCGTGCGCGCGCTCGAGGACGCCGCCATCGCGATCGACGCCGGGCGCATCCACGCGGTGCTCGGCGAGAACGGCGCCGGCAAGTCGACGCTGATCAAGATCATGGCGGGCGTCGTCGCGCCCGACGCGGGCAGCATGCGCCTCGACGGGCGCGAGGTCGCGTTCGACTCGCCGGCGGCGGCAAACGCCGCCGGCATCGCCTGCATCTTCCAGGAGTTGTCGCTGATCCCCGACCTCACGGTCGCCGACAACATCGCGATCAGCAATCCGCCGCGGCGCTTCGGGCTGATCGACCGCAAGGCGCAGCGGCGCATCGCCGAGGACGCGCTGGCACGCGCCGGTGCCACCGGCATCCATCCGCTGGCGCTGGTCAAGGACCTGTCGCTGTCGCGGCGGCAGATGGTCGAGATCGCCAAGGCGCTGGCGCGCAACCCTCGTATCCTGATCCTCGACGAGGCAACTTCGGCGCTGGCGGCCGCCGACGTGACGAAGATCTACGAAGTACTGAAACGCCTGCGCGCCGAAGGCTTGGCACTCGTCTACATCTCCCACCGCATGCACGAGATCGCCGAGCTGGCCGACACCTGCACGGTGTTCTGCAACGGCCGCAGCGTCGCCACGTTCGCCGCCGGCACCCGGACCGACAACGAGATCGTCGAGCTGATGATCGGCCGCGAATACGACGCCGCGTTCCCGCCGCGCACGCCGCGCGCGACGACGGGCGGCACCCCGGTTCTCGACGTGCGCCGGCTCGGATGGATGAACCGCCTCGACGACGTCTCGCTGCAAGTGCACGCCGGCGAGGTGATCGGTCTCGGCGGCCTCGACGGCCAGGGCCAGCGCGAGCTGCTGCTCGCGCTGTTCGGCGTGCTGCGCGGCACGACGGGCGAAGTGCGCGTCGACGGCCGCGCCGTCGCCATTGCCGGACCGGGCGCCGCCAAGCGCAAGTCGATCGGCATGGCGCTGATCCCGGAGGATCGCAAGACCGAGGGACTGATGCTGCCGATGTCGGTGCGTGACAACCTTTCGTTCGCCGCGCTGCCTGGCCTCGCGCGTTTCGGCATCATCGACCGCGCAGCCGAAGCGGCCGCGGTGGCGCGCATCGTGCGCCTGCTCGACGTGCGCACCGACGGCACGGCCGCGCCGGCCGGCGCGCTGTCCGGCGGCAACCAGCAGAAGATCGTCATCGGCAAGTGGCTGATGATGGCACCGCGCATCCTCCTCCTCAACGACCCGACGCGCGGCATCGACGTCGGCACCAAGCAGGAAATCTACCAGCTGCTGCGCGAGCTCGCCGATGCCGGGGCGGCGATCCTCTTCTATTCCACCGACTACGACGAGCTGATCGGCTGCTGCGACCGCGTGCTGGTGATGTACGACGGCGCGATCCGGCGCGAGCTCGTCGGCGCCGCGATCACCGAGCGGGCGCTTGTCGCCAGCGCGCTCGACATCGACGCCGGCGTGACGCGCGAAGTGCCGCGCCAGGCGGTTGCGCAATGAAGCGCGACGGCGCGTATTGGCTGCGCCGCCACGCCGGCACGCTGCTCGCCGGCGCGGGGTTCGTCGCGATGTTCGTCCTCTACGCGTCGAATCACCCGGCCGGATTCAATGCCAACGTCGCGACGACCGCCGCCAACAAGGGCGTGCTGCTGGCGATCGTGGCGATGGCGCAGACGCTGGTCGTGCTGACGGCAGGCATCGACCTGTCGGTCGGCATGGTCATGGTGCTCGCCAACTGTCTCGCCTCGGCCATCGTCGTCGGCACGCCGGCGATGACGGCGCTCGGCGTGCTCGGCGTGCTGGCCGCGGGTGCGCTGTGCGGCGCGCTCAATGCCGTCGTGGTGATCGTCGGCCGCCTGCAGCCGATCGTAACGACGATCGCCACCGGCGCGATTTTCTACGGTGCCGCGCTCGCGCTGCGCCAGGTGCCGGGTGGCGACATCAATGGCTCGCTCGCCGACGCGCTGACCGGACAGCTGCCCGGGGGCGTGCCGTCGAGCCTCGCCCTGCTTGCCGGCCTCGTGCTGTGCATCTGGTGGCCGCTCTCGCGCTCGGTGACCGGTCGTGCGATCTACGCGGTCGGCTCGTCCGAAGTGGCCGCCTACATGTCGGGCGTGCCGATCCGCCGCGCCAAGTTCGTCGCCTACACGATGTCCGGCGTCCTGGCGGCGGTGGCGGGGCTCTTCCTCACCTGCATCACCAACTCGGGCGAAGCGTCGGCGGCCAACGGCGGCACGTACACCCTCTATTCGATCGCGGCAGTGGTGCTCGGCGGCGTGTCGCTGTTCGGCGGCTCCGGGAGCGCGGTCGGCGCAATCTTCGGCGCCCTGATGTTCCGCACGATCGGCGACCTGCTCTTCGTGTTCAACGTCGAGCCGCTGTGGCAGCCGCTGTTCCAGGGGATCGTGCTGTTCGCCGCCGTGTGTCTCGGCGCGGCGCGACTGCTGCGCGTGCGCAACCGGCTCGACCTCTATGGCTGAGGCGCGGCCCGCAGCCGCCGTCCCTCTCGTGCGCGGGCGGCTTTCGACGCTGATGCATCGCGCCGATCCGGGCCTCGCGTGGGCGTTCGCGTGCATCGTCGCCGTGCTGCTCGCGGGAAGTCTCTATTCGTCGAGCTTCCTGTCGCCCGACTACCTGCTGCAGCAACTGAAGGTCGCGTCGTTCCTCGGCGTGATCGCCACCGGCACGATGATCGTGGTACTGCTGGGACAGATCGATCTGTCCGTACCGTGGGTCGTCGCGGTGGGCGGCATGATGGCAACGGCCGCCACCGGCTGGGGCGCGTGGGGCGAGGCGCTGGCGATACCGGTGGGCATCGGCTGCGGCGTCGCGCTTGGCTTGCTGTCAGGCATCAGCGTTGCGTTCCTGCGCATCCCGTCGATGGTGGTGACGCTGGCGGTGAATGCGCTGGCACAGGGCCTGATGGTCGTGCACACCGGCGGCTTCTCGCCGCAGGACGCGTCGTCGCCGGCGATGCGCTTCCTCGCCACCGGCGACACGCTGCTCGGCATTCCCAACGCGCTGGTGGTGTGGGCGGTGGTCGGCGCAGGCGCCGCGTTCCTGCTGTCGCGCACCACGTTCGGCCGCACCGTCTACGCGATCGGCAATCGCGAGCGCGCCGCGTACCTGTCGGGTGCCCGCGTGCGAGGCGTGGTGATGCTGGCGTTCGCGCTGGCCGGCGGACTGTCGGCGTTCGGCGGCGTGCTGCTGGCGGGATACGCGAGCAAGGCGGCGCAGGCGATGGGCGATCCGTATCTGCTGCCGGCGATCGCCGCGGTCGTGCTCGGCGGCACGTCGATCCTCGGCGGCCGTGGCCGCTATCTCGGCACGGTGGCCGGCGTCATCCTCGTCACACTGCTGCAGTCGATGCTGTCGGTGATGCAGATCGAGGAATTCGGCCGCCACGTGATCTACGGCGTGGTCATCATCGCGATGCTCCTGATCTATGGACGCGGCGAGCGTCGCCCCACCTAGCCCGCTGCGCAGGATGCGCATTGCGGCCCAGCGCGCGTGCCTGCATTACCCGCGCCATGTCTCAGTGCGAATCGATTGATCCTGGAGATTCCACCTCACCATGAGCCTCGAACTCACCACCAGCTTCGAAGTGATCGATCCGCGATTCCACCAGGTGGCGCTGCCTTATATCCATGTCGAGCGCCTGTACACGGGCTGCCGCTGGGCCGAGGGACCGGCGTGGCTTGCCGCCGGCCGTTATCTCGTGTGGTCGGACATTCCCAACGACCGCGTGATGCGCTGGGACGAGACCGATGGCTCGGTGTCGGTGTTCCGCGAACCGTCGATGAACAGCAACGGCCACACCGTCGACCCGCAGGGCCGGCTGGTCAGCTGCGAGCATCGCGGCCGCTGCGTGTCGCGCACCGAATTCGACGGCAGCCGCACCGTGGTCGCCGACCGCTTCGAGGGCAAGAAGCTCAATTCGCCGAACGACGTCGTGGTGAAGAGCGACGGCAGCATCTGGTTCACGGATCCGACCTACGGCATCGATTCCGAATATGAAGGCGACGCGGCGCGCAGCGAGATCGGTGCCAGCAACGTCTACCGCGTCGACCCGATGAGCGGGCGCGTCACGATCGTCGCCGCCGACTTCGTGCAGCCCAACGGCCTCGCGTTCGCGGCGGACGAATCGCTGCTGTACATCGCCGACACCGGACTCACCCATCGCGCCGATGGCCCGCATCACGTGCGGCGTTTCCGCGTCGCCGCCGACGGCCGCACGCTGTCCGGCGGCGAGGTGTTCGCGACCTGCGCCGTCGGGCTGCACGACGGCTTTCGCGTCGACGTGCACGGCAACCTGTGGCTGTCGGCCGGCGACGGCGTGCATTGCGTGGCGAGCGATGGCACGCTCCTCGGCAAGATCCGCATCCCCGAGCCGGTCGCCAACGTCTGCTTCGGCGGCCGCAAGCTGAACCGCCTGTTCATCTGCGCCACGACGTCGCTCTACGCGGTCTACCTGAACACGCGCGCGGCCCCGCGCGGCTGATCCGACTTGCGTTGCATTGCCGTGCGCTTGACAGGCGGGGGGCCGAGGTGGACGATGATCTTCCCGGAACGCAAAAAAGGAGTCCTATGAGGAAGCCCACGACATCCCTCCTTGCGTTGGGTCTTGCTGGTGTCTTTGGTACCGCGTTCGCCTGCGGCGACGCGCCGATGAGCATGAAAGACGCATCGGTCGCGCAGCCCACGGTCGTGGCATCGGCGGCGAAAGCCGCGCCGGTGCAGACCGTCGCGAAAACGGCGCCCGTGACCACGGTGGCCGCGACGCCGGCGACGAAGGTCGCCGATCAAACCGCCTCGCGGCGGTAACGGCAGCGACGCTGCCAGGCTCGCTATCGAGCCGCAAAAAGCCCGCCGATGCGCGGGCTTTTTCGTTGCCGCGCCTGGCTTCTGCCGCTATGCGGGATCGGCGGGCCGCGGCACCATCAGGCCCTCGCGCACGGCCGCACGCGCGACGAATGCGGCGAGCGCGCGCGTGACGTCGGGAAAATCGTCGATGCCGACGAGGTCGCCCGCGTCGTAGAAGCCGACCAGGTTGCGCACCCACGGCCATGTCGCGATGTCGGCGATCGAGTAATCGTCGCCCATGATCCACGCGCGACCGGCGAGCCGCCGCTCCAGCACACCCAGGAGCCGCCGCGACTCGGCGACGTAGCGGTCGCGCGGCCGCTTGTCCTCGTAGGCCTTGCCGGCGAACTTGTGGAAGTAGCCCACCTGACCGAACATCGGGCCGACGCCGGCCATCTGGAACATCACCCACTGCAGCGTCTCGTAGCGCCCGCGCGGATCCCGCGGCATCAGGCGGCCGCTCTTGTCCGCGAGGTAGACCAGGATCGCGCCCGATTCGAACAGCGCCAGCGGTCGCCCGTCGGGACCGTCGGGATCGATGATCGCCGGAATCTTGTTGTTGGGATTGAGCGACAGGAACTCGGCGGACATCTGGTCCTGCGCATCGAAGCTCACGCGATGCGCCTCGTAGGGCAACGCCGTTTCCTCCAGCATGATCGACACCTTGACGCCGTTCGGCGTGGGCAGCGAATAGAGCTGGATGCGGTCCGGGTGGCGCGGCGGCCACTTGCGGGTGATCGGAAAATCGGAGAGAGCGTGCATCGTCGTGAATGCGCAAGGATGGGTGCGAAGACCGTCATCGTAAAGCGCCGGGGCGGCCCCCGATCGCCTGCGCTTTGCATCGGGGTGTCGCGCGCCCGTGAGCGTGGTGGTGTGCGCAATTGACAATGGCGTCGCGACACGGAAAATTGCGCAACACCGATGTGCGCGCGCGTCCGCCCTGCCCGCTGGATCGCCGCCGCGGCATTCGCCGCAGCGCTGGCCGGCTGCACGACGATCGCCCAGCAGGACGCCCTGTCGACTTCGCAGCGCTACGCCCACGCGCTGAACGCGCGCGACTACGACACGATGATCGCGCTGACCGACCCCGAGGTGCTGGCGCGATCGGAGAACGGCGAGGAGTTGCGGCGGCTGTTTCCACAGATCTTCGGATCCGGCTCGCCGCACGTGACCGAGCACATTCGCGACATCTCGCCCGGATTCAGCGACTCCCACGGCATGCACTTCTTCGTCAGCACCTCGCGCGACTCGCAGGCGAGCGACGGCAAGGCGATGCTCATGCAAAACTACTACATCGTGACATCGCGGGATCTCGGCAAGACATGGACGATCGTCGACCTGAGCTGCGTCGACGAGCGATGGATACGGGCCATCGCGCCCGGCTGGAACGGTTATCCGGCACCGCCGCCGCAATCGGTGAAACGCTACAGCGTCAACACCCGATTGCTGCCCTCGCCCTGACCTGGCGCGACACGGAGCTCACGCCTCGCCCGTGCGCGTCAACGTCGGCCACCGGTGGCGTCACCCGAGGAGGGTCGGCCTACGGCTTGCGCACGTGCACGACGCCGGTCATGAACGGATGCACGGTGCACAGGTAGGCGAAGTCGCCTTCGCGGTCGAACGTATGCTCGAAGCGGTCGCCGGTGTCCATGCCCTTCGACCCGAACGACTTGTCGGTCGCGGTCACCGTGTGCGGCGTCTCGTCGCGATTCGTCCACGTTACGCGGGTGCCGGGAGCGATCGTGATCTCCCTCGGCGTGAACGCGAATTTGGCGATTTCCACGTCGCCGGCCGATGGCGCGGCGACGCCAATGGCCGCCGTCGCGGCGATCGCGGCGAGCGCAACGCCGATGCAGAACGACCATCGCGCGAGCCCTGACACACGCGGGCCCGGCGCATGCCTCGCCAATATTGAAGCGTCGCGCATGTCAGCGCTCCAGCGGCGTGTCGAGCAGCGCCAGTTGCTGGTCGCCGCGCACGATTCGCAATGTGCGCGTGCCGAGCAGCCGGCCGAGCTCGCCCGCCGGCACGGTCACGGGGCCGGGCTCGCCGACGCCCGCCTGTCCAGGCGTCGGCAACGGATAGGCGAGCGACATCGCGGTATGCAGGGCGACGTTGCCCTCGACCTTCTGCAGCACCTGGTGGATGTGGCCGTTGAGCACGGTGACCGAGCCGAACGGGCGCAACAGCGCGATCGCCTGCGCCGAATCGGCCGTGCCCCAGCCCCACGGCTCCCAGATCGTCCACATTGGAATATGCGCGAGCACGACGACGGGCGTGGAATGCGCGACACCGGCGAGATCGGACTGCAGCCACGCGATTTGCGCGTCGCCCAGCGAAGCCAGCATGCCGAGCTTGAAGTTCTCGACGTTGTTGAGGCCGATGAAATGCACGCCACCCTGGTCGAAGCTGTACCAGGAGCGGCCCTTGCCGTCGTGGTCGAAGTACTTGAGGTAGCCGGTGACGCCGTCGTCGATCGTGTCGTGCTCGCCGGGGATCGTGTGCACGCGATCGACACGGATCTCCTGCAGCACCTCGCGCGCCCGGGCGAACTCCTCGGGTTTCGACAAGTGGCTGACGTCGCCGGTGTGCACGACGAAAGCCGGCGCCTGCGGCAGCGCGTGGATGTCGGCGATGGCATGGCGCAGGCTGCCGACGACGTCAGGATTCGCGGCCTTGTTGAAGCCGATATGCGTATCGCTGATCTGCACGAACGTCAGCGCGTTCGGCGCCGCTGCCGCGGTCGTGCCGCCGCTCGTCGCGCCGAGCGCGCGCGGCACGCCGCCGGCCACGGTCCAGACGACGGCGGCGCCGCTCCATGCGGCAAGACAGCTCAGTGCCTGGCGACGGGTGATTCGGGTGGACGGCGTGTCGGGCGCATGCATGGCGGTTCCTCGAGGTGATGATCGGGCAAGTCCGTACCCGTCAAGACCGCCGGCATCACCCGCTTATTCCCGCCGCGCCGCCTCCTCCACGAACGACTGCAGCACGTCGGCGCTGACATCGGAAACCGCGAGCCAGTCCATCGCCGCCCCGCGGGCCTCGACGATGTGGAAACCGCGAAGCGTGCTCGGCACCGAGGGAAGTGCGCGCGCCGCCTGCGGGCGCACGAACACGTCGATCATGTGGTCGCGAATGCGGTAGACGAGCGTCGCCACCGGGCGTCCGTCGAGATAGTCGATGCGTCCTCCGACCAGCGCGAAGCCTTGCGCACGCATATCGGGCACGGGCGGCGAATAATCGAGCCGCGCCGACAGCCAGGGCTTCACGGTGTGCTGGTCGGACGA
>DASYSP010000044.1:0-87108 GCA_036003195.1 Casimicrobiaceae bacterium
CTTCGACTACGCGCACCATCCCGACCGGCTCACCGTGCCGCTGATCCGCAGGGACGATGCGCCGAAGGGCGCGGACATCGAGATCGATCCGCGCAATCCCTGGACGCACTTCCGCGAGGCCACCTGGGAAGAGGCGATGGAGCGCGCCGCCCAGGGGCTGATCGAGATCCGCGAGCGCAAGGGGGGCAGCGGGCTGGCGGGTTTCGGCTCGGCCAAGGGCTCGAACGAGGAGGCCTACCTCTTCCAGAAGCTGGTGCGCACCGGCTTCGGCACCAACAACGTCGATCACTGCACGCGGCTCTGCCATGCCTCGTCGGTGGCGGCGCTGTTCGAGGGCATCGGCTCGGGCGCGGTGACGGCGCCGTTCTCGGCGGCGCTCGATGCCGAGACCATCATCGTGATCGGCGCCAATCCGACCTCCAACCATCCGGTGGCGGCGACCTTCATCAAGAACGCCGTCAAGCGCGGCGCCAACCTGATCGTCGCCGATCCGCGCGGCCAGGGCCTGTCGCGCCACGCCACCATCGACATGCGCTTCAAGCCGGGCAGCGACGTCGCGCTCTTGAACGCGATGCTGCACACCATCATCAAGGAAGACCTGACCGACAAGCAGTACATCGCCGGCTTCACCGAGGGCTTCCCCGAGCTTGCCGAGAAGATCGGCGACTTTTCGCCGGAGGCGATGGAGCCGGTGTGCGGCGTGCCGGCCGAGACGATCAAGACGGTGGCGCGGATGTATGCCCGCTCCAAGGCCTCGATCATCTTCTGGGGCATGGGCATCTCGCAGCACGTGCACGGCACCGACAACGCGCGCTGCCTCATCGCCCTGTCGATGATGACGGGCCAGATCGGCCGCCCGGGCACCGGGCTGCATCCGCTGCGCGGCCAGAACAACGTGCAGGGCGCGTCGGATGCGGGATTGATCCCCATGGTCTACCCGGACTACCAGGCGGTCGGCGACGTCAGCCTGCGCGCCAAGTTCGAGGCGCTATGGGGTACCAAGCTCGACCCCAAGCCCGGCCTCACCGTGGTCGAGATCATGAATGCCGTGCACGCCGGCGACATCCGCGGCATGTACATCATGGGCGAGAACCCGGCGATGTCCGATCCCGATGTGCAGCACGCGCGGCAGGCGCTGGCCGAGCTCGAGATGCTGGTCGTGCAGGACATCTTCCTCACCGAGACCTGCTATCTGGCCGACGTCATCCTGCCGGCGTCGGCATTCCCGGAAAAGACCGGCACGTTCACCAACACCGACCGCGCCGTGCAACTTGGCCGCCGCGCACTCGACCCGCCCGGCGAGGCGCGACCCGATCTCGACATCATCGTGGCCCTGGCGCGCGAGCTCGGGCTCGACTGGACTTACACGCATCCGCGCGAGGTGTTCGACGAGATGCGCAAGGCCATGCCGTCGATCGCAGGCATCACCTGGGACCGCCTGGAGGCGGAGCACGCGGTGACCTACCCTTGCGAGCACGTCGGCGACCCCGGCGAGCGCGTGGTGTTCACGCAGACGTTCCCCACCGCCAGCGGCCGCGCGCGCATCGTGCCGGCGGAGCTCATCACCGCGGACGAGCGGCCCGACGCCGAGTATCCGTTCGTGCTGATCACCGGCCGCCAGCTCGAGCACTGGCATACCGGCAGCATGACGCGCCGCACCGCGGTGCTGGACGCGATCGAGCCGGGGCCCGTGGCGTCGCTGAATCCGGAGGACCTCGCCGCGTTCGGCGTCGACCCGGGCGGCACGATCACGGTCGCCTCGCGCCGCGGCGAGGTGACGCTGTTCGCGCGCGCCGATACCGGCACGCCGCGCGGCGCGATCTTCATCCCGTTCTGCTACTACGAGGCGGCGGCGAACGTGCTGACCAACCCGGCGCTCGACCCGTTCGGCAAGATCCCCGAGTTCAAGTACTGCGCGGTGAAGGTGTCGGCAGGCGGCGCGCCGCCGACCGCCACCGGCTACAACCTCGACCCTTCGGACGAGACCGTCGCGTCCACTTGATTCGTCACTGGCCGCACGCGCGCCCGCGCGCGTCCGGCCATTTTGTCGCACAATGCTTGAATCGTTTCAGCAGGAATCCACCGACTGACCCACTTTCGATCCGGCGCCTTGTCCCGCACGGTCCTTGTCTGCGGCCCCGGATTCGATCCCGACCCCTGTCGCACTTGAATGGCCGCGATGACACCGTCCCCTACGAGGGCCGGGCGCCGGCCGCCCCGAGGAGGAGCAACATGTCAGCACCAGCACGCAAACTGTTCAAGCTTTCGCCGCGAGCGGCACAGCGGCGGTGGCTGCGCGCAAGCGTCGTCGCCGCGCTCGCCGCCGGCGGCACGCTCGCCGCGGCGCCCGTCGTCGAGGCGCGCATCACCAAGGTCACCGTGTCCGCATACGAGTCGCCGACGTTCGGCGGCTATTCGTGGCCCGGCGTCGGCCAGTACGAGAAGATCGCGGGCAAGGCCTACGGCGAAATCAGCCCGGCCAATGCCCAGAACAGCGGCATCGCCGACATCGAGCTCGCGCCGCGCAACGCCAACGGCAACGTCGAGTACGCGTTCGACTTCTACATCCTGAAGCCGATCGATCTCACCAAGGGCGCGCACAAGATGATGTACGAGCCGCCCAATCGCGGCCGCAAGACCTGGCAGTCGCTGAACCGCACGCCGGACGGCGGCAATGATCCGGGCTCGATCACCAACACCGCGGAGCTCGCCAACTCCTTCCTGATGCCACGCGGCTACACGATGGTGTGGAGCGGGTGGGATGCGTCGGCCGGCAGCAACAGCGCCAACTTCAACACCACGATCACGCTGCCGGTGGCGGTGAATCCGGATGGCACGACGATCACCGGCCCGGGCTACGAGTACTTCCTGTCGTCGGGCACGTCGTACACGATGTCGTACCCGGCTGCGAGCACCGACCAGACCGGTGCGGTGCTGACGCACCGCGTGCATCTCGACGATGCGCCGGAGGTCATTCCCGCGAGCGGCTGGACGTACAACGCCGACGGCACCGCGATATCGCTGGCCGGCGGCGCCAGCTTCGTCAGCAACGACATCTACGAGTTCACGTACACGGCGAAGAATCCGACGGTGAACGGCATCGGCTTCGCGGCGATCCGCGACTTCGTGGCGTGGCTGCGCTACTCGGCGAGCGACGACATCGGCACGCCCAATCCGTTCTTCGGCGACGTGCAGCGCGTCTATACGGAAATCTCGTCGCAGCCCGGACGCCTGCTCAACGACTTCGACCACCTCGGATTCAACCAGGCGGAGAACGGCAAGAAGGTGTTCGACGGCCACATGAACTGGATCGCCGCCGGCGATGGCATCAACATGAATTACCGCTTCTCCGAGCCCGGGCGCACCAACCGCAACCGCCAGGACCTGCGTTATCTCGAGGGGCGTTTTCCGTTCGCCGGCCCGTCGACCACCGACCCGATCAGTGGCGAGACCGGCGGTCGCTACGACACGTGCACGGCAACCTTCACCTGTCCGTTCGTCATGCAGATCTATTCGGCGAACGAGTACTGGGTAAAGGGCGCGTCGCTGCTGACGACGACGCCGGACGGCAAGACCGATCTCGGCGACTCGCCGAATTCGCGCAACTACTTCATCTCGAGCCACCAGCACGGCACAGGCAGCGCGACGAGCATGGGCGCGTGCCAGCAGTTCCAGAACCCGCTCGACTCGGCACCCGTGCAGCGCGCGTTGTGGATCGCGATGGACGACTGGGCCACGACCGGCAAGGCGCCGCCGCCGAGCATGGTGCCGAAGCTCGCCGACGGCACGCTCGTGCCGCCGCTGCCGCAGTCCGGCCTCGGCTTCCCGAGCATTCCGGGCGTGACGTTCACCGGGCTCAAGACCACGCGCTACCGGTTCGACCAGGGGCCGGATTTCTACTCGAAGGGCATCATGGCGATCAACCCGCCGGTGTTTACCGCACCGTACGAGGACAACCCGGCGAACGGTCCGATCTATCCCACGTTCGTGCCCAAGACCGACAGCGACGGCAACGACATCGCCGGCGTGCGTCTGCCGGATGTCACCGTTCCGCTCGCCACGTACACGGGCTGGGCGCTGCGGGCCGGGGCCTGGGCGAACGACGGCTGCGAGGGCTCTGGGCAGTACATCCCGTTCGCGGCCACCGCGGCGGATCGCGCGGCGTCCGGCGATCCGCGGCCGTCAGTCGAGGAGCGCTATCCGACGTTTACCGGCTATTACTTCTCGGTGCTGCAGGCGGTGGGCGACTTCGTGCGTAACCGCTGGATGCTGCCGGAGGACGCGCCTGCGGCGCTCAACCGGATGCTGGACGCGGGCATCGCCACCGGCGCGATCAAGCGCGATCCGGTGTTCGAGAAAATGCTGCTGAACGCGGGCACGCCGCTCGACCGGGGACTCGATGCGGTGTCGACGGTGGCCCCCGGATCGGCGCGCACGCAGTAGCGCGCAGCACGCCACGGCCCCGCGCAACGCGGGGTCGACGCAACACCCACTGCCGAGGGCGGCGCGCATGCGGGCCGCCCTCGCTTTTCGCCGACGCGTCGAGGCGCATTTGCCGCCGCCTGTGGCACACTGCGCGTCGTCGGTGGAGGAGGCGGGCGCGCGGCGCACGCCGCGGCGACTGGCGAGGTTGCATGCCTCGGGACTGGGGGAAGCGTTGCCACTGTACATGGACATCCACGACGTGCCGGGTGTGACGCCGGAGGCCATCGCCAACGCGCACCTCGAGGATCTCAAGGTGCAGTCGAAGCATGGCGTCGCCTATGTCAAGTACTGGCTCAACCAGAAGGAAGGCAAGGTCTTCTGCCTGTGCACGGCGCCCAGCGCCAAGGCGGCCGACGCGGCGCACCGCGAAGCGCATGGCCTCGCCGCGGCGCGCATCATCAAGGTGACGCCGGAGCTCGCCAGCGCGTTCATGGGCGCCGCCGAGATCGACACGGCAGGCGCCGTGCTGCTGCCCGGCAACACGGAGCGCGACCCCGGCACGCGCACGGTGCTGTTCACCGACATCGTCGGCTCGACCAGCTTCACGCAGCGGCTCGGCGACGACGCGGCGCTGGCCATGCTCGAGGTGCACGATCGCATCGTGCGCGCCGCGCTGGCGACGGCCGGTGGACGCGAAGTGAAGCATACCGGCGACGGCATCATGGGCGTGTTCGTGTCGGCGGTGGCGGCGATCCGCTGCGGTGTCAGCGTGCAACAGGGCCTCGTGCGTCACCGCGAAGATCGTCCCGACCAGCCGCTGCGTGTGCGCATCGGCGTCGCGGCCGGCGAGCCCATCGACCACCACGACGACCTGTTCGGCTCGACGGTGCAGCTCGCGGCACGGCTGTGCGCGCACGCCGAGCCCGGGCAGATCCTCGTCGCCAACACGGTCGCCGAGCTTTGCATCGGCAAGTCGCTGCCGTTCCGCGACCTGGGGAAAGTCGCGCTGAAGGGATTCGAGCAGCCGGTGCACGTCCACTGCATCGGCGCGGGGTAGGAGCGCCCGCGCGGGTCAGGAGCTCAGCGCCTTCCACCACATCCACGCGCCGAGCACGAACAGCATGATCGAGAACGCGCGGCGCAGGCGCGCCACCGGCCACGCATGCGCGACCCGCGCGCCAAGCGGCGCGAACAGCATGCTCATGACGACGATGCCGGCGAGCGCCGGCAGATAGACGTAGCCGATCGACCACGGCGGCAGGTCGCGCGCGCGCCAGCCCGCGAACATGAAACCGATCGCCGAGGACACTGCCACCGGCCAGCCGATCGCCGCCGACGTCGCCACCGCGGCATGCACCTTGACGTTGCTGCGGGTCATGAACGGCACGGCGAGGAAGGCGCCGCCGGTGCCGACCATGCCGGCGACGATGCCGATCACCGTGCCGACACCGAACATCGCCGGCTTGCCGGGCAGCGGGTGTCCGGCCTCCGAGGGCTTCGCCCATGCCATGCGCGCCGCGGTGAACCAGGTGAACGAGCCGAAGATCGCCGCCATCACGCGCATCGGCAGCGCCGACGCGATCTGCGGGCCGATCAGCGAGCCGATGACGAGTCCGGGCGCCATCGCCCGCACGATCGGCCACGCCACGGCGCCGCGCCGGTGGTGCGCCCGTGCCGAGGCGAACGCGGTGAACACGATCGACGCCGCCGACGTGCCGATCGCCAGCGGCAGCAGGTGCGCCGTGCCGATCCCTTCGTGCGAGAACACCTCCACCATCACCGGCACCATCGTGAAGCCGCCACCGATGCCGAGGAGCCCCGCGAGGAAGCCGACGAAGGCGCCGAGCGCGAGGAAGATCGGCAGCAGCGCGAGGTTCATGCCCGCGCCAGGCGCTTGGCGAGGCGCGTGATGTGGTTCCATTCGGCCGGCGTCACCGGCGTGATCGACAGGCGATTGCCGCGCTTGAGCAGGATCATGCCGGCCAGCGCCGGGTCGTCGCGCAGCTGCGCGAGCGCAATGAGCGGCGTCTTCTCGCGAAACGTCACCTCGACGTTCATCCAGCGCGGCGCCTGCGGCGTCGCCTTGGCGTCGTAGTAGGGGCTCTTGCGGTCGAATTGCGACGCGTCGGGATAGGCCGCCTTCGTCACCTCGACGATGCCGGCGATGCCGGGCTCGGCGCAGCTCGAGTGATAGAAGAACGCCCGGTCGCCCACCGTCATCTCGTCGCGCATGTAGTTGCGCGCCTGGTAGTTGCGCACGCCGAACCAGGGGATCGTGCGCTTCGGCGCGTGCGCGAGGTCGTCGATGGACACCTCGTCCGGCTCCGATTTCATCAGCCAGTGACGCATCGCGCACTCGCTGCGGCATTGGCGGGAATTCCCCCGCGCACGGCGTCGAATCGTTGAACGTCGCAGCGATCGATCGGAGGACGCCGCTGGATCATGGGTCGATGGCCGCAAACCCGATGCACATGCCGCCAGTCTATACCCGCGCTGCGAGCGTATGATCGCCGCGCATGATCGTCGACATGGCGGACGACGCGGACGACGGACCCCCGCCGCGGCTCGCCGGCGACGGCCCGTTCGCCCGTCTGCCACACCTCGACTTTGCGCGGCTCGCGGGCGCGCCGCGCCGCAGCGGGACAACTGCGCACGCGCAATGGCTCGACCGTCAACTCGAGCGGTACGGCGCGTTGCTGCTGCGCGGCGTGCCCGTGGCCGCCCCCGACGACCTCGAGCGCATCCTCGCCACGCTGATCCCCGCCCGCGATTTCCTCGACTACGAGGAGGATCGCGTGTCGCCGCGCACCCGACTCGGCTCCCACGTCTACACGTCGACCGAATTCCGCGCGAGCCTCAACATTCCCCTGCACAACGAATGTTCCCCGCGCAATGCGTGGCCGATGCGCATCATCTTCCATTGCCGCACGCCTGCGGCACGCGGCGGCCGCACGCCCATCGCCGACATCCGGCGGATGACCGCTGCGTTGCCGCGCGAGCTGGTCGCGGAGTTCGCGGCACGCGGACTGCGCTACCTGCGCAACATCGGCACCCGCGACGTGTCGCTCGAGTTCGCGTTCGGCACCGACGATCGCGACGCGATCGCCGCGTACTGCGCGCGACAGGACATTTCCCTCGAATGGCGCGACGGCGGCCGGGCGCGCATGACCTTCCTGCGCCCGGCGCTGGCGACGCATCCCGACACCGGCGAGGCGCTGTGGTTCAACTACGTCGGAACCTGGACACGGCGCAGCTGGGATCGGGCGCATCAGCTGCGCTTGCGCAACACCCCGGACGAGGAGCTGCCGTACCACACGACGTTCGGGGACGGCGGCGCGATTCCCGACCGGACGATCGACACGGTCCTCGCCGCCTACGCGGAGGCGACCGTCGCCTTCGACTGGCGCGCCGGCGATCTGCTGATCCTCGACAACATGCGCTGGGCGCATGGGCGCGAACCGTTCACGGGGCCGCGCGCGGTATGGACGGTGATGGCGCGCCTCGTGCAGCGCATGCCTTGAACGCGACCCGGCGCGCGCTCAAGTCGCGTCGGCCGCGCGTCCGCTGACAGGCAACGCCGTGGCGCCCGCGGCGCGCGGCTCGCCGAGCACGCGGCGAATCTTGCGCGCGAGCGTCTCGCGAGTATAGGGCTTGCTGAGGAGCTCGACGCCGGGATCGAGGCGGCCGGCGTGGACGATCGCGTTGTCGGTGTAGCCGGAGGTGAAGACCACGCGCACGTGCGGCAGGCGTGCGCGCGCCCGTCTGGCGAGCTCGGTGCTGCGCATGGGACCGGGCATGACCACGTCGGTGAACACGAGATCGATCGCGACGCCGCTTTCCACGATCGCCAGCGCGCTTTGCGCGTCCCGCGCCTTCAGCACCTTGTAGCCAAGGTCGGTGAGCATCTCGACCACCGTGTCGCGCACGTCGTCGTCGTCCTCGACCACCAGCACGGTCTCGGTGCCGCGCTCGGGCGCGACCGCGTCGACCGCGGCCGGCATGTCCTCCGGCAGCGACGCGCGCGGCAGGTAGATGCGCACCGTGGTGCCCTGTCCCGGCTCGCTGTAGATGCGCACCTGGCCGTGCGACTGCGTGACGAAGCCGTACACCATGCTGAGTCCGAGTCCCGTGCCCTGGCCTTCGGGCTTGGTCGTGAAGAAGGGCTCGAATGCACGCTCGACGATGTCCGGCGTCATGCCGCATCCGTCGTCGGTGACGGCCAGCATGACGTACTGCCCGGCGGGGATGCCCGCCTGCCGGGACGCATACTCGTCGGTCAGCGCGGCGTTACCGACCTCGATGGTCAGCTTGCCATGGCCGTTCATGGCGTCGCGCGCATTGATCGCGAGGTTGAGCAGCGCGTTTTCCACCTGCGACGGATCGACGAGGGTGTTCCACAAGCCGGCGGAAACGATCGTCTCGAGCTCGACGCCTTCGCCGAGCGCGCGCCGCAGGAGGTCATCGAGTGCGCGCACGAACCGGCCGAGGTTGACCACCTTCGGCGCCAGCGGCTGGCGGCGCCCGAAGGCGAGCAGCTGCGAAGCGAGCTTCGCACCGCGCGCAACCCCGGCGAGCGCATTGCGCAAGTGCCGCTCGGCCCGATCGCGGCCGGCGACGTCGTTGGCAAGGAGCTGCAGGTTGCCGCCGATCACCTGCAGCAGATTGTTGAAGTCGTGCGCGACACCGCCGGTCAATTTGCCGACCGCGTCCATTTTCTGCGCCTGGCGCAGCACGCCTTCCACCTTTTCGCGCTCCGCGGCCTCCGCCACGAGGCGCTCGTTGGCGGCGACGAGCTTCGCCGTGCGCTCCGCGACGATGAGCTCGAGCGACTGGTTGAGCCCGGACAGCCGCTGCTCGCTCTCGCGCAGCGCGGCCTCGGTGCGCGTGCGTTCGGCGATCTCCCGCTGCGCAGCCTGGTAGAGGCGGCCGTTGTCGATGGCGGCGGCCGCCTGCGCGGCGATGCCCACCAGCAGGCGCTCGGCGCGGGCGGTGAATACGCCCGGCTCCGGGTGCCCGAAGAAGAGTCCGCCGAGCACATCGCCCGAGCGCGAGATGACCGGCGCCGCGAGATAGCTGCGCACCGGCAGATGCCCTTTCGGCATGCCGAAGTGCGGCTCATTCCTGCCGTAGCGGGGGTCCTGCAGGATGTCGTCGGAACGCAGGATGCCCTCGCCCTTGAACGTCGGCGCGAACACGTCGGTGTTGCGCGGCATCGGGAACTTGGCGAACGCCTCGCGCGGCGCGCCGGACAGCGTATAGAGCATATAGCTGCCGCCGGCATCGTCCAGCACGTTGTAGAAGAAGGCGCCGAACGCGGCGCCGGTGAGCTCGGTCGCGGCGTCGGTCACGACCTGCACGGTGCGACCGAGGTCGAGCTCGGCGGCGACGGCAGTGCCGACCTTGTTGAGAAGCTCGAGGATCTGCGCATCCTCGCGCAGGTGGCGCGTGCCTTGCCGGCGCGCGCGCGCATGCTCGAGGTTGGCCGCGATCGTCGCCATCAGCTCGCGTGCGCTGAACGGCTTCACGAGATAGTCGTCGGCGCCCTGGTGCAGTCCCTCGATCCTCGCCTCTTCGCCCGCGCGCGCCGACAGCACGATCACCGGCACTTCGCGCAGCGACGCCTCGGCGCGCAGGTGCTGCAGGAGTCCGAAACCGTCGAGCCGCGGCATCATCACGTCGGTGATGACGAGGTCGGGCGTCGTCGCGCGCGCCGCCGCAAGCGCCGCCTCGCCGTCGGCGACGGCGGCGACGTCGTAGCGCACGCCGATCAGGCGCACGAGGTAGTCGCGCATGTCGGCGTTGTCGTCGGCGACGAGCACGCGTGGACGCGGTCCCGGCGTCGCGGCTTGCTGCGGTGTTCCCGCCTCTGCGACAGGCGCGTCGTCGTCGCCGGGCAGCCAGCGCAGCGCCTCGCCGACGAACGCGTCGGCGCGCACCGCCGTCGACGACTGGCTGCGCGCCGCGTCGATGCGATCGGCGGGAAGATGCGCGCTGCCGAACGGCACGCGCACGGTGAACGTCGTGCCGCCGTCGACGACGCTCGCCACCGAAACGTCACCGTGGTTGAGCCCGACCAGCTCCTTGACCAGCGCGAGGCCGATGCCCGTGCCCTCGTAGGTGCGCCCGCGCGCGCCGGACACCCGGTGGAAGCGCTCGAACACCCGCGGCAGCTCGTCCGCGGCGATGCCGGTACCCGTATCGCCGACGCGCAACTCGGCGTGGCCGTCGCGTGCGCAGAGCTCGACGCGGATCCCGCCCTCGAACGTGTACTTGAAGGCGTTCGACACGAGATTGAGGACGATCTTCTCCCACATCTCGCGATCGACGTACACCGGTTGCGCCAGCGTCGGCGTATCCACGGTCAGCACGAGCCCCGCCTTGTCGCAGGCGGCGCGGAAGCTGCTGGCCAGGTCGTGGGTGAGCGCGGCGAGGTCGGTCGCCTGGTAGCGCGCCTCGATGCGGCCGGCCTCGACGCGCGAGAAGTCGAGCAGCGCATTGACGAGCTTCTGCAGCCGCAGCGCGTTGCGCCTGACCATCTCGAGGCGCTCGCGCGAGCGCGCGTCGAGTGCCGCGCCGTCGCCGAGGACGTCGTCGATCGGGCCCAGCATCAGCGTGAGCGGCGTGCGGAATTCGTGGCTGATGTTGGCGAAGAAGCGCGTCTTCAGCTCGTCCAGCTCGGCCAGCTCCTGGCGCTGCCGCGAGATCTCGCGCTCGTAGGCCTTCTTCTCGGTGATGTCGCGGCCCTCGGCGACGATGAACGCGACGCGGCCGCGGTCGTCCTTGACCGGCATCAGCGATGCATCGATGACGATCGTCTCCTTGCCGCCGGCGCGCCCGAAGATCTCGGTGTCCCAGCGCACGAATTCGCCCTGCGCGGCGCGCCGGATCGATTCGCGCAGCAGCGCGTTGATCGGCGCCGAGACCTGCCACCAGAACGTGTCCCAGAACGACTGGCCCTCGACGTCGGCGAGCGTGATGCCGACCGCGTCGAGCGCCACCTTGTTGATCTCGAGGACCGTGCCTTCGGCATCGAGGAGGCCGACGAACTGCACCATCGAGTCGAGCGTGATGCGCGCGATCTTCTCGCGGTGACGCTCGCGCGTATCGCCGGCGGCGAGCTCGGTATCGAGGATCCTGACGCCGGCGAGACCGGCGGATGACGCGGATTGCATCGGACGTCGCGGCGCGATGGCGGATAGACGGACGCCGGAGTTTAATCGGACCGCCCAGCGCGCGCCATCGGCGGATCGACTACACGCGGCGCACGGCGCGTGCGCGCCGGCGGCGCCATCCGTTCAGCGGATGCGCGCCGGCGCCATCTTCAGGAAGGGTCCCCGCGGGTGCCGTCGTAGCCGTCTGGCCTTGAACCGAAGTTCAAGTCGGCAGTCTGCCGGAACCTTCAGGCACATCCGCGTAGGACGCGCACACCGGTTCACTGGCGCGACCGCCTCGCACTAATGGCATTGGTTCAAAGACACACGTGGCCCGTGTCGAACACCGCAGGGGATTGATCGTCGGCCGCCAGCGCGCGCTGCGCGCCGGCGGGCATTCAGAACAGCTTGTCCTGGCTCGCGAGCAGTGTGTCGATCGCGGCGCCCATGTCGTGGATTCTACGCTGCGCGCTCGCAGCGTCAATCGGCGCATCGCCTTTGCGCTCGACGGGGGCGCGCGCGCCGTGCGCTGCGCCGTCGACGCGATGGCCGCGCGATTGCGCGCGCAACAGCTCGTGGGCGATGTTGAGCGCCGCCATCACCGCGATGCGGTCGGCGCCGGTGATCTTGCCCTGATCGCGGATCTCGCGCATCCGGCGGTCGAGATACGCGACCGCTTCCGACAGCTCGGCGCGCTCGCTTTCCTTGCAGGCGATGCGGTAATCGCGGCCGAGGATGTTGACGTCGAGCGTGACCGCGCGGTCAGCGGCGTCGCGCGCGGTCATTCGCCGGGAATCCGCGCCATCAGGGTGTCGAGGCGCGTGCTCGCCTCGTGCATCCGCGACAGGAGATCGCGGTTCTTCTCCTGCACGGCGGCCAAGTCCTGGCGCAGGCTCTCGTTGGCCGCCCGCATTGCGCGCGTGTGCGCGATCAGCGTCGCGAGCTTCTGCTCGAGTTGTCCGATTTCGGCGTCCATTCGCCCACTATAGACATGCGCGAGCGCGAGCGTCAACTTCGCAAGCGCGCCGCCGGCGACCGTTCATCCGCCGCCGGTGGCGAGCGGCGCGTAGCGCACGCTCTGCACCTCCAGCTCCTCCACCCCGCCCGGCGTGCGCAGCGTGACGACATCGCCCTCGCGCGCCTTGAGCAGCGCGCGCGCCATCGGCGAGATCCAGCTGATGTAGCCACGCGCGGTGTCGATTTCGTCGATGCCCACGATCGACACGGTGCGCGCGGCACCGGACGCGTCGCTGATGGTGACCGTGGCGCCGAAGAACACGCGATCGGCGTTGTCGTCATCGCGGCGGGCCGCCGGGTCGACGACTTCGGCGCGGTCGAGCCGCTTCACCAGGAAACGGATGCGGCGGTCGATCTCGCGCAGCCGCTTCTTGCCGTAGATGTAGTCGCCGTTCTCCGAGCGGTCGCCGTTGCCGGCGGCCCAGGACACCGTAGCCACCAGTGCCGGGCGCTCGACCTTGTTGAGGTTTTCCAGCTCGGCGGCGAGCCGCGCGTAGCCGCCGGGCGTCATGTAGTTGCGCGCGCCCTGCGGCAATGGCGAAACGTCGTCGCCATCGTCGTCGTCGAACGGGTCGACGGCGGTTTCCTCGTTGGTGAAGGCCTTGTTCATCGTGCAGCACCCGCGACCCGGCCATGAATGACGGATTTTACGCCGCCGGCGCCAGCGCACCGTCCACCTATAATCGCCGCACCCATGCGCGAGCCGTTGACACCCGGGCGCACGTTCGCCGTGGTCGCAATCGCGGCCGGGACCGGTGCGCTCGCGATCGTGTTCGCGGCGATGGCGGGTACCGTGCGGGTCGACGCCGCCAGCGTGCTGGTGGCGCTGACCGGCGGCGTGCCCTCGGCCCCGGACGCGACCGCGATCGTGCTGACGCTGCGCCTGCCGCGTGCGCTGTGCGCGTTCGCCGTCGGCGGACTGCTGGCGCTGGCGGGCGCGCTGATGCAGGTGGTGTTGCGCAATCCGCTGGCCGACCCCTACGTGCTCGGCGTGTCCGGCGGTGCGGCGGTCGGCGCGCTGGGCGCCATCCTCGCCGGCGCGTTCGCGCTGGCCGCCCCCGCGGCCTTCGCCGGTGCGGTGGTGTCCACCGCCATCGTGTTCACGCTCGCCGCCGGCGACACCGCGCGCGGCTCGACGCGGCTGCTGCTGACCGGCGTGGTGGTTGCCGCCGGCTGGGGCGCGCTGATCGCGCTCATCCTGTCGATTGCACCGACAGCGCAAGTGAAGGGCATGCTGTACTGGCTGATCGGCGACCTCAACGGCGCCGCCAATCCGCGGCCGGCGCTGATCGCGCTGGCCGCGGCGCTGGCCGCCGCGGTGCTGCTGGCGCGCAGCCTGAATCGCCTCGCGCGCGGCGCCGAGCACGCCGCGGCACTCGGCGTCGACGTCACGCGCGTGACGCTTGCGGCGCACGGCATCGCCGCGTTCGCGGCGGCGGCAGCCGTGACCCAGGCCGGCAGCGTCGGCTTCGTCGGGCTCATCGTCCCGCACGCGCTGCGGCTGGTACTCGGCAACGATCAGCGCGCGCTGCTGCCGGCCGCGGTGTTCGCCGGCGGCAGCCTCGTCGTCGTCGCCGACACGCTGGCGCGCACGCTGTTCGCGCCGCTGTCGGTGCCGGTGGGCGTCATCACCGCGCTGGTCGGCGTGCCGACATTCCTTTTCCTGCAGCGCAGGGCACGGTGAAGCCGCCGCTGCTCGCCGCAGGCAACGTGCGCATCGGCATTGGCACGCGCGTGCTCTGCGACTCGCTGTCGGTGCGCGTTGCCGCCGGCGAGGTGTGGGCGATCGTCGGTCCCAACGGCGCCGGCAAGACGACGCTGTTGCGCACGCTGGCGGGGCTGATCCCGCCCCTCGGCGGGCTGATTCACCTGTGCGGCGAACCGCTGGCGTCGATGGCGCTGCGCGCGCGCGCCCGGTCGCGCGCGCTGCTGCCGCAGGACGACGTCGACGCCTTCGCGATCTCCGCGCTCGACAGCGTGCTGGCCGCACGCCATCCGCACCTTGCGTGGCATGCATTCGAGAGCGCAGCCGACCGCGACATCGCCATGGCGTCGCTCGCGCTGTTCGGCGTCGAAGCCTTCGCCACGCGCGACGTGCGCACGCTGTCCGGCGGTGAGCGCCGTCGCGTCGCGCTTGCCGAGCTGGTGGCCCAGGAGACGCCGCTGCTGCTGCTCGACGAGCCGTCGTCGCACCTCGACGTCGGCCAGCAGGTGGCGGCGCTGGACGCGCTGACGGCGATGGTGCGCGAGCGCTCGCGTGCGCTGGTCATGGTGCTGCACGACCTGCATCTCGCCGTGCGCTATTGCGATCATGTGCTGGCTATCGGCCACGGTCGCGCCGAGTCGGGCGAGGCGGCGGCGATGCTCGAGGCCGCGCGCCTGTCGGCGCTGTTCGCGAGGCCGCTCGCCGAGCTCGGCGAAGGCCGGCTGCGCACGTTCGTGCCGCGCTGACGGGCGCCGCGCAGCTCAGTCGCGGATCGCCGCACACAGCGCCGCCACGCCCTGCGCGAAGCGCGGTCCCGCGCGATGCAGGAGATTGGCGTCGACCACGCGCAGGCGGCCGTCGCGCACCGCCGGGATCTGCGGCCAGCGCCGCCACGCGTCGAGCCAGGGCGGCCGCCTGGCGTCGTCGGCACCGGCGACGATCACCTGCGGCGCCGCTGCGATCACCGCCTCCTCGTCGACCACCGGCGCGGCGACGCCGAGATCCGCGAACACGTTGACGCCGCCGCACAGCGCGATCGCCTCGCTGATCAGGTGGTGGCCGCCGATGGTGAAGATCGGCGCGCCCCAGATCTCGTAGAACACCCGCGTCGGCTCGCGCGATGCGCCGGGGCGCGGTCGCGCAGCCTCGATCGCCGCGCGAAACGCGCGCGCCGCGCGCGCCGCGGCACCGGGCGTGCCGGCCAGCGTGCCGATGCGCTCGAGGTCGACGCCGACGCCGTCGATCGACCTGGCGTCGGAGGTGAACACCGCGATGCCCCGGCGGCGAATCGCGTCGAGCTGCGCGGAAGTGGTGTAGGGCCAGGTGACGACCAGATCGGGCGCGAGCGCGACGAGGCGCTCGAGGTCGATGGCGTTGGCATCGCCCACCACCGGGATGCCCGCCGCCGCGGGCGGAAAATTCGAGCCGGCGACCACGCCGACGACGCGCGCGCCGGCGCCGGCGGCGAACAGGAGCTCGGTGGCGTGCGGCGCGAGCGAGACGATGCGGCGCGCGGGCTGCGCGAGCCTGATGGTCGCGCCGGCATCGTCGACGGCGACGACGTCCGCCTGCGCCGGCCCGAACGCCAGCGCGCCCGCGAGGGCCGTCGCCGCGAATGCAGCGCGCGCGCCGCGCGTCACATCGCCCAGCGCACGCCGGCGAACCATTGCGCGCCGCCGTTCGAGAAGTCGGCGGCCAGCTCGTAATTCTTGTCGAGCACATTGGTGCCGCGCAGGAAGAGCGTCACGCCGTGTTCGAGCGTCCACTCGGCGGTGAGGTTGAGGACCGCGTAACCGCCCATCCGAATCGTGTTCGCGGCATCGTCGTAGCGCTGTGTCGAGGCCACCACCTCGGCGCCGAACTGCCAGGCGCCGACGCGCTGCAACGCGGCGATGCTCGCATGCGTATGCGCCCGGCGCGGCAGCATGTTGCCGGTGTCGTCGTCGCGCGGCGAGGCGAGGTCGAGTGACGCGCGCAGCGTGGTATCGCCGAATGCGGCGCTGCCGGTCAGCGTCGCGCCGGTGACCGTCGCGTGCTCGACGTTCTGCGGCGCGCAGTTGAAGTCGGCGTCGCAGATGAACAGGATCATGTCGTCGATGCGATCGCGATAGCCGACGAGGCTGGCCTCGAGTCGCGCACCGGCGAGCGCACCGTTCCAGTACAACCCGCCTTCGACGTTCTTCGAGCGCTCGGGCACGAGATCCGGGTTCGAGAAACCGGGAAAGTACAGGTCGTTGAACGTGGGTGCCTTGAACGCGGTGCCATAGCTCGCCGTCACGCGCCACGACGGCGACAGGCGATACCCCCAGGCGAAGGCGCCCGTCGTGCGGCTGCCGAACTGCGACGAATCATCGTGCCGCAGGTTGGCTTGCAGCGCATTCGCGCCCACCCCCATCTGCCATGCGCCGAACACCGCATTGGTATCGCGCGACGTCACCGCGAACGCGTCGTTGGTGGCGACCCGTTCCTCGCGGCGCTCGATGCCGAGGGTCGCCACGGCGCGCGTCACCGACCATGACGACAGGGCGTCCTGCAGGTCGAACTCGTTTTGCCATGCGTACTGGCGCTGGCGCGTGCGGAACGGAAAATCGCCGGAACCCAGCTTGGACACGGAATCGTCGCTGCCCTCGCCTGCGGTGAGCCGCGACCTCCAGTGCGCGGTCAGCGCGTTGTCGCTGGCGAGGCCGTAGCTCTCCAGCGTGGTGACCGTACGATCGTCGAACGCATCGCCGCCGTCGATCTGCGCGTTCATGCGGCTGCGGAAGTATTGCGCCGTCAGCGCCTGGCCGGCGGCCCAGTCGAAGCGGCCATTGGCGCTGAGGCTGCCGCTGCGGTAGCCGTCGCTGTCGGGGTCGTAGCTGAAGTTGGACGGATTGACGATGGCATTGAAGCCCGTGCTGCGCGCGCCGCTCACCTGCACTGCGCCGTGCCATGGGCCCTGCCCGCCGGCCACGCCGGCGCCGCCGTCGAGCGTGTCGTAGCGACCGTAGCCGACGCTGGCGTTGGCGTGCAGCCCATCGGCGCCCTTGCGCGTGAAGACCTGCACCACGCCGCCAATCGCATCGCTGCCGTACAGCGACGACGCCGGCCCGCGCAGGATCTCGATGTGATCGATCGTGCCCAGCGGGATCGCCTCCAGCGCGGTCGCACCGGAGCTCGACGACGACACGCGCAGTCCGTCCACCAGCACGACCACCTGGTTGGTGTTGGTCCCCCGAACGAAGATGCCCGAGGTCGAGCCCGGTCCCCCGTTCTGCGTGATCTCGATGCCGGGCTGGCGCTGCAGCAGCATCGCCAGGCTGTCGACGCCGCTGCGCGCGATCTCGTCGGCGTCGATCACCGTGACGTCGGCCAGCAGCGTCGTGAACGGCTGCGGCATGCGCGCGGCGGTGACGAACATCGACGGCATCGTGACGCTGGCGTCGCGGCTGTCGACGTCGCCGGCGGCAGCCAGTGCCCGGGTGGCGGCGCAGATGCCGCAGCCAATGGCCAAGCGCGCAACGCGTCGTCGCGCGCGGGGGTTCCCTGGATTTTGCATCGTGTGGTTCCTTTCATGCCATGCCGACCCGCATGGCCGTGCCATCGAGGATTGCGGCATGAAAGGAGCACGACGGGCGCGCGAATGCGACGACGATGGCGACCGCCGCGACGCCTCCCGCACCGCGCTTTCGCCGGTTCACGCACCGTCAACGACCGCGGCGCGCGCACGGCATTCGCAGGCCGGTCTCCGGGCTCGCCGGTCTTGGTCGTCCGCCTTCCCGTCGCAATGACAGTGGCTTCGTGGAACGACCCGCACCGACTTACCGTTGCGGGGGCAGCCGCGGCCTGGCGCGTGATGCGCGCGTCACCGCGTTCCCGTTTCATCCGCCGCGAAGGAACCGCGGCGGACACCTGCGGCGGGGATTCTACCGCGCGGCGCGGCCGCTCGCACGGCGCGGCGGCCTGCTGGCCCCGGCGCCGGAGGCGGCATGCGCGCGCTGTTATAATTCGCGCCCTTTCGGCACTCTGCCGCGCCCCCACCGATTGCACAGCGGCCCCGGGGCGCGCAACCGCTGTGGCAAAGAAGCTTTACATCCGCACGTTCGGATGCCAGATGAACGAGTACGACTCGGACAAGATGGCCGACGTGCTCGCCGCCAGCGACGGCCTCGCGCTGACCGACACCCCCGACGACGCCGATGTCATCCTGTTCAACACCTGTTCCGTGCGCGAGAAGGCACAGGAGCGCGTGTTCCACGACCTCGGCCGGGTGCGTGCGCGCAAGGTTGCCAATCCGGACGTCATCATCGGCGTCGGCGGCTGCGTCGCCTCGCAGGAAGGTGCAGCCATCGTCGCCCGCGCGCCGTATGTCGACGTCGTGTTCGGGCCGCAGACGCTGCACCGGCTGCCGCAGCTGATCCGCGCGCGCCGCGACAGCGGCCGCGCGCAGGTCGACATCTCGTTTCCCGAGATCGAGAAGTTCGACCACCTGCCGCCGCCGCGGGTCGAGGGGCCGACGGCGTTCGTGTCGATCATGGAAGGCTGCAGCAAGTACTGCTCGTTCTGCGTGGTGCCGTACACGCGCGGCGAGGAGGTGAGCCGGCCGCTCGACGACGTGCTGACCGAGGTCGCCGACCTCGCCGACCAGGGCGTGCGCGAGATCACGCTGCTGGGCCAGAACGTCAATGCCTGGCGCGGCGCGGACGACGGCGCGGACGGCGTGGCCGATTTCGCCACGCTGCTCGAATATCTGTGCGAGGTGCCGGGGGTCGAGCGCATCCGCTACACGACGTCGCATCCGAAGGAAATGACCGCGCGGCTCGTCGCCGCCTACCGCGCGCTGCCGAAGCTCGTATCGCAGCTGCACCTGCCGGTGCAATCCGGCAGCGACCGCGTGCTGTCGGCGATGAAGCGCGGCTACACGACGCTCGAGTACAAGTCGATCATCCGCAGGCTGCGCGCCGCGCGGCCGGGGCTGTCGCTGAGCTCCGATTTCATCGTCGGCTTTCCCGGCGAAACCGACGCCGATTTCGAGGCGACGCTGAAGCTCGTCACCGACGTCGGCTTCGACGGCAGCTTCAGCTTTCTCTACAGCCCGCGTCCGGGCACACCGGCCGCCGACCTCGACGACCCCGTCACCGAGGTCGTCAAGAAAGCGCGGCTCGCGCGGCTGCAGGCACTGCTCGACACGCAATACCGTGCCGCGAGCGAGGCGATGGTCGGCACCCGCCAGCGCGTGCTGGTGACCGGCCATGCGGCCAAGGACGCGCGCGAGCTCGCCGCGCGCACCGACAACAATCGCGTCGTCAATTTCGCCGGCGACGCGACCGACATCGGACGCTACGTCGACGTCGTCATCACCCGCGCGCTGCCGCATTCGCTGCGCGCCGAGATCGCGCGCTGAGCACCTTTCGCGCGCGTTCGTCCATCGCATCCAGGGTTCACGCCATCATGCACATTCCCGCCCTTCCGCGCGTCACCGCCATCGCCGCGTTCGCATCGCTCGTCGTTCTCGCCGGCTGCGCGACAGTGGCGCCCCCCGATACCGCAGCCGCTCCGGCGGATGCGAAGCCTGCCGACGCCAGCGCCGTCGCGTCGGCGGCGGCCGCCGGCGCGGCGGCCGCAGTCAATCGCGCGCCGCCGGTGGCGAGCGCGCCCGGCGCGACCGCCGGATCGGCCACCGCGTCGGCGGCGGCAGCCGGTGCCGCAGCGGCGGCGGCGGCGGTAGCCGCCGCCAAGCCGTTCGCCGAGGTGATCAAGGGCGCGACCGTGCACAGGGGCCTTTACACGCTCTATACCAAGGACGAAAAGGTCTGGCTCGAACTGCTGCCGGCCGATTTCGACCGTCCATTCTTCTTCTCGGCGAACCTCGCCAAGGGGATCGGCGAAAACTTCCTGTTCGGCGGCATGATGGGCTTCGGCGGTTTCGTCGGCCAGTCGCAGATCGCGACGTTCCGCAAGGTCGGCGCCAACGTGCAGCTCGTCGCGCTCAACGAACGCTATTTCGCCAAGCCGCTGACGCCCGAAGCGCGCTCGGTCGCCGACTCGTTCTCGGACAGCCTGCTCGCGGCGACCCCGGTCGCATCGCAACCGGAGCCGGAAACGCACGGCGTTCTGATCGAGCTCTCGGCGCTGCTGCTCAACGACATTCCCGGCGCCAACGGCTTCCTCGAGCGCGTATACCGCCAACCCTACGCATTCGACGCGCGCAACTCCGCGGTGACCCGCACCCACGTCACCGACGACGCGCTCGGCATCGCCGTCGACGCCCATTACGCGCTGGCGCACGTGGTGCAGCCGCCGCCGCCGCCGTCGACCGCGCCGTACACGCCGCCGCCCTCCACGCTGCCGGACATCCGCAGCCTGTTCCTCGGCTACTACTACAACTTCGCCAAGCTACCGGACGAGCCGATGCACGCGCGCGCCGCCGATCCGCGCATCGGCTACTTCACGACGACGCGCTACGACTACAGCAACGACAATCCGCTGACGCCGCGCCAGAACTACATCCGCCGCTGGCGCCTGGAGAAGAAGGATCCGACGGCGGCCCTGTCGGAACCGAAGCATCCGATCGTTTACTGGCTCGACCGCAACATTCCGGTGGAATACCGGCCGACCGTGATCGCGGGCGTGCTCGAATGGAACAAGGCATTCGAGAAGCTCGGCTTCAAGAACGCGATCGAAGCCAGGATCCAGCCGGACGATGCGGATTTCGACACGCTCGACGCGCGCCACGCGTCGATCCGCTGGATCGCCACCGCGCGCCCGATCTTCGGCGGCATCGGGCCCACGCAAGTCGATCCGCGCACCGGCGAGATCCTCGACGCCGACATCTCGATCGATCCGGTGCGCATCCGCAACCGGCGCGCCTCGCACGCCGATCTCCTGCGCGAGCCCGCCCCCGCCGCCACCGAAACGCTGTTCCCGCAGACCTACCTGTGCATGGTGCAGGACGTCGCGGCGCAGGAGGAGGGCTTCGCGCTCGACCTCCTCGAGGCGCGCGGCGACATCGAGCCCGGGAGTCCCGCCGAGCAGCAGTTCATCCTCGACGACCTGAAGGATGTGGTGATGCACGAGGTCGGCCACACGCTCGGCCTGACCCACAATTTCCGCGCGTCGACGGTCTACACCCGCGCGCAGCTCGACGACCCCGATTTCACGCGCACCCACGGCATCGCCGGATCGGTGATGGAATACAACGCGATCAACATCGCGCTGCCCGGCGAGCGCCAGGGCAATTACTCGATGGCGACGCTCGGACCCTATGACTACTGGGCGATCGACTACGGCTATCGCGAGATCCCGGCCGCCGAGGAAAAGGCGTCGCTGGCGAAGATCGCGTCACGCAGCACCGAGCCGCTGCTCGCCTATGCGTTCGACGAGGAGTCGGCGCTCGGCTACGATCCCGACGCCAACATCAGCGACCTGTCCAACGATCCCCTCGATTTCGCGCACCGCCGCATCGCGCTCGCCGACGAACTGTGGGACCGCTGGCAGGAACGCGACCTGCCGGCCGGCGACAGCCTTTCCCGCTACCGGCGCAACATGACCCGCGGCCTGGAATCGGTGCGCCAGGCGGGACTCGCCGCGTCGCGCTACATCGGCGGCCTCTCCATCCTGCGCGATGCCGCGGGCTCGGGCCGCACACCGCTCAACCCGGTGTCACCGAAGCGTCAGCGCGAGGCGTTGAAGCTCATCGAGACCGGCATCTTCAGCGCCGACGACTTCCGTTTCCACCCGTCGTTCCTGCGCAAGCTGTCGACTGACTGGCTGGATCGCAACGACACGTTCGACGTGGGGCTCACGACGCCGGGCTTCGAGTATTCGCTGCCGAACCAGGTGCTGATCGTGCAGCGCGCGGTGCTGAACCAGGTGCTGTCGGACAGCGTCGCGCAGCGCCTGCTCGACAGCGAGTCGGCGGTCGACCACCCTGCCGACGCCCTCAAGCTGTCCGAGGTGTACGGCTCGCTGCACGCGGCGATCTTCAGCGAGCTCAGGACCGGCCACGACATCACGCTGCTGCGCCGCAACCTGCAGCGCGAGTACCTGTCGCACCTGACGCGGCAGATCCTGCGGCCGGTGACGTCGATGCCGGCGGACGCGCGGGCGATCGCGCGCGCCGACGCGCGCGCGTTGCGCCGCGAGATGGCGTCGGCCCTGGGCCGGAGCGGTTACTCGGCGGAAGCGCGTGCCCATCTCGCCGAATCGATCGAGACACTGGACGAGGCCCTCAAGGCGCCGGTGGTGCGCGGCACGCTGTGAGCGCGACCCCCGTGCAGGCGGCGCGCAAGCCACGCGCGCGATCGCGATGACGACGCGCCGCCAGCTCACGCTCGCGCCGCTCGACAATCGCGCGCTCGCCAACCTCACGGGTCCGCTCGATGCGAACCTGCGGCAGATCGAGGCGGCACTCGACGTGACGATCGCGCGCCGCGGCGGCACGTTCGATATCGCGGGCAAGGCGCGCGACGCGGGAAACGCCGCGGCGGCGATCGAGCGCTTCTATGCCGAAGCCGAGGCGCCGCTGTCGGTGGAGGACATCCAGCTCGGCCTGGTCGAGGTCGTGCACGCCCGCGGCCGGAATGTTTCCCCGCGGAGCGCGCTTCGCGCGCCTCCCCCCGCAGGGGGGCGAGCGCCTCGGGGCGGCCGTTCGGCCGATGAACATTCCCCCCGAAGCGCGCCTCTGGCCGGCCCTTCGGCGCTCATTGCGACTCGCGACGAAACCGACGACGGCGCGCCGGTGCTGCACACCCGGCGCGCCGACCTGCATGGCCGCTCGCCCAACCAGGTGGCGTACCTCAAGGCGATCACATCGCACGACATCACGTTCGGCATCGGTCCGGCCGGCACCGGCAAGACCTACCTCGCGGTGGCCTGTGCCGTCGACGCGCTGGAGCGCGACGCGGTCAAGCGCATCGTGCTGGTACGTCCGGCGGTCGAGGCGGGCGAGCGACTTGGATTCCTGCCGGGCGACCTCGCGCAGAAGGTCGACCCGTACCTGCGGCCGCTGTACGACGCCATGTACGACCTGATGGGCTTCGACAAGGTCGGCAAGCTCCTCGAGCGCCAGGCGATCGAGCTCGCACCTCTCGCCTACATGCGCGGACGCACGCTGAACCACAGCTTCATCATCCTCGACGAGGCGCAGAACACCACGCCCGAGCAGATGAAGATGTTCCTCACGCGCATCGGCTTCTCGAGCAAGGCGGTCATCACCGGCGACGTCACGCAGATCGACCTCGCGCGCGGCCAGAAGAGCGGCCTCATCGAGGCCGAGCGCGTGCTGCGCCATGTGCGCGGCATCGCGTTCTGCAAGTTCACCAGCGCCGACGTCGTGCGCCATCCGCTGGTGCAGAAGATCATCGACGCCTACGACCGCGACGCCTCGCCATGAGCGTGGCGCCGCGCAGCGGCGCCGCGACCCGCGGCAGCGCGCCCGCCGCGCGTGGCGCACGGCCGCGGCTGCGCGCGGCCGCGACCGTGCGCACGAGCGTGCAATATGCGGTGGCGCGGCGTGGCCTGCCGCCGGCCGCGGCGGTGCGCCGGATCGCCAGCCTCGCCGCCGAGCGCGCATTCGCCGCGACCGTGCGCTTCGTCGGCGCACGCGAAGGCCGCACGCTCAACGCACTGTTCCGCGGCAAGGACTACCCCACCAACGTGCTGACGTTCGTGTACGATGACGCCGGGGAATTGACGGGGGATCTGGTGCTGTGCGTGCCGGTCCTGCGTCGCGAAGCGAATTTGCAGGGGAAAAGCGTGATCGCGCACTGCACGCACCTTCTGGTGCACGGCTTCCTGCACCTGCAGGGTTACGATCACGAGCGCGCCGCCGACGCTGCCCGCATGGAGCGCCGCGAAATCGCGCTGCTGGCGACGCTGGGATTCGCCAACCCGTACGCACCGTGAGCGACCGCCACAGTCCGGATGACGACAAGCCGGGCCTCTTCGAGCGCCTGACCGCGCTGCTCACGCGCGAGCCCGAGAATCGCGACGAGCTGCGCGAGCAGCTGCGCGGCGCATTCGAGCGCAAGCTGATCGACGCCGACGCGCTGGCGATGATCGAGGGCGTGCTGTCGGTGTCGGAGTCGACGGTGCGCGACATCGTGATCCCGCGCGCGCAGATGGACTGCGTGTCGATCGACGACGATCCGCCCGAGTTCATTCCGCTGGTGCTCGAGACGCGCCACTCGCGCTTTCCGGTCATCGGCGAGAGCAAGGACGACGTGATCGGCATCCTGCTCGCCAAGGAGCTGCTCAACTACTACGCCGATCCAGACTCGTTCAACCTGCGCGACCGCCTGCGTCCCGCGGTGTTCGTGCCGGAGTCGAAGCGCCTCAACGTGCTGCTGCGCGAGTTCCGCGCCAATCGCAACCACATCGCCATCGTCGTCGATGAGTACGGCGGTGTGTCGGGTCTGGTGACGATCGAGGACGTGCTGGAGCAGATCGTCGGCGACATCGAGGACGAATACGACTTCGACGAGAGCGAGGACAACATCATCGCCGAAGGCAACGGCCGCTTCCGCGTCAAGGCGCAGACCGAGATCGACGACTTCAACTCGCAGTTCGGCACGATATTCGACGACGACGACGTCGACACCGTCGGCGGCATCGTGCTGCGCGCGTTCGGGCGCCTGCCCAAGCGCGGCGAGACCGTGGTCATCGACGGCCTGCGCTTCCGTGTCGCGCGCGCCGACAGCCGGCGCATCCACACGCTCAACGTCGAACGCGTGGCGCCCGCCGCCGCCCCGTCCGACGCCGGCTGACGCTTCGCGCCGCGACGCGCACGCCGCGAGCCGCCATGCAGCGCCATCCGGTCCTCCGCAACGTCGGCGCCCTCGTGCTCGGCGCACTGTGCGTGCTGGCGTTCGCGCCGTTCGCGATGCCCCTGCTCGCCATCGCCTGCGCGGCGGCGCTGTTCTCGATGTGGCTTGCCGCGCCCCGCGCGCGCGACGCGGCGCAGTCGGGTTACGCGTTCGGTCTCGGCCTCTTCGGCGCCGGCGCCTCGTGGGTGTACATCGCGCTGCAGACGTTCGGCGGCATGCCGGTCGCCGTGGCGGTCCTCGCCACCTTCGCGTTCGTCGCGTGGCTCGCGCTGTGGCCCGCGCTGGCCGGCTACGCCGCGGTGCGCGTGACGATGGCCGGCACGCCGGCGCGGGCGGCGGCGATTGCCGGGGCGTGGGCGATCACCGAGTGGCTGCGCGGCATCGTGTTCACCGGCTTCCCGTGGCTCGCGCTCGGCAGCTCGCAGCTTCCCGGCAGCACGCTGGCGGGCTTCGCGCCTCTCGGCGGCACGACGATGGTGACGCTCGGCGTGGCCGCGACGGCGGCGCTGGCGGCGCTGGCGATCGACGCGATCGCCCGCGCCGCGCCGCGCCGCGCGCTGGGCGCGGCGGCCGGCATCGTCGTGCTGTTCGTCGCCGGCGCCGCAGCGTGGCGAACCCCGTGGACCGAGCCCAGCGGCCGCCCGCTCGCGGCGTCGCTGATCCAGGGCAACGTCGCGCTTCGCGAAAAGTTCGACCCGGCGTTTCGCGACCGCAACTTCGACCTCTACGCGTTCATGGCGGAGCAGAGTCGCGGCCGGCTGATCGTATTCCCGGAGAGCGCGATGCCGGTGTTCGCGCACGACGTTCCCGAGGCGATCTTCGAGCGCATCGGCCGTGCCGCGGACGCGCGCGACGGCGACGCGCTGATCGGACTCTTCACGCTGTCGCCGCCCGCCAGCGATGGCGACGAGCCCGGCATCCACAACAGCGTCATCACCGTCGGCGCCAACCGCTCGCAGATCTATCGCAAGCACCATCTCGTGCCGTTCGGCGAGACGATCCCGCTGAAACCGGTGCTCGGCTTCATCATCAACGACATCCTGTCGATCCCGCTCGCCGACCAGACGCCGGGGCCGGCCAACGCGCCGCCGCTCGACGTCGCGGGCGAGAAGGTGGCGGTGGACATCTGCTACGAGGATGCCTACGGCGCCGAGCTGCGCCATGGCGCGCGCGAGGCGACGCTGCTGGTCAACGTCACCAACGACGCGTGGTATGGTCATTCGATCGCGGCATGGCAGCACAACCAGATCGCGGCGATGCGCGCGCTGGAGTCCGGCCGGCCGCTGCTGCGCGCGACCAATACCGGCATCACTGCGGCGTTCGGCGCCGACGGCCGCGAGATCGCCAGCCTGCCGTGGTACACGCGCGGCATCCTCGAAGTGCGCATCGAGGGGCGCACCGGGACGACGCCCTACCTGCGCTTCGGCGATGCGCTGCCGCTCGCCTTCGCCGCCGTGCTCTTCGCCGCCGGCTGGATGGCGCGGCGGCGCGACGGCGGCGCATCGCGGCGAACCCGCTAAAATCACGGTCTTTCGACTGACGCGGCCGCGCATCGTGCGCGCCCGGCACCCACGATGATCACCTTCCAGGACGCGATCCTGCGGCTGCAGGCGTATTGGAGCGGCAAGGGCTGCGCGCTCCTGCAGCCGTACGACATGGAGGTGGGCGCCGGCACTTCGCACACGGCAACGTTCCTGCGCGCGCTCGGCCCCGAGCCATGGCGTGCGGCCTACGTTCAGCCATCGCGGCGGCCGAAGGACGGTCGCTACGGAAACAACCCCAACCGACTGCAGCACTACTACCAGTTCCAGGTGGTGCTGAAGCCGTCGCCGCGCGACATCCTCGAGCTCTACCTCGGCTCGCTGGCGAGCCTGGGCTTCGATCTCGCGACGAACGACGTGCGCTTCGTCGAGGACGACTGGGAGAACCCGACGCTCGGTGCGTGGGGCCTGGGCTGGGAAGTGTGGCTCAACGGCATGGAGGTCACGCAGTTCACGTACTTCCAGCAGGTCGGCGGACAGGATTGCAATCCGATCACCGGCGAGATCACCTATGGACTCGAGCGCCTGACGATGTACCTGCAGGGCAAGGACAACGTGTTCGACCTCGTGTGGACCGAGCGTGATGACGCGGGTGCCAAGCGCGTTCTGACATACGGCGACGTCTACCAGCAGAACGAGGTCGAGCAGTCGACGTACAACTTCGAGCGCTCCAACGCGCAGGCGCTCCTCGAGCACTTCGCGTTCTACGAGCAGCAGGCGAAATCGCTGCTCGACGCGCAACTGCCGCTGCCAGGCTACGAAATGATCCTCAAGGCGGCGCACACGTTCAACCTGCTCGACGCGCGCGGCGCGATCTCCGTCACCGAGCGTGCCGCCTACATCGGCCGCATTCGCGCGCTGTCGCGCCAGGTGGCCGCGACCTACGTCGAATCACGGCGCGCGCGCGGCTTCCCGATGCTGCCCGACCAGTTGCGTCCCGCGCTGCCGGCCGCCTATCGCGACGCCGGGACGGCGGCATGAGCGCCCGCGGCCTGTCCTGGCGCGCGGCCTCCCGCGGGGCAGGCGCGCGGCGATCGCCACGGCAAGTGTCATGACCACTGCCACGCTCGTCGTCGAGCTCGTCACGGAGGAGCTGCCGCCCAGGGCGCTGAAGGCGCTGGGCGAAGCGTTCGCCGACGCCATCGAGCGCGGCCTGGCCGATCGCCAATTCCTGGAAGCTTCGTCGGTGTCGATGCGCTACGCGACGCCACGGCGACTGGCCGTGGCGATCACCGCAGTGCGTGCAAAGGCGCCCGACCGGGAGGTGACCGAAAAGCTGCTCCCGGTCAAGGTCGCGCGCGACGCCTCGGGTGGCGTATCGCAGGCGCTCTCGAAAAAACTCGGCGCGATGGGCCGTGCGCACCTTGCCACACCTACGCTCGATGCGGCGAGCGGCCCGGATCGCGTCTTCACGCAGTCCGACGGCAAGGCTGATTACGTGTACCTGCAGTCGTTGGCCAAAGGCGGCTCGCTGCAGGTCGGCCTCGAGTCGGCCCTCGAGGAAGCGCTCGACCGCCTGCCGATTCCCAAGGTGATGGCGTATGCGGGCCAGGGAGGCTATTTCAACGACGTCAGGTTCGTGCGGCCGGCGCACCGGCTGCTCGCGCTTCACGGGGTGGATGTGGTGCCGATTCGCGCGCTCGGCCTCGATGCGGGACGCGTGACGCTCGGCCATCGTTTCATGCCGCACTACTACTCCGACGCTCGAACCATCGAGATTCCCAACGCCGATGCATGGGCGCCCACGCTCGAGGCCGAAGGCAAGGTGATGCCGTCGTTCGCGGCGCGGCGCGCGAAGATCGTCGCCGGCCTCGAGGCGGCCGCCGCCGGCGCCAGAGTCCTTGCGCCCGACGCGCTGCTGGACGAGGTGACGTCGCTCGTGGAGTGGCCGGTGGTGTACGCCGGGAGCTTCGACGCCGCATTCCTCGACGTGCCGCAGGAATGCCTGGTGCTGACGATGCAGCAGAACCAGAAGTACTTCGCGCTGGCCGATGATCGCGGCGCACTCGTCAACCGCTTCCTGGTGGTCTCCAACATCGCGACGGCCGATCCGGCCGCCATCGTCGAGGGCAACGAGCGGGTGCTGCGCGCGCGCCTCGCCGATGCCAAGTTCTTCTACGACCAGGACCGCCGCGATCCGCTCGCCACGCGGGTGGGCCGACTCGCGCAGGTCGTCTATCACAACCGGCTCGGCAGCCAGCACGATCGGGTCGAGCGGCTGCGCGCGATCGCACGCGCGATCGCGCCGCTCGTCGGCGCCGACGCGAAGCAGGCCGATCGCGCGGCGCTGCTCGCCAAGGCGGACCTCGTCACCGACATGGTCGGCGAGTTCCCCGAGCTGCAGGGCACGATGGGCCGTTACTACGCACGCGCCGATGGCGAGGCGGCGGATGTCGCCGACGCCATCGCCGAGCACTACGCGCCGCGCTTCGCCGGCGATGCGCTGCCGACGGGTCCGGTGGCGCAGGCGGTGGCGCTCGCCGACAAGCTGGAGACGCTGGCCGGTCTCTTCGGCATCGGCCAGGTGCCTACGGGCGACAAGGACCCGTTCGGATTGCGCCGCGCGGCACTGGGCGTCATCCGCATCCTGATCGAGAAGCGCGTCGAGACGCGGATCGACACGCTGGTCAAGGCCGCGTTCGCGCAATTTCCCTCGGCGAAGGATGCCGGCACCGACGTCCTCGGATTCCTCAACGAGCGGTTGCGCGGCTACCTGCGCGAACTGGGCTACACCGCCAACGAAGTTGCCGCGGTGGTCGACGGCCTGCCGGGCGAGTACTGGTCGATCCCCGACCAGCTTGCCGCGATTCGCGCGTTCGAGGCGCTTGCGGAAGCCCCGGCGCTGGCTGCCGCGAACAAGCGAATCGCCAACATCCTGCGCAAGAACGGCGTCGTGGTCGGGTCAGGATCCGCCGTGCCTGCGTTGCGGATCAATCCGTCGCTGCTGACGCCGGGCGCGGAAAAGCGCCTGGCGGAGATGTTCGAGGCGCTCGCCGCGCTGGTCGAAGCCAAGCGCAAGTCGGGCGACTGGACCGGCGCCCTCGTCGCGCTGGCGGGGTCGCGCGCGACAGTCGACACGTTCTTCGACGAGGTGATGGTGATGGCCGACGACCCCGACGTGCGCGCCAATCGACTCGAGCTCCTGCGCTTCGTCGCGGCGACGATGAACCGGGTGGCCGACATCGGCAAGCTCGCGCAGTAGTCCGCCGGCGTTGCGCGCGGCACACGCCGCGCGGCCTTCGGCGCCGCGTTCCCGCGCGCGGGCATGTTCGGCGCGCGCGGCGACGTTTAGAATGCCGGCCGTGGTCCAGTTCACTTCCGAAGGCGTCGCCGCGACTCGCCAGCCCAAGCTGATCGTGCTCGACCGCGATGGCGTCATCAACTACGACAGCGACCATTTCATCAAGACGCCGGCGGAGTGGATCGCCCTGCCGGGCAGCCTGGAGGCGATCGCGCGCCTCAACCAGGCGGGCTTTCGCGTGGTCGTCGCCACCAACCAGTCGGGCATCGGCCGCGGTCTCTTCGACATCGGCACGCTCAACGCCATTCACAACAAGATGCACCGTGCGCTGGCGCAGCACGGCGGGCGCGTCGACGCCGTGTTCTTTTGCCCGCACAGCGGCGACTCGCAATGCGACTGCCGCAAGCCCCGCGCCGGCATGCTGCGCGAGATCGGCCGCCGCTTCGGCGTGGAAATGGCGGGCGTGCCAGCGCTCGGCGACAGCCTGCGCGACCTCGAGGCGGCCGCCGCGGTCGATGCGCAGCCGATGCTGGTGCTCACCGGCAAGGGCGAGAAGACGCTGCGCGACGGCGGGTTCCCGTCCAACACCGTGATCTTCCCCGATCTCGCCTTCGCCGCGGCGGCGCTGATCGCCGGCGAGTGATGGCGACGCTGCGCGCGCTGGTGTTCCTGCTCTACCAGGTGATCGTCACGCCGTGCTACGCGGTGCTGATGGTGGCGACGTGCTGGCTGCCGCGCATCCCGCGCTACAACATGGCGAAGAGCTGGTGTCGCGCCAATCTCTTCGGCGCGCGCTGGATCTGTGGCATCCGCTGGCGTGTCGAGGGCCTCGACAACGTGCCGTCGACGCCGCACATCCTGATGTCCAAGCACAGCTCCACCTGGGAGACGCTGGCGCTCAACCTCTATTTCCCGCCGCTGGCGTTCGTCGCCAAGAAGGAGCTGCTGTCGATCCCGTTCTTCGGCTGGGGTTTCGCGCTGGCGTCGCCGATCACGATCGACCGCAGCGCCGGTCGCGACGCGATGGAGCAGATCGCCGAGCAGGGCCGCGCGCGCTTCGCCCAGGGCTTCTGGATCTGCATCTACCCCGAGGGCACGCGCATCCGCGCCGGCACCCGCGCCCGCTACAAGACCGGCGGCGCGCGGCTCGCATCGATGCTCGACACGCCGATGCTGCCGATCGCGCACAACGCCGGCTACCTGTGGCCGAAGGGGCTGTTCGGCAAGCGCGCGGGCACGATCACGCTGTCGATCGGCAAGCCCATCGCGCCCGCGGGGCGCGACGCCGCCACACTGACGCGCGAAGTCGAAAGCTGGATCGAAGGCGAAGTCGCACGCCTCGGGGTGCCTGCACGATGAGTGCCCGCGACGCCACGCGCCGCGCGGCGCTGACGCCCGACGAAGTCGTCGCCGGCGGCCGCCTGCGGCGCATCGTGCTCGACGGCGAGGCGATCGACTACCGGCTGCAACGCGCCCGCCGGCGCACGATCGGCATGCAGGTGGACCTGGACGGGTTGACCGTGCGTGCGCCGCGCTGGGTCAGCCTGGCCGAGATCGAGGCGGCGCTCGCCGAGCGCAGCGGCTGGATATCGCGCACCCTGGCGGAGTGGCGCACGCGGCGGCGCGAGGTGTTCCCGCGCGAATGGAAGACCGGGGCGCCGATCTACTACCGCGGGCTCGAGCTCGCGCTGGCGGTGTTCCCGGCGCGCCGCTCGGCGATCCGCCACGACATGTTCGACATGACCGTGCTCCACCCTGCGGCGCACGACGAGCGCAAGGTCGCCACGTTCGTCGGCCACTGGCTGCGCGAGGAGGCGATGCGGCTCCTGGTGCCGCGCGTCGCGGCGTTCGCGCACGGCATCGCCGCGACGATGCCGACGGTCAAGCTGTCGAACGCCCGCAGCGAATGGGGTAGCTGCAACCAGCGCGGCGAGATCCGCCTCAATTGGCGGCTGGTGCAGCTGCCCGAGGATCTTGCCGACTACGTCGTCGCCCACGAGGTCGCCCACCTGTGCGAGCTCAACCATTCGCCGCGATTCTGGGCCGTCGTCGAGCGCCTGCTGCCCGGACACGCGTCGCGCAGGCGCGCGCTCGAGGAGTGGACGGCGCTGCTCGCCGCGTGACGTCAGGGCGCGGGCAGGACGGGCAGCGCGAGCTCGAGGTGCGCCTGTGCGGCCAGTATCTCGACCAGCGCGGCCCCCAGCTCGCGGCCGCCGCGGGTGTCCCGCCACAGGCCGCCGTCGGCGCGAAAATGGAATCCGCCGCTCCTCGCCGCCACCCACAGCTCGCGGTTCGGCACGTGACGATTGACGATGACCTTGCTGCCGTCGTCGCACTCGATCTCGAGCACGCCCTCGTTGACGCTCCAGTCGATGTCGAGGTCGGACGCGTCGAGCGCAGTGTCGAGCGCGCTGCCGATCGCGGCGAGCACGCGGTCGGTGGCGGCGATGAACCCGGTTTCGGTGGTCACGCGAGGCGGTGATAGGATCGACGTCGATGATGTTACGTGAATTCGCCCCCGCCGCACGACGCCTCGCAGTCGCGCTCGTCGCCTGCGCGCTGGTCGCAGGCTGCGGCATCAAGGGCCCGCTCAAGGCGCCGCCCGGCTCGAAGGCGCCGCCACCGCCGCCCGCCGGCGTGGAACTGCCGTCGGCGTCGGAACGCTCCGATTGAGCGCGTTCGCGTATCGCGACGGCGAGCTCTTCGCCGAGGACGTTGCGCTAGCCGCCCTCGCTGACCGATTCGGCACGCCGCTCTTCGTCTACTCGCGGGCGACGCTCGAGCACGCCTACCGCCAGTTCGATGCCGCGTTCGCGGGTGTGCCGCATCTCGTCTGCTACGCCCTCAAGGCGAACTCGAACCTGGCGGTGCTCGACGTTTTCGCCCGGCTGGGCGCGGGCTTCGACGTGGTCTCCGGCGGCGAGCTCGCGCGGGTGCTGGCGGCGGGGGGCGACGCCGCGCGCGTCGTGTTCTCCGGCGTCGGCAAGAGCGCAGCCGAGATGGAGGCCGCGCTCGCCGCCGGCATCCTCTGCTTCAATGTCGAGTCGGCCGCCGAGCTTGCGCGCCTCGCGCAAGTGGCGGGGCGCATGGGCCGTCGGGCACCTGTCAGCCTGCGCGTCAATCCGCACGTCGACGCGCGCACCCATCCGTACATCGCCACCGGACTTGCCGGCAGCAAGTTCGGCATCCCGCACACGGAGGCGCTCGCCCTGTATCGCCACGCGGCGACGCTGCCGTCGATCGCCGTCACCGGCATCGACTGCCACATCGGCTCGCAGATCACCGATCTGGGTGCGCTGGTCGACGCGGCGACTCGCGTATTCGAGCTCGCCGACCTGGTCGAAGGTGCCGGCATTCCGCTCGCGCACATCGACCTCGGCGGCGGCATCGGCGTGCGCTATCGCGACGAGGCGGTGATCGCGGCCGACGACTACGCGGCCGCCGTGCGCCGCGCGGCCGGCACGCGGCGGCAGACGCTGGTGTTCGAGCCCGGACGGCTGCTGGTGGCCGACGCCGGGGTGCTCGTGACGCGCGTCGAATACCTGAAACCCGGCGGTCAAAAGCGCTTCGCCGTCGTCGACGCCGCGATGAACGACCTGATGCGCCCGGCGCTTTACGACGCGTGGCACGGCGTCGCCGCGGTGCGTCCGCGCGACACGCCGGTGGAGGTCTGGGACATCGTCGGGCCCATCTGCGAGAGCGCCGATTTCCTGGCGCACGCACGCTCGCTCGCGCTTGCCGAAGGTGACCTCCTCGCGATCGCCGGCGCCGGCGCGTACGCGATGGCGATGAGCTCGAATTACAACTCGCGTCCGCGCGCCGCGGAAGTGCTGGTCGACGGCTCGCGCGTGCTGTCGATACGCGCGCGAGAACGCGTCGGCGACCTCTTTGCCGGCGAGTCGCGACTGCCCGGGTGACGTAGCGCGTCAGTGCGCGATGCGCGCGCAAATCGCGCCCGGATACGGTGTGCGAATTCGCAACACTGGGCTTGGCGTGCCATACAACAACGCGCGAAATCTTGCAAATCGTTGAAATCTGGCTAGAATGCAGCCAGCAGGTGTCATTGGATTTGTCAAGTGCCGACAGCATTTTCGGCGATGGCGGAGACAGCGAATGCCTGCGACCAGAAGCAGGTAACAGTTCTGGCAACTCAGACAGGAGAACTTCAATGTTGGCTGACATGATGTCGATGATGGCCCCGACGGCTTCCGCCCCGGCGCCGAAGAAACGCGCGACCAAACGCAAGGCCAAGAAGGCGAAGAAGGCTGCGCCGAAGAAGGCCGCGAAGAAGAAGACTGCAAAGCGCAAGGTCGCGAAGAAGGCGAAGAAGGCTGCCAAGAAGACCGCGAAGCGCAAGGTCGCCAAGAAGGCGAAGAAGGCGACTCGCAAAAAGGCCGCCAAGAAGACCGCGAAGCGCAAGGTCGCCAAGAAGGCGAAAAAGCGCACCGCGAAGAAGACCGCGAAGCGCAAGGTCGCCAAGAAGGCGAAAAAGCGTTCCGCGAAGAAGAAGAAGTAGTCTTCCGCACCAAGCGAAACGGGCGACCAGTGTCGCCCGTTTTGTTTTGTGGCGGCCGCCCCGCCCGTCCTGGCGCGCGCCGGCCGCTCAGCCGCTGCCGCCGTTGGCGGTCGCCTGCACCGGCGGCTTGTCGCGCCTGGTCTTGGCCTGCGCCGCCGGCTTCGCCTTGTGCGTCGCGCTGCCCTTGGCAGCCGGTGCGGCCGTCTGCCGCACCGCGGGCTTCGCATGCGTCGCGCGCGGGTGCGTGCCGTGCGCCGCGGCCGTGGCAACGCCCTCGCTGTTGATGCGCAGTCGCTGCCCGACGCTGATGCGGTTTTGCGACAGGCCATTCCACGCGCGAATCTCGGTGACGCTGACGTGGTGGTGGCGGGCGATCGACGACAGCGTGTCGCCACGCTGCACCCGGTAGTAGGTGGTGCGCCCCTGGGGCACCGTGGTGAACACGGCCTGCGACAGCGACAGCGCGGTGGCCTCGGAGGGGCTTTCGGCGGGCACCAGCATCGCGAAGCCGGCGGGCACGTGCGCGCGCGGGCCGATGCCGTTCACCGCACGCAGCGTATCCACCGACATGCCGTAGCGCGCTGCGACCTGCGGCAGCGACTCCCCGGCTTTCATCCGATACGCCTGCCACGACACCAGCGGCTGGTCCGTGAGCTCGAGCTTGGCCGCGAACACCTCCGCCTTGTCGATCGGCAGCAGGATCGTGTACTCGTCGGCGCCCGCGATCACCGGCCGGTTGTGCTGCGGATTCAGCATCTCGAACTCGTCGAGGGGCATTTCCGCGAGCTCGGCGGCGCGCTGCACGTCCATCTTGCGCGTCGTCTTGACCACGGTGAAATAGGGCGCGTCCGGGATGTCGTCGATGCGCAGCCCGTACTTGCCGGGGTCGCGGATGATGTTCTTCACCGCCTGCAGCTTCGGCAGGTAGTTGCGCGTCTCGGCCGGGACCTTGGTGAGGCTCGCGAAACCCGCGGGCAGGCCGCGCTGCAGGTTGCGGTCGACGGCACGCTGCACGTTGCCTTCGCCCCAGTTGTAGGCGGCGAGCGCAAGCTGCCAGTCGCCGAAGCGCACGTATAGCGAATCGAGGTAGTCGAGCGCCGAGTCGGTGGCGGCGACGATGTCGCGCCGCGAATCCACCCAGAAGTTCTGTGCGAGGCCGTAGTTCTTGCCGGTGGACGGCACGAACTGCCAGATGCCCGACGCGCGGCTGCTCGACAGCGCGTTCGGGTTGTAGGCGCTCTCCACCATCGGCAGCAGCGCGAGGTCGAGCGGCATGCCGCGCGCGGCCGTGGCGGAAACGATGTGATAGAGGTAGCGGCGCGAGCGGTCGACCATGCGCGCGACGTAATCGGGCCGCGACGCGTAGTACTGCTCCCATTTCGCGACCAGCGGATCGTCGTCGAGGTCGGGCACGCCGTAGCCGTCGACGATGCGGTCCCACAGGTCGGGCGCAGGCATCGGCAGCGGCTCGAGCTCGGCCATCGCCGCCGGCGCGAACGGCTTCAGCATCGGCGGCGGCGTGACGACGAATGCGGGCTCGGGTGCGGGTTGCGGGGCCGGCGCCGGCGCGGCAACCGGCGCGATGTCAGGGGCGGGTGTCGCGCACGCGGCGAGGGCGAGGGCGACGACGGCGGTCAGCAGTGATGTTCGCAACGAATGGCCTGGTCACACGGGGTCCGCGACTGCGAACGGGTTGCACGGTAGCGGGCCGCGTCGCGGCCGACGACGAAAGGACGGGAACGGCGCATGGTAGAAGCCTTTGCGCCGGGGCGTCAATGCGGACGTCGACGATGTCGGGCGTTGTCCTGCATCAGCCGCGAAAGCCGTTCTTCCATTCGCGCAGCACGGCGAACACGTCGACCGGATGCGCCAGTGCGCGGCCCGCGTGCGCCTCGGCGGCATGGCGTGGCGCATCCACGCCGGCGCGCAGGAACGGATTGGTGGCGAGCTCGTCGGCGATCGTCGACGGCAGCGTCGGATGCCCCTGCTGGCGCGCGCGCGTGGCGCTCGCCGTGCGCGCGGCGATGGCCGCGTTCGCGGGCTCGACCGCGGCGGCGAACGCGAGGTTGGCGAGCGTGTATTCATGCCCGCAATAGACGCGCGTGGCCGGATCCAGCCGCGCCAGCTTCGACAGCGAATCCCACATCTGGGCGGGGGTGCCTTCGAACAGCCGGCCGCAGCCGGCCGCGAAGAGGGTGTCGCCGCAGAACAGTGCCGCGCCCTCGATGTCGCCCGCACACGCGATGTGCCCGGCGGTGTGCCCCGGTATGTCGAGCACGCGCAATGCGACGCCGACGCCGGGCACGTCGATGCGATCGCCTTCGCCCAGCGCCACGGTGCGCGCCGGAATGGCCTCGCGCGCCGGCCCGAAGACGGGTACCGCGAAGCGCTCGACGAGCGCCGGCACGCCGCCGACGTGATCCTTGTGGTGGTGGGTGGCGATGATGGCAGTCAGCTCGAGGCCCTCCCGTGCGAGATGCGCGAGCACCGGCGCCGCGTCGCCCGGGTCGACGACCGCTGCGGCGCGCCCGTTGCGAATCATCCAGATGTAGTTGTCGGTGAACGCCGGGATGGCGATAATCGAAGGCATGGACGAATGTTCGAACGCGCCCGCACGCCTGTCAACGACGCTCGCCGACTGGTTCGCGACGCCGCTGGGCAGCTACCTGCTGTCGCGCGAGCAGGGTTATTTCGACCGCACGGTCGCCGACATCTTCGGCTACTACGCGCTGCAGATCGGCCTGCCCGACCGCGACTTCCTGGCGCAGAACCGCATCCCGAAGCGCTGGACGCTGGACTACGACCCGCCGGCGACGGTGATCGCCGATCCCCACTACCTGCCCTACGCCGAGAACACGTTCGACCTCGTCGTGCTGCCGCACGCGCTCGAGTTCACCGACGACCCGCACCTGATGCTGCGCGAGGCTTATCGCGTGACGCGCCCGGAAGGGCAGATCGTGATCGCCGGCTTCAACCCGTTTTCGCTCTATGGCGCCAAGCGCTATTTCGGACGCCAGCAGACTCCGCCGTGGAACGGCAACTTCATCGCCCTCTACCGCGTCAAGGACTGGCTGACGCTGCTGGGCTTCGACGTCATCGGCGGCCGCCTCGATGCCTATGCGCCGCCGTTCGCCAGCGAGCGCTGGCTCGGCCGCTGCGGCTTCCTCGAGAAGGCCGGCGACCGCTGGTGGCCGATCGCCGGCGGTGTGTACTTCCTGCGCGCGATGAAGCGCGTCGCCGGCATGCGCGTCATCATGCCCGCGCGCGTACGCCGTGAGCGGCGCAAGTCCTTCGCGCCGGCGACGCGCCGCGAGCGCGAGACGCTGACGTTCCGGCGCGACTCGTGAGCAACGTTGCGCTGTACACCGACGGGGCCTGCAAGGGCAATCCCGGTCCCGGCGGCTGGGGCGTGCTGCTGGTGGCGGCGGACCGCGAGAAGGAGCTGTTCGGCGGCGAGCGCGACACCACCAACAACCGCATGGAGCTGACGGCCGTGATCCGCGGCCTCGACAGTCTCACGCGCGGCTGCGACGTCGACGTCTACACCGACTCGCAATACGTCAAGAACGGCATCCAGTCGTGGATCCACAACTGGAAGCGCAACGGCTGGAAGACCGCCGACCGCAAGCCGGTCAAGAACGCCGAGCTGTGGCGCGAGCTCGAAGCCGCGACCACCCGCCACCGCGTGCGCTGGCACTGGGTCCGCGGCCACAGCGAGCACCCGCAGAACGAGCGCGCCGATGCGCTGGCGAATCGCGGCGTCGAGGTCGCGCTGGGGCGTCCGGCGGCGTGACCGGGCGCGAGCGAACCCGCACGTTGTCGAAAATTCCCGCCATGGCCCGCGTCACGGCCTTCGGCAACGAGCATAGACTGGCGTGTCCTCGCCCTCGCAACCGGCAGGACGATCATCGTGCACCTCAAGGAGAACCCATCGTGTGGAGACGCGTCGCGTTGTGCCTTTTGCCGCTGGCCGCCATGACTGGATGCACCACCATCGGCGACTTTCCGCCGGATGGCCGCGCCCCCGTGTCGGTGGCGTGCAAGCAGGGGGTGGCCTGCAATGTTGCGGTCGGCTCCGAATGCTTCACGTTCCTCTGCAAGGCGCTGGTCGCCGAGGAAGTCAACATCGAGCGCGGTGAAACGCGCGCCGCGACGACGCTGACGTGGCACCTGCCGCAGGCGACCGAACTGCGTTTCGCGAGTGATGGCATCGTTTTCGATGCCGCGGGATTCTCGTGTCACCAGCTGAATGCCAAGGAGTTCCAGTGCGTCGACAGCGCCGAGGTCGGCCGCCACAAGTACACGGTCAGGCTCGAATGGCGTGGTCACTCGTTTCGACCGCTCGACCCCTGGGTCGTCAACAAGTGACGCGCGCGTGATCGAGGGCGCATTCGTGCCCTCGATCCTCACCGCCGCATGAGCCAGGCCTTCGCCGCGTCGACCGCGGCGGCGTAGCCGAGCGCGCGGCCGCCGTCCTCGGCGGCCGCGAAGTCGGCCGCAGGCAGCCGGCCGCGCGCGGTGTCGAGCCACGGCGTGACGAACGCCGTGTCCACGGGGTCGCGCTGCATCCCGGATTGCCTGAGCTGCGCCTCCGCCATGCCGTGGAACGCCGCGGCGTCGCGCATCTCGCCGATCGATGCCGCCAGCGCGGTGCAGGCGTCGAGCGTGCCGAGTCCCGCCAGCCGGTCGCCGGTCGCGGCGGCGATCGCCAGCGTTTCATGCAGCAGCACGACGGGCTCGCGCTGCTCGCCACGGCTGATGGCGGTCATCGCGAGGTTGAGCAGGGTGACGGCGACGACGGCAAGATCGCCCGCTTCGCGCGCGAGCACGAGCGCCTGCCGGTAGTGCTCGTCGGCACGCGCCATGCGCCCGTCGATGCGCTCGACCTGCGCGATCTGGTTGAGCGCCGCGGCGAGCTCCCGCGGGCCGCCGCCCTGGCGCGCCAGCGTCAGCGCCTCGTCGAGATAGGCGCGCGCGTCGGCGCGGCGGCCCAGCCCGAGCGCCGTGAGGCCCAGTGGCTGCAGCACGGTCGCCACGAGCCCCTGGTCGCCCGCTTCGCGCGCGATCGCGAGACCTTCCTCGAGGTAGCCATAGGCTTCGTCGAAGCGCCCAGCCCATGACTTGAACTGTCCGGCAGCGAGCAGGAGCCGTGCACGCAACACGCCCCGCGCCGCGGCGTCGGGCCGCGCCAGCGCCTCGGTCGTCACGCGCAGACCCAGCCCGAGCAGGCCGCGGTTGAACCAATAGAGCTTGATGGCGTCGGCAAGGCGCATGTCGGCGTCGCCGCCGCCCGCCGCCTCGCCGCAGTACGCGTGCGCAGCCAGCACGTTCTCGAGCTCGACGTCGAGGCGCGCGAGGCAGCGCGCCTGCTCGGGTCCATCGATCTCGTCGCGCGCGTGCTTGACGAGATCGAGCACCCACGCGAGGTGGCTCGCGCGCGCATGCGCTTCCTCCGCCGACTCGCGCAGCCGGCCGAGCGCGTACTCGCGCACGGTCTCGAGAAAGCCGTAGCGGTCCTTGTCGGCGTCGAACACCACGAGCGACTTCTCCACGAGGCGCGTCACCAGGTCGAGCACGGCGTCGGCGTCGCCGCCGCCGACGCGCGTCACGGACTCGGCCGCCTCCAGCCTGAAGCCGCCGGCGAATACCGCCAGATGGCGAAACAGCGTTCGCTCCGCGGGCACCAGCAGGTCGTAGCTCCAGTCGATCAGCGCGCGCAGCGTCTGCTGCCGCGGCAGCACGTCGCGATTGCCGCCGGCCAGCAGCCGGAAGCGGTCGGACAGGCGGTCCTCGATGCGCGCCGCCGACATCGTGCGCGTGCAGGCAGCGGCGAGCTCGATCGCCAGCGGAATGCCGTCGAGCTGGCGGCAGATGCCGACGATGGCGACGGCATTGTCATCGTTGACGACGAAATCACCGCGTGCGGCCACCGCGCGCTCGATGAAGAGGCGTGCCGCCTCCGATTGCTTGAGCGCGTTCTCGATGAAGCGCCGCGTGGCGTCCGACTCCGCCGCACGCTCGCCGGCGGCCGGGGGCGGCTGCGGCAGCGACAGTGTCGGCACCGGATAGATCTGCTCGCCGGCGATGTTGAGCGGCTCGCGGCTCGACGCCACGATGTGCAGCGCGGCGCTGGCGCGCAGCAGCGCATGCGCGAGCGCGGCGCAGCCCTGCACCAGGTGCTCGCAATTGTCGAAGATCAGCAGCAGGTGTCGCTCGCGCACGTAGGCGGCGAGCGTGTCGACGAGCGGCCGCCCGGCGTCCTCCTTGACGCCGAGCGCCGAGGCTACCGCCTGCGCCAGCAGTTGCGTATCGCCCAGTGGCGCGAATTCGATGAAGAACACGCCGTCGGTGAACGTGTCCATCGCGTCGGCTGCCGCCTGCAGCGAAAGCCGCGTCTTGCCGATGCCGCCCGGTCCTACCAGCGTCAGCAGCCGGCTGCGGGGTATCAGCGCCGCCACCTCGGCGAGCTGGCGCTCGCGGCCGATGAACGACGTGAGCTGCTGCGGCAGGTTGTTGGGCGTGGCCTCCAGCGAGCGCAGCGGCGGGAACTGTGCGCGCAGGCGCGGGTGAACGAGCTGAAACAGGCGCTCGGCGCTCGCGAGGTCGCGCAGCCGCGCGTCGCCCAGTCCGCGCAGCCCGAGCGGCGATGGCAGGCGATCGGCGACCAGCGTCGCCACGGCCTGCGACAGCAGGACCTGCCCGCCATGCGCGGCGGCCATGATGCGCGCGGCGCGGTTGACCGCCGGGCCGAAGAAATCGTCGTCGCGGCGCTCGCCCACCCCCATGTGGATGCCGCAGCGCACGGCCAGTAGGAGATCCGACGCCTGTGCCGGTTCGGCGAGCGCGAGCTGCAGGTGCAGTGCCGCCGCGACCGCGTCGAGCGGATCGTCGAAGGCGGCGTGCACGCCGTCGCCGGTCATCTTGACGACCGTGCCGCGGTTTGTCTCGACGGCGTCGCGGACGATGGCGTCATGCCGCGCGAGCGCGGGCTCCATGCGTGCTGCTTCGGACTCCCACAGGCGCGTGCTGCCCTCGACGTCCGTGAACAGAAACGTGACGATGCCGGTCGCTGCGGCCATGGTCTTCTTTTGTCGGCCCGATGCACTGCCAGCGCGCGGCGCGCCCCGGGGAGGACGCGAACAGCGCTGGCGTGCGCAGTATAGTGCGCGCGCGGTACGCGACGCCGCGCGGCGCCTTGGGACCTGCTAGCGCGGCGCGGGGGACCCGCCGGCCGCGGGCGGCGTCGCGCGCGTCCGGGCGAGGCGCCGCGAGAACACCGTCATTTCCTTCTCGGCCTGCTTGTCGCCGCGCTCGGCCGCCACGGCGATGCCGCGCGCATAGGCGGCGAGCGCGTCGTCGACGCGGCCGGCCTCGGCAAGCGCGCGGGCATAGAGCTTCCATGCCGCGGTGTAGCGCGGATCGAGCTCCACCGCCTTGGCGAGATGCGCGGCTGCGCTCCGGGCGTCGGCCGATTTTAGGAGCTCGCTGCCGAGCGAATATCGCAGCAGTGCGCTGTCCTTGCCGGCCGCCAGCATCTTCTCGAACGCGGCGAGCGCGGGGCTGCCGGCGGCGCCCGTCATCTCATTGCGGCTTGCCGGTCGCGCAGTCGACACGCCGGAACGGATAGATCACCTGGCGCTCGGCGCCGTTGATCTTGCCGCGCACGTAAGCGAACAGCTCGCCGGCGACGGTGCGCGTGTACGCGATCTCCGCCGGGAAGTCGCGCGCCGGATTGCTGAACACGTAGCTCGTGGCGCCATGGTCGTCGCGCGTGCCCTGGTAGACGAATCCTTCCTCGGCCTTGTCCGTCGGCTTCGCGAAATAGGCGATGCTGCCGTCGGCGCGGGTCTCGATGCGCATGTACTCATACGATTCCGTCCTGTCGCCCATCACCGTGTGGCCGAGACCCAGCATCATCCCCGCCGAGGGTCGCGTCCATTGCTCGGTGAAATCGCGATGGTTCACCTCGCCCGCCCAGCAGCCGGCCAGCCAGTCGAGTGCGCCGATCGCACCCGCGGCCTGGCCTGTCGTGGGCGCGGCCGGTGCGGTCGCCGGCCCCGCAGGGGATGCCTGCGGCCCGGCTGGCGGCAATTGCGATTGCGATTGCTGCGCCGGCGGCGGCGGCGTCTGCGCAGGTGCGGCGGAGCTTGCCGCCAGCGTCACGAGCGCGGCGAGCAGGGAAGTGAGGCGCATCGACATCTTGTCCCGATCCAATCTATTGCGGCCGCGACAGCGGCAGGTTGAGCAGGAGGTTCTGCGGTTTCAGCACCAGGCGGTTGTCGGCGTCCATCGCCATCGCAAGGTACACCGGCCGGCCGGCGATCGCGGCGCGCATTGCCGCAGGGTCGGCGAACGCAAGCTCGAAGAGGCACAGGAGGCGCGCCATCCGCGCATCGTCGACCTCGGCGCCATTGTACAGATCGTTGAGCAGCGCACTTGCCTGCGCGTCGAGACCCACGTGCCACACCCACCGCCGGTCGTCGATCTCTGCGCGCGGCCGTATGGACACCTCGACGCCGAGAAAGTGCGCGATCCAGCGTACGAGGACCGTCGTCAGCGCATCGAGCGCCGGCTGGCCGCGGTTGAGGCTCACCGCCAGGTCGTGGCGCTCGTCGCGCTCCCAGTAAGTCGCGGCGCCGTCACGATCGAGCACGTCGAGTTCGACACTGCGCGTCGGCGTGCGGTTCTGCTGCAGCAGTTCCCCGAGGCTGCCGAAGCCGCCGGCGATCGCATAGCGCTCGACGGTGGCGGCGTCGGCCGCCATCACGGCGCCGTCGGCGGTCACCGTAATCCGCTGCGGCCGGAACAGCATTTCGCCTGCGCGCGCGGCAAGCGGGTCGGCTTCGTCGCCGAGCACGTGACGCACCAGCACCTGGGTGAGCTGGTGCACGAAGGCCGGCGGCACGTCGACGCCTTCGCCGCGAAACAGGCCAACGTATGCGCTCTCGAGGGACGGTGCCGCGGTGAGACGCCCGCGAAAGCGCAGGAACACGCGGTAGTTGTCGCGCGCGTCGGCGTCGCGGATCGCGTCGAGCGCCGCGGCGTCGAGCGCCACGCGCGGATTCGCCGCGAGCGCGTCGGCCACGGCGAGCTCGGCGTCGCACGACTCCGGAACAGGCGCCAGCTCGGCACGCGCGAGGAAGCTTCGCAGGAAAGCATCGGTGACCGTGAGTCGGCCATCACTGCCCTGCGCGAGCAGCCGGTAGCCGCAGGACGCCCAGTATTCCGGCATCAGGTGCCGCCGCCTCCCAGCATGTCCTTCTGCAGGCTCGCCTGCACCGGGTGATCGCCGAGCCAGATCCGCGTCAGCGCCTTGTTGAACGCTTCGCCGGCAATCGTCGCGCGCTCCCTGGCATCGAGCGTCACGTGCGTGGCGCCGTCGACGTAGTCGAGCGTGACGACACTGCCTTGCTTGACGTCGCCGAAGCCCTTCATCGCCACGACGAGTTGATCGGTCTCGTCTTTCACCGCGGCAAGCTCGGCGGCGGACAGGTTGTCCCTGAGACCTTCGAGCAACGCATCCGTCAGCTGGTCGGCGGAGAGGTCGCGCAGGAGATCCATGCGGATGCGCCGCGGCGACTGCGCCACCACGCCGGCAAGGTCGGACGCCCGTCGTGGCAGCCAGAGACTGCCGACATAGATCTTGAATACCAACTTGGTCCGCACGCCGGCACCATTCAGCACGACTTCGCGGCCGCCGAGCGTCGCCGAGGCGGGCAGCGTGACGCCCTGGATGTCGACCGCTGCGGCGTCGATGGCGAACGCGACGGCAGCGAGCAGCGCCAGCACTCGGATCATGGCCGACTCCTCAGAGTGATTCGAACAGTCCCGCGGCACCCATGCCGGTGCCGATGCACATCGTCACCAGCCCCCATTTGTGCCGGCGGCGTCGCAAGCCGTGGACGATCGTCGCCGTGCGGATCGCGCCGGTGGCCCCGAGCGGGTGGCCGAGCGCGATCGCGCCGCCCAGCGGATTGATTTTCGCGACATCGAGATCGAGGTCGCGGATTACCGCCAGCGATTGCGCGGCGAACGCCTCGTTGAGCTCGATCCAGTCGAGATCCTGCTTGCGCACGCCGGCGCCCGCGAGCACCTTGGGGATCGCCGCGACAGGTCCGATGCCCATGATGTCGGGCGGCACGCCGGCAATGGCGAATCCGGCGAACCGCGCGAGCGGCGCCAATGCGAGCTCCTTCAGCACCCGCTCGGATACGAGAATGGCCGCGCCGGCGCCGTCCGACGTCTGCGAGCTGTTGCCCGCGGTGACCGAGCCCTTGGCGGCGAACACCGGCCGCAGCTTCGCCAGCGCCTCCAGCGACGTGTCCGCGCGGGGACCCTCGTCGGCGGGCACCGCATGCCGCGTGGCGACGATCGCGCCGCTGGCGAGATCGGGCTCGCGGGCATCGAGCACGAACGGCGTGATCTCCTGCGCGAATTCGCCGGCCGCCTGCGCGGCGATCGCCTTCTGGTGCGACGCCAGCGCGAAGGCGTCCTGGTCCTCGCGCGACACCTTCCACCGCGTGGCCACGCGCTCGGCGGTGAGACCCATGCCGTAGGCGATGCCGATCGTCTCCTCACGGGCGAACACCCGCTGGTTGATCGCGAGCCGGCCGAGCATCGGGATCATCGACATGCTCTCGGTGCCGCCGGCGATCATGATGTCCGCCTCGCCGACCCGGATGCGGTCGGCCGCGATCGACACCGCGTTGAGCCCCGACGCGCAGAAGCGGTTGACGGTCATGCCGGCCACGCTGTCGGGCAGGCCGGCGAGCAGCAGGCCGATGCGTGCCACGTTCATCCCCTGCTCGTACTCGGGCATCGCGCAGCCGACGATCACGTCGTCGACGCGCGCCGGCGCGATCGACGGCACCTGTGCGAGCACGCTCGCCAGGACGTGCGCGAGCAGGTCGTCGGGACGCGTGTGGCGATAGACGCCGCGCGGCGCCTTGCCGACCGCCACGCGCGTCGCTGCCACCACGTAGGCTTCGGTGATCTGTCGCGGCATCGTCAGTTCCGCAGTGGCTTGCCGGTGGCGAGCGTATGCGCGATGCGCGCCTGCGTCTGCGCGTTGTGCAGCAGCGCCAGGAACTCGCGCCGCTCGAGATCGAGCAGCCACTTTTCGTCGACCTCGCTGCCGGCGTCGATCTCGCCGCCGCAGATCACGCGGGCGATGGCGAGGCCGATGTCGAAATCGTACGCGGAAACGAATCCTCCGTCGCGCAGGTTGACGAGCATCATCTGCAGCGTGCCGATGCCCGTGCGACCGGTGACGGCGATCCTCGCGCGCGGCAGCGGCGGGCGGTAGCCCTGCTCGGCCAGCGCGCGCGCCTGCGCCAGCGCGACGTGCAGGACCTCGCCGGCGTGCATCACGACCACGTCGGCCGGACGCAGGTAGCCCAGCGCCTTGGCGTCGAGCGCGCTCTTCGATACCTTCGCCGTGGCGATGTTCTGGAAATACGTGCGCACGAACGGGAAGGGGTCCTGTTGCCCGCCGGCGCGGCCGCGCGCCACGTCGTCGGCCGCGCGCATCGCGAATTCCTTCGTGCCGCCGCCGGCGGGCAGCAGGCCGACGCCTGCCTCGACGAGGCCGATGTAGCTCTCGAACGCGGCGACGGCGCGGTCGCAGTGCAGCGTGAACTCGCAGCCGCCGCCGAGCGCCATGCCGCGCACGGCGGCGATCGTCGGCACGAGGCTGTAGCGCAGCCGCATCGACGTCTGCTGGAAGCGGTGCACGACGTCCTCGACGACGCTCCACTGCCCCGCCTGCACGGCCGGCGCGAGCGACGCCAGGTTGGCGCCGAACGAAAACGGCTCGCGCGTCTGCCACAGCACGAGGCCGGCGCACTGCGCCTCGGCGACGTCGAGCGCGCGCCCGATGCCGTCCAGCACTTCGCTCGACACCGTGTTCTGCTTGGTCTTGAACGACACGATGCCGACGTCGTCGCCGAGATGCCACATGCGCAGTGCGTCAGTCTCGAAGATCGTCGTGCCGGCATCGTGGCGTTCGCCGAGCACGGCGTCCGGGAAGCGCTGGCGGCGGTAGACGGGCAGCGTGCTGCGGCCGACGAATGCCGCGCGCTGCGGCGACCACGAGCCTTGCGCCGTATGCACGCCGCGCGCGGCGACCACCGGCGCTGCGTCGATCCAGTCGGGCAGCGGCGCGGCGGCGAGCGTGCGGCCGGCGGCGATGTCGTCGCGAATCGCGCGCGCGATGTCGGCGAAGCCTGCCGCCTGCCAGGTCTCGAACGGGCCGGCCGTCCAGCCGAAGCCCCAGCGCAGCGCGAGATCGACGTCGCGCGCATTGTCGGCGATCGCGGCGAGGTGAAAGGCGGCGTAGTGGAAGACGTCGCGGAACACCGCCCACAGGAATTGCGCCTGCGGGTGCGCGCTCGCACGCAGCGCCGTCAGCATCTGCCGCGGATCCTGCGTGCCGAGGATCGCCAGCACTTCGGGCGCCGCCTGTGGCGCCGACGCGCGGTAGGCGCCGGTCGCCGGTTCGAGCACCTCGATGTCGCGGCCCACCTTGCGGTAGAAGCCGGCGCCGCTCTTCTGCCCGAGCGCGCCCTTGGCGACCAGCGCCGTCAGCACGCGCGGCTCGGCAAAACAGGCGTGCCAGGGGTCGTCCGGCAGATTGTCGCGCATCGTGGCGATGACATGCGCCGTGGTGTCGAGACCGACGACGTCGACGGTGCGGTAGCTCGCGCTCTTCGGCCGCCCGATCGCGGGGCCGGTCAGCGCATCGACGACGTCGAAGCCGAGCCCGTAACGCTCGGTGTGCAGCATCGTCGCCACGATCGAGAATACGCCGATGCGGTTGGCGATGAAGTTCGGCGTGTCGCGCGCGCGGATCACGCCCTTGCCGAGCGTCGTGGTGAGGAAGGTCTCGAGCGCGTCGAGGAGCGCGGCTTGCGTGCCCGGCGCCGCGATCAGCTCGACGAGGTGCATGTAGCGTGGCGGGTTGAAGAAGTGGATGCCGCAGAAGCGGTTGCGCAGCGCCGCCGGCATCGCGGCGTCGAGCGCGGCGAGCGAAAGCCCGGAGGTGTTGGAGGCGACGATCGCATCGGGCGCGAGGAATGGCCCGATGCGGGCGTAGAGATCGCGCTTCCAGTCGAGCCGCTCGGCGATCGCCTCGATCACGAGATCGCACGTGGCGAGGCGCGGGAGATCGTCGTCGTAGTTGGCGACCTCGATCGCCGCCGCGAGCTCGGGCACGCCGAGCGGTGCCGGCTCGAGCTTCGCCAGGCCCGCGACGCCCTTGCGGGCGATGGCGTTGCGATCGCCGTCCTTGGCCGTGAGGTCGAAGAGGCATACGCGCACGCCGGCGTTGACCAGGTGCGCGGCGATCTGTGCGCCCATCACGCCGGCACCGAGCACCGCCACTTCGCGCACGACCAGGCGCGCCGGAGCCGGCGCTGCAGGCGCCGTACCGGCGGTCGTCGCGGAAGCGTTTGCAATCATGGATCGACGCGCGCCCTGCGGGACACCCCGCGCGTGTGGCGGCGGGACGGCCGCGGGCCGGACGGCTGCGTCGCCGCCGTCCGGCGATGCCGCTTCAGAACGAGTACACCATCTGCCCGGACACGATGAACACGTTCATGTCGTAATGGCCCTTGACGAGGCCATTCTGCGCGGTGCTGCCGGCATTCTGGTCGATGCCCGGCTTGTCGACGAAGATGTACGCGGCGCCGAGATCGAACTTGAGCTGCGGCGAGAACTTGTATTGCAGGCCGGCGGCGAGCCACGTGCGGTCACCATCGGGCAGGCGCACGGTACGGTCGGTGCCGTTGACCGGCGACTGGTCGAAGGCGACGCCGCCGCGGAACTTCCACTGGTCGTTGTACTTGTAGGTGGTGCCGACCGAGACGCGCCAGACGTCATCGAAATTCTCCGGCGTGGATTGCAGCACGTCACCCGTGGTGCGCACGAACGTCAGGTCCTTGAACGTCGACCAGCCGGTCCACTGCACGTCGGCCATCCAGTCCCAGCGGTCGTTGATCGACTGGAAGATCGACAGGTTGGCGATGTCGGGCAGCTTGACGTTGGCATTGACCCCGCCGTTGAACAGCGCGACGGAGTTCACCTGCTGCGCGAGCAGGCCCACCACCGGTGCCAGCGGCGCCGGCACGCTCGGTGTCGGATTGTCGAAGCCGACGTTGCCCGTCGCCTTGAACTTCATCGGCGAGCGATAGGACAGGCCCACGCGCGTCGCCGGATTGACATCCCACAGCATGCCGACGTTCCAGCCCCACGCGCTGTCGCTGGCGTCGACGGTCGATTTCGACTGCAATCCCGGGGTCGCGCCGACGATCGCCGGCACGAGCTCCGGCGGAATCGCCCCCTGCCCCGCCGCCTGCGTCGCCGCCTGCGCCAGAGCACCCGAGTAATTGACCATTTGCGAGAAAGTGGCCTTGACGTGCTGCCAGTTGACGCCCCCGCCGATGGCGAACTGGTCGTTCACCTTCCACGACAGCGCGGGGTTGACGTTGATCGTCTGCACGTCCGACTTGAGTCCCTGGAAGCGCCCGATGAAGTCGTCGTCGTACTCGGTGACGAGGCCGAACGGAACGTTGATGCCGAGGCCGAACACGAGGTCGCGATTGAGCGGCACCGCCAGGTAGAGGTTCGGCACGACATTGGTGCTGCCGGCGTCGCCGCCGTCGCCACCGAGCGGCTGGAACGCCGCCGGCTGCGAGCCATCGTTCTTGAATTTCATCGACGGCGTGATGAAATGCACACCCAGCACCACCTGCGCGCTCGAATATTTCGACAGCGTCGCCGGATTCACCGACATCGAGCTCGCATCCTCCGCCGCCGCGGCACCTCCGGCGAACGCGTTGCCGAGGCCGCTGGCGCTTTCCTCCTGCAGCGCGAACGCGGCGCCGGACGCATGGCCCGCACCGAGCAACGACGCGGCGGCGATGACGCCGGCGGCGACCCGGCTGCGGCGGAACTGGCTTCGATTCATGATGGCGGTTCTCCTCGTGAATGGGCGGCGGGCGCTACACGATTCATCATTTGCGAAGGCGCCCGTCGGTGGCGACAGCGAGGGGCCGGTCGACTATACCAGCGCCGTCGCGCCGGTTCATTCTGCACTGCGGGAGACGTCGCACGTTGTTCACCGGGGCACAATCGGTCGCGGCCGGCGGTCGGCGCCGACGGCGACGTAGGTCAGGCTCGCCTCCGTCACCTTGACGGTGACGAGGTCGTCGGGATTGCGCTGGGCGTAGACCTCAATCGAAATGGTCACCGAGGTGCGGCCGATGCGCGCGACCTCGCCGAAGAAGCTGACGACGTCGCCGACCAGCACGGGCTCCTTGAAGGTGAACGAATTGACGGCGACGGTCGCCACGCGGCCCCGCGCCGTGCGCGCGGCCAGCACGCCCCCGGCGATGTCCACCTGCGACATGATCCAGCCGCCGAAGATGTCGCCGTGCTGATTGACGTCGGCCGGCATCGGCACCACCCGCAGCACGGGCTCGCCATGCGGCAGCAGGATGCGGAAAGGCTCGCTCATCGCCACCTCACGCCGCCGCCGCGCGCCGCGCTTCGTCGCGCAGCTCGCGGCGCAGGATCTTGCCGACGTTCGACTTCGGCAGCTCGGCGCGGAACTCCACCTCGCGCGGCATCTTGTAGCCGGTCAGCCGCTCGCGGCAATAGCGCAGCATCTCCTCCGCGGTGAGCGCCTGATCGCGCTTCACCACGAAGAGCTTGACCGCCTCGCCGGACCTGGCGTCCGGAACGCCGATCACCGCGCACTCGAGCACGCCCGGATGGCCGACCACCACCGCCTCGATCTCGTTGGGGTACACGTTGAACCCCGAAACCAGGATCATGTCCTTCTTCCGATCGACGATGCGCACATAGCCGCGCGCGTCCATCACGCCGATGTCGCCGCTGGCGAAGAAGCCGTCCGCGGAGATCGCCATGGCGGTCTCCTCGGGCCGATTCCAGTAGCCCGGCGTCACCTGCGGGCCGCGGATGCAGATCTCCCCCGGCTGGCCGAGCGGGACGTCGTGACCGAGGTCGTCGCGCAGCACGATGTCGGTGGACGAGATCGGCAGGCCGATGGAGCCGTTGTACGCCGGCAGGTCGAGCGGATTGATCGTCGCCGCCGGCGACGTCTCGGTGAGTCCGTAGGCCTCCGACAGCGTGACGCCGGTCACCTCCTTCCAGCGCCTGGCCACGGCTTCCTGCACCGCCATGCCGCCGCCGAGCGTGAACGTGAACGACGCGAAGTCGAGCCGGGCGAAATCCGGATTGTTGAGCAGCGCATTGAACAGCGTGTTGACCCCGGTGATCGCGGTAAAGCGGAAGCGTCCCATCTCGCGCACGAGGCCCGGGATATCGCGCGGATTGGCGATCAGCACATTCTCGCCGCCGAGCGTCATGAACACGAGGCAGTTCGCAGTGAGCGAGAAGATATGATAGAGCGGCAGCGGCGTGATGATGACCTGGCGGTTCTCGGTGCCGAGGAACGGCCGCACCCATGCCCGCGACTGCAGCAGGTTGGCGACGATGTTGCGATGCAGGAGCACGGCACCCTTGGCCACGCCGGTCGTGCCGCCGGTGTATTGCAGGAACGCGATGTCGTCGTGGCCGATCGGCACCCGCGCGAGCGCCCGCCGCCGGCCGTCGGCGATCGCGTCCGCCATGCGGATCGCGCCGGGCAGCGACCACGGCGCGATGACCTTCTTCACGTGCCGCAGCACGAAGTCGACCAGCACGCCCTTGAGACCGAGCATCTCGCCGATCGACGTCACGACCACGTGCTTGACCGCGGTGCCCGCGCCGACTTCCTGCAGCGTGTGCGCGAAGTTCTCGACGACGACGATCACTGCAGCGCCCGAATCGACGAGCTGGTGCTCGAGCTCGCGCGGCGTGTACAGCGGATTGACGTTGACCACCGTGTAGCCGGCGCGCAGCGTGCCGAACAGCGCCACCGGGTATTGCAGAACGTTGGGCATCATCAGCGCCACGCGGGCGCCCTTGGCCAGGCCCTGTGCCTGCAGCCAGGCGCCGAACGCGGCCGACAGCGCATCGAGGTCGCGAAACGAGATCGAGCGCCCCATCGAGGTGAACGCAGGCCGCGTCGGGTAGCGGGCGAACGATTCCTCGATCACGTCGCGCAGCGACGCATACTCGTCGATGTCGATCTCGGCGGGAATCCCGGCCGGATAGCTTGCGAGCCAGTATCTGTCCACGGCCTCCTCCATCGGTCGTTGCACTGCCATCGCGTGCGCCGCTTGTGCGCGGCGTCGGCGACTCCACCGTCGCGCGCGCGGCAACCGCGCGCGACAGGGCGTTTCAGCCTGCCGCCGTGCCGCCCCCCGCGTCGCGCGCGGCATGCGCCGCGTACCACAAGGGTCCGCCGCGGAACGGCGCGAATCCGGTGCCGAAGATCGCGCCTGCATCGACCAGGTCGGCATCGGCCACCACGCCTTCGGCGAGCGCCTTGCGCGCTTCGGCGACGAAGGGGTCGATGAGCCGCGCCGCGAGCGCGGGAGGCACCGCCGACGGCGCGGCCTTCTGCGGCTTGCCGTTCACCCAGCGGTAGTAGCCTTCGCCGCTTTTCTTGCCGAGCTTCTTGGCGTCGACGAGCGCCATCAATCGCTGCGGCGGCGCGCCGGCGTCCGCCAGGAGCTTGCCGACCGCGACGCAAATATCGAGGCCCACGGTGTCGGCGAGCTCGATCGGCCCCATCGGCATGCCGAACGCGAGCGCCGCCTCGTCGACGGTTTCCGGCGACAGGCCCTCGTCCACCGCGCGCATCGCCGTCATCAGGTAAGGGGCGAGGATGCGGTTGACGAGGAACCCCGGCGCGCTCTTCACCGGCAGCGGCAGCTTGTCGATCTGGCGCACGAAGGCGAGGGCGCGTGGCACCGCCGCGGCCGCGGATTGCATGCCGACCACGACCTCGACCAGCATCATCTTCGCCACCGGGTTGAAGAAGTGCAGGCCGACGAGGCGCGAGGGATCGGCGAGCGCGCCCGCGATCGCCTCGAGCGGGATCGACGACGTGTTGGTGGCGAGAATGGCATCCGCGCGCGCCTTCTTCCCGACGGCGGCGAACACCGCGCGCTTGGCATCGACATTCTCGAAGATCGCCTCGATGACGACGTCGGCGCGGCCGATGCCGTCGCCGGCGACGTCGGGAATCAGGCGGTCGCTGGCGTCGCGCACGCGGCGAGGATCCCTCAGGCGCTCGCCAAAAAGCTTTGACGCGCGTGCAAACGCCGGCGCAAGTCGCGCTGCGTCCTGGTCCTGCAGCGTGACCGTGAGCCCGCGCAGCGCGCACCAGGCCGCGATGTCGCCGCCCATCGTGCCGGCGCCCACCACGTGCACGTGGCGCGCCTTGGCGTCGCCATCTTTGCCCAGCGCCTTCAGCCGCTCCTGCAGCGTGTAGACCCGGATCAGGTTGCCGAAATCCGGGGCGGCAAAGAGCGCCTGCATCGATGCCGCGTCGTCCGGCGGCGGCGCAAGCGCGTTGCCGTCGAAACGCGCGAAGAGCGCGAGGATCGTGTACGGCGCGGGATAGTGCTGCGGACGCGCGCGCTGCGCGACCTTCTTCGCCGCACTCGCCGCGATCAGCTTCCGCACGAACGGATTCAGCGTGAGCGCCAGCAGGAACGGCAGATGCCGCGGTGGCGGCAGTGCGCGCAACATGCCGGCGATGGTGTTGTCGACGATGCGCGGCGGCACCGCCTCGTCGACCAGGCCGAGCGCGCGCGCGCGCCGGGCGTCGATCGTCTTGCCGGTCAGCAGCAGGTCGAGCGCCGCGGGCGCGCCCACCAGCCGCGGCAGGCGCTGGATGCCGCCCCAACCCGGCACGATGCCAAGCATCACTTCAGGCAGGCCCATCCGCGTCGATGGATCGTCGACGGCGACGCGGTAACGACACGCCATCGCGAGCTCGAGGCCGCCGCCCAGGCAGAAGCCCTTGATCACCGCCAGCGTCGGATACGGCACGTGCGCCAGGCGCGCGAAGAGATCCCACCCGCGGCGCACGATCGCAAGCCCGTCGTCCGCGGTCCTGGCCGCGCGGAACTCGTCGATGTCGGCGCCGGCGATGAATCCGTTCGCCTTGCCCGAGCGAATGACCAGCGCCTTCGGCGGCGCGGTATCGAGCGCGGTCAGCGCCTCGCCGAATTCCGCCATCGCATCGGCGGAAAGCGTGTTGACGGCTGCACCCGCCTTGTCGAACACGAGCGTGGCGATGCCCTCGGCGTCGCGGGTGAGGGACCAGTGTCGCATCGTCAAACGCGCTCCACCAGCATCGCGCCGCCGAGGCCGCCGCCGATGCAGATCGCAGCGATCCCGCGCCGGCCGCCCGTGCGCTCGAGCACGTTGAGGAGGTGCAGCACGATCCGCGTGCCCGAAGCCCCGACCGGATGGCCGAGCGCGATGGCACCACCGTCGACGTTGAGCTTCGCCTCGTCGAGCGTGCCGAGCGCGTGCGGCAGCCCGAGCGCCTCACGGCAGTAATCGTCGCTCTGCCATGCGCGCAGGCATCCCAGCACCTGCGCGGCGAACGCCTCGTTGATCTCCCACGCGTCGAGATCGTTGAGCCCGAGATTGTGGCGCACCAGGATTGGCGTCGCCGCGTGCACCGGGCCGAGGCCCATGATCGCGGGATCGAGCGCCGCCCACTGCGTATCGACGATGCGTCCGCGCGGCACGAGCTTGTGACGCTCCACCGCGCGCGCCGATGCCAGCACCACCCACGCCGCGCCGTCGGTCACCTGCGAGCTGTTGCCGGCAGTGACGTTGCCGTACTTGCGGTCGAAGAAGGGCCGCAGTTTCGCCAGGTTCTCGACCGTCGAGTCCTCGCGCACGCCGTCGTCGGCCGTGTACGCGGTGCCGGCGCCGTCGTAGACCGGAACCACCTCGCGCGCGAGCAAGCCCGCCTTCTGCGCCGCCAGGAGCCGCGCATGCGAGCGCGCGCTGTAGGCGTCCATGTCGCCGCGCGTGATGCCGAAGCGCCAGGCGACGTTCTCTGCGGTCTGGCCCATCAGCAGGCCCACGATCGGATCGGTGAGGCCCTTCATGAGCCCGATCACCGGGGCGAGCATCGCCGGGCGGAACTTCGCCAGCAGCGTGGCGCGCGCGCCAAACGACTTCGCCGCATACCATTGCGACAGCCACCTCACCATGGCATCGGAAAACAGCAGCGGCGCGCGCGACAGCGCATCGGTGCCGCCGGCGAGCACGAGGTCGGAGCGGCCGGCGAGGATCTGCGCGATGCCGGAATCGATCGACTGCATGCCCGACGCGCAATTGCGCATCACCGTCCACCCCGGCACGGCATTGCCACAGCCCATGCGCAATGCCGCGACGCGGCCGATGTTGACCTCGTCGGGCGACGGCGCGGCGCAGCCCAAAATGACTTCGTCGAGCGCCGGCGGCGCGAACGGCATGCGCAGCAGCAGCGCGCGGCCGGCATAGGTTGCGAGATCCGATGCGGAGAAAGGCCCCGGCCGGTTGCGCGACTTGAGGAACGGCGTGCGCGCGCCGTCGATGATGTAGATCGGTTCCGCCATCGCGATCGACGGCTGCGGTCAGGCGACGGCGCGCAGCGGCGGCGACTGCGCCACGTCCGCGGCATGCGGGGTGACCGGATGCGGCGGCACCGTTTCCGCAGCGCCGAGATCCTGCGCGAAGTCGTCGACCCGCACAAGGCGCGCGGCGAGCGCGCGCTGCGCACGCAGCGCGGCGTGCTCGTCGGCGCCGATGATGCCGGCGGCTTCGGCACGCGCGTAGATCGCTTCCGCCGGCTCTCCCGCCGCGCCGTGCGCCGCCAACTGCTGCGACTTGACGGCGGCGCGCACTTTCGCCTCGATGGGCTCGCAGGCGATCGATGCGGCGAGCGCGTGCTCGATCAGGCCCACGGGATCGTCCTCGCTCTGCGGAATGAACATGCCCTGCGTCAGGCGATCACGCGTCGCCGACGGTGCGACGACGAGGCTCGCCACGGCGTGGCCGAGCGCATCCGACGGCACCGTGTACGGGCGGCCCAGCGGAAACGTCACGAAGCGCAGGCATCCGGCGACGAACCTGTTGGGAAAGTTGGTGATGACGCCTTCGAGCGCGGTCTGCGCCTTGAACATCGCGTCGCGCACCGCCCAGTGCATCAGCGGCGCGTCGTCGGCCTGCCGCCCTTCCGATTCGTAGCGCTTGAGCGTCGCGCAGGCGATGTAGAGCAGCGACAACACGTCGCCCAGGCGTGCCGACAGCTTCTCGCGGCGCTTCAGCGCGCCGCCGAGCGTGCCCATCGACACGTCTGCGAGAAAGGCCAGCGCCGACGAGAAGCGTGCGATGCGCTGGTAGTAGCGGCGCGTCTCGGGCGCGACGTTGGCGGGCACGTCGATGAAGTGCGAGCCGGTGATGCCGGCGACGAACGTGCGCGCGAAGTTGGCGAGCGCAAAGCGCACGTGGCCGAAGAGCGCCGCCTCGAACGCCGCCAGCGCGCGCCGCGGGTCCGCCTCGCGCGTCGCCTCGATCTCCTTCAGCACGTAGGGGTGCGCGCGGATCGCACCCTGGCCGAAGATGATGAGGCTGCGCGTCAGGATGTTGGCGCCCTCGACGGTGATCGACACCGGCATTTGCATGTAGGCGGCACCCAGGAAGTTCGACGGTCCCATGCAGATGCCCTTGCCACCGGCGATGTCCATCGCGTCGGTGATCACCTGGCGCGCACGCTCGGTGACATGGTATTTCGCCACTGCCGACAGCACGGCGGGCTTCTCCCCCTGGTCGACCGCCGCCGCGGTGACGCGGCGCACCGCGTCCATGCAGTACAGGGCGCCGGCCATCCGCGCCAGCGGCTCCTCGACGCCTTCGAAGCGCGCGATCGGCGTCTTGAACTGCGTGCGCACGCGGGCATAGCCGCCGGTCGCGCGCACCGCCAGCTTGGCCATGCCGGTGGACGACGACGGCAGCGAGATCGAGCGCCCGGCGGCGAGCGACTCCATCAGCATCCGCCAGCCGCGGCCGAGCATCGGCCGCCCGCCGATCACCCAGTCGAGCGGAATGAACACGTCGCTGCCCCAGTTGGGGCCGTTCTGGAACACCGCGTTGAGCGGCATGTGGCGCCGGCCGATGTGCACGCCGGGATGCGTCGTCGGGATGAGCGCGCAGGTGATGCCGATGTCCTCGACGTCGCCGACGAGATGATCGGGATCGAAGGCGCGGAACGCGAGACCGAGGAGCGTGGCCACCGGGCCCAGCGTGATGTAGCGCTTTTCCCAGGTGAGCCTGAGGCCCAGCACGCGCCGGCCCTCGTGCTCGCCCCAGCAGACGATCCCGGTATCGGGAATCGCCGCGGCATCCGAACCCGCGTACGGATTGGTCAACGCAAAGCAGGGGATCTCGAGACCCTTGGCGAGGCGCGGCAGGTAGTGCTGCTTCTGCGCATCGGTGCCGTAGTGCAGCAGCAACTCACCGGGCCCGAGCGAGTTGGGCACCATCACCGTCACCACCACGGTGCCGGAGCGCGTCGCAAGCTTGGTGATCACCTCCGAGTGCGCGAACGCCGAGAAGCCAAGGCCGCCGAATTCCCTGGGGATGATCATGCCCAGGAAGCCGCGCGCGCGGATGAACTGCCACACGTGCGCCGGCAGGTCGCGGTAGACGTTGGTGGTCTCCCAGTCGGTGACCATCGCGCACAATTCCTCGACATCCTCGTCGAGGAAGCGCTGCTCGTCGGCGGTCAGCGTCGGCGCCGGCATCGCGATGAGCTTCTGCCAGTCGGGGCGCCCGGAGAAGAGCTCGCCGTCCCACCACACGGTTCCCGCCTCGATCGCCTCGCGCTCGGTCTGCGACATCGGCGGCATCACCTTGCGGAACATCGCGAACACGGGCTCGCTGACCAGCGCGCGGCGCAGCGGCGGCAGCAGCAGCGGCACCGCGAAGAACAGCACGACGGCGCCGATCAGCGCGACGAGCAGGAGCGGCATCAGATGTGCCGACGCAGCGATCGCCAGCGCCAGCGCGATGCCGACCAGCCACGCGTAGCCGTTGGCATCGACATACGCGAGCGCGAGTGCGCCCAGCAGGACGAACACGATCCACAAGGTCACGAGCATCGGCTACTCCAGGTGCGGCGCCGCCATGGCGGCATGGGGGCGCGCGCGGCGCATGGCATCAACGCTTGCGTACGTTCGTGCCGGCCGGATCGCGGTCCGTATCGGCGAGATCCACGAGCGGCGATTGCAGGCCCGCGAGCAGGAACGGCGCGAGCCGCTTCAACAATGCCTCGTCGTCGTTCAGTTGCCGCGGCGTCATTTCGGCGATCAGCTTCAACGCGTCGGTCGCCGCCAGCGTGTAGGAAAGCGCGCCCATGATGAAATGCAGGCGCCATGACAATTCGCGGCGCGGCAGCCACGGCAGCGCGCGTCCGAATGCCGCCTTGAAGCGCGCGATCATCAGCGCGTACTGGTCGGACAGGAACTGGCGGATGAAAGGCGCCGGATCGGCGTAGGCGCGCCCGAGAAGCCGCAGGAAATTCTCGCCGCCCTGGGTGCGGTCGCGTGCCAGCGCCAGCGCCGGCATGAAGAGCGCGGCGAGGATGCGCTCGCACGGCACGGGCTCCGGCGCCGACGCATGCTCGTATGCGGTGAGCAACGCCAGCCGCTGGCGGTTCATGGGATCGAGCCTGCGCGTCAGCACCGTCTGGAACAGTTCTTCCTTGCTGCCGAAGTGATAGTTGACCGCGGCGAGGTTGACGGCGGCCTCGGTGGTGATCGCCCGCAGGCTCGTCGCCTCGTAGCCGTGCTCCATGAACAGCGCTTCGGCGGCGTCGAGGATGCGATCCTTGGTGGCCGCGGGACTGCGTCGCGTCATTGCGATGACTTTGCCGGACATCGTTGCCTCGCGTGGTCGTGCCGGCTTCGCCCGCGCGGCAGGAGGCGATCGCCGCCTCGATACCGCGCATCGGGCCGATTCTTTTAAACGTTTGTTTGAATTCTGCGCCGGGTGTGGTGACCGCGTCAAATGCGTTCGGCAGGGACGTGGCGCCGAGGTACGGCCCGGCGGGGGATCGGAGTCGGGCGGCGGCTATGCGCGCCCAGGCGGGCCGGCGCGCTCAGCCGCCGGTCACACTGGCTGCTCAGCCGTCGCGCTCGGGCGGCGCGGCGTACGCGGCATCGATCGCCTGCTTGAAATGCGCGAGCACGAGCGGACGTTTCAGCTTCAGCGTGGGTGTGAGGAGGCCGTTGTCGATCGTCCACGGCTCCGGCGTGGCGATCACGCGGCGCACGCGCACCCAGCGCGGAAACGCCTTCAAGAGGTCGTTGACCCGCCGCTGCAGCGCCCTCTCGTCCGTTTCCTTCGTCACGGCGAGCAGGATCGGGTACGGCTTGCCTTCGCCGACCAGCATCACCTGCTCGAACGCGGGATCGTGCAGGATCGCGAGCTCGGCGTCCTGGGGCGACAGCTTCTCGCCGTTGGACATCACCATGATGTCCTTGGCGCGGCCGCGGATGTAGATGTGGCCGTCGCGGATCTCGGCGACGTCGCCGGTCCTGAGCCATCCGTCGGGCGTCAGCGAGGCGCGTGTCGCCTCGACGTTGCGCCAGTATCCCAGCATCACGTTGGCGCCCTTCGCCATCAGCTCGCCGCCGTCGCCGAGCCTGACGTCGATGCCGGGCAGCGGCGGTCCCACCGACTCGGGCACGTTGTCGTCGCTGTGGTTGACCGAGATCACCGGCGAGGCCTCCGTCATCCCGTAGCCCTGCAGCACGGGGAGCCCGAGGCCGATGAATGCCGTCGCAATCGCCGGATCGAATGCCGCGCCACCCACCACGGCGAGCCGCATCCTCCCGCCGAGCCGCGCGAGCACCGGCTTCGCCACCAGCGTCCGCAGCAGCGGCACGACGAGCCGGTCGACGAGCGTGGCACGCCCGCGCGCCATGCGGTAACCGCGCGTCGCGCAGGCGTCGAACAGCCATCGCTTCGCCGGCGACTTCGCCAGCGATTCCTGCACCTTGGCGTGAAATTTCTCGAAGATGCGCGGCACCGCGAACATGGCGGTGGGCGCCTGCGACACGAGATCGTCGGGTATCTGCGCGATGCCACGGGCGTAGACGACCTTGGCACCCAGCGCGAGCGGCAGGTAGTAGCCGCCGGTGCGCTCGAACATGTGCGACAGCGGCAGGATCGACAGGAACACGTCGTCGGCGTGGCCGAGGCCGGTCGCCCGGCATTGCTCGACGTTGGCGACGATGTTGGCATGCGACAGCATGACGCCCTTCGGGCGGCCGCTGGTGCCCGACGTGAAGCAGATCGTGGCGAGCGTCTCGGGCGCGAGCTCGTGGCATTCGAACCCCGGGCCGCCGACCGGCAGGAAGCGCTGCGCGCTCTGCGGATCGTCGTTGGTGTCGGGTCGCAGCACGACGATGCGCGGCAGCGTGTAGGTTGCGCCAAGCGCGGCCAGCGCGTCGGCCATCCGCCGGTTGTCGGCGATGAACAGCTTCACCTCGGCGTTCTGCGCGCACCAGGCGATGTTGTCGGGATTGTCGTCGGCGTACAGCGGCACGACGACGAGGCCGAGGCCGAGTGCCGCCTGGTCGATCGCCACCCAGAAGATGCCGTTGCGCGCGCACAGTGCGACCCGGTCGCCCGGCTTGAGTCCGTCGCGACGGAACGCCTCCTGCCAGCGCTCGGCGTAATGCCGCACCTCGTCGATGCGCACGTCCTGCCAGGCGTCGTGCGCGTAGTGCCGGTGCAGCGCGCGCCGGCCGTCCTTGAAGTGCTGGGTGAAATAGTGCGCGATGTTGGCGGGCATCGTCCTCGCTCCCTGTCGCGACCGTCGCGTCGTCCCGGATTCTGCCGCAAATCCGCGCGGCCGCATGGTGCGGCGCAGCGCGCTATACTCGATCGACTCCTTCATCGACGCGCCGCGGCATGGCCACCATCAGGATCGAGCGCGAGCATGGCTTGACGCACGCAAAGGCGCGCAACGCCGCGGACAAGCTTGCCCGGGACCTGCAGAAGCGCTTCGCGCTCGACTACACGTGGGACGGCGACGAGGTCCGCTTCGAGCGCCCCGGCGTCACCGGGCGCATGGTCGTCGGCCGCAAGGCGATCGCCCTTGACGTCACGCTCGGCTTCCTGCTGTCCGCGCTCAAGCCGGCGATCGAGCGCGAGATCCATGCCGAGCTCGACGCGCTCGGCCCCACGCGCAAGGCCTGAGACCGTCGCGTCATCCGGCGTCGTTCGCTGGCGGCGCCGGGAACGGCGCATCCGACCCGGCGACGATCGCCTCGAGAATCGCCCGCTCGCGGGCATCCACGATGGCCAGGAAATCGCCGGCCCCATCCATCAGCGCGAACGACGCGAAGCCGCGTTCGAGAAAATCCTGCAGCGCCGCGAATCCCGCTGCGCGTGCCGGCACGCGCATCAGGCGCAGCGCCTGGCGCACCGAGCGGTTGCGCCCATAGCGGTCGATCGCGCGTCCCACCGTGCCGATCAGCGCGATCTGCCGCGTGCGTGACGCCATGTCCCCGGCACGCCGATAGGCACGGCAATAGTCGGCGACGTCGAAGCGGTCGTGCCGCGGCAGGTGCGCGAGCAGCGCGTGGTCGAGGCGAAACGACAGCGCGTTGAGGTCGGTGGCGTCGGCGACGACCTCCAGCATCCGCGCCGGCAGCATGCGTGTCATCACCGGCAAGATGCGTGCGAGATCGGCGTCGCGCCGGCTGAAATCGCCGGGGCCATAGAGATCGTTCTGGAAGAACGCGATGGCCTCGGCATAGCGTGGCGAGTCCGCGAGATCGGCATACGTCGCGCGCAGGCGTCGCGATTGCCAGCCGCGCAAACGCGACAGCGCCGCGCCGAGTGCGGGATCGGCAGCGACGGCGTCATGGCTTTCACGCAGTTGCGCGAGCTGGCCGACGATGCGTGCGGCGGCAGTGGACGGTGCGGGCGACACGCTCGGGCTGCGGCTCGCGCCGGACGATGCCGGCGCGCCCGCGAGCGCGTCCCATCGCCCAGCCCAACCGCACCTCACTCCGACTAGGTGGTTTGCTCTACCGTGGAATCGCTATCGTCGCACATCGTGCGCAGCGCCTGCGAATCTTCCATGCCTCCCTCCGACCCTTCGCGTCGCCGCTTTCTCGCCGTCAGCGGTTTCTCGGCGCTGCTGCTCGCCGCCAGCGGCGCATTCGCGTGGCGTCGCGACGGCACGGCGATCGCGCCGCTGTCGACGAACGCCGATGCGCGGCGCATCGTGCAGGCGATCGCACCGTCGATGCTTGGCAGCCTGCCGGCGGACTCGGGTGGCGTCCCGCGTGCCGGCGCGTCGCGTGAAGGCAACGCACTCGACGAGGTCGTGCGTGACGCGCTCGCCGCCATGGATGGCCTGCCACCGCACGCGCGCCTCGAGCTTGCCCGCCTGTTCGCGCTGCTCGCGTTCGCGCCGGGCCGCCTGCTCGTCGCGGGCCTCGCATTGAACTGGGACACGGCGTCGCGCGCCGACATCGACGCCACCCTCGGCACCTGGCGCGACAGCCGCCTGGAACTGCGGCGTGCCGCCTACGACGCGCTGCATTCGCTGATCCTCGGCGCCTGGTACGGCAACCCGCGGGCGTGGGCGCGTATCGGCTACCACGGGCCGCCCGCACTGGGCTAGCGCCGATGGCGATCGCCGATTCCATTCGCGACGGCCTCGCAAGGGGCTGGCGCGCAATCGACGCGTCGACGCTGACGCGCGACGCCGACTACGCGTGCGACGTCGCGATCGTCGGCACGGGAGCTGGCGGCGGCACCGCGGCGGAGATCCTCTCGGCCGCCGGCCTTTCCGTGCTGATGATCGAGGAGGGTCCGCTGCGCTCGTCCTCCGATTTCAACATGCGCGAGCGCGAGGCCTATCCCGACCTCTACCAGGAGTCGGCGGCGCGCAAGACGCGCGACAAGTCGATCAACATCTTGCAGGGCCGCTGCGTCGGCGGTGGCACCACCGTCAACTGGACGAGTGCGTTCCGTACACCGGCGGCGACGCTCGCGCGCTGGCGCTCGCACCACGGCGTGCACGACTGCGACGAGGTGGCGCTCGCGCCGTGGTTCGCCCGGATGGAGTCGCGCCTGGGCATTGCCCCGTGGACGGTCGCGCCCAACGCCAACAATGCCGCCCTCGCGCGTGGCGCGGAAAAGCTCGGCGTCAGCCATGCGCCCATCAGCCGCAACGTGCGCGGCTGCTGGAACCTCGGCTACTGCGGCATGGGCTGCCCGACCAATGCCAAGCAATCGATGCTGGTGACGACGATTCCGGCCGCGCTCGACCGTGGCGCGACGCTCGTGTCGCGGCTGCGCGCGCTGCGCTTCGTCACCACCGGTGATCGCGTCACCGCCGTCGAGTGTGCGCCGATGCAGGCGAACGGCGTCGATCTCGCGCCGTGGACGGTGCGCGTGCGCGCCCGCGCCTTCATCGCCGCCGCCGGCGCGATCAACACGCCGGCGCTGCTCATGCGCAGCGGCCTACCCGATCCGCATCTGCTGGTCGGCCGACGCACGTTCCTGCACCCGACGGTCGTATCGGCGGCGCTGATGCCCGAGCGCGTCGACGCCTTTGCGGGCGCGCCGCAGTCCGTCTACAGCGACGAATGGCTCACGCACGCGGCGCCCGATGGCGCGATCGGCTACAAGCTCGAGGCACCCCCCGTGCACCCGATCCTCGCCGCGATCACGCTGCCCGACTTCGGCGACGCGCATGCCGCGCGCATGGCGGAGCTTGCGCACTGGCACGTGCTGATCGCGCTGCTCCGCGACGGCTTCGGCGCCGAGTCGCAAGGCGGCGTGGTGCGCCTGCGCGACGACGGCTCGCCGGAGCTCGACTATCCGCTGACGCCCTACCTGTGGGATGGCGTGCGACGGGCGATGGCGTCGATGGCCGAGCTGCAGTTCGCGGCCGGCGCGCGCGCGGTGATTCCCGTGCATGCGCGGGGCGTCGCCTACCGTGACCTCGACGGCGCGCGCGTCGCGATCGCGCGCTTCGATTTCGCGCCGCGCACGACGCCGGTGATGTCGGCGCACGTGATGGGCGGCGCGCCCTTCGGCAGCGACGCGACGACGAGCGTCGTCGACGAGGACGGCCGACACCACCATATGGCCAATCTGCACGTGATGGACGCCTCGCTCTTCCCGACGTCGATCGGCGCCAATCCCCAGCTCACGATCTACGCGGTCGTTGCCCGGCTCGCCGACCGGCTGGCGCGAACGCTGACTCGTTGATCCCGGAAATGGTGGCGCGGGGTGTAGCCCACGACACCCGCAATCCGGTCCGGTTCGATGTCGGTGGACTTTACAAACGCAAACCTGCACCACTTGAGCAACCGTTCCACCGCCCTGAATACAAACAAGTAATTGGAAAGGTATGTAAATTGCGACATTTCTGTACCTCTCGCTCGTGAATTGCGCCATGAAGCCAACAAACGCACTCCTTGCCGCCGCGCTCGCCCTTGCCGCAGGCGGCCTGGCCGCCCCTTCGGCCGCCACGGTGATCTTCGGCGACGCCGGCTTGACCGAAAACAACCATGCGGCGTCCGGCACCGCGCAATTCACGCTGTCGGGTGGCACCCTCACGGTGGTGTTGACCAATACCAGCGGCGACACGTCCGACCAGGGCGACACGCTGACGGGCGTGGTCTTCAGCATTGCAGGCGCGCAAACGCTGTCCTTCGACATGACTGGTCCGACGTGCGGCGAAGCGCTGGGCCCGTCCAGCGCTATCTGGACGAGCGGCACCGCGTCGAACACGACCGACGCGCTATGCGGCTCGTGGACCGACGACCTCGCTGCGTCACCGCCGATCGCTGCGGAATTCGGCGTCGCCACCACGGGCTTCAACGGCGAATTCAACGGCGGCTCGATCTCGCTCGGCAACGCATCGCCCGACTACGGAATCGTCGGCGCCTCGACGTTCCCCGGCTCGATCGGGGGCTCGAAGTTCCCGTTCATCCAGAATGCGCTGCAGTTCACGTTCAGCGTAACTTCGGGCTCGTTCCACGAGTCGGATATCTCCGGTGTCGACCTGCTGTTCGGCACGTCCGGTACGGCGCATATCGATACGCATTGCGAGCAGGGTTGCACCCAGCAAATTCCGGAGCCGGGTCCCCTGAGCCTGCTGGTGGCCGGCGGCGCGCTGCTGGCGCTCGGCCGGCGCCGCCGCCACGACTGACGCACAGGATCGGCGCAGGATGACAGGGCGGCTTTGGCCGCCCTTGTTTTTTCGCCGAAGCCATCTCGTGGCCGCGAGCGAACACCCGGGCCTTTAGTGTGCGGACTCTAGCCGATCGCCCGTAGATTGGCGTGGCACCCCGATCCTCTCGCCCATCCCAGTCACGTTCAGCAAAGGACTCTTCATGTCGATGCATGCCAGCGTTCGCGTCCAACGCCCCGGCGAGGTCGTGTTCGCCGCCTATCGCAAGACGTGGCTCGCCGGGCTCGGCGCCGCCGCGATGACCCGTGACTGGCTCGATTCCGGTGCCGCACCGATGCTGCGCGCATGGGTCAGGGAAGGCACGCGGGTCGAAGCCAAGGCCCTGCGCGCCGTCGAGGCGCGCGTCGAGTCGTCGTATGCGCTTGCCGAAGGTGCCTGGCATGTTGCGCGGCGCCGGGCGGCTGCAGTGATTCGCGAAGCGCGCACCGTGCTGCCTGGCATGCTGGCGACGTTGCCCATGCCGGCGACGATCGCCCGCATCGCCGCGCCCTGCTTCGCACCGGGCGCCAAACCGGCGCGCGCGCGCAAGTCCCCGCGCAACACGCCGGCGAAACGCGTCGCCCGCAATCCGGCGCCGCGCGCGCGCAAGCGCACATAGCCGCCGTTCAACTTCGCGCCGGGCGACGCGGGCGTCGGACCGGCAACGCCCCTTGTCCATGACGACTGGCGGAAGAACCGTGGCGGCCATCGGCAGCACACGTCGACGTGTGCGTGGCCGCATCGGTCTTGCTCTCGCCGGCGGCGGCCCTCTCGGCGGCATCTACGAAGTCGGCGCGCTGCTGGCGCTCGCCGATTCGCTGCGCGGCATCGACATCGCCGACCTCGACGTCTACGTCGGGGTGTCATCGGGCGGTTTCGTCGCTGCCGCGCTCGCCAACGGCATTTCCCCGGCGCAGATGTACCGGCTGTTCATCGACGATGGCGCCGACGCCGCGCTCAAGCCCGAGATCTTCCTGCGCCCGGCGCTGCGCGAGTTCGCGCGGCGCACGCGCACGCTGCCGCGGCTCGCGTTGCGCGCGACGCGCCTCTATGCGTCGAGTCCGCTGCGCCGCGGCGCGTGGCGGTCGTTCGCCACCTTGTCGCAGGCATTGCCGACCGGGCTCTTCGACAACGGCGCGCTCGACCGATTCCTGTCGCGGCTGTTCGCGGCGCCCGGCCGCAGCAACGACTTCCGGGCGCTGCGCCGCAAGCTGTTCCTCGTCGCCACGCATTTGGATTCGGGCGCGTCGGTGACTTTCGGCGGCCCGGGACTCGACCACGTGCCGATCTCGCGTGCCATCGAGGCGTCGAGCGCGCTGCCGGGCCTGTTTCCCCCCGTCGAGATCGAGGGCGCGCACTACGTCGACGGCGCGCTCAACAAGACGCTGCATGCGTCCGTCGCGCTCGACGCCGGCGTCGACCTCCTGCTATGTGTCAATCCACTGGTGCCGTTCGATGCCTCGCGTGCCACGCGCACCGCGAGGCATGGCGACGGCATGGTGGCGCTTGCCGAAGGCGGCCTGCCGCTGGTGCTCGCACAGACGTTACGCGCCGTGATCCATTCACGGATGAAGACCGGGATGGAGAAATATCGCCGCGATTATCCGCACGCCGACGTGCTGCTGTTCGAGCCTGCGCGCGAGGATTCCGACATCTTCTTCGCCAGCCTGTTCAGCTACTCGCAGCGCAAGCGCCTGTGCGCGGCAGCCTACGCGGCGACGCGCGAGGACTTGCGCGCGCGTGCCACGACACTGGCGCCGGTGCTGGCGAAACACGGCATCCACCTCGACGCCGCGCGCCTCGACGATCGCGCGCGCACCATCGGCGCGGCGATCGACGACCCGCGCCCCCTGCGCGCCGACGTGCATCGCCACGGCAGCGTACGCCACGCGAAGCGTGAGCTTGCGCACGTGCTCGACGTGCTCGAGCGCTGGCTGGCCGCTGCGCCGCGACGGCCGGTCTAGCGGCGCGCAGTGGCGATTGCGAAGCCGCGCCCTCGCGCACTACACTGGCCGCATCGCGTCGTCGCGCGCGGTCGACATGTCGGAAAAGAAACGTCCGCGCCGCACTCGCGAGCGCATCCTCGAGACCAGCCTCGCGCTGTTCAATCGCGCCGGCGAGCCCAATGTCACGACCGCGCACATTGCCGACGAGATGAACATCAGTCCCGGCAATCTCTATTATCATTTCCGCAACAAGGACGACATCATCGGCGAGCTCTTCGCGGCGTACGCCGCCGAGCTCGCGCCACTGCTTGCCCTGCCGCCCGGCCGCGCGCCCGATGTCGAGGACCTCTGGCTGATGCTGCACCTGGTGTTCGAGCGCATGGGCGCCTATCGTTTCCTGTTCCGCGACCTGGACGAGATCGCGTCGCGCAACCGCAAAGTCGCGCTGGCGCATGCCCAGCTCGTGCGGCGCGGCGAGGAGACGATCGTCGCCCTGTGCCGCGGCATGGTCGAGGCCGGCACGATGCACGCCAGCAAGCGCGAGATCGCGGCGCTGGCGACCAACGTGGCGATGGTCTCCACCTACTGGCTGTCCTACCAGCGGTTGACGTCGCACGCGCATGTCAAGGGCGATGCCGATGCCGCCAATCCCGCGCAGGCCGCCTACCAGGTGCTGGCGCTGTTCGCGCCGTTCACCTCCGACGACACGCGCGCGCTGATCGAGCACCTCGCGGCGCGCTACCTCGCGAAGGAAATCCAATGACTCGCAAGTGGGTGAAGTTTCCCTATGTCGACAAGCGCTTCGACTATGCCGCCGGCGCGCTCGCCAAGGCATGGCCGCGGCTGCATCGCGGCGACTGCGAGGCGCTGCCGAAGTCCGCCGACGCGCAGGCCGCGTGGCGCGCCTTCCATGCGGGGGATTTTGCGCAGGCGGTCGAGGCCGGTCGCGCCACGGGTGCATCAGGTGTCAACGCCGCAATCAAGGCGCAGGCGATCTACGCCACCTATCTCGAGACGAAGGACGTGGCGCGTCTCGCGCTCTACGAGGAGGCCGCGCAGTGGGCGGACGAGCGCCGCAAGGCCGCGCCCAAGGACGCCAACGCGCACTACCTCTACGCCTACGCGCTCGGCCGCTACAGCCAGAAGTCGTCGGTGGCCAAGGCGCTCGCGCAGGGATATGGCGGCAAGATCAAGGACGCACTGCAGGCCGCGCTCGCGCTCGCCCCGAAGCACGCCGACGCCCACGCGGCATTCGGCGCCTACCAGGCCGAGGTGATCGACAAGGTCGGTGCGATGGTCGGCGGACTCACCTATGGCGCGAAGAAGGACTCGGCCATCGAGCATTTCGAGGCCGCGCGCAAGCTTTTTCCCGACAGCGCGATCGAGCGCATCGAATACGCGAACGGCTTGTTGCTGCTGTTCGGCAAATCGCGCATCGCCGAGGCGCAGAAGCTCTACGAGGACGCGGCAAGGATCGCGCCTGCGGACGCGATGGAACGTCTCGACGTGGAGCTCGCGAAGTCGGAGCTCGCGTAGCGCGCCGGGGGCGTCGGGCGTTCCCGCCGCAGAAGCACGGGGCCGGCGCTACGCCTGCGGGCGCATCCGGTCGTCGGCGACGAAGTGCCGGCGTGCGTACTTGACGAGCTCGCCATCCGTGGGATGGTCGACCGTCTCGATGCTGACGACGCGCTCGGCGATCGCCGGCGCGTGCGCCTGCAGATACTTGTAGAACTCGAGCTTCGCATTCGCGGGGCCGACGATCAGCACCTCGCCGGCGTCGCGGATCGCAGCGGCGACCGCCTCGTAGTACTTGCGATTTTCAGGACGCTTGCCCGAGCCGATCGCGCCATCCTTGTGATGCAGGTGCTCGTGGCGGGACTTGGTGCGCACCACGCCGCGCTCGGCGTCGTCCGCACTGAACTCGATGACGTGCGCCTCGCGGTGATCGATCCAGACGACGCAGTGGTAATGGCTCATCGCTCGCGAATTTCCGGGATGACGTCCCAGTATAGTCCTTCAAGATAGCGGTTCGTTGACGCCGCAGTCGATGGCGTGCCGTCACGTTCCGCGCATCACGCGCACTGCGCGCGCCGTCGCGGCCGGCTCGAGCGGATTCGCGCGCGGCCACGGCGACAGGAGCGTGGCGACCACCAGCGTCTCGAACGCATCGGCGAAATGCGCGACGATGCGCTCCGGGTCGGGGCAGAATCCGCGATCGGCGATGACGCCGAACTGCACGCCGCCGTTGTAGGAAATGACCGAGATGCCGAGTCCGATGTCGCCCGACTGCGGCACCCAGAACATCAGGTCGTCGACCTTGGCGCCCGCCAGGTAGAGAGGCTGTTGCGGGCCCGGCACGTTGGTCAGCACCGCGCTCGCGTTGCGCGCGAGGATCGCAAGCAGCGCCTCCTGCAGCATTCGCGGTCCCGAGCCCATCGCGGCGAGCAGGCCGAGTGCCAGCAGCGGCTGGTAGCTGGTCTTCAGTGCCTGCATGCTGTCGCGGACCGCGCCAAGGCGCTCGATCGGGTTGTCGATGCCCAGCGGGAGATCGACGAACACGAGGCCGAACTCGTTGCCGAGGTCGCAGGCGCGCTCGAGCGGACGCAGGTTGACCGGCACCAGCGCGCGAATCGTCTTGCCCGTCACGTCGTCGCCCTTGTCGCGCAGGTACATCGCGAGCGCCCCGGCCACCGATGTCATCACGACGTCGTTGATCGAGGCCCCGTTGGCGCGGCCGATCGTCTTCAGCTCCGCGAGTGGCAACGGGTCGGCCCATGCCACGCGCTTGGCGACGCCGGGCTGCCCCTTGAAGCGTGTCGCCGAGTCCTCGCCCATCAGCGCAAGATGCGCGATTTCCGCCGCCATCGCGCCGCCCTGATTGGCCAGTGCCACGGCTTTGGCGGGATCGGACCACAGTTCGGCGCCGCGGTCGACGATCGCGCCGCCGATGCGCATCGCGCTCGCCAACGCCGTGGACAGCGCATCGTCGGCACGCGCGGATGCCTTCGTGGCGCGCCGTTTCGGTGGCGTGGCGAACGGCATCGCCGGCGGCCCGTCGACGGCGGCATCGGTCATCGCCAGCATCACGCGCACCAGCGCGATGCCGTCGGCGTAGCTGTGGTGGATGCGCACGACGAGCGCGCTGCCGCCGTCGACGTTGTCGACGAGATGGAATTGCCACGCCGGACGGTCCGCCGGCATCGGCGCATGCACATGCGTCGACACGAAGCGGGCGAGCTCGCGGCGGCCCGCGCCTTGGGGCAGCGCGTGGTGAAAGAGCTGGCGCGACAATTTGAAATGCGGGTCGGCGCGCCAGCTCGCTCCGCTGGCGTCCTGCGTGGGCACGCTGCGAAAACGGTCGAAAGTGAGGAAGCGGGATTCGAGGACGCTGGCGAGGCGAGCCCGCTCGACCGGGCGGTCGAAGATCAGCACGCCGCAGATGATCATCAGGTTGTGCGGACGATCCATCCGCAGCCACGCGGTGTCGACCGCCGACATCTTCCTGCGCGTGGGAATCCTCGTCCTGGCGGGCATGCCGACGTGTGGTTTGCACGCGCTCTGGCGTTCGCGCTAAATTAGCACGAAAGCACGCGCTCGCCGCACAGGCGCTCCACCCCACATCAATGGAGGTGACATGGCTGCCGCACCCAAGACCGCCGATCTCAAGAGCCGCTTCGAAGCCGCGGCCGCGGCCGCGAAGAAAACCAGGAAGCGCCCCGACAACGCGACGCTGCTCAAGCTCTACGCGTACTACAAGCAGGCTACCGATGGCGACATCAAGGGCGAGCGCCCCGGCGGCTTCGACTTCGTCGGCGGCGCCAAGTACGACGCCTGGAGCAAGCTCAAGGGCACCAGCGGCGACGATGCGATGACGCAGTACATCAAGCAGGTCGAGAAGCTCAACCGCGAGTAGCGAGGACGCGCGCGGCGACGCGCACCGCGCCGACGGCTTACTTGCCGAGCGCCGCCTTCGCCTTCGTGCGCGCGGCACGCTTCGTCGTGGATTTGACGATGCGCTTGACCGGCGACGCCTTGCGCGGCGCCCTGGGCTTGCCGCCCTGGGCCCGGATCAACTCGTTGACCGCGTCGGCCAGCGCGTCCACGCGCCGCGACAATTGCTCGACATCGCTTTGCGTATGCACTCCGAGACGCGCGAGCGCCTTGGCGACACGATCCTCGAACACCTTCTCGAGCTTGTCCCAGGTATCCCCGGCAATCGTCTGCACGCGCGCGGCGCCTTCGGCCGCCGCCTCGCGTGCCGCGGCCGCAGTCGACGCCGCCGCGCTGCGCGTCTCCTTTTCGAGAGATTCGCCCTGCTTCACCAGCGTGTCGAATACCTTGCGCCCCTCGCCCTTGGCGCGCGCGAAAGCGCCGAGGCCTGCGAGCCAGATCTGACGCGAGGAGTCGAGCATCGATTGCGCGCGGTCCTTCGCCGATGACGTGTCCGCCCGCGCTTCTGCCTTGGCTTTTTTCAGCATTACGTTTCTCCCGGTTGCGAATGCAGTCAACGCGTTCATTCTAGGGCTTGCGGATTAGACGCGGCATTCTAATGCGGTGGCGCACGCGGCCAGGCATGCCAAGCCGCCACGTATAATCCTGGCGCGCGTCACTGCGGCCGATCGTGGCGAGGTGCGTCGTCGCGATCGCCGCCGAATGCCTTCCGCGGAGGAATCGTCATGGCGTATTTCGTCACCGGCGCGACCGGCTTCATCGGCCGCTTCCTCACCGCCAACCTGGTCAAGCGCGGCAAGCCGGTGTTCGTGCTGGTGCGCAAGGGATCGGAGGCGAAGGTCGATGCGCTGCGCGCGCAATGCGGTGCCGGCGCCCGCCACCTCGTGCCCGTGACCGGCGACCTTGCGCGCGACACGCTCGGCGTGGCCGCGGCCGACGTGCGCAAGCTCAAGGGCAAGGTCCGGCACTTCTTCCACCTCGCCGCGATCTACGACCTCACCGCCACGGCGGAGGCGCAGCGCACGGCCAACGTCGACGGCACGCGCCACGCCGTCGGATTCGCCGCCGCGATTGGCGCCGGATGCTTCCACCACGTCAGCTCGATCGCCGCCGCAGGACTGTACGAAGGCACGTTCCGCGAAGACATGTTCGAGGAGGCGGAGGACCTCGATCACCCCTACTTCCAGACCAAGCACGACGCGGAGAAGATCGTTCGCGAGGCGGCGAAGGTGCCGTTCCGGATCTACCGGCCGGGGTTCGTCGTCGGCCACTCGCGGACGGGCGAGATCGACAAGATCGACGGGCCCTACTACTTCTTCAAGGCGCTGCAGAAAATGCGCGGCGCACTGCCGCAATGGATGCCGATGATCGGCATCGAGGGCGGCCGCATCAACATGGTGCCGGTGGATTTCGTCGCCGACGCGCTCGATCACATCGCGCACAAGAAGGGGCTCGACGGCCGCACGTTCCATCTGACCGACCCCGAGCCGCATCGCATCGGCGAGGCGCTCAACATCTTCGCGCGTGCGGCGCATGCCCCGCAGATGACGATGCGCATCAACGCCAAGATGTTCGGCTTCATCCCGGCGCCGATCCTCTACGGGCTCGGTTCGCTGGCGCCGGTGAAGCGCGCCACCCGTGTCGTGCTGCAGGACCTCGGCATCCCGCGCGACGTGTTCCAGTTCGTCAACTGGCCGACGCGCTACGACAATCGCGAGGCGGCGAAGGCGCTCAAGGGCTCGGGGATCGCCGTGCCCACGCTCGCGAGTTACGCGCCGCGGCTGTGGGACTACTGGGAGCGCAACCTCGATCCCGACCTTTTCATCGACCGCACACTGGCCGGCCGCGTGCGCGACAAGGTGGTGGTCGTCACCGGCGGCTCGTCGGGCATCGGCCACGCCACCGCGCTCACGCTGGGCGAGGCGGGCGCCGTCGTCGTCATCGTCGCGCGCGATCCGCAAAAGCTCGCGGCGACGAAGCAGGAGATCGTCGCCGGCGGCGGCCGCTGCGCGACGTATTCGTGTGACCTCTCCGACATGGCGGCCATCGAGGCGACGTCGGCCCGGATCCTGGCGGCGCACGGCACGGTCGACTTCCTTGTCAACAATGCGGGGCGCTCGATCCGCCGGGCGGTGATCAACTCGCTCGATCGCTTCCACGACTACGAGCGCACGATGCAGCTCAACTATTTCGGCGCGGTGAAGCTGATCCTCGCGTTCCTGCCGAAGATGGTCGAGCAGAAGCGCGGGCATATCATCAACATCAGCTCGATCGGCGTGCTGTCGCGCGCGCCCCGATTCTCCGCCTACGTCGCGTCGAAGTCGGCGCTCGATGCGTTCTCCGAATGCGCGGCGTCCGAGTTCGTCGACAAGGGCATCGCGTTCACCAACATCAACATGCCCCTGGTGCGCACGCCGATGATCGCGCCGACGCGGATCTACGAGAGCGTGCCGACGCTGTCGCCGGAGGAGGCCGCGGGCCTCGTCGTGCAGGCGATCGTGCACCGGCCCGTGCGCATCGCCACTCGCCTCGGCGTGTTCGGTGCGATCTGCCACGCGGTCGCGCCGAAAGTCACGCAGGTGCTGCTCAATACCGCATTCAACATGTTCCCGGATTCGACCGCGGCCCAGGGCAGGAAGGGTAGCGAGGCGCAGCCGCTGACCGCCGAGCAGATGGCGTTCGCGCAGCTGACGCAGGGGATCCACTGGTAAACGCGTCCACCTGCGCCAAAACCGCGAACGACGGGCCGTCATTCCCGCGAAAGCGGGAATCCAGGATCTTCATGCGCGCGCGGGCGGCTGATATTCGCGTGGCCGGAATCCACGTCCTGGCGCGCCACGCCGATCTCTGCCACGACGCGCGCGAACACGTCGTCGTCGCACAGCAGCGCGTTATGACCGACGCCGAGGAACGCCACGTTGGTCGCGCCTTCGAGCAGGCACGAGGTCTGCGGCGTCACCATCGAGTCGTGCGGCGACCACAGGGAAACGCACGGCGGTGACGCCGGCGCCGGCGGCAGCGCGGCGAGCCACGCGCTGCCGGGGCGCATCTGTGCGAGGCACGCGCCCGGCGCGATCCACGCGAAGCCGCTGCCATGGTGAGGCGTGCCGAGCGTCACCACACGCGCGACCTTCGCCGAGCCGAAGCTGCGCAGCAGGTCACGCACGACGAGCCCCCCCATGCTGTGCCCGACGACGACCACACGCTTTGCGCCGGTCTCGGCGCACACACGGTCGATCAGACGCTCGAGCTGCGCCGAGAATTGCGCGATCGGATACAGCGGCGGACCGTACGAAAGTGCATACACCGGGCCGATGTTCGCCGCCGCGAGCTTCTGCAGCACCGACGTCCACACGCCCGCGTTGCACAGCACGCCATGCACGAGCACGATCGGCAGCGCCGCCCGCGCAGGTGCGGGATCGCGCACGTGCAGGCGATACGTCATCATCCGCCACGGCGAGCCCATGAGCGCGCGGAATTCGGCGACGATCATCCGCAGCGTGCGGGCCGGCCCGATCTGCTGCGCGGGTGGGCGCGGCGCGCGCTGAATCCACGACAGCGCGAAATCGAACAGCGTGAACGCGGCGATCAACGACGCATAGAGGATCGGCACTCCGGCAATCCACGGCCACGGTGACGCGCCCGCATCGATCGAATGCAGCGCGAGCACTCCGTAGGTCGCGAATCCCGCGATGTGCAGCAGCCACAGCGATAGGGCGGTCCACATCGCAGGGATGGTAGCCGAACCCGGCACCGGATCACCGGCGATGTTGTCGCAAGCCCCGGTTTTCGCTATAATTTAGGGCTCTTCGGCGAGCTAGCTCAGCTGGTTAGAGCAGAGGAATCATAATCCTTTGGTCGGGGGTTCGAGTCCCTCGCTCGCTACCAACATGCAAAGGGCTTGCGCAGCGATGCGCAAGCCCTTTGCGTTTGAATCGTACCTGCGACGGATTTACGCCAGCGAGCCCGCCAGTCTGCGCAGCGTCTGCCGCGGATGCTGGTCGATCGGATTGCCGTGCGACACGATCACGCGCGTCAGGTCCGTCATCTCGGACCACGTCTCCAGCTGCGAGCGCAGGGCTTCCCTGTCCTCGATCATTCCGAGCTTCGCCACCGTGGGTATGCGCGCATCCTCGCCGGCGAACCCGGCGGTGCGCAGCATCCACCCGCGAAAGCCCGGCTCATCCGGCATGTTGCCGATGACGTCGTTGAGCACCAGTGTCGTGCCCGCGGCGTTGTGCACGATCAGCGCCGCCTCCTTGTCGCCGGTGCCGAGCACGGTGGCGAATTGCACGCTGGGATCGGCGAAATCGGGGGCGACGGTGTCGACATGCACCGTGTCTTCCACTTTCTCGCGGGCGCCCGCCGGCGCCGCGACCACGATCGACGGAAAGCGCCGTTTCCAGGCGCGCGCGTCGAGGCGATGATGATCGTTCGGCACGATCAGGTAGGTCGGGTCGCCGAGCGAGCGCAATACGACCATTTGCTCGTCATCGAGCGCGATCGCGCTGTAGATGACGAGGCGACGGTCACGCAGCTGCACGACCGTCATGCGGCGGGGAAAGCTCAGGAGCGGCATCCTGATCGCACCCACGACGCTCCAGATGGTGTCCGCGACCTGCGTGAGCTTGCCGTGGGGCTGTACCGTCCATTCGTCGAAAGGTTTGCTCATGTCCGCCTCCGTGATCATCGGCGCGCGGCGTCCCGCAACGCCATTCTTGGCTGGCGTCACCGGTCGTGGCGACCGGACCGCCGAAGAAAAAACGGCCGCCCGCAGGCGGCCGTCGTGTCATGGGCGCTCGGACGTCCGTCCGATGGGAGCGGCCCGACGGGTTCGCCTTGAAGGCAAACCCGTTGTCCACGAATGACATCGCTTCCAAACCAGGACACGCTCTACACCGATGACGGCTGCATTGTCGATCCGGGGATATGTGTCCTCTATCAGGCGGACACCGATTGCCGCGTCAGGATCGTCCGACGGCGAGGGTCCGATCAGCCGGCGTCGGTGTCGTTGCGTCGCGCGCCGCGCACGTTCATCGCGGCAAGCGCGAACTGCAGCACGACCAGTGCCCAGGCTCCGGCGTGCATCCCCCACACCACCCAGAGCACGTTGCTGACGAGGAACACCCGGAACCCGTGCTCGCGCCGCAGGCGATCGCGGGACCCCACGAGCCACGACGACAGTATCGTGACCAGCATGGCGGGCCATTGCAGAAGATCGAGGAGATCCATCGGGCATCGCTTTCGTATCGCGTCGAGTATGCATCGCGCCTGTGCCAACCCGCAGGCTGGGCGTGCAAAAACCCGGCAGGGACAATTTTGCTCGCCGAGGCCGATGCCGCTAACATGCCGCGACGGCCGTATCGCCCATGGATCCCACCCAGTTCGCCACCGAGATCGAGTCGCATCGCGGCTACCTGATGCGCGTCGCCCAGCTGCAGCTGCGCGACCGGGAGTCGGCGGAGGATGCCGTGCAGGAAACGCTGCTGGCGGCGCTGGCGGCGCGCGATGGCTTCGGCGGCAAGTCGACGCTCAAGACCTGGCTCACCGGCATCCTCAAGCACAAGATCGTCGATGCGATCCGTCGCCGCCAGCGCGAGCCGCTCGTCACCGCCTCGTTCGAGGAGGAGCTCGACCTCGATGATTTCGACGCGCTGTTCAGGAGCAACGGCGCCTGGGATGCGCCGCCCTCCGACTGGGGCGATCCGGTGGCGGCGATGGGGCGCCGCCAGTTCTTCGACATCCTGGACTTCTGCCTCGACAAGCTGCCGCCCAACACCGGGCGCGTGTTCATGATGCGCGAGGTGATGGAGCTCGAAACCGCGGAAATCTGTAAGGAATTGCGCATCACGGCGAACAACCTGTGGGTGATTCTCTATCGTGCCCGGGTGTCGCTGCGCGAATGCCTCGAACAGCACTGGTTCGCGGAAGGCGCGGCGCCGCGCTGACGGGTGCCTGGACTGCCAACGATGTGGCTGCGACAAATCGGACACGTGCTTTCGTGCAAGGAGGCTTCGCGTCTCATTTCACGGATGCAGGACGAGGAGCTCTCGCCGCTCCGGCGCTGGATGCTGCGCATGCACCTGCGTGCCTGCGACGGCTGCACGCGATTCAAGTCGCAACTCGCGTTCCTGCGCGAGGCCATGCAGCGTTATCGCGCGTAGCGCGCCATTCCGGCGTCGGCCGCCGCAGCGGTAGAATTCCCGGATGCACGTCAGCGTCAACGGCCGCCTGCGTCCGCTCGAGATTCCCGCGCCCACCATCGCCTCGCTGGTGGAGGCGATGGCGCTCGCCGGCCGCCGCATCGCGGTCGAGCTCAATGGCGAGATCGTGCCGAAGAGCCGGTACATGGCCACGCGCCTCGCCGACGGCGATCGCGTCGAGATCGTCGGCGCGGTCGGCGGCGGCTAGCGCCCGGGTCGCCGGCGCCGCGCGCGGCGGCCGGACGGCCGGGAAGCGTAAAATTCGCCGATGAACACCGCCGCCGACCGTCCCGAGATCCTCGACCCACTCGTCATCGCGGGGCGGGCCTATCGCTCACGGCTGCTCGTCGGCACGGGCAAGTACCGCGACTTTGGCGAGACGCGTGATGCGGTGGTGGCGTCGGGCGCCGAGATCGTCACGGTGGCGATTCGCCGCACCAACATCGGCCAGGAGGCTGGGGCGCCCTCGCTCACGGAAGTGCTGCCGCCGCACGAATTCACCTATCTGCCCAACAGCGCCGGCTGTTACACCGCCGACGACGCGGTGCGCACGCTGCGTCTCGCGCGCGAATTGCTCGATGGCCATGCGCTGGTGAAGCTCGAGGTGCTCGGTGACAAGCACACGCTGTTCCCGGACGTGCGCGAGACGCTCAAGGCCGCGCAGACGCTGGTCGCCGATGGCTTCGACGTCATGGTCTACACGTCCGACGACCCGATCATCGCGCGCGAGCTCGAGGCCATCGGCTGCGTGGCGATCATGCCGCTGGCGTCGCTGATCGGATCGGGCATGGGCATCCTCAATCCATGGAACCTGTCGCTGATCCTGGAGCAGTCCAAGGTGCCCGTGCTGGTCGACGCCGGCGTCGGCACGGCGTCGGATGCCGCAGTGGCGATGGAGCTCGGCTGTGCGGGCGTGCTGATGAACACGGCGATCGCGCTGGCACGCGAGCCGGTGCGCATGGCGCAGGCGATGCGGCTCGCGGTGGTGGCCGGGCGCGAGGCATTCCTCGCCGGGCGCATGCCGCGCAAGCTGTATGCCGGGAGCCCCACGTCACCGACATCCGGCCTGATCGGATGACGCCGCGGCGCGTGCTGCTCGCCGCGCTCGCGCTGTCGACCGCCGCGCTGTCCGCTCTCGCGCACGCAGCGCCGCCGACGCGCGACGAGATCGCGACGTGGTGCGCCGAAGCCGAGGACACGGCGCATTGCGGGCGGCTGATCGAGACGCAACAGATGAAGCGTCTGCCCGGGCTTGCGACGCGCGACGGCGCCACGCTGAAGGTCACGCTCTTCCCGTCGGGTACGACGACGTTCGCCGACGTCGAGGATATCCACGGCGGCACCGTCTACAACCTTTGGGACAACTGGAGCGAGATCAATGCGGTGGTGGTGTCGGTGACCCGCAACGACCGCACCACGTACGTCGTGCTGATGCGCGGAGGCGGGCGCACGTTCGAGTTGCCGGCGGAGCCGGCGCTGGCGCCCGACCGCCGGCATCTCGCCACCGCCGATTTCTGCGCCAAGGACTGCACCAACGAGGTTGCCGTGTGGCGCGTATCGCGCGATGGCATCGCGCGCGATTCGACGTGGACGCCGGCGCCGACGTGGTCGGACGCCGCGCTCACCTGGAAGGACGCCGACACGCTCGCGATCGACTACACGCCGATGGGCGCCGCCGATTCGCGCACGCTCACGCGCAAGCTCGGCGACGCCACGTGGCGCAACGCCGGGCAATGAGCCAGCGTTCGCCTCGCGAGCGGCGCCGCGCGCACGCCTCGCGGGCGCTCATCGCCGGCAACTGCACGCGATGAGCGCACCGTCGCCAGCGGGCGTCGACGACGGCGCGGCACCGGCACCCGGTGCGCATCGACGCATCCGCAGCTACGTGCTGCGCCAAGGCCGTCATTCGGCCGCCGCCGCACGCGCACTGGTCACGCTCGCGCCGCGCTATAGCCTCGCATGGCGTGGGCAGCCGCCCGATTGGCGCCGCGAGTTCGGCCGCGATGCGCCGCTCGTGCTGGAAATCGGATTCGGCACCGGCTCCACCACGGCGGAGATCGCGCGCGCGCACCCGGACGCCGATTTCGTTGCCGTGGACGTCTACGAACGTGGCGTCGCCAACCTGGCGCGGCTGCTGGACGCCGCGGCCCTCGGCAATGTGCGCATCGTGCGCCACGACGCGGTCGACGTCGTCGCCGACATGATCGCGCCGTCGACGCTCGGCGGTGTGCACGTCTACTTCCCCGATCCGTGGCCGAAAAAGCGACATCACAAGCGGCGCCTGCTGCAACCCGACTTCGTGCATGCGCTCGCGCTGCGGCTGCGGCCCGGCGGCTACTTGCATGTCGCCACCGACTGGCAGCCCTATGCCGACGAGATCCTGGCCACCTGCGGCGCCGAGCCGCTGCTCGCCAACACCGCAGCCGGCTTCGCGCCGCGGCCGGCATGGCGGCCGCGCACCAAATTCGAGTCGCGCGGCTTGGCCCTTGGTCATGCCGTCTCCGACATCCTGTTCAAACGCCGATGACCGACGCGATCGCGACGACGGCCGTCCTGCACGTGACCTCCGCCGAGGGCGGCGGCGCCGATCGGTACATCCGCGACCTGGCCGCCACGACCCGTGCACGCCACTGGATCTGGCACGTCGGGTCCGGCGTGATCGAAGACGTCGCCAAGCGCCGCTTTCATCGCGCCGCCGGCGATGCAGCGCTCGCTGAATTCGTCACCGGGGCGCGCATCGGCGTCGCGCACCTGCACGGCGTCACGCGCGACTGCGCGGCCAGCCTGGCAGCCGTTGGCGCGGTGCGCACGATGCCTTACCTGCTGACGCTGCACGACATCGGATTCGTCGCCCCGCACGCGTTCGACGGCGACGAAGGCATCGACCCCGTGCAGATTGCGCGCGTGGCGCCGATCATCGCCGGCGCCGACACGGTGATCGCGCCCTCGCGCTACATCGCATCGCTCGTCGCGCGCCACTTTCCCGGTGTGGATGCACGCGAGATCGCCCCCGGCATCGACGCGCACGCGAACGCGCGCGTCACGCCGCGCACGCCGCCTGCGGATTTCGCGTCGCGGGCGAAGCGCCTGCGGATCGCGGTCGTCGGCGCCATCGGACCGCACAAGGGCAGCGCCGAGCTCGCGGCGCTCGCGGCCGCCATCGCCCCGCTCGATGCGACGCTTGTGGTGATCGGCTACACCGACAGCCGGATCGAGCCGGGCTGGATCGCAACCGGCGCGCTGTACCTGCATGGCGCGTACGCCGATGGCGCGCTGGCATCATGGCTGGACGCCTATGGCGTCACGCTGGTGCTGTTCGCCAATCGCCTGCCGGAGAGCTTCAGCTACACGCTGTCGGAAGCCTGGGCGGCGCGCCGCCCGGTCATCGTGCCGGACGACGGCGCCCTGGGTGAGCGCGTCGCGCGCTGCGGTGGCGGCTGGCGCCTGCCGCACCGCTTCACGCCTGCGGAGCTCGGCGCGCTTGTCGCGCGACTGCGCGGTGCCGACGGCGCGCGCGAGACCGCGCAGGTAGAATCCGCGATCGACATCGACGACGCCGCCCGCATTCCCACGCTCGCCGCGATGACCCAGGCATTCGACCGGCTCTATGCACGCTATGCCGCGCCCGGCGCTGCCGAGGGCAGCGCCGACGCGCTTGCGCCGCTCGTCGCCGCCAATCTCGACGGCACGGTGTTCCGCCGCGAGCTGGTGCGGCTCACCGATGAATTGGTCGAGTCGCGCGCATGGCGCGACAAGCTGCAGCGCGACATCGAAGAACTGAAGGCCGCCGTCGAACGCCTCGGCGACGACAATCGCAAGCTCGCGGATATTCGCGATGCCTTCGAGGTCTTGCCGCAAACCGCGCAGAAATACCTGCTCAAGCGGGCGTTCCGTGGACGCGCTTGATGTCAGCGTCGTCGCCTACCGTCCGGACCTCGGCCTTCTCGAGCGGCTTTTCGCCAGCATCGCGGAGCAGGCCGCGGGAGTGGACGTCCGTGTGTTCGTGCAGGACAACAGCGATGGCGCCGACCATACCGGCCTCATTCGCGCGCTGCCCTCGCTCGCGCCGGGTGGCGCGTTCGCGCGCGTCGACGTCGCACGCTCGGCGTCGAACCTGGGCTTCGGCCGCGGCCACAACGCGAACGCGGCGCGTGGCGATGCCCCCTGGCTTTGGGTGCTCAACCAGGATTGCGTCGTCGAGCCGGGGGTCCTCCGCCCGTTGATCGACACGGCGACGGGCGACGCCGCCGACGTCGCTGCGTGGGAGCTGCGCCAGATACCGTACGAGCACCCGAAGGCCTATGACCCGGTGTCGCTGGACACGCCGTGGGTGAGCGGCGCGGCGACGCTTTTCCGGCGCAGCGCGTTCGCCGCCGTCGGCGGCTTCGACGAGCGGTTGTTCATGTACGGCGAGGATGTCGACCTGTCGTGGCGCCTGCGTGCGCGCGGCTACCGGTTGCGGTACCTGGCGCGGCTCGCCGTGGTGCACCGGACGTACGCCGCGCCGGCCGAAGTCAAGCCGCTGCAGGCGCTCGGAGGCGTGCGCACCAACCTGTGCCTGCGCGCACGCTTCGGCGACACGGGCACGCTCGCGCGCGGCCTCGCGCTCCTCGCCGCGGAAGTCCTCGCGCCGCAGGATTTCCCCGGACGCCGCAAGGGCATGATCCGCGCCTTTGGCGATTTCGCCCGCGACTGGCGCCATTTCCGCCGCACCCGTGTCGTGCCCACGGTCGACTTCACGCCCCACTTCTCGGGATGGGATTACGCGGAGCGGCGCGAAGGCGCGTTCGTGCCGTTCCGCTCGCTCCGCGAATCACCACGGGCGACGACGCCGCTGGTCTCGGTGCTGATCCGCACCGTCGATCGCGGCGCCTGGCTCGCGCAGGCACTGGCGTCGGTGGCGAGCCAGACCTGGCCGGCGATCGAGGTGATCGTCGTCGAGGACGGCCCGGCGCGCTCGGCGGAAATCGTCGAGCGTTTTCGCGACCGTCTCGCGATCGACTATGTCGCGACGGGCGAACGCGTCGGCCGCGCGCGCGCCGGCAATCTGGCGCTGGGTCGCGCGCATGGCGAATGGCTGAATTTCCTCGACGACGACGACGTGTTCTTCGCCGATCACGTCGAGGTGTTGGTCGAGGCGGCGACGCAAGCGGACGTCAAGGGCGCATACGGGATCGCCTGGGAAACGCGCACCGCGGTCAGCGACCGCGGCGCGGCGGCGTTCGACGAGGTCGCGCGCATCGTCGTGCATCGCCAGCCGTTCGATCGCCTGACGCTTTGGCATCACAACTACCTGCCGATCCAGGCCGTGCTGTTCCACCGCAGCCTCTACGCGCGCCACGGCGGCTTCGCCGAGGACATGGACCAGCTCGAGGACTGGAACCTGTGGACACGCTATACGCTCGACGACGACTTCCTGCTCGTCGACAAGACGACGTCGAAGTACCGCGTGCCGGCGAGCGCGCGCGAGGCTGCATCGCGCCAGGCGCTGCTCGACGAGGCCTATCGCGACGCCGTGGCGCGGCAGGCGTCGATGCAGATGACGACGTCGCCGCGCACGGTCGCGCAGATGGTCGACGACTACGTGCGCTCGCAGTCGCTGGTGCACGTCTCGCGCAACGACGTGCGCGCGTTCGTCGGCCGCAGGCCGTGGCTGGCCCGGCTCTTCGCCTGGCGCGGACCCGTGATGCGCCGCCTGCGACGCTACGGCAACGCCAGGTAGCGCGCGGCGCCGGCCGAGGTTCAGCGGATGCCGGCGCGCATGAACGACTGCACGAACTGGCGCTGGAACAGCAGGAACGCGATCAGCAGCGGCGCCACCGACAGCAGCGTCGCCGCGGTGATGATCGACCAGTCGATGCCCTGATCCGTGGCGGAGAACACCTGCAGCCCCACGGTCACCGGACGCGCCTCGGGCGAGTTGGTGATGATGAGAGGCCACAGGAAGTTGTTCCAGTGATAGCTGATGCTGACGAGCGCGTACGCGATGTAGGTCGGGCGCGCGAGCGGCACGTACACCTTCCATAGCGTCGCGAGCGGACCGCACCCTTCGACGCGCGCTGCCTCGTCGAGCTCGTGCGGCACCGTCTTGAACGTCTGCCGCAAAAGGAAGATGCCGAACGCGCTCGCCATGTACGGCAGGCCGATCGCCAGGATCGTGTCCTTGAGGCCGAGGAACGTCATCGTCCGGTAGTTCTCGACGATCAGCACGTCGGGCATGATCATCAGCTGCACCAGCACCAGCGCGAACAGCACGTTGCGCCCGGGAAACTCGAAGCGCGCGAACGCATACGCCGCCAGCGTCACCAGCACCAGCTGGGCGGCGAGCACCATCGTCACCAGCACCACGGTATTGAAGAAGTAGCGCGCGAACGGCGCGGCGTGCCAGGCCTTGACGAAGTTGTCCAGCGTCAGCGGCGCCGACAGCACGAGGTGCGTCGAGAACTCGCCGGGGTGGAAGGCGGTCCAGAACGCGTAGAGGAGCGGCAGGATCCACAGGATCGCCAGCGTCCACGCCCCGACCGTCTCCAGCGCCAGCGTCGCGCCTTGCGGACCACGGACGATCGTCGGCGCGGTCAGCATGTGGTCGCCGCCGCGCTCACTGGTAGTGGGTCCTGCGCTCGAGGAACACGAATTGCGCGAGCGCGGTGAGGCCGAGCAGCACCAGCAGCACCATCGTCAGCGCCGCCGCGTACGACGAATCCCAGAAACGGAAACCGATCTCGTAGATGTAGTAGAGCAGCAGCGACGTCGCGTTGTCGGGGCCGCCGCGGGTCATCACCACGATGTGATCGACGAGCCTGAACGCATTGATCACCGCGTTGACCAGCACGAACAGCGTCACCGGCATCAGCAGCGGAAACGTGACGCGGCGGAAGTAGTACGCGCGCGACGCGCCTTCGATTGCCGCCGCTTCCGCGAGATGCGGCGACATCGACTGCAGCGCCGCGAGGTAGAAGATCATGAAGAAGCCGGCTTCCTTCCATACCGCCACCACCATCAGGCAGGCGAGCGCCGTGCTCTGGCTGCCGAGCCAGTTGTGGCTGGCGAATCCCAGGCCCTTGGTGATCTGCTCGACGAGTCCGTATTCCGGCGTATAGAAGAAGAGCCAGATATTGGCGACCGCGATCATCGGCAGCACGGTCGGCGTGAAGTATGCGAGCCGCAGGAATCCTTTGCCCGCAATGCGGCCGTTGACCCACACCGCCATCAGCAGCGCCAGCGCGATCGATGCCGGAATCGTGCCCGCGGCGTAGATCAGGTTGTTGCGCAACGCCTGCCAGAACACCGGGTCGTCGGCGAGGTTGCGATAGTTGTCGAGGCCGATGAAGACCGCGGGATGCGCGCCCTTCGGCGTCGAATAGAAGCTGTGCCAGAGGTTGGCCACGGCCGGGTAATGCGTGAACAGCACGAGCAGCGTCATCGCCGGCAGCAGCAGCAGCCAGGCGTACAGCCATTGGCGCGTGCGGGTCATCGGCGCGTGCGCGCCGCCCTCGCCGCGTGCGGGCGAAGGCGGCGCGGGCGTTCTACTTGTACGACCGCAGCAGCCGGTCGGACTCGCGCTGCGCGTCCTTCAGCGCCTGCTCCGGCGTCTTGGTGCCGGTCAGCGCCGCCTGCAGGGCGTCGTTGAGCGCCTTCGTCACGCGCTGGTTGTCGTGCGTCGACAGCTCCGCCTTCGCGTACGGCAACTGGTCGCGCGCGACCGCCGCGGCGGGGAAGCCTTCGACGTATTTCTTCATCGCCGGCGTCTCCCACGCGTCGGCGCGCACCGCCACGTAGCCCGTGTCGATCCCCCACTGCGCGGCGCGTTCCGGCGTGGTCGCCCACTTGATGAACTTGAACGCCGCCTCGCGCTGCGCCGGCGTCGACTTCTTGAAGATGTAGAAGTTGCCGCCGCCGGTCGGGCTGCCGCGCTGCTTGTTCGACGGCAGCATCGCCACGCCGAAGTCGAACTTGGCGTTCGCCTTGACGTTGGTGAGGTTGCCGGTCGTCGTCCACATCATCGCCACCTTGCGCTCGAAGAAATCCTTCGGCGTCGTGCCCCATTCGACGATGCCCTCGGGATGCACCTTGTACTTCTTGACGAGGTCGACCCAGAACTGCAGCGCCGCGATCACCTCGGGCTTGTCGTAGTAGGTCTGCGTGCCCGCGCTGTTGGCGAGGTTGACGCCGTTCTCGATCGCCAGTCCCTGGAACAGCCAGTACGGGAAGCCCGACGACGGGATCTGCACGCCCCATTGCGTGACGTTGCCCGAGGCATCGCGCTTGGTGAGCTTCTGCGCGTCTTGCACCATCTGCTGCCAGGTCGCCGGCGGCGTGTTGGGATCGAGGCCCGCCTCCTTGAACAGCTCCTTGTTGTAGTACATGACGATCGTCGAGCGCTGGAACGGAATGCCCCAGGTCTTGCCCGGGGTCTGGCTGTTCTCCATGAATCCGGGGTAGAAGCTCTTGAGCCACGCACGGTCGGCGTCGGTCTTGATGAGCTCGTCGAACGGCACGATCGCATCCTCGTCGATCAGCGTGAACATGTCGGTGGACAGCAGGATCGACATCACCGGCGGGTCTCCACTCTTCACCGACGTCAGCGCCTTGGCGATCGACTCCTGGTAGCTGCCCGAATAGATCGGCTTCAGCTTGATGCCGGGGTTCTCCTTCTCGAAGTCGGCGGCGTAGCCATCGATGATCTTGGTGATCGGGCCGCCGACCGCCACGGGATAGAAGAACGGCACTTCCACCGGCGACTGCGCGCCGGCCACCGTCGCCACCGCGAGCGCCAGCGCCGCAGTGATGGGCGCCAGCCAGCGCCCGATGCTCCTGATGACCATCTCGTTTCCTCCTTGTGAAATTCCGCGTGTGGGATGTTACGCGACCATCGTCGCCGCCCGCGTCTCGCCGATGGCGACGCGGGCGCCACTCTTGTCGAACCAGGATTCGGCGCCGCGCGGCCAGTGCAGCCACGTGGCGTCGCCACTCTTGAGGCCCGTGCGCCCCGCGACGCGCGCCTGCAGCGACTGGCCGCCGGCGCTGCACGTCACCAGCGAATCGGCGCCGAGGTACTCGACGTGGATGACGCCGGCGCGCAGTCCTTCCTCGAAGGCGAGCGCAATGTGCTCGGGGCGGATGCCCAGCGTGCCGTCGGCATGGTCGTTCGGCAGCAGCGCCGGCCCGTCGGTGCCCGCGACGACCGCGCCGGCGCGGCCCGCGGCGAGGCGCAGCAGGTTCATCGGCGGCGTGCCGATGAAGCGCGCGACGAACACGTTGGCCGGCGTCTCGTAGAGCTCGGCGGGCGTGCCGTTCTGCTCGATGCGGCCCTTGTTGAGCAGCACGACGCGGTCGGCCATCGACATCGCCTCGACCTGGTCGTGCGTGACGTAGACCATCGTCTGCCCGACCTCGCTCTGGATGCGCTTCAACTCCGCACGCATGTACGCGCGAAAGGCCGCGTCGAGGTTCGAGAACGGCTCGTCGAGCAGGAAGATCGCCGGCTGCACGATCATCGAGCGCCCGAGCGCGACCTTCTGCATGTCGTTCACGGACAAGCGTCCGGCGTTCCGTTCGAGCGCGGACTGGACGCCGACGATCTCAGCCACGCGCCGCACCTCGCGGTCGATCTCCTCCTTCGACGGCTTCGGCTTTCGCACACGCAGCCCGAAGGCGAGGTTCTCGTAGACGCGCATGTGCGTGAAGATCGCGTAGTTCTGGAAGACGAAGCCGACGTTGCGCCGGCCCGGGTCGACCCGGCTGATCGGCCGGTCGTCGAAGTAGATCTCCCCGCCCGTGGGCCGCTCGAGGCCCGAGATCATGTTCATCGTCGTCGTCTTGCCGCAGCCCGACGGCCCGAGCAGCGCGACGAACGCCCCGTCGGGCATCGTCAGGTCGAGGTCGTCGACCGCGACGAGTGAGCCGAAGCGCTTCGTCAGATGCTCGAGCCTGATCTCCGCCATCAGCGTTTGATCGCGCCGAACGTGAGCCCGCGGACGAGATAACGCTGGATCAGGAGCCCGAAGACCGCGGGCGGGAGGATCAGGATGCAGGCGAGTGCAGCCTGCTTGCCGTACTCCTGGCCGGCCGAGCCGGACTGGAGCGACTGGAGGTAGACGGGCGCAGTCTTCGCATGGTCCTGCGTCATCACGAGCGCGATCAGGAAGTCGCTCCAGTTCAGGATGAAGACGAACAGCGCCGTCGCGGCCAGGCCGCCCTTCACCTGCGGCAGCACCGCCTTGAAAAACGCGCCCCACTGCGTGCAGCCGTCGACGATCGCCGCCTCCGACACCTCACGGGGAACCTCCTGGAAGAAGCTGCGCATCAGCCAGACGACGAACGGGAAGGTGACCGCGGCGTACAGGATGACGAGGCCCTCCAGCGTGTCCCAGAGGCCGAGGTACACCCACATGAACAGCAGCGGGATGATGATCGC
>DASYSP010000045.1:0-81949 GCA_036003195.1 Casimicrobiaceae bacterium
CCGCAGCGGCGGCAACACTGCCGCGGCGCTGACGGTGAGCTACGTGATCAGCGGCACCGCCAGCAACGGCAACGATTACGCGTCGATCAGCACGTCCATCAGCATCCCGGCCACCCAGACCTCGGTCACGCTGCCGATCAATGTCCTTCCGGACAACGTCGTCGAGAGTACCGAAACGGTAATTCTCACCATTCAGCTCAGTGCGACGTACTCCATCGGCACGGCGGCGGCGACTGTCTTTATCACTGACGCTCCCTCGACGGCCGACGTGCAGATCACCAAGACCGTGGACAATGCCACGCCGACGGTCGGCCAAAACGTCTCGTTCACGGTGCACGCAACCAATGGCGGCCCTGGCGTGGCATCGGGCATCGTGGTTCAGGACTTGCTGCCCGCCGGCTACACATTCGTATCGAAGACGGTGTCCAACGGCACGTACACGGAGTCCACAGGCGTTTGGACGGTCGGAACGTTGACCCTGAACCAGACCGCCATTCTTGTGGTCAACGCGACGGTCAAGGCCGCGGGGCCCTATAACAACACCGCATCAAGGACCTCGTCGACTCCGACCGATCCGATCACCGCGAATGACAGTGCGACGGTAATCGTGACGCCGCAGGTGGGCGCGGACGTGCAGATGTCCGTGAGCGTGGACAACGCGACACCTACCATCGGTGGGAATGTGACGTTCACCATCCTGGCGTTGAACGCAGGCCCTGGCGTGGCATCGGGAATCGTGGTGCAGGATCTGCTGCCCACCGGCTACACCTTCGTGTCCAAGTTAGTGTTCAACGGATCGTATGACGAGACCACCGGCGTGTGGACGGTCGGCACCCTGCCCGCCAACCAGACCGCACAGCTCCGCGTGACCGGAACCGTCAAGGCGACTGGCAGCTACAACGACACCGCCAACAAGACAGCGTCAACACCGACGGATCCCAACACCGCGAACGACACCGCAACCGTGACGGTAACTCCGCATTAGGTTCGGTGAATATCAGGGCGCGGTTCGAAAAGCTCCTGCGATGAATCTCGCATTGCTCGTGTAACGCAAACCGGTCAGCGCTACCCAGGGAGCGGGTCTGGCGCTGACGGTCCGTCGTCATACGCCCCGGCGACGGAAACCGGGCGAAACTATTGCGCGCCGACGATCTTCACGCCGGTCAGCTTTTCCTGCGCCTCGAGCAGCGACGGCACGTACTTGTCGCCGAAGCCGAGCGCGTTGGCGTTGACGAGACTCTGGTGCACCGCCTCGCCCATGATCGACGGCAGCATCATCGACTCGGTGAAATGCGTGTAGTAGCGCAGATCCTTGGCGGCATTCACCAGCGTGAACTTGAGGCCGTCGAGCTGGCCGCCGTCGAGCATCTTGCCGACCATCATCTGGAACAGGCCCGAGTTGACGCCGCCGGCCGAGATCACCTCGTGCAGCTTGCGGATCGACAATCCCGACTTCGCCGCCGCGGCGCACGCCTCCGCCGTCGCCGTGCAGATCGCCTGCGCGATGAAGTTGTTGATGAGCTTGAGGACGATGCCGTGGCCCGGCGGCCCCGCGTGCACGATGTTCTCGCAGAACGCCTGCAGCACGGGCTTGAGCGCGGCAAACGTGGCCTCGTCGGCACCGACCATGATGTTGAGCTTGCCCGCCTCCGCCTCGACCGGCGTGCGCGCGAGCGGCGCATCGACGAAGCGCACGCCCTTGGCCGCGAGCATGTCGCGCAGCCGCGCCGTCATGGCCGGTTCGCTGGTCGACGTGTCGACGACGATCAGCCCATCGCGCGCCGCGGCCGCGATGCCCTGCGCGCCGGCCACCGTTTCCTCCACCTGCGGCGCGCCGGTGACGCACAGGAACACGATGTCGGCGGCGCGCGCGACGTCGGCGGAGGTCTTCGCTTCCTGCGCCCCGCGCGCGACGAGGTCGTCGACCGGCGCGCGGTTGCGGTGCGCGCGCAGCGTCAGCGGGTAGCCCTTGGCCACGAGATTCCTGGCGATGCCGTGGCCCATCAGGCCCACGCCGATGAAGCCGATCCGCGGTTTGTCCATGGCCTTGCCGTCTCCCGTCGCACGCCCCGCGCGAAGGCGCGGGTTCGCCGGCAACGATAGCATCCCCCAACCGTCAATCGACGGCGGTGGGACCCGGCGGTGGCTCGGCGGCCGGCACCTTGCGTGCGCGACTCTGCTGCATCAGCGTGATGAACAGGCCCGACAGCGCGATCACTGCCATGCCCGCGAGCGTCCACACGTCGGGGAAGGCGCCGAACACCACCCACCCGATCAGCGTCGCGAACACGATCTGGAAATAGGTGAAGGGCGTCAGCGCCGACACCGCGCCGCGGCGGAACGCCAGCACGAACATGAAATGCCCGCAAGTGCCGACCAGCGCGCCGGCGACGAGCAGCGCCATGTCTTGCCACGCGACGTTGCGCGGCATCTCGGCCCACGGCAATGCCAGCGATGCGAGGAGCGTCCCCACCAGTGCCGGATAGAACAGCGAGACGCGCGGGTCGTCGCGCGCAACCGTGCGCGTCAGCACCTGGAATACCGAGTAGCAGGTCGCCGACCCGAGCGCGAACAGTGCCGCCCCCTGGAACACCGATGTGCCCGGACGCACGATCAGCAGCATGCCGGCAATGCCGGCCACGACGAATGCAAGGCCCGCGCGGGTAATCCGCTCCTGCAGGACCAGAGCCGCGAGCACCGTGACGATCACCGGTGTCGAGTAGTTGAGCGCGGTCGCCTCGGCCAGCGGCAGGTACTTGAGCGCCGTCATGAACAGGACCGACGAGCCGATCAGCATCACTCCGCGCACCAGCTGTATCGGCAAGGCGCGCGTGGCGAACAGCTTGCCGCGCATCTGCGGCGCGAGCCAGGCGACGAGCGCCAGCGTCTGCACTGCCCAGCGCGCGAACAGGAGCAGCGGGATCGGGTAGCGCGGCGCGAGCGACTTGATGATCGAATCCAGCGTGGAGAAGCACAGCGCCGAACCGATGATCAGCGCGATCGACGCCAGCGGCACGTGATGATGGGATTTCACGGCGACAGGATGGGCGCCGGCGTCATCGATCGCGGATCCGGCGCAAGGCGTCGGGCGTCAGGGCGATTTGTCGGGGCGCGCGCGACGCTCGGGGACCGCGCTGCTGCGCGCCACCAGCATCAGCAGGCCGAGGATCACGAGCATCGCCGGGACGATGACGCCGAACGACGTCCGGTAGCGGTCGTGGACGATCCACGCGATGCCGATGGCGACGAGGAAAGGTCCCATCACCACCGAGTTCTTGGTGATGCCGTCGATCGCCATCACGCCGATGCCGGCCGCGCAAAAGCCGATCGCGATCGCCCAGTCCTTGTCAGGCAGCCAGCCCTGGTACCAGATGAGCCACACCACGCCGACGACGATCAACGTGATCGGCAATGCCGCGTCGCGCATGCGCTTCCCCCCGTCTCGCCACCCCGAACCGGGCACCGCGCACGACGTCTGCGCGTGTCTCGGCTTGCGCAACTATACCGGGGTCACGATGCGGCGGAAATCGGCGACGGCGCGAGACGCCGTCCCCGCGCTAGAATGCCCGGCGCCGCGGGTGTAGCTCAATGGCAGAGCAGAGGCTTCCCAAGCCTACGACGAGGGTTCGATTCCCTTCACCCGCTCCACGCGCAGACTTGACCTCGCGTGCCGCCGCTCCCGGGGCGATTGCAACCTCCAGGGCGCAAGTTCCCGGCGCGTATCGCCGACATTGTCGATCCGATCTGTGGTGTGCAGATGACTCCGGCGGGTGACGCGACCGTCACGCGTCGTCGTGCGGCGACGGCTACGATCGCCTTTCCCCGACTTGATGCATGCGCGAGCAACGCATGGCGACCGTTCGTCGGCTGCGCGTGCGGGTGCGCGGTCGAATCGACAATGCGGTAAGCCCACCGCCTACGCCACACTCAGCGCGAGGCTTATGGCTGCACGCGCGACGACCCGGAGAATGGTGGCGTCGTCGCTACGCCCGATCGCGATCGATGCACATCGTGGGCAAGGACATGCGACAGCGCGCCGCCCGGCAAGACGCGACGCCGCCCATCGCCAGCTGGACGCTGCGATGCCGATCCATCCACTGTTAGAGGGATTCCAATGCGCCGCCGACTGCTCACTCTTGCACTATCGACGCTCCTGTGCACCGCGGCCACGGCCGAAGCGCAGGTTTCCTTCGGCATCCAGGCTCCGGGTGTCAGCATCGGCATCAACCTGCCGGTGTATCCGACGCTCGTGCGCGTGCCGAACTATCCGGTCTATTACGACCCGCAGGTGAATGCCAACTACTTTTTCTACGACGGCTTGTTCTGGGTGTATTCCGGCGACACGTGGTATTCGAGCACGTGGTACGACGGTCCCTGGCAGCCGGTCGCACCCGACTACGTGCCCTATTTCGTGCTGCGCATCCCGGTGCGGTACTACCGCGAGCCGCCGTCCTATTTCCACGGCTGGAGCGCCGATGCACCGCCGCGCTGGGGCGAACACTGGGGCCATGACTGGGAATCGCACCGCGCGGGCTGGGATCAATGGAACCGCAATTCCGTGCCGGCGCCGGCGCCGTTGCCGGTTTACCAGAGGCAGTACACCGGTGATCGCTACCCGCACGCGCCACAGCAACAGCAAGCGTTGCGAACGCAGAACTACCATTATCAGCCGCATGATGCCGTAACTCGGCAGGTGTTCCAGCAACAGGCCAAGCCAGCGCCGTCGCAAGCCGCGGCCCCTGCTCGCGCCAGCACGCCCGCCGCGCCGGCCGCGCCGACGCGCACGGCACAACCGCGGCAACGCCCGCCGGAAACGGCGGCGGCACCCGCTACCACCGCGCCGACGCACAACGCCGACGCGCGCCACCCGACGCAAGTCGAGCACGCGACGGCGCAAACTCATCCGCAAACGGCGCAGCAGCGGCCGCCGCGTGAGCCGCAGGTTGCGCGCCAGGCTGAGCCGGCGCAGTCGCAAGTCGGGCGCACCACGCAAGCGCCCAAGGCCCCGGAGCGTACGCAGCAAGCAGCCAAGGCCCCGGAGCACACGCCGCAACAGCAGCAGCACGCGCAGAAAGCGCCGCCGCCCGCGCGTGAAGCCCAGGTCGCGCATGCGCCCGCCGGCAACCCGCAGAATCAGGCCGCCGCTGCGCATTCCCCGCAAGCCCAGGCGAAGGCAGCACCGAAGGAGAATCGCCCGGCCCAAGGCAACGCCCAGGCGCGCCAGGAGCACGAGGAAAAGGCAAGACCGCAGCAGCAAGGCGACGCGGACCGCAAGAACGAGCAGCACGGCTAGCCGCGCCGCGAGCGCCGGAACTGCCATGCCACGCGCATCGGCGCTGTGCACGGCGGCCATGATGTGCGCGGCCGTGCTGGCGGCCGGATGCGCGTCGCTGCCGCCGGGCTCGGACTATCCGAAGCTGCCGTCCGCCGCGCTGCCATCCGCGGTGGCGACGAAGCTCGGCGTTGCATTCGACGCCGCGGCGCGTGCGCATCCCGGGCAGTCCGGATTTCGCCTGCTGTCGGTCGGCGTCGACGGCTTTCTCGCCCGCGCGCAGATGATCGATGCGGCCGCGCACACGCTGGATCTCGAATACTTCATCTTTCGTCAGGACGCGACGGGGCAACTGCTCACCGCCGCGCTGCTGCGCGCAGCCGATCGCGGGGTGCGGGTGCGCGTGCTCGTCGACGACGGCGACACGCTCGACGGCGACGAGCGTCTGGTCGCGCTCGGCGCTCACCCGAACATCGAGATCCGCGTCTTCAACCCGTTCGCCTATCGCGGCCATCTGCTGGCGGTGCGCGCCTTCGAGTTCCTGCTCGACTCGGCGCGGCTCGACTACCGGATGCACAACAAGCTGATGGTCGTCGACGGCGCGGTCGCGCTCGTCGGCGGCCGCAACATTGCCGATTCGTATTTCCAGGTCGATCCCGACTCGCAATTCGGCGACGACGACGTGTTCGCCGCCGGCCCCGTGGTGGGACGCCTGTCGAACACCTTCGATCTCTTCTGGAACTCCTCGCTGGCCATTCCGGCGCGGGCGCTCGCGGGGGGCGCGCCAAGCGGCGCCGACCTGGTCGAGTACCGCCGGCAGCTCGACGCGCATCGGCAGACGCTGCAGGACGGCGGCAAGGACTTCGCGCAGCGCGTGGCGACCGGCGAGCCGCTGGCCGGCATTCTCGCCGGACGCCTGCCACTGGTGTGGGCGCATGCCGAACTGGTCTACGACAGTCCGGACAAGAAGCGTGTCGAGAACGGCGAGATGATCGGCAAACTGATGCACCGCGCCGTGGCGCAAGTGGCGCGGGCGACGCAATCCGAGCTCATCCTCGTCTCACCTTATTTCATCCCTGGCGACAGCGGCATGCGACTCCTCGCCGGGTTGCGCGCGCGCGGCGTGCGGGTGCGCGTGCTCACCAACTCGCTCGAGGCGACGACCGAGACGGAAGCGCATTCCGGCTACATGCACTATCGGCGGGCGCTGCTGCAGGAAGGCGTCGAGCTGTTCGAGGTCCGCGCGCTGCTGGGCAGTGCGCGCGGCAGCGGCGAGAGCCGTGCGACGGCGCGCACCACGGACTACGCATTGCATGCGAAACTGTTCGTCTTCGACCGTCAGAAGGTCTATGTAGGCTCGATGAATTTCGATGAGCGCTCGCATCATCTCAACACCGAGATCGGGCTCATCATCGACAGCCCGGAACTCGCGCGCCAGACGGCCGCGCGATTCGAGGCCATCGTCGTGCCGCAGAACTGCTACCGCGTGACCCTCGACGCCGACCGCCCGGGGGGACCCACGCACCTGTCGTGGCACACCGTCGAAGGCGGGCAGCCCGTCGTGTACGGCGAGGAGCCGGCGCGCGACGCAATACAGCGCATGAAGGTGCTTTTCCTGACGATGCTGCCGCTGGACGGCGAGCTTTGATGGACGGAACGCTGCGGGCCGCGCGCACGCCGCGCGGCGCACCGCGCCTTCCGGCCCGCGTCCGACGGTGGCTGCTCGGCGTCGCCCTGGCGTTGGCGTGGATGCCCTTGGCCGTCGCGCAGGACAGCCGCGACATCGCGGTGACCGTGCACCGCGAGGGCGAGGAGGTCGTGGTCGATGTCGATTTCCTGGTGGCCGCAACGCCGCAGGAAGCGTGGAACGTCCTCACTGACTACGACCACATGTCGCAATTCGTCGCCGATCTCACGTCGAGCAGGATCCTGCGGCGTGACGGCGACCGCCTCGAGGTGGCGCAGCAGGGCCGCTTCCGCTTCGGATTCTTCGAGCTCAAGATCGAGAACGTGCGCGCGATCGAGCTCGTGCCATTGCGCGAAATCCGCTCGCAGCTGGTGAGCGGAGACATGAAGGCGTCGGCATTCACCACGCGGGTGGCGGCGGAGGGCAGCGGCACACGGATCACCAACCACGGCCGCTTCACGCCCGATCGCTGGATTCCGCCGGTCATCGGACCGGCTGTCATGCAAGCCCAGACGCGCAAGCAGTTCGCCGAGATTCGCGCCGAAATCCTGCGCCGCAAGGCGGCGCCCGCGGCAAAGCACGCCTAGCCGCGCACGGCCTCCGGATGTGTACTGGGTGGCGTCTTCACAGCAGGTCGTTGAGCGTGAGGCCGACGCCAATGGTGGTCTGCCGCCAGTTGTAGTCGATGAGGCTTTCGCCGTAGCCGGTGAAGAGCTGGACATAGCCCTTGAGCGGCCCGAGGAGCGGTGGCGTGCTGAATTCCAGCTGCGCGCCACCCTTGTGGGTGTGCGCGTTGTAGCGGCCGGTGGCGGTGAACGCATAGCCCGAATCCGAGCGATAGATCGCCTGCACGTCGCCATGCCCCATGTAGTCGATGATGTCCGGGTTGTTGTCGTCGGCGGCGGTCTCCTTGAGGCGGTACCAGGGACGCACGTAGAACGCGAAGTTGCCGTTCTCGACGCCGAACTGCGCGTACGCGCGATTCCAGCTGCGCGACAACGGATCGGCGCGGCCGTTGGATTGATGCACGACACCGACATTGAGCAGTCGCCAGCGCCAGTCGCCGATCGCGAGATCGGGGCGCAGCGCGACCATCAGCTCCGGCATGTAATCGGTCTCACGGAATGGACGCGACAGCTGCTCGTTGAAGATCTGCCAGTTGCTCTGCTGCGTGTAGCCCAGCCATACGGCCACGCGACGGTTGCCGGTCTCCCACAGCCGCGCCTTGAACGACACCTGGAACTTGAGCTCGTTCGGCTGCAGCGCGGACGGCAGCGCCGGCGCCTCGCCTTCGCTCGGCGAAAACGGGCGGTCGTTGACGTCGCCGCTGTAGCGGAACAGTACGTAGTTCGGATTGTGGAATCGCAGGTTGAAGCGCGGGTCGCGCGCGTCGGCGTCGAGCGCCCAGGCTTCCCCCAGCAGCGAGCGCGGCGTCGGGGGCGGCCTGGCGATGTTGGTGGCTTCGCCGGTGACCGACCGCACCGCGCTGGACGTCACGGCCGCCGCCGCCGCGGCTGGCGAGCGCGCGGGCGGCACAGGCTCGGCGGGGGCGGTGGGCAGCGCATTCGCCGCAGCGGGTGCCGGCACGCGGCCGGCCGCCTCGTCGTAGCACGCGAGCCGCGCCTTGTCGTCGGCGAGCGACGCGCATTCCGCGAGCGCGCGCGCGGCGTGCGCGGGCATCGCCGCGAGGAGGCCGGCCAACGCCGTGGCGCGCAACAGTGCGCGTGAAGCACCGACAGGTTTCATGGTCGTGGGGATCGCGATGAATGCGCGCACAGGGGCATGACGGGCACCCTAACACCGGCATCGCGTTCGTCATTGCATCGCGGGACACCGGCTTCAATTCGCGCGCCGCACGGAGATGGGGTGCGCCGCGCCTCCCGCCGCTTGCGCTGCCGGCGGATTGGAGGCCGGCGACGAAGGCGCTAGTGCGCGGTCCGCACGAGTGCGCGCTCGAGCACCTGGACGACGTGCAGCGCTGCGCGTGGCGCGCCCGGTGCGAGGGCGCCCTCGCGCAGTGCGTCGGCGATCTGGTGACGGCAACTGGTGCCGTCGGCGACGAGCATCGTATCGGCGTCTGCCGCGCGCACCGCCGGCAAAAGCGACAGCTCGGCCATCCGCATCGAGACGTCGAAATGCGCCGCCTCGAAGCCGAAATTGCCCGCCATGCCGCAGCAGCTCGATTCGACCACGTCCACGGCGAGGCCGGGGACCAGCGCCAGTACGTCGCGCACGGCGTCCATCGCGCCGAACGCCTTCTGGTGGCAGTGGCCGTGCACGAGCGCGCGCTTCGCCGGCAGCGGCGCCAAGGCGAGCGCGAGCCTGCCGGCGCGATGCTCGGCGGCGAGGAACTCCTCGATCAGGAACGCGCGCGCGCCAATCTCGCGCGCCGCGTTGCCCAGCCCCATCACCTGGAATTCGTCGCGCAGCGTCAGCAGGCACGACGGTTCGAGGCCGACGATCGCCCCGCCGCGCGCCACGTGCGGCGCCAGCGCCGCCACCATCCGCCGCGCTTCGGCCCGGGCCTCGTCGACGAGGCCGGCGCCAAGGTACGTGCGTCCGCAGCACAACGGCCGCGCGTCATCATCGGCCGCCGCATGCGCCACTTGCACGGCGTAGCCGGCAGCGTCGAGCACGGCGAGCGCCGCGCGCGCATTCTCCGGCTCGAAATAATTGGTGAACGTGTCCACGAACAGCATGACGCCGGGAGCGGCGGCGGACGCGCGCGCCGCCACGGTGTCCCGCCGCGCGGCGCGCGCGTGATCGCGCAGAAACGTGTCGCGCCGCCACACGGGAAGCGAGCGGCGCGCCGAGATTCCGAGCGCGCGTTCGGCCATCCACGCGGCGCCGGGGAGCGCATCGCGGGCGTTGGCGAGCCACGCCAGGCGCGATGCCCACGGCGCCCACCGCGGCAGCCCTGCGATCATGCGCTCGCCGAGCGCAAGGCGGTGACGGCGCTGCCACTGGTGACGGAACTCGATCTTCATCCGCGCCATGTCGACGCCGGTCGGGCATTCGCGGCGGCATCCCTTGCAGCTGACGCACAGGTCGAGCGCCTCGCGCACGTCCTGCGACGCGAAGTCGGGGCCGAGCGTGCCCGCGAGCGCAAGACGCAGCGTGTTGGCGCGACCGCGCGTCGAATGCGTCTCGTCGCGCGTGACGCGATAGCTCGGGCACATGGTGCCGGCGTCGAACTTGCGGCAATGGCCGTTGTTGTTGCACATCTCGACCGCCTTGGCGAGCCCGTGCGCCGGATCGCCGCCGGTTCCCGGCGGCGACAGCGCGCCAGTCAGCGCGTCGGCGTCGACGTCCCATGCCGACCAGTCGAGCGCGGTGGCCAGCGGCTGCGTGCGATAGTCGGGAGCGAAGCGGAACAGCGACGCATCGTCCATCCGCGTCGCGCGCACGATCTTGCCGGGATTCATCAGCCGCGCGGGATCGAAGGCGTCCTTGATCGCCTCGAACGCGCGCGTAAGACGTGGCCCGAACTGCCATGCCACCCACTCGCTGCGCACGAGGCCGTCGCCATGCTCGCCGGAGAACGCGCCCTTGTAGGCGCGCACCATGGCGCTCGCCTCCTCGGCGATCGCGCGCATCTTCGCCGCGCCGTCGCGCCGCATGTCGAGGATCGGCCGCACGTGCAGCGTGCCGACCGAGGCGTGCGCGTACCACGTGCCGCGCGTGCCGTGGCGGCGAAACACGGCGGACAGGCGGTCGACGTAATCGGCGAGATGCTCGAGCGGAACCGCGCAATCCTCGATGAACGACACCGGCTTGCCGTCGCCTTTCATGCTCATCATGATGTTGAGACCGGCCTTGCGCACTTCCCACAGCGCCTTCTGCGCTGCGGCGTCGGCGATGGGGACGACGCTGCCGGCAAGCCCCGCGTCGCCCATCAGCGTGGAGAGCCGGTCCAGCTCGCGCACGGCGTCGGCGCGCGTGCCGCGCGTGAACTCGACCAGCAGGATGGCCTCGGGCTCGCCGGTGAGCGCGGCATCGATCACCGGGCTAAACGCCGGATTGCCGCGCGCGAGGTCGATCATCGTGCGATCGACGAGCTCGACGGCCGACGGCCGCAGCGCCACCAGCAATGCCGCGCACTCCATCGCCCGGCGCAGCGTCGGGAAATTGACGACGCCGAGCGTGCGGTGCGGCGGCAACGGCGCGAGCCTGAGCGTGAGCGCGCGGGTGAACGCCAGCGTGCCCTCGCTGCCGACCAGCAGCTGCGCGAGATTGACGCTGCCGTCACCGGTGTAGGGCCGCTCGCTCTGCGGATTGAAGACGTCGATGTTGTAGCCGCCGACGCGGCGCATCACGTGCGGCACGTTGCGCGCGATCTCGTCACGCTCGCGGGCGCCGATCGCCGCCAGCGTATCCATCAGCGCGCGAATGCGCGGCGGCGCTCCCGCCATGTCGGCGGCCGTGCCGAAGCGCGCCTCGCAGCCGTCGGCGAGCGTGACGTCCAGTGCCAGCACGTTGTGCACCATGTTGCCGTACTCGATCGAGCGCGAGCCGCAGGAATTGTTGCCGGCCATGCCGCCCAAAGTCGCCTGCGCCGACGTGCTGACGTCGACCGGGAACCACAGGCCGTGCGGTCGCAGCCACGCGTTGAGCGCGTCGAGGACGATGCCGGGCTCGACGCTCACCGTGCGCGCTTCGGCGTCGAACGCCAGCACGGCGTCGAGATGCTTGCTGTCGTCGATGACGAGCGCGGCGCCGACGGTTTGCCCGCATTGCGAGCTGCCCGCGCCGCGCGGCAGCACCGGGACACCGAGCTCGCGGCAGATCGCGAGCGCCGCGCGCACGTCGTCGACGCTGCGCGGCACCAGCACGCCGACCGGCTCGACCTGGTAGATCGAAGCGTCGGTGGCGTAGCGGCCGCGTGACGCGGGATCGAACAGCACGTCGCCGCCGACCGCTGCGCGCAAGCGTCGCGCAAGATCGCCCCCGGCCGCGCCCGGGTGGAAGATGAGCGGCCGCGCCGTGGCAGCGGACGCGGACATCAAGTTGCCCCCCGCAGCGAGCTTCGCTCGCTTCCCCCGAAGGGGGCAGCGCCTTGGGGCGGCGCGGCGGCGCTCATGCCGGCGCCGTGCGCATCGCCTCCAGCACGGTTTCGCCTTTTTGCAGCAGGTGCGCGCGCAGGATGGCGGCGAGGCGCGCGCCGTCGCGCGCTTCGAGCGCCTCGACCATCATCGCGTGGTCGTGCGCCGCGCGATTCCACTTGTCGAGGTCGAAGTTCGAGCGGAAGCGCAGGTTCTGGATGCGCCGGTTGAGGCGGTCGTATACCTCGGTCAGCAGATGGTTGCCGGCCGCGCGATTGATGCGCTCGTGGATCGCATGGTTGATGCGGTAATACGCGGGAAGGTCGCGACGCGCGTGGCAGGCCAGCATCTCGAAGGTCAGCGCCTTGATCTCGGCGAGGTCGTCCTCCCCGATGTTGCGGCAGGCAAGCTCGCCCGATTGCGCCTCGAGCCCGCTCATCACTTCGAAGCTCTCGCGCACATCGGTGTGCGACAGCATCACGACCTGCGCGCCGCGATTCGGAGTCAGCGTGACGAGGCCATCCGCTGCGAGCAGCCGCAGCGCCTCGCGCAGCGGCGTGCGCGACACGCCGAGGCGCTCGCCGAGCGCGCGCTCGTTGAGACGCGTGCCCGGCGCCAGCTCGCCTTCGGTGATGAGCTCGCGCAAGTGTCTCGCGATGCTCGCCGGCAGCGTCCTGGAATCGGCCGCGGGCGGCAGGCACCGCGCGCCCGCGACCGTGCGGCGACCCGGGGCTCGGCGATCCTCGAGTGGCGGGGTGTCCGGCAGGGGCATCGTCGCAAGGACCGTCATTGGTATACCCGCGCAATGGCGATGGCGAGGAACCGACAACGAAAGTCCGCGATCATCGCGAGGGAGTTGATGATTGAACCGCAACGATTATACGCACCCGCAGCCTGCGCAAATCGCTTGCGCCGCGCCGCCGGTTGTCGGTACGATTGCGACTTGTATACCAAATGATCATCGAGGATGCGCCATCCACGGCGCATCCGCGCACGCATGATTCCCATCGATCGCCGCCCGTCCGGCCGCCACTTCCTGCAGATTCCGGGGCCCACCAACGTGCCCGATCGCGTGCTGCGCGCCATCGACCGTCCCACGATCGACCATCGCGGTCCCGAGTTCGCCGTGCTGGGCAAGTCGGTGATCGCGGGGATGAAGCGCGTGTTCCGGACCGACGCCGACGTGGTGATCTATGGTGCCTCGGGCACGGGAGCCTGGGAGGCGGCGCTCGTCAACACACTGTCTCCCGGCGATCGCGTGCTGATGGCGGAAACCGGCCAGTTCGCGGCGCTCTGGAAACGCCTCGCCGAGCGGCTGCAACTGGCCGTGGAGTTCATCCCGGGTGACTGGCGGCATGGCGCGAGCGCCAGCGAGATCGAGACGCGACTCGCTGCCGATGCGGCGCATGCGATCAAGGCGGTGTGCGTCGTGCACAACGAGACGTCCACGGGCGTCACCACGCGCATCCCGCCGATTCGCGAGGCGATGGACCGCGCCACCCACCCCGCGCTGCTGATGGTCGACACCATCTCGTCGCTGGGCTCGATCGACTACCGGCACGACGCGTGGCGCGTCGACGTCACGGTCGGCGGCTCGCAGAAGGGACTGATGTTGCCGCCGGGCCTTTCGTTCAACGCGATCAGCACCAAGGCGCTCGCCGCGTCCAAGTCGGCGCGGCTGCCGCGTGCGTACTGGGATTGGGCCGACATGCTGGCGAGCAATGCCGGAGGCTATTTCCCATACACGCCCTCGACCAATCTGCTCTACGGCCTGCACGAAGCCCTGGACATGCTCGCCGAGGAAGGCCTCGAACAGGTCTTCGCGCGCCACCTGCGACTGGCCGAGGCGACGCGCCGCGCGGTCAAGGCGTGGGGCCTCGAGATCCTGTGCGCCGATCCCGCGGAATACAGCGCGACGCTGACGGCCATCGTGATGCCCGACGGTCATGATGCCGACGCCTTGCGCAAGGTGGTGCTGGAGCAGTTCGACATGTCGCTGGGCCAGGGGCTCGGAAAGCTCGCCGGCAAGGTTTTCCGCATCGGTCATCTCGGCTGGTTCAACGACCTGATGCTGTGCGGCACGCTGTGCGGCGTGGAGATGGGACTCGCGGCGGCCGGCGTCCCGCATCGCAAGGGCGGCGTGCAGGCCGCCCTCGATTTCCTGGAGGCGACGCCGCCGGCCGCGCTCGCGCGCGCCGCCTGACATCGCCGGCCTTCGATGATGCGCACGCGCACGTCCGGGCGCGTGCGCCGCAGCGCAAAAACGGACAACTATCCGGAGGAGATCGTCCATGACCATCGATGACCCGAGCTTCCAATCGAGGCGCCGCGACGTGCTGCGCGGCGTCGCCACCGGCATTGCGCTGGCGGCCGCCGGCTACGGACCGCTTGCCATGGCGCAGGAGGCGACGATCAAGCTCGGCCACGTCGGCGAGCCGGGATCGCTGTTCCAGAAAAGCGCCGACGAATTCGCCAAGCGCGCCAACGCCAGGCTCGGCGGCAAGGCGAAGGTCGTCACCTATGGCTCCAGCCAGCTCGGCGGCGACAAGGAGATGATCCAGAAGCTCAAGCTCGGCACGCTCGACATGGCGCTGCCGTCGACGGTGATGAGCTCCGAGGTGGATCTGTTCGGCATGTTCGAGATGCCCTACATCGTCAAGGACCGCGCCCACATGGCGCGCATCGAGAAGGAGATCTTCTGGCCGAGCCTCGAGCCGGCAGCGGAAAAGAAGAGCCTCAAGGTCCTCGCGGTGTGGGAGAACGGCTACCGCCACATCACCAACAGCAAGCGGCCGATCAAGGTGCCCGACGACCTCAAGGGCATCAAGCTGCGCGTGCCGGAGGGCAAGTGGCGGGTGAAGATGTTCGAGGCGTACGGCGCCAACCCGAGCCCGATGAAGTTCTCCGAGCTCTTCACCGCGCTGCAGACCGGCGTGATGGACGGCGAGGAGAATCCGCTGACGCAGATCTACTCGGCCAAGCTGCAGGAGGTGCAGAAGTACCTGTCGATGTCGGGCCACGTGTATACGCCCGCCTATCTGACGGTCGGCGCGCAGCACTGGGGCACGCTGCCCGCCGACGTGCGCAAGGTGCTGGAGGACACGGCGAAGGAGACACAGGCGTACGTGTACTCGACCGCGGTCCAGGACGAGGGCGACCTGCTCGAGAAGCTGAAGAAAGATGGCATGCAGGTGAACGAGGTCGACAAGACCGCGTTCATCGCGGCCAGCAAGACGATCTACGACGAGTTCGGCAAGGAGGTCGCCGGCGCCAAGATGCTGATCGATCGCGCGGTCGCCCTTGGCAAATAACGCCACCGCGCGCGGCGCCGTTACGCACGCCGCGATGCAGCGCTTCCGCGCCGGCTACGGTTTCGCGCTGGAGTGGCTGGTCAGCGCACTGATGGTCGTGCTGTTCGTCGAGGTGACCATCGGCGTGCTGTTCCGCATGACCGGTCATTCGCTGATCTGGTACGACGAGCTCGCCTCGGTGCTGCTCGCGTGGCTCACGTTCTACGGCTCGGCGCTGGCGTCGGTCAAGCGCGCGCACATCGGCTGTCCCGAGCTGGTCGAGCGCGCGCCGTGGCCGTGGCGTCGCGCGATCAGCATCGTCGCGCAAGTGCTGGTGATCGCGTTCTTCGCGGTGCTCGGCGTCATGGGCGTGTGGATCATGCCGGTCCTCGCGGGCGACACGCTGGTAAGCGTGCCGATCCCGATGAACCTCGTGCAGTCGGTGATCCCGATCTCGGCGCTGCTGATCATCGTGGCCGAGCTGACGTACCTCGTCGACCTCGTCGCCGCCACGCGGCCGCCGCCGGCTGCCGGCGACGGCATCGCGCTGGCCGACGGATTGCACTGAGGGCCGGCCATGGGAATCATGCTGGGCCTGTTCGCCGCGGTGCTGGTGCTGATCGTGGCCAATATCCCGATCGCCGTCGCGCTCGGCATCGTCGCGCTGGTGGCGATGGTCGCCACCCACGGCTTCGGCATCCTGCCGAACCTCGTCATCGTCACCTACAACGGCGCCACCAGCTTTCCGCTGCTGGCGATCCCGTTGTTCATCCTCGCCGGCGCGATCATGAACGCTTCGGGCATCTCGCGCCGGCTGATCGCGTTCGCATCGTCGCTGTTCGGATGGATTCGCGGCGGCCTCGCGCACGTGTCGATCGGCGCCTCGCTGTTCTTCGCCGAGATCTCCGGCTCGGCGGTCGCCGACGTCGCCGCGCTGGGCTCGATCCTGATTCCCGGCATGAAGAGCAAGGGCTACCCGCCGGCGTTCGCCGCGGCGGCGATGTCGTCCGCGGCGACGCTCGCCGTCATCATTCCGCCATCGATCCCGATGATCCTCTACGCGGTGATGGCTGAAACCTCGGTGGTGCAGCTCTTCGTCGCCGGCATCGTGCCGGGCATCCTCGGCGGCGCGGGGCTGATGGGGATGGCGACGATGCTCGCGCGCCGCTACAACCTGCCGCGGGACTCCGAGTTTTCGTGGGCGCGGGTGCGGCAGACCGCGCGCGAGGCGCTGTGGGCGTTCCTGCTGCCGATCATCATCCTCGGCGGCATCTTCGGCGGTGTGGTCACCGCCACCGAAGGCGCCGCGCTCGCCGTCGTCGCCGCGCTGGCGGTCGGGCTCGTCATCTATCGCGAGCTCGATCTCAAGGACCTGCGCAAGGCCATTCTCGACGGCGGCGTGCAGACTGCCGTGGTGATGCTGCTGGTCGCGACCAGCGCGCTGCTCGGCACGTACCTGACCGAGGTGCAGGCGCCGCAGGCGCTGGCGCGCGCGGTGTCCGAGTTCACGCAGAACAAGTGGGTCGTGCTCGCGCTGCTCAACGTGCTGTTCCTGCTGCTCGGGATGTTCCTGCACTCGGCGGCGGCGATCATCCTCGTCGTGCCGGTGGTGATGCCGCTGGTACGCGCGGCGCACATCGATCCGGTGCACTTCGGCCTGATCGTCACCGTCAACCTCGGCATCGGCCAGCAGACACCTCCCGTGGCGAGCGTGCTGATGGTGGCGAGCGCGATCGCCAAGGAATCGATCTGGAACGTCACGCGCGTCAACGTCTGGTTCATCGCGGTCCTGCTCGCCGTGCTGCTGCTCGTGACCTATGTGCCGATCACGGGGCTCGGCCTCGTCGACCTGTTCTACCGCTGAGCGCGTACGTACCGCAGACTGCTGACGCGCGCAGACGCCCCCGATGCACGATTCGATCCTGGTCCAGCACGATGGCGCGATCGCCACCATCGTGCTCAACCGCCCTGCCAAGCTCAACGCGCTGACGCGCGACATGTGGCTTGGGCTCGGTGTCGCGATCGATCGCCTGGCGGGCGACGACGCGCTGCGCTGCATCATCGTGCGCGGCGCCGGCGAGCGGGCGTTCTCGCCCGGCAACGATATCGGCGAATTCGCCACCACACGCGCCAACAAGGCGCAGGCGATCGAATACGGGCATGCGATGCACGCCGCGGCGCGGAAGCTGGCGGCGTGCCCGGTGCCGCTGGTTGCGCAGATCCACGGCATCTGCGTCGGCGGCGGCCTCGAGATCGCCGCGCTGTGCGACCTGCGCATCTGCGGCGAGTCGAGCCGCTTCGGCGCGCCCATCAAGAATCTCGGCCTCGTCATGGCGTATCCCGAAATGGCGCCACTGGTGCGCCTCGCCGGCGTCGCGGTCGCACTGGAGATCCTGCTCGAGGGCCGCATCTTCGACGCCGCCGAGGCGAAGGACAAGGGCCTCGTCACGCGCGTCGTGCCGGATGCGGAGGTCGCCGCCGAAGCGCACGCGACGGCCACGCGCATCGCCGAAGGCGCGCCACTCGCCGCGCGTTGGCACAAGAAGTTCGCGCGCCGCCTCGCCGAAGGCGCGCCGCTCACCGCCGCGGAGCACGACGAATGCTTCGACTGCTTCGACACCGAGGACTTCCGCGAAGGCTATGCGGCGTTCCTCGCCAAGCGCAAGCCCGAGTTCACCGGGCGCTGACGATGGCGCCACCCATGTTCACGTCGCCGGCATCGCCCGCTGCCGGCGACGCCGCGCGCGACGCGGCCGGCGGGGCGCGCGGCGGCGCGCTCGCCGGCATGCGCGTGCTGGAACTCGCGCAGATCATGGCCGGACCGACGTGCGGCATGATGCTCGCCGACATGGGCGCCGACGTCATCAAGGTGGAAAAGCTTCCCGGCGGCGACGATGCGCGCGGCTACCGCGAGCCGCGCGTCAACGGCGTCTCGGCGCCGTTCATGATCCTCAATCGCAACAAGCGCGGCATTGCGCTCAATCTCAAGCATCCGCGCGGGCGCGACGTGCTCATGCGGATGGTGCGCCGCGCCGACGTGCTGACCGAAAACTATCGCCGCGGCACGCTCGACAAGCTGGGGCTCGGCTACGACGTCCTGGCGCGCGAGAATCCCGGCCTCATCTACTGCGCAGTGTCGGGCTATGGCCGCGACGGGCCGCTCGCCGACAAGGGCGGCTTCGACCTCATCGCGCAGGGCTTCGCGGGCCTGATGTCGATCACCGGCGAACCCGGCGGCCCGCCCGCCAAGGACGGCCATTCGGTCGCCGACATCAACGCCGGCATACTCGCCGTGGTCGGCATCCTCGCCGCGTATGCGCACAAGCTCAAGACCGGCGAGGGCCAGATGGTCGACACGTCGCTGTTCGAGGCCGCGCTGCAGCAGACGTACTGGCACGCGGCGATCTACTTTGCCACCGGCGTGTCGCCCGGACCCACCGGCTCCGCGCATCTGCTCACCGCGCCCTACCAGGCGTTCCGCACGAGCGATGGCTGGATCAACATCGGCGGCGCGAACCAGGCCAACTGGGAGCGCATCGCCGACGTGCTCGGCCATCCCGAATGGCGCGCCGACCCGCGCTTCGCCACGAACTCGGCGCGCATGCAGAACCTCACCGCGCTGGTCGATGCGATGAACACCGTGCTCGTCACGCGCACGACGGCGCAATGGATCGCGGCGTTCGATGCCGCCGGGGTGCCGGTGGGGCCGGTGCACTCGATCGGCGAAGCGCTGGAGCACCCGCAGACGCGGGCGCGCGGCATGATCGTCGAGCTCGCGCATCCGGTCGCCGGCAGCACCCGCGCACTCGGATGTCCCGTGCATTTCTCGCGCACGCCGGCGCACGTCGCGCGGCCGGCGCCGTTGCTCGGCGAGCACACGCGCGAAATGCTGCGCGAGCACGGCTACGCCGATGCCGAGATCGACGCGCTCGTCGCCGAAGGCGCCGTGGAAGAGTGCACGGCGGAATCGGTCGCGCGCGACTGATTGCGCGTACCGGCGCCGGGCGACTGCCGCGCGCGACAGACGGAGCGACAGGGAGGCGAGACTCGCCCGTGCCGGAGGTAATTGGGTGCTCGGAGACCTGAAGGCGGCGTGACGAGCCCGCCGAGGCGTCAGGTGTTCCGACGCGTCGGGCCGGTCTCGGCCAGGACGTGCCGGCTCAGTGTCCTTTGCCCATCAGGTGGTCGGGCAACCACGTGGCGATCTCGGGAAAGATGCAGAGCAGGATGATCGCCAGGAACATGCAGCCTACATACGGCAGCGTGCCCCACATGATGCGGGTCACCGGGACGTCCGGCGCGATGGAGCTGACGATGTAGATGTTGAGCCCCACCGGCGGGTGAATGAGGCCGATTTCCATGTTGATCGTGAGGATCACGCCGAACCAGATCGGGTCGAAGCCGGCGGCGGTGATGATCGGGAACAGGATCGGGCTGGTCATCAGGATGATCGCCGCGGGCGGGATGAAGAAGCCGCAGACCAGCAGGAACAGGTTGATCATCGCCATCAACACCCAGCGGTTGAAGTGGGCGTCGGCGATGGACTGCGCCAGCGTCTGCGTCAGATACAGCGAGGTCAGCATGTAACCGAACAGGACCGCGGCGGCGATGATCATCAGGATCATCACGGATTCGCGCATCGTGTCGCGCAGGATCTGCCACCAGTCCCTCGCCCGCCACATCCGGTAGATGACGACCGCGAGCACGACGCAGAACGCGGCGCCGACGCCGGCCGCTTCGGACGGCGTGGCGATGCCGCCGTAGAGCGCGTACATCACGGCGACGATGATCGCGAGGAACGGCGCGATCTTGGGAATCGACTCGAACTTCTGCCGCCATGTGAAGCGGAATCCCGGCGCGTGCGCGTGCACGCCGCGCCGCCAGATGGCGAACAGCGTCCACAGCATGAACAGGCCGGTGAGGAGGATGCCGGGCATGACACCGGCGAGGAACAGCCGGCCGATCGACGTCTCGGTGGCGATGCCGTAGAGGATGAACGTGATCGACGGCGGGATCAGGATGCCGAGCGTGCCGCCCGCGCAGATGGATCCCGTCGCGATCTCGTCAGGGTAGCCGCGCCGGCGCATCTCGGGAATGCCCATCTTGCCGATCGCGGCGCAGCACGCGGGCGACGAGCCTGTCAATGCCGCGAACAGCGCACAGGCGCCGATGTTCGAGATGACGAGGCCGCCCGGCAGCCGGTACAGCCAGCGGTCGAGTGCCTCGTAGAGGTCCTTGCCGGCTGGCGACGAGCCGATCGCCGCGCCCATCATCACGAACATCGGGATCGCGACCAGCGTGAAGTCGTCGAGGCCGCCGTAGAACGTCTCGGCGACGATGTGCAGCGACGCGAAGCCGTGGAAGATCAGCAGGAACACGATCGAGATCGCGCCCAGGCCGAACGCCACCGGAATGCCCGAGAACAGCACCAGCAGCGTGACGACGATGACGATCGCGCCTTCGGTGGTGGGTGTCACGATCGTGCGCTCCTCGTCATTCCCGCGAATGCGGGAATCCACGGGTGACGCAGGCATGAGTCGTGGTCGGCTCGATGGCGCTCATCGCAGTTGCCTTTGCGCATCGATGCCAAACGGCGGCACGCGGCCGGTCACGAGCCGGATGAGCTCGGCGATGTACTCGAGCACGAGCAGCGCGAGGCCGGCCGGCATCGACGCGTAAGGAATCCACAGGCGCGCGCGCCACACGGTGTCGGAGCGCCAGTTGCCGGCCCACGCCTCGTGCCAGTACGCCGTCGCCAGCACCAGCAGCACCACGCTGAACGCCAGGCCGACGACGATGGTGACGAGCGCGAGCCGGTAGCGCGGCCGCGGAGCGAGGTGCAGCGGCAGCACGTCGACGTTGACGTGGCCGCGCGTCATCAGCACGTAGGCGCCGCCGACGAACGTCGCGCCGACGATGCTGTAGGTGACGACGTCGATCTGCCAGATCGTCGTATGGCCGAGCAGGTAGCGTTCGACGACCATCTCGCAGATGACCACCACCGCGAGCGCGATCAGCATGGCGGCCACCACGCCCGATACGCGCGACAGCCACGTCACGACGCGTAGGTACGTCGCGACGAAGCCGCCGCGGTCGGCCTCCGCGGCCAGACGGGCGTCGCGGTCGCCCGCGGCGGGACCGTGCATCGCGCTACTTGACCGCGAGCGCTTCGTCGATCAGCTTCTGACCGTTCGGCACGTCCTTGGCGAACTTGGCATAGGACGTCTTGCGAGCGAGGTCGATCCAGGTGTCGAACTGCGCGTCGGTCAGCGTCGTCACCTTGACCTTGTGGTCCTCGAACGCCTTGATCGCCTCGGCATTGACCTGGTCGGCCTTGCCTTCGTAATAGGCCTGCGCGCTCCTGCCGGCCTTGACCAGCGCCGCCTGCTGCTCCTTGGTGAGGCGATCGAACGACGTCTTCGACATCAGCACCGGCTCGTACATGAACCACAGCGCGTTGTTGCCGGGTGCCGTGAGGCACGACGTCACCTCGTACAGGCGCGTCGACTCGAACGTGCCAAGGCTCGTGTCGGTTCCGGTGATGACGCCGGTCTGGAACGCGTTGTAGACCTCGTTCGACGGCGGCGTGACGATGCTGGCGCCCGCGGCTTCCCACATGTTGGCGAACGTCGGGCCGGCGGAGCGCAGGCGCATGCCCTTGACGTCCGCGGGGTTCTCGATGCACGCGCCCTTCGCCGCCATGCCGCCCGCGAACCACGCGTCGGACAGCACGATGACGCCCTGCTTCTCGATCTCGGCGCGCACGTCCTTCATGAACTGCGAGGCGTTGATCCGCTTCGCGCGATCCTGGCTGCGGATGAGCCCGGGCATCAGCGTCGCGCTGAACACCGGCACCTTGCCGCTCGCGTAGTCGAGCGGGAACAGCGAGATGTCGAGCTGGCCCTGCACCATGGCATTCCACTGCTGGTTGGGCTTGAACAGCGAGGCGCCCGGATAGACCTGGACGTCGAGGCCCACGTTCGCGGCCTTGGCCTCCTTCGCGATCATCTGCACCATGTCGTCGCGCACGTCGCCCTTGCCGCCGGGAAACTGGTGCGACGCGCGCAGCGTCACGTTGGCGGCCACCGCGGTGCCGGCGATGGCGGCGAGCGCCAGCGCGGCGAGCGTGCGAACGGATCGATTGGATTGCATCGGACTCTCCTCCGGAAATGAAAGGGACGCCCCCTTGCGCGAAGACAAGCGCGGGAGCCGGACCGCCACCTCGTCACGGGTGTCTTGGCTCGCGATTCTAGCGAGAAATCGGCGCGAGCGGTGCTGCTGCGATGTCGTCGCTGTCGCGCGATCACACGCGCCGGCTTGCCGCAGGCGCCGTTTCGGCGTACTTTGACGGCGACGCTAGGGGTCCTGCGCGCGACACGGGTTTCGCCGGCCGCGCGGGTGAGATGAAACCCTTGGAACCTGATCCGGGTAATGCCGGCGCGAGGGAAGCGTGGATGGCCCCGGCCATCGGCTCCCCGCGGCAACCGCCGTACGAGAGGAGCTCTGAATGAACGCCAACGATCGTTATTTCGCGCGCGACGCGCACGTCGACGCCGCGGCCGTCGTGCCGCTGCCCGCCTCGCGCAGGATCTACGTGGAAGGCTCGCGCGCCGACGTTCGCGTGCCCATGCGCGAGATCGTGCAGGCGACCACGCCCGCATCGTTCGGTGCCGAGGAGGTCAATCCCGCGATCACCGTCTACGACACCTCGGGACCGTACACGGACCCCGCGGCGACGATCGACATCCGCCGCGGCCTGCCGGCGTTGCGCGCCGCCTGGATCGGCGAGCGCGGCGACACCGTGGAGCTCGCCGGCCCGACGTCGGCCTTCGGTCGCGCGCGCGCCGCGGATCCGGCCCTTGCCGGCCTGCGCTTCGACCTCACCCGCAGGCCGCGGCGCGCGAAATCCGGCGCGAATGTCTCGCAGATGCACTACGCCCGCCGCGGCATCGTCACGCCGGAGATGGAATTCGTGGCGATCCGCGAGGACCAGCGGCGCGCGGCGATGCTGGCGGCGATGCCCGAGTCGGTGCGCCGCCAGCACCCCGGCCAGAGCTTCGGCGCGTCGATCCCGGCGACGATCACCCCCGAGTTCGTGCGCGACGAGATCGCGCGCGGCCGCGCGATCCTGCCCAACAACATCAACCATCCGGAGTCGGAGCCGATGATCATCGGCCGCAACTTCCTGGTGAAGATCAACGCCAACATCGGCAACTCCGCGGTGTCGTCGTCGATCGGCGAGGAGGTCGAGAAGATGACGTGGGCGATCCGCTGGGGCGCCGATACGGTGATGGACCTGTCCACCGGCAGCAACATCCACGAGACGCGCGAGTGGATCGTGCGCAACTCGCCGGTGCCGATCGGCACGGTGCCGATCTACCAGGCGCTGGAGAAGGTCGACGGCAAGGCGGCCGAGCTCACCTGGGAGATCTACCGTGACACGCTGATCGAGCAGGCGGAACAGGGCGTCGACTACTTCACGATCCACGCCGGCGTGCTGCTGCGCTACGTGCCGATGACCGCCCGGCGCATGACCGGCATCGTGTCGCGCGGCGGCTCGATCATGGCGGGCTGGTGTCTCGCGCATCACGAGGAGAGCTTCCTCTACACGCACTTCGAGGAGATCTGCGAGATCATGCAGGCGTACGACGTCGCGTTCTCGCTGGGCGACGGCCTGCGCCCCGGCTCGATCCACGATGCCAACGACGAGGCGCAGATGGCCGAGCTCGCCACGCTGGGGGAGCTCACGCAGATCGCCTGGAAGCACGACGTGCAGGTGATGATCGAGGGTCCCGGCCACGTGCCGATGCACCTGATCAAGCACAACATGGACGAGCAGCTGCGCCTGTGCGGCGAGGCGCCGTTCTACACGCTCGGTCCGCTCACCACCGACATCGCGCCCGGCTACGACCACATCACCAGCGCGATCGGCGCGGCGATGATCGGCTGGTATGGCACGGCGATGCTCTGCTACGTGACGCCGAAGGAGCACCTCGGCCTGCCGAACAAGGCCGACGTCAAGGACGGCATCATGGCGTACAAGCTCGCCGCGCACGCCGCCGACCTGGCCAAGGGCCATCCGGGCGCGCAGATGCGCGACAACGCGCTGTCCAAGGCGCGCTTCGAGTTCCGCTGGGAGGACCAGTTCAACCTCGGCCTCGACCCCGACAAGGCGCGCGAGTTCCACGACGAGACGCTGCCCCAGCATGGCGCCAAGCTCGCCCACTTCTGCTCGATGTGCGGCCCGCACTTCTGCTCGATGAAGATCACGCAGGACGTGCGCGAGTACGCGCGCAAGGAAGGCCTCGCCGAGGCCGACGCGCTGGCGAAGGGGATGGAGGCGAAGGCAGTGGAGTTCGTCAAGCAGGGCGCGCAGCTGTATGCCAAGGCCTAGCGGTCCCGCCCGCGCACCCGTGGCGGTGCGCACCCCTGGCCGTGCCGGCGCGTGGCCGTGCGGGCGCGTGGCCGTGCGGACGCGGGCCGTGCGGGCGCGTGGCGCCGCGCGTCGCTAGCGGCTGAGCGCGGCGGCGACCGCGCGGCTCATCGCGTCGACGGCGGCGCGCGCGGCGGCCACAAACGGCACTGCACGCACGAAGCCGTGCGCGAGCGCGGGCGCCTCGGCCAGCGTCACCGTGACGCCGGCCGACGCGAGCCGCGACGCGAAGCTCGCGCCCTCGTCGTGCAACGGGTCGTGGCCGGCCACCACGACGTGCGCCGGCGGCAATCCCGCCAGCGTCGCCTGGCCCGGCAGCGCGCGCGCATCCCCTGCCCCCGGTTGCGGCAGGTAGAGACGCCAGAATTCCATCATGTCGTCGCGCGTCAGCGTCGCCGTCACGGCGTGCCGCGCGTAGCTCGCGGTCGTGAACCCGGGCTCGATCACCGGATAGATCAGCAATTGCAACGCCAGCGGCGGTCCCGGGCGATCGCGCGCTTCCAGCGCGACGCCGATCGCCAGGTGCGCGCCGGCGCTGTCGCCGCCGACGCCGATGCGGCGCGCATCGACGTCGAGCGCAGCTGCGTTCGCCGCCAGCCACACCAGCGCCGCGTAGGCGTCGTCATTGGGCGCAGGCCACGGGTTCTCCGGCACGCGACGGTAGTTGACGCTGGCGACGACCACGCCGGCGTCGCGCGCCAGCGTGGCGCAGATGCCGTCGTGAGTGGCGATGCTGCCGGAAACCCAGCCACCCCCGTGCAGGTAGAGGAGCGCCGGCAGGCGCCCGGCGCGCGGCCGGTAGACGCGCACCGCCACCTCGCGCCCCGGCAGCGCGAGCCAGTGATCGGTGCGCGCGACGGCGTCGGCCGGAAACGCAAAACGACTTGCAATGAGCTCGGCGCGCGTCCTTCGCGCGTGCGGCGTCGCGTCGGTCGCGCGTGGCACCGCCGCGGCGACTGCGGCGTTGTACGCCTCGAGCTCGGGATCGAGCGGAATCATGCTCACGTGGGGAATGTTGCGGCCATCGGCGACGTTGGCGCACTATAACCGCTCGCGCCGGCGGACGTCAGCCGCCCGGACCGCATGCCGCGCGCGCAACCGATGGAGGTCCGATGAAACGCATTCAGTTCGCGCTGGCCGTGTTCGCGGCGCTTGCGCTGGTGCCCGCGGTGGCGGGCGCGTTCACGCTCGAAAGCGCGGAAGTCAAGCCGGGCAGCACGATCGCCGACGCGCAGGTCTACAAGGGCTTCGGCTGCAGTGGTGGCAACGTCTCGCCGTCGCTCGCCTGGAAGAATGCGCCCAAGGGGACGAAGAGCTTCGCGGTCACCGTCTACGATCCCGACGCGCCGACCGGAAGCGGCTGGTGGCATTGGGTGGTCTTCAACCTGCCGGCGGGCACGACGGCGTTGCCCGCCGGTGCGGGCGATCCGGCCGCCAGCAAGATGCCGGCCGGCACTGTGCAATCGCGCACCGACTTCGGCGCGCCCGGCTACGGCGGTCCGTGCCCACCGCAAGGGGACAAGCCGCACCGCTATGTGTTCACCGTCTATGCGCTGAAAGCCGACAAGCTCGACGCGGACGTCAACGCGCCGGCAGCGATGGTGGGATTCATGATCCACGGCAACATGCTCGGCAAGGCGTCGTTCACGGCGAAATACGGGCGGAAGTAGGGTCGACGGCGCCGCGCGCGGCGCACCGCCCGGATCGGCCAGGCGCCGACGCGACGGCGCGGCGGCGTCCGACGTCGCCGCGGGCGCGGCCGCGCGACAATCCGCGATCATGTCCGCGCGCGGCATCGTTCGCATCGGCGTTTCCGGCTGGCGCTACCCGCCCTGGCGCGGCACGTTCTATCCGCGCGATCTCGCGCAGCGACGCGAGCTCGAATACGCGTCGCGCGCGCTGCCCACGATCGAGCTGAATGGCTCCTTCTACTCGCTGCAGCGGCCACAGAGCTGGCAGGCCTGGCACGACGCGACACCGGCCGACTTCGTGTTCGCCGTCAAGGGACCGCGCTACGTCACGCACTTGCTGCGCCTGCGCGAGGTCGCGACGCCGATCGCCAATTTTTTCGCGTCCGGACTCGCCAACCTCGGCTCCAAGCTGGGCCCGATCCTGTGGCAGCTGCCGCCGACGCTCGCGTTCGACCGCGCGCTCGTCGGCGAATTTCTGGCGCTGCTGCCGCGCGACACCGCTGCCGCGGCCGAGCTCGCGCACCGTCACGACGACAAGGTGAAAGGTCGCGTCGCGCTCGACTGGGGGCCGCAGAAGCGCACGCTGCGCCACGCGTTGGAAGCGCGCCATCCGAGCTTCGCCGATCCGGCGCTGATCGCGCTGCTGCGCAGGCACAAAGTGGGTTGGGTGGTGGCCGACACCGGCGGACGCTGGCCGGAATTCGACGACGTCACCGCGTCGTTCGTCTACCTGCGGCTGCATGGCGCCACCGACCTCTACCGGAGCCGGTATGCGGACCCCGCCCTGCGGCAGTGGGCGGCGCGCATCGAGCGCTGGCGCGACGGCGGCGAGCCCGCGCGAGCGCGTCGCATCGATGGCACGGCGGCGGCGCGCAAGTCGCGCGACGTGTTCTGCTACTTCGACAACACCGACAAGGTGCACGCGCCGCGCAACGCGGCGCGGCTGCTCGAGATGCTCGGCCTTGGCGATGCCTGCGCCGCAGCGCCGCGGACGCGCAAGCGCGCGCAGCCTAGTCGCCGGCGAGCCTGACGAGATAACCGCCGGACTTGTCGTCGCGAGCGAGCGTCAGCAGCCCGGCGCGGCCGGCGTCCTCGAGCAGGTCGTTGAACGAGCGGTACCCGTAGTACGACTCGGTGAACCCGGGCTTGCGCCGTCGCAGCGCCTGCTTGACCATCGATCCCCAGATCTTGTCATCCTCGCCGCGCTCCGCGACCAGCGCCTCGACGGTCTCGACGACGAGGTCAACGGCCTCCTGATGCCGCTCTTCGTCGCGACTCGTGCCGTCCGTGGCATCGCTCTCCGTGCGCGCGTCGTCGCCCGCCCTCGCCGCGGCGGCCTTGGCCGGCGCCTTGGCGGAAGCCGTGCGTGGCTTCTTGGGCGCCGCGCGCTTGCGCTCGCGCACGAGGTCGTCGTAGTAGATGAATTCGTCGCAACAGGCGATCAGCAGGTCGGACGTCGAGTTCTTGACGCCGACGCCGATCACGCGCTTGGCGTTCTCGCGCAGCTTCGACACCAGCGGCGAGAAATCCGAGTCGCCGCTGATGATGACGAACGTGTCGACGTGCGACTTGGTGTAGCAGAGGTCGAGCGCGTCCACCACCATGCGGATGTCCGCCGAGTTCTTGCCGGACTGGCGCACGTGCGGGATCTCGATCAGCTCGAAATTGGCTTCGTGCATCGGCGCCTTGAAGCTCTTGTAGCGCTCCCAGTCGCAGTAGGCTTTCTTGACCACGATGCTGCCCTTGAGCAGCAGGCGCTCGAGGATCTTGCCGATGTCGAACTTGTCGTACTTGGCGTCGCGCACACCGAGCGCGATGTTCTCGAAGTCGCAGAACAGCGCGAGGCTCGCGTCGTCGGTCTGTTGGGATTGCATGGCGGGACCGGCAATGGGATGCGGCACAATAGCAGAGCGGGCTCGCATCGGTTCGCTGCGCTACACTGTCCACCTCGGCCCCGTTGGAGACATGCATGTCCATTCGCCCGCGTCACCCGCTCGCCAGCCTGCTCGCGGCCATGGTCTGCGCGCTCGCGATCGCGACGACTGCCGTGGCGGCGGATGCCGCGCCCGCCAACCGGATCGTCGTGCAGGTGAGCGACAACGATCCCGGCAAGTGGAACCTCGCACTCAACAATGCGAAGAATATCCAGGCCGACCTCGGCGCCGGCAATGTCGCGATCGAGATCGTCGCCTACGGGCCCGGCATCAACATGCTGAAGATGGATTCGCCGGTCGCCGGCCGCGTCGACGAGGCGCTCGGCGCCGGCGTCAAGGTGGTCGCCTGCGAGAACACGATGCGCAACGCCAAGCTGACGAAGGCCGACATGATGAACCACGTCGGCTACGTGCCGGCGGGCGTGGTCGAGATCATGCAGAGACAGCAGCAGGGCTGGGCCTATCTGCGACCGTAGTTCGCATTGACGACCAATACGAGGAGCGCCCCATGGGATTGCTCGATGGCTTGCTGAACAATGTACTCGGCCAGGTGATGGGCGGCGGCATGCACGGCGGCCTGCCGGGAAGCGGCGCGCCGCAGGCGGCCAACCCGATGCTGCAGATGGTGCTGCAGGTGATCCAGCAGAACGGCGGCATCGGCGGGCTGCTGCAGCAGTTCGAGCAGGCGGGTCACGGCCAGGCGGCGCAGTCGTGGGTGCGCGCCGGCACGCCGAACGTGCCGATCAACGCCGACGTCCTGCAGCAGGTGCTGGGCAGTGGCGCGCTGTCGCAGATCGCGCAGCAGTTCGGCCTGTCGCCGCAGGCGGCCGCGAGCAGCGTGGCGCAGGCGCTGCCGGGCGTCGTCGATCACATGACCCCCGATGGCACGATTCCGAGCGACCACCAGGACCAGGTGTCAGAGGTGCTGGCGCAACTGCAGGCGATGAAGGCCAGCCGCGCCGGATAGCCCCTGCCGCGACACGTCACCGCCACGCGGCCGGCGGTGACGTGCGCAACCTTCTCCCGCCTTCTTGGACTCGCCCTCGCTGATCATCGCGCTCGTCCTCGGCATCGTCGAGGGGCTCACCGAGTTCCTGCCGGTGTCGAGCACCGGCCACCTGATCGTCGCCGGCTCGCTGCTCGGCTACACCGGCGAGCAGGCGAAGATGTTCGAGATCGTCATCCAGGCCGGCGCGATCCTCGCCGTGTGCTGGGAGTTCCGCGCGCGCCTTCTCGATGTCGCGCGCAACGTCGGCCGCGAGCCGCGCGCGCGCCGCTTCGTGCTGAACCTGGCGATCGCCTTCATGCCGGCCGCAGTGCTCGGCCTCCTGTTCGACCGCGCGATCAAGGCGCGCCTGTTCGCGCCGGTGCCGGTGGCGTGCGCATTCGTGGTCGGCGCCCTGTTCATCCTGTGGGCCGAACGGCGCGAGGCCGCGCGCGGCGCACCTGCGCGCATCGACGATGTCGACGCGATGCGCTGGCACGACGCGCTCAAGGTCGGCTGCGCGCAGGCGCTTGCGCTCATCCCCGGCACGTCGCGCTCAGGCGCGACGATCATCGGCGGCATGCTGTTCGGCATGTCGCGCCGCGCCGCGACCGAGTTCTCGTTCTTCCTGGCGATTCCGACGCTGTTCGCCGCCACGCTGTATTCGCTGTGGAAGGATCGTGCGCTGCTCGATGCGGCGTCGCTGCCGATGCTCGGCGCCGGATTCGCCGCGGCGTTCGTGTCGGCGTTCGCCTGCGTGCGCTGGCTGATCCGCTATGTCAGCCGCCACGATTTCCGGCCATTCGCGTGGTACCGGATCGCCTTCGGTGTCGTCATTCTCGCCACGGCCTGGAGCGGACTCGTGCAGTGGCCGTGACGCGCGGCACGCGCTGGGCCGGCGCGCTGTGCGCGGTGGTCGGCGTGCTGGGCTTCTCGTTCAAGGCGATCCTCGTCAAGCTCGCCTATGCCTGGGATCCTTCGCTCGACGCCGTGACGCTGCTGGCGCTGCGGATGATCTATTCGGCGCCGTTCTTCGCAGTGATGGCGTGGTGGGCCGGCCGCGGACAGGCGCCGATCGCCGCGTGGGACTGGCGGATGCTGGCGCTGCTCGGCTTCATCGGCTACTACCTGTCGAGCCTGCTCGACTTCCTCGGCCTCGCCTACATCACGGCCGCGCTCGAGCGCCTCACGCTGTTCCTGTACCCGACGATCGTCGTGCTGCTGTCGGCGTGGTGGCTGAAGAAGCCGATCACGCGGCGGTCAGTCGCCGCGCTGCTGATGTCGTATGCCGGCATCGTGCTGGCGTTCGCGCGCGAGCTGCACTTCGCCGGCGATTCGCACGCGACGCTGATGGGCGGCGCGCTGGTGTTCGGCGGCGCCGTGCTCTACGCGGTGTACCTCGTCGCCGCCGGGCCGGTGATCGGCCGCCTCGGCTCGTCGCGCTTCATCGCCTGGGCAATGCTGGCATCGACCGTGTTCGTGCTCGCGCAGTTCGCGCTGACGCGTCCCTGGTCGGCGCTGACGGCGCCGCCCGCCATCCAGTGGCTGTCGCTGACGATGGCGGTGTTCTCCACCGTGCTGCCGACGTGGCTCATTGCCGAGGCGATCCGCCGCATCGGCGCCAACCAGTCGTCGCTGGTGGGCTCGCTGGGGCCGGTCTTCACGATCGGCCTCGGCGCGATCATCCTCGACGAGCCCGTCTACCTGCTGCAGCTCGTCGGCGCGGCGCTGGTGCTTGGCGGCGTGATGCTGGTGTCCGCCAGGCCGGCGCCGCGCCACTGACCACCGCTGCGTGTCAGAACTGCGGCGGCAGTTCCGTGGCGTCCGCTGCGTTCGACGTGAACGGCACGTCGATGTGGACGGGCGGCGAGTCGTTCGCCGCCGCCGGGGCGGCTGCCGGCTTGCCAGCCGCCGCGTCGTCGTGCACGGCGGCCACGCTGGCGGTGGATACCGCCAGGTCGCCGGTCACGTAGTTCGGCGCATTGGTCAGCGTCAGCACGAGGATCAGCACCGCGCCCACGGCGAACGCCTTGGCGCCGATCGCCAGCGAGTGATCGATTTCCTTGTTGCGGTCGAAGTGCGTATTCATCATCGTCTCCGGTGAATTCGACGCGGAGTTCTCTCGCGCCGGTGCGGATGCCCTTCGCACCCCGGGTCCCTTGGGAGGTGACGCGGCGGCGGGGCGCCCTGCACGCCCCCACTATCGGGTGGCGGCGCTCGCCGCGAGACGGAAGAATCGGAGGCGGATTTGTCGAAAATTCGCGCGTTCGCGTGTCGCTCACCAGCCGCTCGGCAAGCGCTTGTGCAGCGTGATCGTGCGCTCGTTGACCGACAGGTAGCCCCCGGCGACCAGATCTTTCAAGAGCTTGCTGATCATGTCGCGCGATGCGCCGACGCGGTCGGCGATCTCCTGCTGCGTCATCCGCTCGGGGATGACGCGATCCTCGTCCCCGGGCGGGGCGAGGATGTTGAGAAGCCGTGCAAGTCGGCCATAGACGTCCGTCAGGGCGAGGCTCTTGACGTTCTCGGTGGTGACGCGCACGCGGTGGATGAGCTTGCGCACGAGGTGCTCGGCGAAGTCCGGGTGCTCGAGCAGGAATTCGCGCACCCGCGCGCGATTCACCACTGCGCAGGTCGTGGGCTCGACGGTGTTCACCGACGCCGAGCGCGGCGAGTCGTCGAGGGCCATCTCGCCCACGTACTCGCCCGGACCATGGAAGTCGATGACGAACTCGCGCCCCTGCGGATTGCTCGAGTACACCCGCACGCGGCCGGAGATGATGATGAAGAACGCGTCGCTGCGGTCGCCTTCGTTGATCAGCACCGTGTTCTTCGGGAACGTGCGGACCACGCCGGTGCCGGCGATGTCGCGCAGCGTCTGTTCCTCGAGCGGTGCAAGCGGATCGGCTGCGGTGGTGGTGGCGGCTTTGGCAGGCGCGGCGTCGGGCATGGCGGAAGGCAGGCGTTTGCCCGCCATCCTAATTCATCGCGGCGCGCGAATATAGGGGCGCGTGGACGGGCCCATGGCCGGCGCAGTCAGTCATATTTGCGCGTGTCGTCGATGACCTTGCCGTCGTTGGGCAGCGAGCCCGGTGCGCGCAACGCCGCCTCGCCGCGCAGCTTGGTCACGTCGCGCAGGCTGTCGATGATCGCGCCCGCGATCGCCGGATCGGCCCGCTGCACCTCGCAAACCAGCGTCATGCGGTCGACGCCGCCCGGATTGTCGACGACGAGCCGCGCCTTGAGGATCTCCGCGTGCCGGCGCACCACCGCGGCGACTTGCGACGGATGCACGAACATGCCCTTCACCTTGGTGGTCTGGTCCGCGCGGCCCATCCAGCCCTTGATCCGCAGGTTCGTCCGGCCGCACGGCGACGCGCCGGCAAGGCTGGCCGACAGGTCGCCGGTGGCGAAGCGCACCAGCGGATAGTCGCTGTTGCCCAGCGTGGTCACCACGACCTCGCCCACCTCGCCGTCGCGCACCGGATCGCCCGTACCCGGCCGCAGGATCTCCAGAAGCACGCCCTCGTCGACGATGAGTCCTTCGCGCGCTGCGGATTCGTAGGCGATCGACCCCAGGTCGGCGCTGGCGTAGACCTGGTAGGCCTCGATGCCGCGCGCGACGAGCGCGTCGCGCTGCGACGGCGGGAACGGCTCGCCGGACACCTGCGCCTTGCGCAGCGATGGCAGCGGCATGCCGTCGGCATCGGCCCTGTCGAGCAGGATGCGCAGGAACGAAGGCGTGCCGACGTAGCCGTCGGGCGCGAGGTCGGACATCGCCGCGAGCTGCTGCTCGGTCTGCCCGGTGCCGCCCGGAAACACGCTGCAGCCGAGGGCCAGTGCGCCCGATTCGAGCATCGCCCCGGCCGGGGTGAGGTGATACGCATAGGCGTTGTGCACGAGATCACCGGCGCGAAAGCCGGCGGCGAACAGTGCGCGCGCGAGCCGCCAGTAATCGGCGCCACGGCCCGCCGGCTCGTAGATCGGACCGGGCGACGCGAAGAAATGCGCGGCGCCGCCGCGCGCGACGGCGGCGAGGCCGCCGAACGGCGGCGCTGCCTTCTGCCGCTCGATCAGGTCGGACTTGCGCGTGACGGGTATGTTCGCCAGCGCCGCACGTGACGTGAGCTCGGCAGGATCGACATCGGCGAGGATGGCGGCGAATCCCGGCGCGTGCGTCTTCGCATGCGCCACCTGCCGCCGTAGCGCATCGAGCATCGCCCGCTCGCGCAGCTCCGGGTCGCGCGTCTCGAGCGTGTCGAAGTGCAGGCTTTCGGCAATCACGCGAGCCACCGCTTGCGGCGCCGATAGTGCTTGATGTCGCGAAAGCTGCGCCGCGCGCCCGACGACAGCCCGAGATAGAACTCCTTGACGTCCTCGTTGGAGGCGAGCTCGGCGGCGGCGCCGTCCATCACCACGCGGCCGTTCTCAAGGATGTAGCCGTAGCTCGCGTAACGCAGCGCGATCGTCGTGTTCTGCTCGGCCAGCAGGAACGACACGCGCTCGCGGACGTTGAGGTCGCGCACGATCTCGAAGATCTCCTCGACGACCTGCGGCGCGAGTCCCATCGACGGCTCGTCGAGCAGGATCATCGACGGCCGCGCCATCAGCGCGCGCCCGATGGCCGTCATCTGCTGCTCGCCGCCGGAGGTGTACCCGGCGAGGCTCGCGCGACGCTGCTTGAGCCGCGGGAAGTACGTGTAGACGCGCTCGAGCGCCGTGGCGATCTCGCGCCGCGCATTGCCGCGGGTGAACGCGCCGGCGAGCAGGTTCTCCTCCACCGACAGGTGCGCGAAGCAGTGCCGGCCCTCCATCACCTGGCACACGCCCAGACGCACGACGGCATTCGGCGTCAGCCGGTCGATCCGGCGGCCGGCGAACTCGATCGTGCCCTTGGTGACGTCGCCGCGCTCGGCGCGCAGCAGATTGGAGATCGCCTTCAGCGTCGTGCTCTTGCCCGCGCCATTGGCGCCGAGCAGCGCGACGATGCCGCCCTGCGGCACGGCCAGCGACACGCCCTTGAGCACCAGGATCACGTGATCGTAGATGACCTCGATGCTGTTGACGTTGAGCGCGATCGGCGCGGCGGCGGTCTCGGTCTGCATGGTGGGCGTGCCCGGCTTGGCGCGGCGGCCGCGTCGTCGCGTGCCGCCGCGGCAAGCCGCCTCCTGCGAAGGAGGACGGCCTGTCGTGGGTCGTTACGGCTCCTTGCTGCAGTCGACCGGCGTGAGCTTCTTCTCGGCCGCGTACTTGGCCGCGCTGTCCTCCACCATCTTGCGCACCAGTGCGCGGTCGCCGGCCATGTAGCCGGTGACCGGCTTGAACTTGGTGCCGTCCCATTCCTGGAACTTGACCATGCCGGAGCCCTCATGATCGGAGCAGCTCGTCTTCACCGGCGGGAACATGCCGGCGGCACCCAACTCCTTGATGCGCGCCTCGGTGAGGTCGAGGTGCTCGAGTCCCCAGCGCACCTGGTCGGGCGTCATCACCTTGCCCTTGCCGAACTTCGCCTGCGCGTTGCGGATCGCCTCCGTGATGAGGATGCCGTAGACGACGCCGCGCGTGTGGTAGATCGAGCCCTGGCGCGAGGCGTCCTCGAGGTTCCCCTTGTGGGCCGCGTACAGCTTGTTCTTGATGTCCTGCATCACGGGGAAGCTCGTGCCCGGCGCGGAGAACGCCGCGCTGATGTAGCCCTTGGCGGCGTCACCGGCGGGGATCACGTCCTCCTCCGAGCCCGCCCACCACACGCCGATGATCTTGTTGCGCGGGTAGCCGATCTTCGCCGCGGTCTTGATCGCCGCCGGATTCATCACGCCGAAGCCCCACAGGATCACGTAGTCGGGCTTCTGCTGGCGCACCTGCAGCCATTGCGATTCCTGCGTGGTGCCGGGCGGCGTGATCGGGATCTTGAGCGCCTCGAACCCGTCGCGCGCGGCCAGCGCGTCGAACACCGGAATCGCTTCCTTGCCGTACGCCGAGTCGTGATACATGTACGCGATCTTCCTGCCCTTGAGCTTGTTCGCGCCGTCCTTCTGCTCGAGGTAGGCGATCATCGCCGCGAGCTGGTCCCAGTAGGTGGTGCCCAGCGGAAACACCCAGCGGAAGACGCGGCCGTCGGCCGAGTTGGCGCTGCCGTAGCCGAACGTCGTCATCGGGATCTTGTCGGTGACCACGCGATCGAGCAGCCCGTAGGCGATGCCGGTCGACAGCGGCTCGACGGTGGTCGCGCCGCCGTCCTTCTTCTTCAGCCGCTCGTAGCATTCGACGCCACGCGCGGCGTTGTACTCGGTCTCGCATTCCTCCCACACCAGCTTGACGCCGTTGATGCCGCCGTTGAGGTTGACCAGGTTGAAATAGTCGATCGCGCCGCCGAAGTAGCCACTGCCGCCGGCCGCGTAGGGGCCGACCCGGTACGACAGGATCGGGATGAACTGCTGCGACAGCGCCGGCGCGGCTTGCAGCGCGCATGCGGCCGCGGCAGTGAACAGCAGGGACTTGATGAACCTCATGACGCTTCTCCTCCGAAACGATCGATTGGCATTGACGCGACCGGCAACCGCCCGCCAAGGATTGACGCGTCGTGCGACGCTGTCAACGTCCCTCGCCGGACCTGCCGTGCCGCCCGCACGATCGTCAATGCGGAAACGGCCATAGCCGCAGCTTTTCCTTGCCGATGCTCCACAGTCGCGCGAGCCCCAGCGGCTCCACGACCAGAAAGAAGATGATCAGCACGCCGAACACGATGACCTCGAGATTCGAGCCCGCGCTGGCCGGCACGCGCAGACCGACGCTGCCATCGAGCCAGTGCACGAACGTATTGAGCACGATCGGCGTCAGCACGATGAACGCGCTGCCCAGGAACGAGCCGAGGATGGTGCCGGCGCCGCCGATGATCACCATGAACAGGATGCGGAACGACAGGTCGAGGTTGTATGCCTCGGGCTCGACGGTGCCGAGGTAGGCATACGCGAACAGCGCGCCGGCGACGCCGCAGTAGAACGAGCTCACGGCGAACGCGAGGAGCTTGGTGCGCATCTGGGGGATGCCAATCACCTCGGCGGCGACGTCCATGTCGCGGATCGCCATCCACTTGCGCCCGACGTTGCCGCGCGTGAGGTTCTTCGCCGCGAGCGCCATCAGTGCCACGATCGACAGCACGAGCAGGTATTTCGCCGCGGGGGCGTCGAAGCGGTAGCCGAAGATGACGATCGGCTGCGCGGTGATCACGCCCGACGCGTTGTAGTTGGTGACCCAGCCGACCTTGGTGAGGAACCAGATGATGAAGAATTGCGCGGCGAGCGTCGCCACCGCCAGGTAGAAGCCGCGGATGCGCAGGCTGGGCAGCCCGAACACGATGCCGATCGCCGCGGCGCACAGGCCGCCGCCGGCGAACGCGACGAGGATGGGGATGCCGGGGATGCGCAGGATGAAGTTGAACGAGGCGAACGCGCCCACGGCCATGAACGCTGCGGAGCCGAGCGAGAGCTGTCCCGCGTATCCGGTGAGGATGTTGAGGCCGATTGCGGCCAGCGCCAGGATCAGCGTCGGCACCAGGATCGCCGAGAAGATGTACGGCGAGGCGGTCAGCGGCACGACCACGAACGCGAGCGCCAGGATCACGGCCATGCCGATCCGGTCCTGGCGGATCGGAAAGATCGCCGAGTCGGCGAGGTAGGTCGACTTGAACTGTCCGGCTTCGCGATAGAGCATGGCGGCGTCCCCGGTCTACACGCGCCGGATGATCTTCTCGCCGAACAGGCCCTCGGGCCGGAACAGCAGCACCACGAGCGCCAGCACGTACGGGAACCAGCCTTCGATGCCGCCGCCGACGAAGGGGCCGAGATAGACCTCGGCGAGCTTCTCGGATGCGCCGATGACGAGACCGCCGACGATCGCGCCGGGAACGGACTCGAGGCCGCCCAGCATCAGCACCGGCAGCGCCTTCAGCGCGACGAACGTCAGCGCGAACTGCACGCCGTTGCGCGCACCCCACAACAGCCCCGCGACCAGCGCCACCGCGCCGGCGACTGCCCAGACGATGCCCCAGATCTGCTGCAGCGGAATGCCGATGGCGAGCGCGGCCTGGTGGTCGTCGGCGACCGCGCGCAGCGCACGGCCGATGCGCGTGCGGCTGAAGAACTGCGCCAGCACCGCCACCAGCACCGCCGCGATCAGTGCCGCGGCGAGGTCGAACTTCGAGACGTTGAGGCCGAAGCGGTCGGCGAGCCACTCGATCGGCTCGTCGGCGATGCCGATGTCGAGGCCGCGCACGCCCGAGCCCCAGACGATCTGCGCGACACCTTCGAGCAGGAACGACAGCCCGATCGTCGCCATGAACAGCGAGATCTGCGGCTGGTTGACGAGCGGCCGCAGCACGCCGCGCTCGATCGCGAGGCCCAGCAGCACCATCACCACGAGCGTCGCCGGAATCGCCGCCCAGAACGACAGGCCGTGCTCGGTGAGCCCGACGAACGTCAGCGCCGCGAAGAACACCATCGTCCCCTGCGCGAAGTTGAACACGCCCGACGCCTTGTAGATCAACACGAAGCCGAGCGCGACGAGCGAATACATCACGCCCGACAAGAGGCCGCCGATCAGCACCTCGAAGAAGAACTGCATGTCAGTGCGCCACGCCGAGATACGCGTCGATGACTGCACGGTTGTGGCGGATCTCGTCCGGCGCGCCGTCGCCGATCTTGCGCCCGTAATCGAGCACCACGACGCGGTCGCAGATGTCCATCACCACGCCCATGTCGTGCTCGATCAGCACGATCGTCGTGCCGAACTCGTCGTTGACGTCGAGGATGAAGCGGCACATGTCCTGCTTCTCCTCGACGTTCATGCCGGCCATCGGCTCGTCGAGCAGCAGCAGCGTGGGCTCGGCGGCGAGCGCGCGCGCGAGCTCCACCCGCTTCTGCAGGCCGTACGGCAGGCGGCCCACCGGCGTGCGGCGGATGTGCTGGATCTCGAGGAAGTCGATGATCTCCTCCACCCGCGCGCGATGGGCGAGCTCCTCGTTGCGCGCGCGGCCGATCCACAGCGCCTGCTCGAGGAACGTCGCCTTCATCTTGAGGTTGCGCCCGGTCATGACGTTGTCGAGCACCGACATGCCCTTGAACAGCGCGATGTTCTGGAACGTGCGCGCGATGCCGTGCGCCGCGGCGTCGTAGGTGCGCATGCCGTGGTGCGCGACGCCGTTGAGCGTGATCGTGCCGTGCTGCGGCCGGTACACGCCGTTGATCACGTTGAGCATCGAGCTCTTGCCGGCGCCATTGGGGCCGATGATCGCGCGCACCTCGTGCTCGCGCACGTCGAAGCTGACGTCGGTGAGCGCCTTGACGCCGCCGAATGCGAGCGAGATGGCGTCGACGCCGAGGATCACGCCGCCGATCGTGCGCGCCGCGGTCATCGGCGCGTCATGCTGCGGCGCGCGCGGGCGCCGGTGCGAAGGTCTTCGCCTCCTCGATCACGAGGTCGGCGGCGACGACGCCGCGCCGGCCGTCCTCGAACTTGACCTCGGTCTCGACGTGCTGCGTGCGCGCGCCGCCGTACAGCGCGTCGATCAGCACCGCGTACTTGCCGGCGATGTAGCCCCGTCGCACCTTGCGCGTACGGGTCAGCTCGTCGTCGTCGGGGTCGAGCTCCTTGTGCAGCACCAGGAATCGCCGCACCTGCGACGCTGCCAGCGCCGGATCGGCGGCCAGCTCGGCGTTCACCTTCTCCACGCAATCGCGCAGCAGCGCCCGCACCTCCGGCTTGCCGGCGAGGTCGGCGTAGCCCGAGTAGGCGAGGCTGCGTCGCTCGGCCCAGTCGCCGACCGAGCCCATGTCGATGTTGATGAACGCGCACACGCCGTCGCGGCCCTGGCCGAACGCCACCGCCTCCTTGATGTGCGCGAAGAACTTGAGCTTGTTCTCGATGTAGTTGGGCGCGTACAGCGCGCCGTCGTTGAGCTTGCCCACGTCCTTCGCGCGGTCGATGATCCGCAGCTGGCCGTCGGCATCGAAGTAGCCCGCGTCACCGGTGTGGAAGTAGCCGTCGGCATCGATCGACTCGGCGGTGGCATCGGGACGCTTGTAGTACTCGGCGAGCAACATCGGGCCGCGCACGATGACCTCGCCATCGGCCGTGATCTTGACCTCCACCGACGGCGCCGGCAGCCCCACCGTGTCGAACTTGACCGCACTGTCCGGCTGCAGGCACACATACGCGCACGTCTCCGTCGAGCCGTAGAACTGCTTGAGGTTGATGCCGATCGAGCGGTAGAAGCGGAACAGGTCGGGACCGATTGCCGCGCCCGCCGTGTACGCGACGCGCACGCGGCTCATGCCCAGCACGTTGCGCAGCGGCGCATAGATCAGGAGGTTGCCGATCGCGTAGGCGATGCGATCGGCGAGCGTCACCTTGCGTCCGTCGAGGATGTCGGCGCCGCAGCGCCGCGCCACGGCGAGGCACCGTTCGTAGAGCCAGCGCTTCCCCGCGCTCGCGTCCTCCATGCGGATCGACAGCTGCGTGAGCAGGTTCTCGAACACGCGCGGCGGCGCGAAGTAGTACGTGGGTCCGATCTCGCGCAGGTCGGTCATCACCGTGTCGCCCGATTCGGGGCAGTTGATCGTGAACCCGGCGACCACCCATTGCGCATAGGAGAACAGGTGATCGCCGACCCACGCCATCGGCAGGTACGACAGGATGCTGTCGTCCGGCGTCAGGCGGTCGAAGGCGACACTGCCGCGGGCCGCGGCGATGAACGCCGCATGCGACTGACGCACGCCTTTCGGACGGCCGGTTGTGCCCGACGTGTAGAGCATGATCGCGACATCGTCGGCACGCACCGCTGCGAGCGCCGCGTCGAAGAATCCGGGATGCGCGGCGTCGTACTCGCGGCCGAGCGCGGTCAACCGCTCGTAGCTCATCACGCCTTCATACCCGCGCAGGCCGCGCGGGTCGTCGTAGACGATGTGCGCGAGCGTCGGCACCTGCGGCCGCGCCTCCAGCAGCTTGTCGACCTGCTCCTGATCCTCGACGATCGCGAACGCGACCTCGGCGTCATTCAGCACGTACGCAAACTCGGCGGCCGGCGCGTCCTGGTACATTGGCACCGGCACGCCGCGCAAGGCTTGCGCCGCGGTCATCGCCCAGTACAGCCGCGGCCGGTTGTCGCCGACGATCGCGAGGTGCATGCCGCGGCCGAACCCGAGCGCAGCGAGGCCGCAGGCGAGCGCGCGCACTTCGGCGGCGACGGCGCTCCACGTCCACGTCTGCCAGATGCCGAGGTCCTTCTCGCGCGTCGCGGGATGGCCGGGCATCGCCTTCGCGTGCGCGAACACCCTGCCGGGAAAGGTTCCGGGTGCGTCGTCCATCGTCTCCTCCAGGCTGCCGCGACCGGGCATCGCGGCAGCGGCCTGCCGGCGCCTTCTTGTGGGTGGCCGTCGCGCAGCGTCGCTGCGGCCCGCCGCTATCTTAGGGAACTTGCATCCCGCGCGCCAATCGGGACATGCTTTGTGCGGCGCATGCGGCGTTGCCAGGCGCTGCCTAGGATGCCGCGATCGGCCGTGGCGAGTTGTCGCCCATGCGACAATTCGCGCAATGTCGACGCCCAGCCTGCACCGCCTGCTGGAGAGCTCTTCCTGGGCGCGGATGCTGACGGCGGCGCAGCGCGCGCGCATCGAGGACGCGGCCGTGGTGCGGCACATCGCGGCGGGCGGCTACGTGTGCCGCAAGGGCGAAGGCGTGGACCACTGGATCGGCGTCGTCGAAGGCCTGGTCAAGATGACGAGCGTTTCCGCCGACGGCAAGACCACCACGTTCACCGGCATCCGCGACGGCGGCTGGTTCGGCGAAGGCTCGCTGCTCAAGGACGAGCCGCGGCGCTACGACATCGTCGCGCTGCGCGACACCGCCGCCGCCTACATACCGCGCGCGGCATTCATGGCGTTGCTGGACGAGAGCGTCGCCTTCAACCGGTTCCTGCTGATCCAGCTCAACGAACGGCTGTCGCAGTTCATCGCCATGGTCGAGCACGGACGGCTGCTGGCACCCGACGCGCGACTCGCGCGCACGCTCGCGGGGCTGTTCAATCCGCTGCTCTATCCCGACGTCGGCCCCACGCTGCCGCTGTCGCAGGAGGAGATCGGGCAATTGATCGGCGTGTCGCGCCAGCGCGCCAACCAGGCGCTGAAGCACCTGCAGGAGGCCGGGCTGATCGCGATCGAGTATGGCCGCGTCCGCGTGCTGTCTCTCGAAGGCCTGCGTCGCCACGAAGGATGAACCGATGAACACCAACCCGCCCGCGCCGCAACCCCTCGTCGACGCGATCCTCGCCGCGCGTGCCGGCGGGTCGCGCGCATCGCGCAACGCGACACCCGCACCGGCCGATCGCGGTGCCGCCTATGCGACGCAGGCGGCGGTGGCGCGGGCGCTGCAGGCAACCGCCGGCGGCTTCAAGGTCGGCATGCTGGCGGACGGCACGCCGATGTCGGCGCCGATGTTGGCCGGCGACATTCGCGCGAGCGGCGCGACGTGGACGTTGCCGCGCGCGGGCGCGCTGACGGTCGAAGTCGAGCTCGCCTTTCGTCTCGCGCGCGACCTGCCGCCGCGCCCATCGCGCGCGTTCACGCGCGCCGAGGTCGCCAGCGCCATCGACGCGGTGCTGGTCGGGGTCGAGATCCTGCGCAGCCGCTTCGACGGCGACGGCTTTCCGCCGTTCGCGCTGCACCTCGCCGACAACCTCGGCAATGCGGGCTACGTCGTCGGCGAGTCGACGCGCGACTTCAGGTCGCGCGACCTTGCGCGCCTGCGCTGCCGCTGCACGCTCGACGGCGTTGCGCGCCACGACGCGATCGGCGGCCATCCGCAGGACGATCCATGGCGGCCGCTGCTCGCGTGTCTCGACGAAGGCGCGATGGCGCTTGGCGGCCTGCGTGCCGGGCAGGTGGTCACCACGGGCACGCTGCTGCCGCCGATCGTGGTCGACGGCCCGCTGCAGTTGCACGCATCGCTCGAAGGCATCGGCGGCGTCGACGTCACGTTCGCGCGCTGATCCGCGCTACGCGCGCACGCCTGTCTCAGCGCGGTACGCGCCTTGCGTGCGGTCTCTTCGCCCCCGCCGAACCCTTGCGGGCGCGCCGATCAGTACCGATAGAAGCCGCGGCCCGTCTTGCGCCCGAGCCAGCCGGCCGCGACCATCTCCTTGAGGAGCGGCGCCGGCCGGTACTTGGGATCGTTGAAGTCGGCGTAGAACACGTTCATCACCGCGAGCAGCACGTCGAGGCCGACCATGTCGGCGAGCGCGAGCGGCCCGATGGGGTGGTTGCAGCCGAGCTTCATGCCGTCGTCGATCGCCTCGGCGCTCGCCAGGCCTTCCTGCAGCGCGAACACCGCCTCGTTGAGCATCGGGCAGAGGATGCGGTTGACGACGAAGCCGGGGCTGTTCTTCACCGCGATCGGCGACTTGCCGAGGCCGACGACGAAGGCGTGCGCCGCGTCGAGCGTCGCGTCCGAGGTGGCGAGCCCGCGGATCAGCTCGACCAGCGCCATCAGCGGCACAGGGTTGAAGAAGTGCATGCCGAGGAACCGTTCCGCGCGACGCGTCGCCGCGGCCAGCTGCGTGATCGAGATCGACGACGTGTTGGAGGCGATGATCACGCCGGGCCGCGCGATCGCGTCGATGCGGCGCAGGATGTCGAGCTTCAGCTCGACCTTCTCGGTGGCGGCCTCGATGACGATGTCGACGTCTTTCAGCAACGCGTAGTCGGTGCCCGTGCGCACCCGGGAGAGGGCCTTCGCGCGTGCGTCGGCGGTGAGCTTGTCCTTCCTGACGAGGCGCTCGAGGCTGGCGGCGATCGCCGCCGTGCCTTTCTGCAGCGCAGCGTCGGCGACGTCGATCATCACCGCATCGAGCCCGGCCACCGCGCAGGCCTGTGCGATGCCGCTGCCCATCGTCCCGGCGCCGACGACGCCGACCGTGCTGATCGTGCTCATGGTGGTTCCCGCGAAATGTTGTGCGATCGCCGCGTCAGGTTGCGCGGCACCCGCGCATTATCGCCCGGCGACTGCGAGACGCCGGGTCGCGCTGCAGATGTGATCGCTCAGTCGGCGGCGACGACGAGCGATGGATAGGGAATGACCGCCTTGCCGACGATCCGCGGCGGGCGCGCGACGAGACCCGCCACCAGCAAGTCGACCATCTGGTGCGCGCTGCGCTCGAGGTCGTAGGCCTTCGGATCGCGCACCCATGCATGCATGATGCCGAGCATGAAGCCGCGCACGGTTTCCGCGGCCATCGCCACGTCCGTGTCCTGCGGCAGCTCCCCGGCCTCGACGGCGCGGCGCAGCAGACCGACGACGTGCTGCCGGCAGCCTTCGTCGTTCAGCCGGCGGCGATCGCCCATGCGCGTCGATTCGCCGGCGCCTGCGCTCTTGTTGAAGAAGACGTCGAATACGGCGAGCGTGCGCGGATCGCGGGCGAGGCGCATCAGCGCCTGCACGGCGTTGTTGCGCAATGTGGTGAGCGGCGGCAGCTGGGCGTTGCCGCCGCAGCATGCCATCATCGCTTCCATCGGCAGCGCGGCGCGCTCGCACATGGCCGCGAGCAGCGCGTCCTTGTCGGTGAAATGCCAGTAGACTGCGCCGCGCGTGACGCCGGCAGCGTGCGCGACATCCGCCAGCGTCGCCTGGGCGACGCCCTTCGTGCGAAATACCGTTTCGGCCGCGTCGAGCAGCGCTTCGCGCGTGGCGGCGGCGCCCTCGCGGGTCTTGCGGGCCATTTCAGTCGGCCTTCATGTAAGCGGGAAAGTCAGGGTTGCAAACATGCATGAATGTATGTAAATTGGTCGCCAACGTCAAGTTGCGGCGCAACATGCCGTGCGACCGGACCCGCACCGCGCGCCGAATTCCCTCTCGGAGATCCCCCATGTTCCGCAAGTCCTTCAGCGCCCTATTCATCCTGGCGCTTGCCGCCTGTGGGCAACAGCAGCCGCAGGGATTTCATGGCTTTCCCCCCGCCCACGTGACCATCGAGAAGGTCACGACGCGCTCGCTGCCGGTGACCTTCGAGTACACCGGACAGACGATCGGGTCGAAGGACGTCGAGGTGCGCGCGCGTGTCACCGGCATCGTCGAGCATCGCAACTACCAGGAGGGGACCGCCGTCAAGGCAGGACAGGTGCTGTTCGAGATCGATCCCAAGCCCTACCAGGCGGTCGCCGCGGCCGCGCGCGCCGACCTCGCCCGTGCCCAGGCGCAAAAGGCACAGGCGGACCGCGAGGCGGCGCGGCTGAAGCCGCTCGCCGAGCGCCACGCGATCGGCCAGAAGGAAGCCGACGATGCCCAGTCCAACGCCGATCTCGCCGCCGCGTCGATCAAGTCGGCGCAGGCCAAGCTCGATTCCGCGGAGCTCGACCTCGGCTATACCCGCGCCGTGTCGCCGATCGCCGGACTGACGAGCCGTGCGCAGGTATCGGAAGGCAGCCTCGCCACCGCCAACCAGACGCTGCTCACCGTGGTATCGCAGGTCGACCCGATCTGGATCACGTTCAACATCGCCGAAGCGGATCAGCTGCGCCTCAACAAGGCCGTCGCCGACGGCAAGCTCGTGCTGCCGCCGAACAACGCCTTCGACGTGTCGATCCGCCTTTCCGACGGCTCCCAATTCCCGCGCAAGGGCCGCATCAACTTCTCCGATACGCGCATCAACCCATCGACCGGCACCTATGAGCTGCGCGCCGAGATCCCGAATCGCGACCTCGCACTCAAGCCCGGCCAGTTCGTGCGTGTGACGCTCTCGGGCGCGGTGCGCAAGGATGCGATCGCCATTCCCCAGGTCGCGGTGCTCGACGGCACGCAGGGCAAGTTCGTCTTCGTCGCAGGCAAGGACAAGGACGGCAAGGACGTGGCGATGCCGCGCGGCGTGGTGCTCGGCGACTGGGTCGACGCTTCCGGCGGCAACCTGTTCGTGCTGGAGTCCGGGCTCAAGCCGGGCGATGCGCTGATCGTCGACGGCCTCGCCAAGCTGGCGCCGGGCGCCCCGATCATCCCCGACGGCGCCGCCAACGCCAATCCCGCGGCACCGGGAGCGCCGCCCGGCGCCCCCGCCAAGGCTGCCGACGCCAAGAAGTCGTAACCGCGACCGGAAGAATCCGCCATGCTTTCACGCTTCTTCATCGACCGCCCGATCTTCGCCGCCGTCATCTCGGTGTTCCTGGTGCTGGCCGGCCTGGCGTCGATCCGCACGCTGCCGATCGCGCAATACCCGGAAATCGCGCCGCCGGTGGTCACCGTCCAGGCCGTCTATCCGGGCGCCTCCGCGCAGGTCGTCGAGGAAACCGTCGCCTCCCCGCTCGAGAACAGCATCAACGGTATCCCGGGCATGCAGTACATGAGCTCGAACTCGGCGTCGAACGGCGTGGTGCAGATCCAGGTGACGTTCGAGATCGGCACCGACATCGACATCGCCACCGTCAACGTCAACAACCGCGTCAACGAGGTGCTGCCGCGGCTGCCCGAGGAAGTGCGCCGCCAGGGTGTGACGGTCGAGCGCGGCAGCTCGTCGTTCCTGCAGGTGGTCGCGTTCTATTCGCCCGACAACACGCTGACCGACCTCGACACGTCGAACTACGTGACGCTCAACGTGCTCGACCAGATCAAGCGGCTGCCCGGCACCACCAACGTGCAGATCTTCGGCGCCAAGGACTACGCTATGCGGATCTGGATGAAGCCGGATCGCCTCGCGCAGCTCAAGCTGACGCCGTCGGACGTCATCGCCGCGATCAGCGACCAGAACGCGCAGTTCGCCGCCGGCAAGGTCGGCCAGTCGCCGATCGGCAAGGGCCAGGACCTCGTGTTCACCGTGACCACGAAAGGCCGGCTCGCCGATGCCAAGGAATTCGAGAACATCATCGTCCGCGCCAATCCGGACGGCACGAGCGTCTACCTGCGCGACATCGCGCGCGTCGAGCTCGGCTCCAAGGACTACGAGTTCAACGGCCGCTACAACGGCAAGCCGGCGACGCTGGTCGGCATCTTCCTGTCGCCGGGCGCCAACGCGCTCGACGTTGCCAAGTCGTCGAACGCGCTCCTCGCGCAGCTGGGCACGCGCTTCCCGCAGGGCCTCGCCTACAACGTCGCGTTCGACACCACGCGCTTCATCGAGGTGTCGATCCGCGAGGTGCTGAAGACGCTCGGCGAGGCGATGATCCTGGTGTTCCTCGTGGTCTACCTGTTCCTGCAGAGCTGGCGCGCGGCGATCATTCCGTTCGCCGCCGTGCCGGTGGCGCTGATCGGCACGTTCGCCGGCATCCACCTGCTCGGCTACTCGATCAACACGCTGACCTTGTTCGGCATGGTGTTGTCGATCGGCATCGTCGTCGACGATGCCATCGTGGTGCTGGAGAACGTCGAGCGCATCATGCGCGAGGAGGGGCTGCCGGCGCGCGACGCCGCCGTGAAAGCGATGCGCGAGGTGACGAGCCCGATCATCGCCATCGTGCTGACGCTGGTTGCGGTGTTCGTGCCGATCGCGTTCCTCGGCGGCCTCACCGGCGAGCTCTATCGCCAGTTCGCCGTGACGATCTCCATCTGCGTGGTGATCTCGGGCATCGTGGCGTTGACGCTCTCGCCGGCGCTGTGCGCGCTGATCCTCAAGCCGCACGAGGCGCCCAACCGCTTCTTCGCCGCGTTCAACCGCGGCTTCGAGAAGTTCCGCGGCGGCTACACGCACGGCGTCGCGTTGCTGATCCGCCGTGGCGTCGTCGCGCTGTTCGTGTTCGGCCTGATGGTCGTTGCCGCGGTGTACATGTGGCGGATCACGCCCGGCAGCCTGGTGCCCGAAGAGGACCAGGGGTTCTACATCTCGGCGGTCATCCTGCCCGACGGCGCGACACTCGAGCGCACGCAGAAGGTGGTCGAGCAGGTCGAGGCGGCGGTGCGCAGCAATCCCAACAACCAGGACGTCGTCGCCTTCACCGGCTTCGACTTCATCGGCGGCGGCTTCCGCAACAACGCGGCCACGCTGTTCGTCACCCAGAAGCCATGGGACCAGCGTCACGTCACCGCGCAGCAGCTCGTCGGCGAGCTCTTCGGCAAGACGGCCGGCATCAAGGACGCGCTGGTGCTGGCGTTCAACCCGCCGCCGATCTTCGGCCTGGGCACCACCGGCGGCTACGAGTTCTATATCCAGAACCGCGGCAATGGCGGTGCCAAGGAGCTGTCCGAGGTCAAGGACGCGTTCCTCGCGCGCGCCAACCGCGACCCGCAGCTCGGCGGCGCGCAGACGCTGTGGCACGCGGCGGTGCCGCAGCTCTTCGTCGACGTCGACCGCGACAAGGCGAAGAAGGCCGGCGTGGCGATCACCGATATCTTCAACGCGCTGTCGGCGACGATGGGCAGCTACTACGTGAACGACTTCAACAAGTACGGTCGCACGTGGCAGGTGCTGCTGTCGGCCGAGCCGGAGTACCGCAAGCGCCCGGACGACGTCACCGGCGTCTACGTGCGCTCGGCGCAAGGCCAGATGATTCCGCTCTCATCGCTGGTCAAGGTCAACTACACGTCGGGTCCCGACTCGCTCGATCGCTTCAACAACCTGCCGGCGGTGAAGATCATCGGCCAGGCGGCGCCGGGCTACAGCTCGGGCCAGGCGATCGCGCGGGTCGAGCAGATCGCCAACGAGGTGCTGCCCGCCGACTTCAGCTACGACTGGGGCGGCTCGTCGTACCAGGAAAAGAAATCCGGTGGCGCCTCGACGTTCGCGCTGGGCCTCGCGGTGATCATGGTGTTCCTGATCCTCGCCGCGCAGTACGAGCGGTGGTCGCTGCCGCTCGCGGTGCTGCTGGCGCTGCCGTTCGGCACGTTCGGCGCACTGGCGGCGGTGGGGCTTCGCGGCCTCACGAGCGACGTCTACTTCCAGATCGGCCTCGTCACGCTGCTCGGTCTCGCCGCCAAGAACGCGATCCTGATCGTCGAGTTCGCGCTGTACAAGCACGAGGAGGGACTGTCGGCGTCGGCCGCGGCGGTGGAAGGCGCGCGACTGCGCTTCCGGCCGATCCTGATGACGTCGCTGGCGTTCATCTTCGGCGTGCTGCCGCTCGCGATTTCCACCGGCGCCGGCGCGTCGGCGCGGCATTCGGTCGGCACCGGCGTCATGGGCGGCATGCTCGCGGCGACATTCCTCGCCATCTTCTTCGTGCCGCTCTTCTTCAAGGTGATCTTCGACCGCCACGTGGTCGAGAAGCGCAGCTCACAACAGATCTTCGACGAGGTGACGCACTCGCACCGCGCGGCACGCAACGTGCCCCAGACGCCCGGCCATCCGCCGGTCCGCGGGGAGGACTGGATATGAGACCCACGCACAGCTACATCGCCACGGCGGTGCTCGCGATCGCGGCACTCGCCGGCTGCACGACCACGCCGACGGCGCCGCCGCGGCTCGAATTGCCGGCCGCCTCCACCGCCGACCCCGGCGTGCTGGCGTCCCAGCGCTGGTGGACGGCGTTCGGCGACCCGACGCTCGACAAGCTCGTCGACGAGGCGCTGGCGCACAACCTCGACATCGCCGACGCCATCACGCGCGTCGACTTCGCCCGCGCGCAGGTGCTGTTCGCGCAGGCCGACCTGTATCCGACGGTCGATCTCGCCGCCGGCGCCACGCGCTCGCGGATCTCGCAGGTCGGCTCGACGCCGTTGCCCGCCGGCTTCCCCCCGATCACCAACGATTACCGCGTCGGCCTGCAGGCGTCGTACGAGCTGGACCTGTGGGGCAAATACCGCACCGCCACCGGCGCGGCGCGGCAGGATCTGCTCGCCTCGGAATACGCACGCGAGACCGTGCGCACCTCGGTGGAAGCCGGCACCGCACAGGCGTACTTCACGCTGGTCGCCGCCGACGTGCAGCTCGCGTTGCTCAACGACACCCTGAAGTCACGCGACGATGCATTGGCATTGCAGCGCGACTTGATGCAGGCCGGCGTGATCGGCGAATACGAGTTCCACGCCGCGGAAGCCGAGCGCGCAGCTGTCGTCGGCGATATCGCGGTGGCGAAGCGCGCGGTGGCCGAGGCCGAGTCGGCACTGGCCGCGCTGGCCGGGCGCTCGCCGCGCGAAGTCTTCGACCCGAAGGTCGACCGTGACCAGCGCTACGAACGATTCACGACCGTTCCCGTGATTCCTGCGGGACTCGCCTCCGACCTGCTCGAGCGGCGGCCCGACATCCGCCAGTCGGAGGCCCAGCTCGCAGCCGCCAACATGCGCATCGATGTCGCGCGCGCCGACTATTTCCCGGCGATCTCGCTGACGGGCCTGTTCGGCTCGGAAGCGGCGGTGCTGCGCAGTCTATTCACCGGTCCGGCGGCGATCTGGAGCATCGGCGCGTCGCTGGCGCAACCGATCGTCGGCCTCAAGGCCATCGAGGCCAACGTCGACGCGCAGACTGCGCGCCGCAACCAGGCGGTGGTCGGCTACACGAGGACCGTGCAGCTGGCGTTCAAGGACGCGCACGACGCGCTGTCGGCGAACACGACGACGCGCGAGGCGCTGGCGGCGGAGACCCAGCGCGCGCACAGCCTGCAGCAGACGCTGGAACTGTCGGACACGCGATACAAGGCCGGCTATTCGCCGTACCTCGAGGTGCTCGACGCGCAACGCCAGCTGCTGCAGGCGCAAACGCTGCAGATCGTGGCGGCGCGCAACGCCCGATTCGCGCTGATCGACCTCGCGCGGGCGCTGGGTGGCGGGTGGGACGCGGGTGCGGTGGACGCGGTGGTCGCGCGTCCCTAGCCGGCGGCGCGCGGCTCGCGAGCACACCGGCGGCCGGGCGTCGCCGGCGCCGCACGCGCCAACTTACGGAAACCGGAACGGTCCCTCGAAGTCACCGATCGGCAGCGTGTGCGTGAACAGCACGCGGCCGGTCCAGCGGTGCAGCTGATAGCCGGGAGGCTCGAGATTGAACGCGTCGACGCCGTTGGCGCGCAAATCGAGGGCGATCTGGTGCGCGGTGCTCGGGCACGATGACAGGAGCGTGCCGCCGAAGCGGATCTGCGTCGAGCGGTGCACGTGCCCGCAGACGATGCGTTCCACCTGCGGATGACGCGCGACGACCTGCTCGAAGGCGTCGATGCCGTCCATCGCGATCGCGTCGTAGTGCGCGAGATCCCAGACAAACGGCGCGTGATGCATCATCACCAGCGTCGGCGCCTGCGGGCGCGCGGCGAGCGTGCGGTCGAGCCACGCCAGCCGCGCGTCGGACAAGCCGCCGCGGACCTGTCCCTGCACCACCGAATCGACGGCCACGATGCGCATTGGCAGCGTGTCGATCGCGTACTGCACCGACTCGCCCGTCGCCGGCAGGTAGGCATGGTCGGCGAACGCGGTGCGAAACGCGTCGATGTGGTCGTGGTTGCCGCGGATCACCAGGAACGGCGCCCTGAGATCCGCCAGGATCTCGCGCAGGTGCGCGTACGCGTCGGGCTCGCCGCGATCGGCGAGGTCGCCGGTGATGAGCACCATGTCGGGCTGCGGATCGAGGCGATTGAGCTGCACGATCGCGCGGCGCAGCAATGCCGCAGTGTCGACGCGCTCGTAGGCGAGCCGCCCCTTGGGCATCACGTGCAGGTCGGAAATCTGGCAGAGGAGCATGATCGTCGCGGCGCCGGGACCGACCGCGCCCTGCGCGCCTGCGCGTAGGTACGTCGAGCCCGCGCCGCGCGGCGGGTTTGAAGAAGCGCGGGCGGATCGCCGGTTCCACTTTACCTCAACGCGGCAGCGCAACTCCTGCTCGCCGCGCCTGGCGGGATCCGCGGGCTAGATTCGACCCGCCGCACGCCGCGCCGTTGGCGGCGGAGCCTCCTCGAGTCGCGAACGGTCGGTAGCGGCGAAGCCCGTCGCGGCGCCACCGCGCGACAAGCGCCCCCCCTCGGCATCGGCTCCGCCTTCGCTGCGGTAGCCCGCCATGGCGACCGTCATTTGAGCGCGAATCGACGCCGCTAGTTGACCTTGCGCAAGCTAACGATGGTATGTTTGCGCCTGCCGACCGTCGCACGGATCGGCTTCGATCCCCCCGCGGGACGAGGCGGCGTCAAGACCGCAACCGTGCCGCATCAGCACCAAGGAGGAAACATGACCCGCAAAGCCTCAGCCACGACCGCGGCGAAGACCGCCGCCCGTCCATCCCGCCGCAAGTTCCTCACCTCCGCGTCCGGCGTCGTCGCCGGCGGCGCCGCGATCGGCCTGCCGATGATCGCCAAGGCGCAAGGGCCGATTTCGATGCGCTGGCAGAGCACGTGGCCAGCGAAGGACATCTTCCACGAGTACGCGCTCGACTACGCGAAGAAGGTCAATGACATGACCGGCGGCGACCTCAAGATCGAGGTTTTGCCGGCGGGCGCCGTGGTGCCCGCCTTCGGTCTCCTCGAAGCGGTTTCCAAGGGCACGCTCGATGGCGGTCACGGCGTGCTGGTCTATCACTACGGCAAGAGCACCGCCCTTGCGCTCTGGGGCTCCGGACCCGCGTTCGGGATGGACGCCAACATGCTGCTGTCGTGGCACCGCTACGGCGGCGGCCGCGAGCTCCTGAACAAGCTCTACAACTCGATCGGCGCCAACGTCGTGTCGTTTCCGTATGGACCGATGCCGACGCAGCCACTCGGCTGGTTCAAGAAGCCGATCACCAAGGGCGAGGATTTCAAGGGCCTCAAGTACCGTACCGTGGGCATCTCGATCGATGTGTTCACCGCCCTCGGCGCCGCCGTCAACGCTCTGCCGGGCGGCGAGATCGTGCCGGCGATGGACCGTGGCCTTCTCGATGCCGCCGAGTTCAACAATGCGTCGTCCGACCGCACGCTCGGCTTCCCCGACGTGTCGAAGGTCTGCATGTTGCAGAGCTATCACCAGAACGCCGAGCAGTTCGAGATCATGTTCAATAAGAACCGCTACGACGCGCTGCCGGAAAAGATGCGCGCGATCATCGCCAACGCGGTCGACGCGGCGTCGGCGGAAATGTCGTGGAAAGCGATCGACCGCTATTCGAAGGACTACGTCGAGATGCAGACCAAGGACAAGGTGCGCTTCTACAAGACGCCGGACAACGTCCTGCAACAGCAACTGGTCGCCTACGACCAGGCGGCGGACAAGAAGGCCGCGGAGAACCCGCTGTTCAAGGAAATCGTCGAATCGCAGCGCGCGTTCGCCGAGCGCGTGGTGCGGTGGGACCTCGACACCAACGTGCCGCGGCGCATGGCGTTCAACCACTACTTCGGTGCCAAGACGCCCGCCAAGAAGGCGTAATCCAGCAGCGCCGATGACATGCATGGCGCGCCGCGCGCGCGGCGCGCCGTGCGTGTCCCCATGACGGTTCCCGCATCCGGATGGGTCACCACCCGATGAGCACGCAACGATTGCTGCACACGATCGACGGCATCAGCACGTGGACCGGCAAGGCCGCGGCATGGCTGATCATCCTGCTGACGGCGACAGTTTGCGTCGAGGTCTTCAAGCGCTACGTCCTCAACGCGCCGACGGCGTGGATCTACGACGCCAACAACATGATGTACGGCACGCTGTTCATGCTCTGTGGTGCGTACACGCTGGCGCAGAACGGCCACGTGCGCGGCGATTTTCTCTACGGCTCGATGAAGCCGCGCACGCAGGCGACGCTCGATCTCGCCCTGTATATCGCCTTCTTCATCCCGGGGATCGTGGCGCTGGTCTACGCCGGCTACGAGTACGCCGGCGACGCATGGCGCATCCGCGAGCATTCCAACGTCACCGCCGAGGGCCCGCCCGTTTACCCGTTCAAGACCATCATCCCCATTGCCGGCGCGCTGGTGATGCTGCAGGGGCTTGCCGAGATCCTGCGCTGCGTGGTGTGCCTGCGCACGGGCAAGTGGCCGTCGCGGCTGAAGGACGCGGAGGAGATCGACGTCGTCGAGCAGCAGCTCGCCGACAGCGAGTATGTCGACGACGAATCGCGCAAGCGCGCGATCGAGATGGCGCATGAGATCGACGAGACCGCGCGCCAGCGCGGCGGCGGCGGGGACATCAAGTCATGAGCGATCCGGCGCTCGGCCTTACCATGCTCGCCCTCATCGTGGTGGTGATCATGATGGGCTTTCCCACGGCCTTCACGCTGATGGGGCTCGGCATGTTCTTCGGCTTCGTCGCGTTCTTCGACCCGACGCAGTCGTGGACGCAGAACAAGGTGTTCCACCTGATGGTGGAGCGCACCTACGGCGCGATGAACAACGAGTCGCTGATCTCGATCCCGCTGTTCGTGCTGATGGGTTACGTGATGGAGCGCGGGGCGCTGGTCGACAAGATGTTCTACAGCATCCAGCTCGCGTTCCGCCGGCTGCCCGCTTCGCTGGCGGTGGCGACGCTGATCGTCTGCACGTTCTGGGGCATCGCCAGCGGGCTCGTCGGTGCGGTCGTCGTGCTGATGGGCGTGATCGCGCTCAACCCTATGCTGAAGGCCGGCTACAACGTGCGCCTGGCGACCGGCGTCATCACCGCCGGGGGCACGCTCGGCATCCTGATCCCGCCCTCGGTGATGATCATCGTCTACGCGGCGGTGGCCGGGCAATCGGTCGTCAAGCTGTATGCCGCGGCGATGTTCCCGAGCTTCTTCCTCGCCTTCCTCTACCTGATCTACGTGATCGGCTGGGCGCTGATCAGCCCGAAGATCGCACCCAAGCTCGAAACCCGCGTGCCGGTGCCGAACTGGCTCGTCGAATTCGCCAGTACGTATTCCCCCAACATTCTGGTCGGACTTGCGCGTGCGCTCGTGAGCCCGGGGCGGGCCGCGGCGATCGCGCTCGAGCGCGGTCGCCTGACGTATTCGAAAGTGCTCGGCAATTTCCTGACGTCGATCTTTCCGGCGGTGCTGGCCATCGCCACGCTGTGGGGCATCTGGTGGTACGTAGTCATCCATCCGCAGCCCGACGTCGCCGCCACGCCGGCGGTCAGCGCTCCGCTTGCCGCACCCGCACCCGCTGCGGCAGCTGGCGAGCCCGCAGCCGAGGACAAGGTGGAAGAACTCGGCAACGACGAGGCCGCGCAGGCCGACGCCGCCGCGCCTGCGGAAAACACGGCGCCGCAGGAGATGGGCGATCCCAACCTCGTCCGCCAGGGCAGCAACGCGCCGGTGGATGCCGGGCCGCCCATCGATTTCTACGTCTGGTTCTGGGTGATCGCCGCGGCGCTCGCGCTGTGGCTGCTGCGCTACTACTGGAAGATGGGTCCGGCGCAGTTCGAGCTGCTCAAGCTGCTGACGTCGTCGGTGATGCCGCTCGGACTGCTCACCGTGCTCGTGCTCGCGGTGATCCTGTTCGGCATCACCACGGCCACGGAATCCGCGGCGATCGGCGCCGCTGGCGCGTTCCTGCTCGGCGTGCAGGCCAAGACGCTCGACTGGGAGCGCATCAAGCAGTCGGTATTCCTGACGGCCAAGACGACGGCGATGGTGTGCTGGCTGTTCGTCGGATCGGCACTATTTTCCGCGGTCTTCGCCATCCTCGGCGGGCAGCACCTGGTCGAGCAGTGGGTGCTGTCGATGAACCTGACGCCGCTGCAGTTCATGATCCTGTCGCAGGCGATCATCTTCGTGCTCGGCTGGCCGCTCGAATGGACCGAGATCATCGTCATCTTCGTACCGATCTTCCTGCCGATCCTAAAGCACTTCGACATCGATCCCGTGCTGTGGGGCGTGCTGGTGTTCGTCAATCTGCAGGCAGCGTTCCTGTCGCCGCCGGTGGCGATGTCGGCGTTCTATCTCAAGGGCGTGGCGCCCTCGCACGTCACGCTGAACCAGATCTTCAGCGGCATGATGCCGTACATGCTCGTCGTCATCCTGTGCATGATCATCATGTACCTGTGGCCGGGAATGACGCTCTGGCTGCCCGAGTACCTCTACGGCAACGCGGGCTAGCACCGCACACGGCAGCCGCCGCGCGCCCGCCAGGCGTCAGACGCCGAGCGTGCCGTGGTGCGTGGTGACGATCGCAGGGTCGACGTGGATCGCGAAGCCCAGCCGGCGCAGCGTGGCGCACGCCCAGAAATCCTCCGACAGGTACTCGCCGTCGACCACGCCCGTGCGGAACACGTCGTAGTGGACGTCGACGCCGGGGTCGCCGACGAGCGTCGACATCGGCTGGTACACGCCGCCGTGCCGGCTCGCCTCGCGGACCAGCGCGTCGACCGCGCGCCGCGAGAGCAGGAGCGCCGCGGTGCCGATGCGCTCGCACAACACGAGCGCGCCCGCCTCGCCGACACTGCGTCCGACGTTGAAGATGCGCTCGCCGCGGGGTCCGCGGCCTTTCAGCGGCACCGGCGCGCCGATCACGTCCTTGCCGGCGGCGAGCATCCGCGCCAGCGCCGCAGCGGACAGTCCGACGTCGGCGTCGAGGAAGCAGAGATGCGTGTAATCGCGGCGCGCGTGGAACGTCGACAGCAGCGCGTTGCGCGCGCGGGTGACGAGGCTTTCGTTGGCGATGCCCACCAGCGTGAAGCGGATGCCCGCGGCGGCGAAGTCGAGCAGCGAGCGCACGTAGCTCAACTGCACCGCGCCGCCGTACGCCGGCGTGGCGATCATTACGTTGGCATTCGCGAGCGCATCGCCACTGTCGCGCGGCCGCGGTGCGCGCGCCCGTGGCGAGGCGCGGTTGCGCGGATTCGGCGCGGGGCTCGCCTGGCGAGGCAACGCCTTGCGCGCCGTGCGTGTGGCGCTCACTGCACGTCGCCTGCCAGTTCGGGGCGGCGCGGTACGGCATCGTGCGCGGCGTATTTGCGCGGATTGCCGCCGATCTGCCATTGCACCTCCGCGAGGCGCGCGAGCTCGTCGTCGCGATAGTGCCGATAAGCCTCGAGCAGCGCGACGTTGGCGGCGTAGTGCGCGTGCCTGCGCGTCAGCACCGCCGGGCGCGGATGGAAGAGGTGCCAGGCGATTTCGTCGTCGAGCTCGATGCAGGACAGCCGCGCGCGCTCGACCTTGTGCGTCATCGCGTCGTCCTCGCCGCCCCAGCCGACGAAGCGCTCGTCGAAGCCGCCGAGGTGGACCAAGGCGGCGCGGCGGATGACGAACAATCCACCGCACAGCACCAGCGATTCGCCGATTGCATCGCGACCGATGCGCGCGGGAGCCAGGACCGGCATGTCGCCCGCGCCCGCCACCACTGCACGCGTCTCGCGCGCGGTGAGGTCGACGAGGCGCACGTACGGCTTCACCACTGCGTGCCCTTGCGCGCAAAGCGCGCACGCGCGGTCGAGCGATTCGCCGATCAGCACGTCGGCGTCGAGGAACGCCAGCACGTCGCCGCGCGCCACGCGCGCGCCGACGTTGAACCCCCATGCCTTGTTGAACGCGCCGGGATTGTGCACGAAGACGCGACGCGACGCGGGGTGCGGCAGCGCTTCGGGCAAGCGCGGCGCGGCGTCCTGCTCGACGACGATCGTCTCGATCGCCGGCGAACGCGCGAGGCGCGCGAGCACGGCATGCAGGTTCGCGCGGCGTGCATCACCCGCGCCCTGGCGATAGGTCACAATGCAGGTCGCGCTCATGACGTGCGCGATGCGCAGCGCGGCGCTGCGCGCATCGATGGTGCGCACACCCGCATCGCACGGTCCGGTGTCATGGCGGCGATGCTAGCGCATTGCGCAGCGGCGCGCGCGAATGCCGCCGCCACGGGGCAAGGAGTTCGATGGTGCTGTTGAGCGGACTGATGGTAACGCGGCCGGCGTCGCGGCCGTTCGTCGCGGATGCGATCGGCGATTTCGCGCGGCAGACGCTGCGCGGGCCGCGGGAGCTGGTCGTCGTCCATGACGGCGACGCGGCGTTCGGTCGCAGCCTCGGCCAACTGGCCACGGCACACGGGGTGGCGGCTGTCGTCGAGCGCGCGGCGCCTGGGCAGGCGCTCGGCGCGCTGCGCAACCGCTGCGTGCAGCTCGCGCGCGGCGAGTTCGTCGCGCAATGGGACGACGACGACCGGCATCACCCTCGGCGACTCGATCTGCTGGTGGCGGCGCTGCGTCGCGAGCGCGCGGCGGCGGCATTCGCGACCGAGCAGATCCACTGGTTCCGCGCGAGCGGCGTCGCCTACTGGGAAGACTGGAGCGGCGACGCGTGGCCGCTCGACGTCGTGCAGGGCACGCTGGTCGCGCGCCGCGCCGCGTTGCCGGCCTACGACCCGGTCCCGCGCGGCGAGGACTCGCGGCTTGCACTCGCACTGGCGCGGGCCGGCGCGCCGGTCGCGCGCGTGCCGGACATTGGCTGGAGCTATGTCTATGCGTTCCACGGCGGCAACGCATGGGACATCGCGCACCACGCGCTGGCGGCGGCGCACAAGCGGTTGTCGGCGGCGCGTTTCACCGCGCGCGCGGCCGAGCTCGCGGCGCGGCTGCGCGAATACGATCCGCCGCTGCCGGCGCTCGCGTTTCCTTCCGGTGACGGCGTTTTCCGCGCCCCGCTTCATGCGTCGGCCGGCAGAAAGCGGCGCGCAAGCACGGCGTAGGTCGCATCGGCGCGTCGCACCCATGACGGCGTCAGGCGGCCGGCATGGAACGTCGTGAAATCGCGCCGCGTCTGCGCCCACCACAAGTGGGCCCACAGGTGCAGGCTGTAGACGCCGGCAGCGTCGGTGTCATGCGCGTTGAACAACGCGTCGATGCCCGCCCGCGTCGCGGCGTGGCGATAGAACGCCTGCTGCGGCAGCACGGTCACGGCCGCGGGGTCACGCGCCCAGACGCGCGCCGCCGCCGCGCAGGAGTGATGGCTCCAGGTGCCGTCGAACGACGCGCGCGCCTCGTCGCGCCAGCGCGCGATGAAGTCCGATCCGGCCGCCGCGAGCACCAGCGCGTTGCACAGCGACGGGCGCATGACGCCGCGACGGTCGGGGGCGGCCGCTTCCTCGCCGATCACGCAGTCGCGCGCGTACCAATCCGCCGGATGCGGGCGCACGAACAGCGTGTCCATGTCGGCGTAGACGCCGCCGTGCCGATGCAGGATGTCGAGCCGCATGAAATCGGCTTCGTGGGCATAGGCGTAACCGGCAGCGGCGATCAGGCGACCCTCGGCGCTGGCCGCATAGCGTGCCGGCTCGAAGCCTCTGGGGCTCCTGCGCACTGCATGCACGACGAGATGCGGCGCGATGCGCTCCCACCACGGTCCGTACGGCCGATGGCGGCAATGGAAGTGGATCGCCGACGGGCGGTTCACCCGGCGGCAGGACTCGAGGCACAGCCAGTGGACGAGGTGGAATGGCGCGTCCTGCGGCCGCAGGCCGAAGATGAAGTGGAATTCGCGCGGAATGCGCGGCATCGCGTCATCGGCCCGCGAACACGGCAGCGGCGAACGCCGCCGTCACGCGCGGCTCGGCGAATTCGCCGGCGATGCGCTCGGCGATAGCTTCCGCCGCGCGGTGATGCGATTGCGGACGCGCGACATACGCGCGCAGTGCCTGCGCCGCCGCGGGGATGTCGACGCTCGCCCATCGCTGCGAGCGCCAATACGACGGGCGGTCCGGCGGAAACACCGGTACGCGCGTCATCCGCCACGGCAACGCGCCCGGCCATGCGCCGTCGCCGAGCCAGTCGCGCTGGCCGCCCCACCCCGTCATCAGCACGGGCCGGCCGAGCGTGGCCGCGTCGAACGCGCCGAGCCCCCACCCTTCACCGTGCGTGGTCGAGGTGTAGACGTGGCCCAGGCGGTGCACGAGGTCGACGCCACGGCCGGACAACTCGTACGGCAATACGGTAATCCGCGGCGGCGGCCGGCCGAGCGCGGCGCCGATGGCGTCGATCGCTTCGTGGGCGAGCGTCGCGACATCGCGCCGCGCGTACAGCGGCGGCGGCCCGAATCCCGTGGTGCCGGTCTTGACGACCAGCGCCACCGGATCGTCGCGGGTGAAGGCGCTGGCGAACGCGCACAGCAACGAAGGCACGTCCTTGCGCGGATCCCAGGCATTGATCGAATAGAACACTGTGGCCACGCCGTCGACCGCGAACTCGCGCCGTGCGGCATCGAGCTCGGCAGCGCTGAAGTCGTTCCAGGCGTGCCGCCGGATATGCGGCACGACATGTACGGGCGTGTGGACGCCCGCGGCCGCCACCGCCGCGGCATTCTGGGCACACGGCACGACGACGGCGTGGGCACGGTCGAGGAGGTCGCGCCAGTGTGGCGGCAGGCGATCGGTCTCCCACACCGTGCAGCCGACATTGCGTCGGCCCGGCTCGAACAGACGCGGCCAGTGCTCCGGCACGGTGAACGCGACGACGTGATCGCAGGCCAGCGGCAGCGCGGTCGCCGCGCGCAGCGCCGGCAGGTCGGCGAGCGCGCGATCGCCATCGGCCCACGGCGTCGGCGCCGCCGCGGCAGCGGGCCGGGTGGAGATGTCGGGTTCGTTGCCGCGCTCGACGACGTGCCACTCGACGCCGATGCCGGCGTTGACGAGGCCGCGCAAGTGCGCGAGCGCCGCCATGCCGTAGCCGGACGGCTCGAGATACGAATAGAAGCGGACGCCGCGGCCGGCGGCGCGGTAACGATCGGTCACGCGCGAGTGCGGCATGGCGCCGGCATTGCGCCGGCGCGTGTCACGCCTGCGTGGCTCAGCGCTTGCGGCGGCGACGCATCGCCAGCGCGGCGATGCCCGCGGACAGTGCGCCGATCGCCGCGCCGCCCAGCGCCGGCACGTCGTGCACGCCGACGACGATCGTGACTTCGGCGAGTGAGTTGCCGAGGTTGACGAGGTCGTAGCGGAAGTGGTCGAGGCCCTCGAAACCGGACTGCGGCGTGTACGTGAACGCGCCGTTCGGCTGCATCAGCAGGCTGCCATGCTGCGGCGGCGTCGTGGTGAACACCTGCACGCTGGCGTTGCCGACCAGCAAGTCGTTGCTGGTGACGTTGAAGCCGCTCAACACGGTGTTGATCGGCGTCGAGTACTGGTCGGCGACCGCGACCCCGCCTTGTGCCGTCGCCGGCTGCGACGCCATCAGCCCGAGCCCCATCAACACGGCCGGCAAGGGCAGATGCACGGCGGGATTCGCGCGCTTCGGGGAGGGCAGCACCGATTCGGTTTCGACGCGTTTGCGGCGAGTGGGCATATGGCTCTTTCGCAAGTCCTTCGGCAATCACCGCGCCATGCACGATGCGCCGGCTGCGCGCAGTTTAAGGGGCGCCGGCCGGCGACGCAATGGCGGGCGCAGAAGCCACGCGACGGCTGCCACGCGCGAGCCGCCGTTGCCGGCAGACGCGTCGACCTCGCGTCACTGCAGCGTCGGCTTCTTGAGGAATTCCTCGCGGCTCGCGGAATGCACGTTGACCTCGAGGCGGGTTCCCTTGCGCAGCAGCGTCAGCGCGATGTCGCACCCGGCCGGACCCGTGCGCCAGATGCGGCGGAAGAGATCGGCCAGGCCGTGCACCGGCTCGCCGCCGACGCCGACGACGACGTCGCCCGGCTCGATGCCCGCGGCGTCGGCCGGCGCATTCACCGCCACGCCGTTGACGACGAGCCCCTCGTTCGCGTCGCCCGTGTACATGCCGAGCCACGGTCGGGGTTTGCGCGGCGACTGGCCGCCGCCTCGCAGCCCTTCGAGCAGCGGGTCGAGCAGATCGATCGGCACGAACATGTTGCCCTGCATCGGCTCGTCGTCCTGCTGCTCCTGCACGAACAGCGAACCGACGCCGATCAGGTGTCCCTTGCTGTCGACCAGGGCGGCGCCGCTCCATTCAGGATGTGCCGGCGTGGTGAAGAAGGCCTCGTCGAGCACGTACTCCCAATAGCCGGCGAACTCGCGCTTGGCGAATATCCGCGCCTTGAGCGCATGCCGCCGGCCACCGAACCCGATCACGCAGACGTCGTCGCCGACCCCGACGCGCGCCGGCTGGCCGAGGACTATCGGCGGCGCTTCCAGGTGGCCGAGCGGATGCACGAGACCGAAGCCGCTCGCGTAGTCATAGATCAGCGGGTGCGCCGGCACCACGTCACCACGGCGCGTGGTGAGCCACGTGGTCGCAGCCTCGGCCACCAGGTACCCGATGGTCAGCACGAGGCCGTCGTCGCGAATGACGACGCCATTGCCTTCGCGCTCGGTGCCGAGCACCGGCGCGGTGAAGGCGTCATCGGGAATCGCCGCGCGCACGCGAACGACCGATGCGGCCACCGCCTCGACGTCGAATGCGACGTCGCCCGGCTGCGGCTGCAGCGCGTCGGGAAAAGCCCATGCGGAGGATTCAGCCATTGCGGCGCGAATATCGGTGGCGTGACGATTTCATGTTACGCCACGCTTCTCGGGCGGCTCGCGCCCTGCCGAACTGCAGGCCGGGCGCATCGTATCCGGGCGGACGCGCTTCGCTGCCGGTCGCGGCTAACGGCGCGGCTTCGCGCCGCGCTGGCGCGCAACCGCGGCCAGCGTGCGTGACGCCGGCACGTTCGCGTGCGCCGCGCGGGCGCGCAGGGCGCCGAGTGCGCGGTTCGATGCCTCGAGCTCGTCGCGCAGCCAGTCGCGCAGCGACACGAGCGGCGGCCAGTCGCGCAGCCCCGGCGGATACACGAAGTGATAGGGCTGCGCGTCTTCGTGCGTGATCGCCACCGGCGACAACTGCACGAGGCGGCCGTCGCACAGCGCATCGGCGGCGAGAATCTCGCGCGACAGCGCGAGACCCAGGTTCTGCTCGGTCGCCTGCAGCATCAAGCCGGCATCGTTGAACACGGCCACGGTGGTCACGCGCGTCTGCACGCCGTTGACGCTGAACCAGAGCTGCCACAGGTCGTCGTCGCCGAGCAGCGGCTCGCGGGCGAGCGCCGCGGGCTGCGCGCCGACGAGGCGCCGCGCCGCCTGCGGCGAGGCGACGACGATGACCGGCGGCTTGTCGAACAGGCGCTCCGATGCAAGGCCCGGCCACGGGCCCTTGCCCTGGCGCACCGCGGCATGGAAGCCTTCGCGCTGCAGGTCGACCGCGCCGATCGACGCATCGATTTCGAGCGGCAGTGCCGGATGCCGATCGCGCCAATGGCCAATGCGCGGCAGCAGCCAGCGTTGCGCGAACGACGGCAACACCGTGAGGCGCAGCCGCTGTGAGCCGCCTTGGGCGGCCGCGGCAGCTGCCTCGACGCCGACGTCCAGCTGTGTGAGCGCTTGCTGCACGCTGCGCAGCAAGGCCTGCCCCGCGGCGTTGAGCACGACGCGGCGGCCGCGGCGCTCGAACAGCGCAAAGCCGAGCTGCTCCTCCAACCCCTTGATCTGCTGGCTCACCGCACTGTGCGTCAAGTGCAGCACCTCGCCCGCGGCACGCAGGTTCTGCAATTCGGCGACGCTGCGGAAGGCGGTCAGCGTATTGAGGGGTAGTCGGCTCATTGGTTAGCCAAACTTACCATATTGGTCGAAACTACGCGATTCCCAACCGGGTTCTGGGCGTCTAACCTTACCAGCGTACCTCAACACCCCGGAGATTGCCATGTCCAGCCAAACCTACCTCGACGATACCGGCTACTCGCTGACCCTCGCCGCGAGCGCGGTGTTCATTCTGTACATGATCGTCGGCTTCGCCGCCTGAGCAGCGCGCCTTTTGGAGATTGCGATGAGAGACGACATCTTTGCCGCGGCGCCGGTGATTCGCGCCGCCGCGAGCGATGACCCGACGTTGCGCGACCTGGCGTCGGCGCTGTGGCGGCGGCTCATTGCCTGGCGCGGCGCGGTCCGCCGGGCGCGGCGCGACCGCGACGACCTCGCCCACATGACCGAGCGCGAGTTGCGCGACATCGGGGTTTGCATGGGCGACATGCCGGCGGCAGCCGATCCGCATTGGTCGCGCGACTGGCCCCGTTGAGCCTGCGCCGGCTGATCGTGGACGCACCCGCCACGTCGGCGCCGCTTTGCGCGACGTGGATGCCGGAGCGGTTCGCATACGGAATACAAACCGGCGGCTGGCTGTAAACAAGGCTTGATCCCGCTCCCCTGCCCCCCAGCCGGGTCGCTGGTGGTGGCGGCCGGTCCGGTCCGCATGGCCCGCTTGTGGAGGTCCACCCCCTTGGCACTGCTCGAACGTGATTCCTACCTGGCGCTGTTGCAGGCTCACCTGGCATCCGCCGCCCGTGGCCAAGGTCACACCATCGTCGTCAGCGGCGAAGCCGGCATCGGCAAGACGAGCCTCGTCGAGCACTTCGTCGCCGCGAGCGAGAATCCGCGCGTGCTGTGGGGCGCCTGCGAGGCGCTGAGCACGCCGCATCCGCTCGGCCCGCTGCACGACATCGCACGCACCGCGGGCGGCGCGCTGCAGGAGCGGATGGCGCAGGGCGCCGACCGCGGGGCCATCTTCGCCGCCGTCATCGACGCGCTCGCGGCCGCGCCGTCGCCGGCGATCCTCGTGCTCGAGGACATCCACTGGGCCGACGCGGCCACGCTCGACCTGGTCAGGTTCCTGTGCCGGCGCATCCACCGCATGCCGGCGCTGTTGCTGCTCACCTGCCGCGACGACGCCGCGGCCTCGGCGGACCTCGTGCGCGTGCTGGGCGAGATCCCGGGGCGCCACGTCACGCGCATCGCGCTGCCGCGTCTCACCGCGGAAGGCGTGGCGAAGCTCGCTGCGCACGCGGCGCATCGCGTCGCCGGGCTGCACGACACCACGGGCGGCAACCCGTTCTTCGTTACCGAGCTGCTCGCCCATGCCGGCGACAGCCTGCCGTCGACGGTGCGCGACGCGATTCTCGGCAAGGCGGCGCCGCTGGGGCCGGCCGCACGCGAAGTGCTCGACCTGGCGGCGGTCGTGCCGCGCGCGATCGAGATCGCATTGGTCGATGCGGTGCTCGCGCCGCCGCTCGAAGCCGTCGACGAGTGCGTGCGCTGCGGGCTGCTGCACGTGGACGGCGCGCACTTGCGGTTTCGTCACGAGCTGGCGCGCGTCGCGGTCGAGCTGGCGATGCTGCCGCTGCGCGCGAAGTCGCTGCACGCGCGGGTGCTGGCGGCGCTGGCCGCCGGCGCGGGGGGCACGGCGGGCCTCGCGCGCCTGGTGCACCATGCGCACAGCGCCGGCGACGCCGAGGCCGTGCTGCGCCTCGCGCCGCGCGCCGCCTGCGAGGCGGCCTCGCGCGGCGCGCTGCGCGAGGCCGCCGCGCATTGCCGCACCGCGCTGTGCTACGCCGATAGCCTCGACGCGCAGCGGCGCGCCGAGCTCCTCGACGACTATGCGTCGTACTCGTTCGAGGTCAACGACCTCGCCGCCGCCATTCCGGCGCGCGAGGCCGCGATCGAGCTGTTCGGACGCGCCGGCAACGTGCGCCGCCAGTGCGCGGCGCTGGCGGCGCATGCCATGCCGCTGGTGCGCGCGCTGCACAATGCCGACGCCGAGGCAGCGAGCCGGCGCGCGCTGGCACTGGCCGAGACGCTCGGCCCGGGTCCCGAGCTGGCGCAGGCGCACGCCATCGAAGCGTACCTGCGGATGCTCAACCGCGATTATGCGGACGCCATCCGTCATGGCGACGCCGCGATCGCGCAGGCCGGGCCGCTCGGCCAGCGCGCGACGCTCGCCACTGCCCACTCGTCGAAGGGCGCGGCGCTGCTCTTCGTCGATCACGAACGCGGCCACGCCGAGCTCGCCCGCGCGCGTGCCGTCGCCGAAGGCCTCGAGGACGGCGGCGCAGCCATCGCCGACGTGTACATGATCCTCGGCGTGATTTCGGGCGAGCTGCATGATTTCGACGCGGCGGAGCGCCACCTCGCCGACGGCATCGCATTCGCGCGCTCGCGCGATCTCGATCGCGTCACCGGCAACATGGAGGCGTGGCAGGCACTGTGCGACGTTCGCCGCGGCCGCTGGGACCTCGCGGCGGAGCGCGCCGACGCGGTGCTCGCACGCGAGGCGATGGGGTCGACCAATCGCGTGATGGCGCTCGTCGCGCTCGGCAGGCTGCGCACGCGCCGCGGCGACGCCGGCATCTGGGACATCCTCGACGAGGCGCTGGCGCTGTCGACGCGATCGGGAACGCTGCAACGGATCGCGCCCGTGCGGGGCGCGCGCGCTGAGGCGGCGTACTTCGCCGGCGACCTCGAATGCACGGCGCACCAGGCCGGCGCGGCGTTCCCGCTCGCGCTCGACAAGCGCCATCCCTGGTTCATCGGCGAGCTCGCGTTCTGGCTGTGGAAGGCGGGCGCGCTGCACGAGGTTCCGGCGCTGTGTGCTGCGCCCTACGCGCTGCAGATCGCCGGCCGGTGGCGCGAGGCCGCCGCCGCGTGGGCGCGGCTCGGCTGTCCTTACGAGGAAGCGCGCGCGCTGGCCGACGGCGACGAGATCGCGCAACGGCGCGCGCTGTCGCTGCTCGACACGATCGGCGCCAAGCCGCTCGCCGAGCACCTGCGGCGCAGGATGCGCGACGCCGGCGTGCGCGCGGTGCCACGCGGACCGCGGCCGACGACGCGGCAAAACGCCGCGGGCCTCACCGTGCGCGAGCTCGAGGTGCTGGGCCTGCTCGCCGAGGGTCGGCAGAACGCGCAGATCGCGGCGCGCCTGTCACGCTCGTCGCGCACGGTCGACCATCACCTGGCATCGATCCTCGCCAAGCTCGACACGCCGACGCGCCGTGACGCGGTCGCCGCGGCGCGACGTCTCGGCATCCTCCCGCAAGATGGGCAGATGGTCGCGACAAAATAGGTGCCTGCGCGGATTTCCCGCGGCGCGCGTGGTCGGCATCATGGAGGCATGTCTCGCTGCACCAGCCCGACCAAGGAAAACCGAATGCCCCGTTATCTCGTACAGCGCACCTTCGCTGCCGGACTGTCGATCCCGCAGACCGCCGAAGGCTCGAAGATCTGCCGCTCGGTCGTCGACAACAATGCCGCCGATGGCGTGACCTGGGTTCACTCCTACGTGACGCTCGACAAGGCGAAGACCTTCTGCATCTACGACGGGCCGTCGCCTGATGCGATTCGCCGCGCGGCAACGGCGAACCACCTGCCGGTGGACTCGGTCACCGAAGTCTCGGTGCTCGACCCGTACTTCTACCGCGCCTGACGCGCGTTGCCCGCTTACGCCGCCGGTCACCCGCGCGCACTCCCCCGACTGGCCCTTCGCTCGCGAGCGGCCGGTGGCGTAACCCCGTCATTCGATACCGACCCGATTCCCGGAGCCCCCGATGCGCAACAAGCCCTTCCTCGACGACGCAGGCCATTTGCTGATCCTGTTCACGTTCTGCGCCGTCTTCGTTTCCGCGTTGCTCCAGCTGCCGATCTGACCGCGACCCGCGCGCCGGCGGCATGCAACCGCCGGGCGCGCGCGGGACCCCGCGGCCGCCGTGCGTCGCGCTACATGCTGCGCCGGTACTGGCCGCCGACCTCGAACAGCGCGTGCGTGATCTGGCCGAGGGAGCACACGCGCGCGGCGTCCATCAGCTCGGCGAAAACGTTGCCGTCCTCGATCACCGTCTGCTGCAGCCGCGCCAGCGCGGCCGGCGCCGCGTGCGCGTGGCGCGCGTGGAACTGGGTGAGTCGTGCGAGCTGCGAGCGCTTCTCGTCGTCGGTCGAGCGCGCCAGCAGGACCTGCTGCGGCGCGGCGTCACCATGCGGATTGCGGAACGTGTTGACGCCGACGATCGGGTAGCTGCCGTCGTGCTTGCGGTGCTCGTAATACAGCGACTCTTCCTGGATCTTGCCGCGCTGGTAGCCGGTTTCCATCGCGCCCAGCACGCCGCCGCGCTCGGCGATCGCCTCGAATTCCTTGAGCACGGCTTCCTCGACGAGGTCGGTCAGCTCGTCGATGATGAACGCGCCCTGGTTCGGATTCTCATTGCGCGCGAGCCCCCATTCGCGGTTGATCACGAGCTGGATCGCCATCGCCCGGCGCACGCTCTCCTCGGTAGGCGTGGTGATCGCCTCGTCGTAGGCGTTGGTGTGCAGCGAGTTGGCGTTGTCGTAGGTCGCGATCAGCGCCTGCAGCGTGGTGCGGATGTCGTTGAACGCGATCTCCTGCGCGTGCAGGCTGCGCCCGGACGTCTGGCAGTGGTACTTGAGCTTCTGGCTGCGCTCGTTGGCGCCATAGCGGTTCTTCATCGCCACCGCCCAGACGCGCCGCGCGACGCGACCCAGCACCGCGTACTCCGGGTCCATGCCGTTGGAGAAGAAGAACGACAGGTTGGGCGCGAAGTCGTCGATGTGCATGCCGCGCGCAAGGTACGCCTCGACGAACGTGAAGCCGTTCGCCAGCGTGAAGGCGAGCTGCGAGATGGGGTTGGCCCCGGCCTCGGCGATGTGGTAGCCGGAGATCGACACCGAATAGAAGTTGCGCACGTCGTGGTCGACGAAGTACTGCTGGATGTCGCCCATCACCTTGAGCGAGAACTCGGTGGAGAAGATGCAGGTGTTCTGGCCCTGGTCTTCCTTGAGGATGTCCGCCTGCACGGTGCCGCGCACCGTGGACAGCGTCCACGCGCGGATCTTGGCCGACTCGTCGGCCGTGGGCTCGCGGCCGTTGTCGGCGCGGAACCTGTCGTGCTGCTGGTCGATGGCCGTGTTCATGTAGAACGCGAGGATCGTGGGCGCCGGGCCGTTGATCGTCATCGACACCGACGTCGTCGGGCTGCACAGGTCGAAGCCCGAATACAGCACCTTCATGTCGTCGAGCGTGGCGATCGACACGCCGGAGTTGCCGACCTTGCCGTAGATGTCGGGGCGCAGGTCGGGGTCGAAGCCGTACAGCGTCACCGAGTCGAACGCGGTCGACAGCCGCTGTGCCGGCATGCCGTCGGCGAGCAGGTGGAAGCGCCGGTTGGTGCGCGCGGGATCGCCTTCGCCGGCGAACATCCGCGTCGGGTCCTCGTTCTCGCGCTTGAACGCGAACACGCCGGCGGTGAACGGGAAGCTGCCCGGCACGTTCTCGAGGAGCTGCCAGCGCAGCACCTCGCCGTCGTCCTGCCAGCGCGGCAGCGCCACCTTCGGCACGCGCGTGCCGGAGAGCGTGGTGTACGTAAGGTCCGTGCGCAGCTCCCGGCCGCGGATCTTGACCACGTACTCGTCGCCGGCGTAGGCCCGCCTGGTCTGCGGCCACATGTCGAGCAGCTTGCGTGACGACGTCTCGAGCGCCGCGTCGCGCGCCGCGGCGAGCGCGTCCAGCGCTGCAGCGATGTCGTCGACGTTGCCGGTTGCGGCATTTGCAGATCCCTGCCTGTGCGGGGCCGACGGCGACGCCCGCAGCATGTCCCGCGTCGCCGTGACCTGCTGGCGCTCGCGTGCGGCTTTCGCCTGCGACTCCGCCCACCCGCGGTAGCTGCGCACGCTAGTGGCAATCTCGGCGAGGTAGCGTGCGCGCGCCGGCGGCACGATCGCGTGCTGTCCGGTCGAGTGCCGTACCGACGTCGGGCGCAACCGGTGCTCGCGCAGCGGCAGCCCGTCGCCGGCGAGGCGCACGGCGAGCGCCTGGTAGAGCGCGGTGACGCCATCGTCGTTGAAGCGCGAAGCGATGGTGCCGAACACCGGCATCGCGTCGGGCGCGTCCTTGAAGCGCTCGCGGTTGCGCTGGTATTGCTTGCGCACGTCGCGCAGCGCGTCGGCGGCGCCCTTGCGGTCGTACTTGTTGATCGCCACGAAGTCGGCGAAATCGAGCATGTCGATCTTCTCGAGCTGCGACGCCGCGCCGAATTCCGGCGTCATCACGTACAGCGACACGTCGACGTGCGGCACTATCGCGGCGTCGCCCTGGCCGATGCCGGAAGTTTCGACGATGACGAGGTCGTAGCCGGCGGCCTTGCAGGCCGCAATCGCGTCGGGCAGCGCCTTGCTGATCTCGCTGCCGGCGTCGCGCGTCGCCAGCGAGCGCATGTAGATGTGGTCGCGCCGCGCGGGGGAGGCGATGGCGTTCATGCGAATCCGGTCGCCCAGCAGCGCGCCGCCCGACTTGCGCCGCGACGGGTCGATCGACACGATCGCGATCGACAGCGCGTCGTCCTGGTCGAGGCGGAAGCGGCGGACGATCTCGTCGGTAAGCGAGCTCTTGCCCGCGCCGCCGGTGCCGGTGACGCCGAGCACGGGCGCCTTGGAGCGCGCGGCGCGCGCGGCGAGGTCGTCGCGCAGCGCGGCGCTCGCCGTGCCGGCTTCGAGCACCGTGATGAGCCGCGCCAGCGTCGCCACGCGGACGTCGGCGTCGGCGGCATCGAGCCCATCGAGCGACGGCGGCTCGTGCGCGAGGTCGACGTCGCAGGCGGCGACGATCTCGTTGATCATGCCCTGCAGCCCGAGCTTCTGGCCGTCCTCGGGAGAGAAGATGCGCGTCACGCCGTAGTCGTGCAGCTTGCGGATCTCGTCCTGCACGATCACGCCGCCGCCGCCGCCGAACACCTTGATCGCGCCGCCGCCGCGCTCGCGCAGCAGGTCGAGCATGTACTCGAAGAACTCGACGTGGCCGCCCTGGTACGACGAGATGGCGATGCCGTTGGCGTCCTCCTGCAGCGCGCAGGTGACGATTTCGTCCACCGAACGGTTGTGGCCGAGGTGGACGACCTCGCAGCCCGACGCCTGCAGGATGCGGCGCATGATGTTGATCGACGCGTCGTGGCCGTCGAAGAGGCTCGCCGCGGTGACGAAGCGCACCTTGTTCACGGGCTTGTAGACGAGCGCCTTGCTGGCGACGGAAAGGTCGGTCATCGCGATTCCTCGTGGCGGGGCCGCCGCCGGCTGCATCGGCGTCCGGCGCGGCGCCGAATGGCATGTCCGTCGAGCTTAACCCCGGGCTTGGCGGTAACGTTATATGACGTTTACGTAAACGTCAATACGGACCGCGCACCGCAGCCCGCGGGGACCTTGCCGTCGTCCGTCGCACGGCGTCGCGAATGGAACAGCCGAACGCCGCGGAAGTCCGCGTCACGTGCTAGTCTCGCGCCGGGCGGCACGGCCCCCTCATCCCGAATCCGTCACTCGCCGCCCGATCCCTTGTCGACCCTCCAGTCCTTCATCGAGCACTACGGTTACGCCGCAGTCTTCATCGGCTGCTTCTTCGAAGGCGAAACCGTGCTCGTGCTGGCGGGCTTCGCCGCGCACATGGGCTACATGTCGTTGCCGTGGGTCGCGAGCACGGCGGCCGCCGCGGGATTTCTCGGCGACGAGTTCTTCTTCAACGTGGGACGCCGTTACGGCGACGACGTCTTCCGCCGCTTCCCGATCCTGCGCCCGGGCGAGATGCGGGTGCGGCGGCTGGTGGCACGCTTCGGCGCCTACGCCGCGTTCGGCGTGCGATTCCTGGTCGGCTTGCGCATCGCCGGGCCGATCGCGATGGGCGCGGCGCGGATGCCGCCGTGGAAATATTCGCCGGCGAACCTGTTCGGCGCGATCACGTGGTCGACGATCTTCAGCGTCGCGGGCTACGTGTTCGGCGAGGCGTTCTCCGCAGCGCTGTCGCACGCGCGCCACTATGAATGGGTGGCGTTCGCGATCCTCGCGGTGATCGGCGTCATCGTGCTCTCGGTGCTGCGCCGGCGCGCCAAGCGAGAGCCCTGACTGCGCAGGGCCGGCGCCATGCGCCTTTTCCGCCTGCCGCCCGCGACTTCGCTGCTGCCCGGACTCGCGATGCTGGCGGTCGCGATCCTCGATGTCACCACGCTGCACGTCACCGCGGTCGCCGACCGCGCGCTCGGCGACGCCCTGATGCGCGTGCACGCGCGGCAGGTCGCCGCCGACCGCGACATCGTGGTGATCGACATCGACGACCGCTCCCTCGAAGCGATGGCCGGCGATGCGTTCGGCGTCGGCCGCTTTCCGTGGCCGCGCGCCGTCTATGGCGAGCTCGTCGACGAGATGCGCCGGCAGCAGGCGCGCGCCGTGGTATTCGACATCGAGCTCTACGAGCCCGACCTTGTCAACCCGCAGAGCGACGCGGTGCTGAACGAGGCGCTGCGGCGCACCGACAACACCTACTTCCCGATCAAGATGCTGGCGCGCATCGCGCGCGACGAGGGCGTCTGGCTCGCCAAGGTCGCCGCCGATCTCGGCCTCGCGCGACGCGGCACGCCCGACCCTGCGGCGCGCGCGACGCTCGAGCTGCCGTTCGTGCTCGATCGCAGCGCATGGCCGCGCACCGGGCTCATCGACTTCCTGGCGGATGCCGACGGCGTCGGCCGCCGCTACTGGATGGCGCGCGACGTCGGCGGCTATGTGATCCCGTCGCTGCCGGCGCGCGTGGCGCTCGATCTCGGCTACGCGGTTCCCGACGCGGCGTCGGCGCGCCTCGACTTCGCGCGCGGCGGCGAATTCCCGCATCCGCGCGTGGCGTTCGTCGATCTCTACGAGGACATCCAGCGCGGCAAGCGCGAGCGGCCGCGCGACGAGTTCGCCGGCAAGATCGTCGTCGTCGGCGCATCGGCGACGCATCTCGGGGATTTTCGCGCGACGCCGATCGCGCATGCCTATCCGGGCGTCGAGCTGCTTGCCACGGCCATCGACAACCTCAAGAACGCGCGCTGGCTCCACGACGCGCCGGCGTGGGTGGCGGTGGCGATCGCCTGCGCGCTGTTCGCGCCATTGCTCGTCGCGCAGCGGCGCCAGGCCCCCATCGGCTCGCTCCTCGTCCTGCTCGCCGCACTGAGCGCGGGCGTCGCCGGTGTCGCCTACGCAGCGCTCGGCACCGCGCGCACGTTCGTGCCGGCCGGCACGCCGCTCGTGTATGCGTGGCTCTACTTCATCGTCGCCGCGACGCGCGCGTTCATCGCCGAGAAGCGCGCCAAGGAGCAGCGTGAACGGGTGCTGTCGCGCTTCCTCGACGCGCGCGTCGTCAAGCGCCTGGTCGGCGAAGGCGTGCGCCTCGAGGATTTCAAGAGCGAGACACGCACGATCACCGTGCTGTTTTCCGACATCCGCGGCTTCACCACGCTGTCGGAATCGCTGCCCGCCGAAGACGTCGTGGTGCTCCTCAACGACTACCTGTCGCGGCAGACCGAGACGGTGTTTCGCCACGGCGGGACGCTTGACAAGTTCATCGGCGATGCGATCATGGCCTTCTGGAACGCGCCGACCGACGACGCCCTGCACGCCGAGCATGCGATCGCATGCGCGCTGGACATGGTGGCGACGCTGGCGCGCTTCAACGCCGAGACGATGGCGAAGCGCGGCAGCGGCGCGCCGCTCGACATCGGCATCGGCGTGCACACGGGGTCCGCGGTGGTCGGTTTCGTCGGCTCGAAGCGCAAGCTCGAGTACACGGCGATCGGCGACACCGTGAACCTCGCGAGCCGCATCGAAGGGGAAACGAAGGGACGCGCCCGCATCCTGCTGTCGGCGGCCACGCGCGAGCACGCGCCGACCGGCACGTACGTGGACGTCGGGCTCGTCACTGTCAAAGGACGCGCGCAGCCGGTGCAACTGTTCACGATCAGCGCCGATGGGCCGCCCCGAGGCGCTGGCCCCCGTGTGGGGGGAGGCGAGCGAAGCTCGCATCGGGGGGAAACATAGGTGGCCGATGGGCCGCCCCGAGGCGCTGGCCCCCCTGTGGGGGAGACACAATGACAATGGGAGAAGCTCCATGAAACGCCTGTGCGCGGCGGTCTTCGCCGCGATCTTCGCCGTCGCGCCGCTGGCGCTCGCCGAGTCGGCGACGATGGTCCGCGCGGTGGACCTCAAGGCCACGCCGCAGGCCGACGCCAAGTCCGTTGGCTCGGTGGCGGCCAATTCGACGGTCGACGTCCTCAGCCGCCAGGGTGCGTGGGTGCACATCAAGTCGGGGCGCGCGACGGGCTGGACCAAGCTCTTCGACATTCGCGCGGTCACATCGGGCGCGCCGGCGCGCAAGACCAGCGACGGCATCGCCGACACGTTGGGCCTGGCGATGGGCACGCGCGGCTCGAGCGTCACCACCGGCGTGCGCGGCCTCGACGCCGACATGCTGGAGAAGGCGACGCCGAACCCGGCGGAATTCGCGAAGCTCGCGGGCTTTGCGCGCAGCAAGGAGCAGGCAACCACGTTCGCCAAGGCGGGACATCTCGCCACGCGCGACGTCGCGGAAATCGGCGCACCTGGCAAGACCGCCGCGGGAGGTGCGCAATGAGCACGCTGCAGCGCATCGCCCTCGGCACGCTCGTCGCCACGCTGGTACTGGCCGGATGCGCGTCGCCGGGTCCGAGCCAGCCCGCCAGTTCCTCCGACGTCGCGCGCTCGGTGCTGGGCGGATTCTCGATCGGCGGCATCAACGTCGGCGCCGCGGCGAGCGCGGCGACGCACGCGGCCGACGCCGTGCGCGAGATCCCGCAGGACGAGGAGATCGCGATGGGCCGCGACATCGCCGCCGGGCTCCTCGGCGCGGCGCCGCTGGCGAAGTCGAGCGACCAGGAGATCTACGTCAACAACGTCGGGCGCTGGCTGGCGCTGCATTCGAGCCGCCCCGATCTGCCGTGGCACTTCGGCATCCTCGATGTCGACACGGTGAACGCTTTCGCGACGCCCGGCGGCAACGTGTTCATCTCGCGCGGACTCATCGCGCGCATCCACGGCGAGAGCGAGCTTGCCGGCATCCTCGCGCACGAGATCTCGCACGTGGCGCTCAAGCATCATCTCGCCGACATCCAGAAGAACGCGCAGAAGAACCTCGCCCTCGACCTCGCGTCGGTGAAGAGCGGCGGGCTCGCCGGCGAGGCGGCGCGGGCGGTGGCACGCGTCGGGCTCGAGGGGTACGTGCGCGGATTGTCGCGCGAGGACGAGCTGGCCGCGGATCGCATGGGCGTCGTCATCGCCGCGCGCGCGGGCTACGAGCCCTACGGCCTCGTCGCCGTGCTGCAGACGCTCGCCGCGGAGCCGCAGAGCGACGCCGCGCTCGGCTTCTTCCTCAAGACGCACCCGGCGCCGAACGACCGCATCGCGGCACTCGAGGCACAGATGCCCGTTTCGTTCGAGGCCTATTCGGCGGCGAACCCGGCGCTGGCGCGGTATACCAAGGCGTTTCCGGTGCGTCGGTAGACGCGCGCAAGCGGCGGCCGCCGGTCATTCGCGCGCCTGCGCGGCGAACTGTCGTGCCGGGAAGGCGCATGGCGTGTGCACCCCACTTGCCGTCATTCCCGCGAAGGCGGGAATCCAGTCGTGAGGGCAGGCCCAATCGCCGTAGGCCGGAACGGATGCGCCACAGGCCGCGTTCCCTCGACGGCCGGAAGCATTCGTCGCGCCCGAGGCAAGCGTTCGCCCGGGAGCGCGGCATTGAACGATCGTGCGGCACCAAATCGGGCGACGCGAGTCGAACGCACTCCCCCGTCCGTCTGACCTCCGCGTCCGCCCGCCTCCAAATGACCGCCAATTCGCCCCTCCGCTTTGTCGCCGTCGTTCTCCTGGCGCTTGCCACTTTCGCCGCACGCGCCGCGCTGCCCGACGGCGTCATCCCAGGCCCGAGCGTCGAAGGCGTGACCCAGTACCAGCTCGCCAACGGCCTCAAGGTGGTGCTGTTTCCGGACGCGACGAAGCCGACGACGACCGTCAACATCACCTATCTGGTGGGTTCACGGTACGAAAGCTATGGCGAGACCGGCATGGCGCACCTGCTCGAGCACATGCTGTTCAAGGGCACGCCGTCGATGCCGAGCGTGTTCGCCGAGCTCGGCCGGCGCGGCATGCGCTTCAACGGCACGACGTGGTTCGACCGCACGCACTTCTACGAGTCGTTCCAGGCCGACGACGCGAGCCTCGACTGGGCGCTGCGGATGGAGTCGGAGCGCATGACGCGCTCGACGTTCTCCAAGGCCGAGCTCGACAAGGAAATGACGGTCGTGCGCAACGAGTTCGAGAAGGGCGAGAACGACCCGAGCGACGTGCTGAGCCAGAAGATGCAGTCGGTGATGTACGACTGGCACAACTACGCGCACGACACGATCGGCGCGCGCGCCGACATCGAGAACGTGCCGTTCGCGACGCTGCGCGCGTTCTACACGAAGTACTACCAGCCGGACAATGCGGTGCTCGTGGTCGCCGGCAAGTTCGACGTCGATCGCACGCTCGGGCTGGTGGCGCGCTACTTCGCGCCGATCCCGCGGCCCGCGCGCGTGCTCTCGCCGCAATACACGGTCGAGCCGGTGCAGGACGGCGAGCGCACGGTGACGCTGCGCCGCGTCGGCAGCGAGCGATGGGTGGCGGCCGCGTTCCACACCCCTGCCGGACCCGCGTCCGACGGCGTGGCCATGGCGGCGCTTACCGAGATCATGTCGATCGAGCCGGCGGGCCGCCTGTACAAGGCGCTGGTCGAGACGCACAAGGCGGCCGGCGTCGGCGGCTACTTCTTTGCGCTGCACGATCCCGGGTTCGCGATGTTCGAGGCGCAGGTGCCGGTCGACGAGACGACGGCCGCCGCGCGCGACGCGCTGGTCGCCACGCTCACCGGCGTCAAGGACGCGCCGATCACCGAGGCCGAGCTCAATCGCGTGCGTGCGAAGGAGGTGAAGGACTTCACCGACACCATCAACGATCCGCAGCGCTTCGGCGTGCGCATCTCCGAGTCGATCGCGCAGGGCGACTGGCGGCTGATGTTCGTCGAGCGCGACCGCTGGCGCGCGCTGAAGGCTGCCGACGTCACACGCGTCGCCGTCGACTACATCAAGCGCTCGAACATGACACTCGGCGAATTCGTGCCGGACGCGAGCCCGGATCGAGCGCCGCTGCCGGCAGCGGTGAACGTGCCGGCGCTGGTCGACGCCTACAAGGGCGACGCGGCGGTGGCGGCGGGCGAGACGTTCGACACGTCGATCGCCAATCTCGAGGCGCGCACCGAGCGCTTCACGCTGCCGAACGGCATGAAGGTGGCGCTGCTGCCACGGCGCACGCGCGGCAATACCGTCGACGTGAGCCTGATGATGCAATACGGCGACGCGCAGTCGATGTTCGGCCAGGCGACGCTGTCGAGCGCCACCGCGGCGATGCTGTCGATGGGTACCACGCAGCATCCACGCCAGGCGTACGACGACGCGCTCGATGGCATGCTGGCGCGCCTTTCGTTCGGCGCCGGCGGCCAGCAGCTGACGGCGCGCGGGCGCACGGTGCGCGAGCATCTCGACGCGTTCCTCGCGCTGATGGCCGAGGCGCTGCGGTCCCCGGCTTTCCCGCCCGAGGAGGCCGCCACCCTGAAGCGGGAATGGCAGGCGTCGATCGAGCAGGGCCGCACCGATCCGGAGGCCGTCGCCGATCGCGAGATCGACCGGGTCAACAATCCGTACCCGCGCGGCGACTTGCGTTATGCGGCGACGATCGACGAAGACCTGGCCGACGTCGCAGCCGTCACGCCGGCCGCGATGAAAGCGTTCCACGATCGCTTCTATGGCGCGTCGCACGCCGAGATCGCCGTCGTCGGCGACTTCGACCCGGCGGCGGTCAAGGCCGCCCTCGCGCGCCTCTTCGGCGACTGGCGCGCCGAGGCCCCGTTCGAGCGCGTGCCGAACCCGATGCTGCCCAACAAGGGCGTCACGCTGACATTCGACACGCCCGACAAGGCGAACGCCAGCATGCGCGGACAGCTCGCCGTGCCGATGAACGACCGCTCGCCCGACTTCGCCGCGCTGGTCGTCGCCAATCGCGCGCTCGGCGGATCGGCGGATTCGCGGTTGTTCGAGCGCGTGCGCGCCAAGGACGGGCTCGCCTATGACGTCGGCACCGGCGTGCAGCCGGCGAGCATCGACGAGAATTCGACGATCGTCAGCCGTGCGATCTTCGCGCCGCAGAATGTCGCGCACGTGAAGAGCGATTTCAGCGAGGAGATGGCGCGCGCCATCGCCGGCGGCTTCACGGACGCCGAGATCGCCAGCGCGAAGCAATCGCTGCTGGAGTCGCGCCGGCTGCCGCGCGCGGACGACCGCAGCCTCGCCGCGTCGCTCGCCTACCAGCTCTACCTCGGCCGCACATGGGCCGAGACGCGGCAGCTCGACGAGGCGATTGCCGCGGTGACGCCCGCCGCCGCCAACGCGGCGCTGCGCAAGTACGTCGATCCGGCGGCCATCGCGTTCGTCTACGCCGGCGACTTCGCGAAGAAATAGCCGTGGCCCGTGTCGAGGCCGCCATTCCCGCACCCGCGGGAATGGCGGCCACGGGCGCGTGGCCGCATCCGTTGCGCGTACCATAGCGACTTGAACTTCCCGAATTCAGGCGGCCGGCGTTGAAGAATCGCGCCGCGCTCACGGCCCCCGATCTCGCGTGGATTCTCGCCGTGGTCGCGTTCTGGGGCTTCGCGTTCGTGCCCATCCGCATCGCGCTCGACGAGGTGCCGCCGTTCGCCCTCGCCGCGCTGCGCTTCTTCTTCGCCGCCGTGCCGGCAATGTTCTTCGTGCGCGGGCCGGCGATGCCGTGGCGCGACGTCGCGGCCTACGGCCTCGCGATCGGGCTGTTCCAGTTCGGCCTGCTGTTTCTCGGCATCAAGCTCGGCATGCCGGTGGGGCTGTCGTCGCTGGTGATCCAGGTGCAGGTGTTCTTCACCATCGGGCTCGCCGTCATGTTCACCGGCGATCGCCTGACGCGGGCGAACATGGCCGGCGGCGCCATCGCGGCCATCGGCATCGTCGAGCTCGCGGCTTACAAGCTCGCCGGCGGCATGACCGGCACGCTCGTCGGCTTCGCACTGGTGATCGTCGCCGGATTCGCCTGGGCCTGCGGCAACATCGTCGCGCGCAACGCCGCAGCGAAATACCATGCCGACATGCTGTCGCTCGTCGTATGGTCGAGCATCCTGCCGGCGCTGCCGCTGGCGGTGCTGTCGTACGCGCTCGAGGGCGGCAACGCAGTGTTCGCGAGCGTCATCGGCGCATCCTGGAAGATGTGGGGCTGCGTGTTCCTGATGGCGTGGGGCGCGACGCTGTTCGGCTTCGGTTCCTGGGCGGCGCTCCTGCATCGCTATCCGGTCGGCCTCATCACGCCGTTCGCGCTGCTGATCCCGGTGTCGGGACTCATCTGCGGCGCGCTGCTCCTGCAGGAACGGCTGGCGCCGATGCAATGGCTGGGCGTGGTGATCGTGCTCGCCGGGCTGGTCATCAACGTCTACGGCGCACGCTGGATCGGCGCGCTGCGCACGCCCGCGCCGCCAGCGGCGAAGCGCGCGGCTGGCGGGCGCGCCGCGCGCTAGGCGTTCAGGCCGGGCATCGAAAATCCCGCCTGCTCGAGCTCGCCGACGAGCGCCGCCGAGTGCGCCGCGTCGAGCTCGACCAGCGGCGGCCGGACGATGCGCCAATCGGGCGTGCGCGACCAGTGCGCGACGGCCACCTTGAGTGCGGGAATCATCGGATAACGCTGGAAGATCGCGCGCACGCGATCGAGCGCCGCCTGCTGCATGTCGGCGTCCGCACGCTGCCAGTCGCGGTGCAGCCCCGCGATCGCCGGCGCGTTCACGTTGGCCGTCGCGCTGATGCAGCCCTTGCCGCCGCCGCGCAGGTTGGCGAGCAGCAGCGATTCGCTGCCGACGAACACGTCGAAGCCCCCGGGCGCGAATCGGTCGAGCATCGCCTTTGCGTTGGCCCAGTCCCCGGACGAGTCCTTGATACCGACGACCACGTCGGCGAAGTCATTGCGCAGCCGCTCGATCAGCGCGAGGCTGATGGGCACCTGCGTCACTTGCGGAATGTGATAGAGATAGATGCGCAGTCGGTCGTCAGCGACGCGCTCGATGATCTCCGCGTAGTTGCGATACAGCCCTTCGTCGCTGACGCCCTTGTAGTAGAACGGCGGCAGCATCAGCACGCCGGCGCAGCCGAGCTGAGTCGCATGCGCGGCGAGGCGCGCCGAGTCGGTGACGGCGCACATACCCGCGCCCGGCATCATGCGTGCAGGGTCGACACCCGCAGCCACCACCTTTTCGAGCAGCTCCATCCGCTCGGGTACTGCGAGCGAGTTCGCCTCGGAATTGGTGCCGAACGCCGCGAGCCCCACGCCGTTCGCCACCAGCCAGCGGCAATGACGGATGAAGCGCGGTGCGTCGGGCGCGTGGTCGGCGCCGAATGGCGTGACGACCGGCGCGAGGACGCCTTCGATACGGGGAATCACGGGTGTCATGCCTCGCGAGAAACCACGCCGAGTGTAGCAGCGTGCTCCGGCCGCGGACAGCCGCGCCGAATGGCGAGACCTGACGGTGCGGCGTTGGCAATGCCCACTTTTGATGTCAAGGTTATGGCCTGTGGATGTCGTCTCGCGCAGCGCGGCGCGTTGACGACCCCCGCATCCCGCTGCCAACGACTCGTCACGAAACCACGACCCATGCTGACTGCAAATCCGCTCGAACAACTCGATCTCGACGTCTTCGCAGCACGCCTGCGCGCAGGCGAAATCAGCAGCGAAGCGGCGACGGCCGCGTATCTTGCACGGATCGCTGCGCTCGACGCCCGCCTCGGCGCCTTCGTCCACGTCGCCGGCGACGCCGCGCTCGACGTCGCGCGCGGCGTCGACTGCCTGCTGCGCGGCGGCACCGATCTGGGTCCGCTGATGGGTGTTCCCGTCGTGGTCAAGGACCTCTTCACCGTCGCCGGCATGCCCTTGCCACGCGTCGGCTCCGATCTCGACGTGCACGACCTGATCGAGCCCGAGGGCACGTTCGTCAAGGCGCTGAAGCGCGCCGGCTGCGTCATCCTGGGCACCGCGCGGATGACCGAGTTCGCGTTCGGCCTTGTCAACCTGCGGCACCGCACGCCGTGGAATCCGCGGGATGCGCGCGAGCATCGGATGCCGGGCGGATCGAGCAGCGGCTCGGCGGTCGCGCTGGCGGCCGGCCTGTGCGCGTTCGCGGCCGGCAGCGACACCGGCGGTTCCGTGCGCCACCCGGCGGCGCTGTGCGGGCTGTTCGGATTCAAGCCGACCGCGGGACTGTGGCCCACCGACGGCGTGTTCCCGCTGTCGTCGACGTTCGACTCGATCGGCACGTTCACGCGATCGGCGCACGATGCGGCGCAGGTGTTTGCCGCGCTCACGGCACGGCCGCGTCCGGCACCCCGCGCGCTTGCCGGCCTGCGTCTCGGCCGGCCGCGCCACGCGCCGTTCGACGACCTGGCCGACGACGTGTCGCGCGCTGTCGACGCCGCGCTGGAGCACCTGCGTCGTGCCGGCGTCGAGATCGTCGCGGTCGACGTGCCCGAGGCCGCCGAAGTCGACACCGTGTTCCTGCCGATGGTGCCGGCAGAGCTGCTCGCGCATCTGGGCGCCGACCGCATCGCCGCGCAGAAGGACGTGCTCGACCCGATGGTCCAGCAACGTTTCGAGCCGGCGACGCACCAGCCGGCGGACCGCTACATCGCCCTGCGCGATCGGCAGCGCGCGTTGTGCCGGATTGCACAGGCGCGGATGCAGGGGCTCGACGGCTGGGTGACCGCGACCTCGCCCGACACCGCGGTTCGCATCGCCGACTTCGACACCGTCGACACGGCAAGCGCGTGGGTGCGACGGGGTCTTCGCAACACGCGGCCCGCCAACCTCTTTGGCCAGTGCGCGGTCTCGATCCCCCTGCCGTCGACGGGCGGCGCATTGCCGGTGGGCTTGCAGGTCATCTGCGGCGCGGGGGGCGACGCCGCGCTGCTGTCGATCGCCCAGGGCATCGAAAATCTTCTCGGGCGCGCGCCGCATGCCGATGTGAGCGCGTTCGCATGAGCGCGCGCAGCGCCCGCGTCGCGGGCCTCGAGACCTTGCGCGAGGCGCGCGACGGAGCGCTGCTGCCGCTGCCACGGCGCCTGGCGCGCCGATATGGGCCGCTGCGCGTGCCCGTGACCCGCGCGCGCCCGTTCGTCTACAGCAACTTCGTCACCACGCTCGACGGCGTCGTGTCGCTCAACGTCAAGGGGCATGCGAGCGGCGGCGACATCAGCGGGTTTTCCGCACAGGATCGCATGGTGATGGGCCTGCTGCGCGCAATCGCCGACGCCATCGTCATCGGCTCCGGCACGCTCGACGCCGATCGTCACCACGTGTGGACAGCCGAGGCCATCTATCCGCCGCTTGCACGCGAATTCCGGCAACTGCGCGCGGCGCTCGGGCTGCCCGAGGCGCCGCGATGCGTGATCGTCACCGGCAGCGGCGACATCGAGCTCGACGCGCCGCTCTTCACGTCGGGTGCGATGCCGGTGCTCGTCGTCACCACCGCGACCGGTGCGCGACGGCTGCGCGCACAGGCCATCCCGCCGGCAGTATCGATTCACGCCGCCCGTCGCGGCAGCGGCGCAATCGCCGCACGCGCGATCCTCGACGCGGTCTGCCGGGGAAATGTGCGCCAGCGCGTGCTCGTCGAAGGCGGCCCGCGGCTGCTCGGGGATTTCTACGCCGAGCGCCTGGTCGACGAGCAGTTCCTCACGCTCGCACCGCAAGTCGTCGGGCGGGCCCGCGACGATCGCCGCTTCAGCCTGGTGATGGGCCAGCTGTTTGCGCCGGGCGACGGCCGCTGGGCAACGCTGCACGACGTGCGGCGCGGCGGCGACCTGCTGTTCCTGCGCTACGCGTTTGCCCGCGCCGCGCGCGCGCCGCGCCGCGGATAGCGCTGCAGCGTTGCGCGCAGCGCCTGCGCCATCTGCGCCCGCAGTGCCGGCGGTGAAACGATCTCGACGTCGGCGCCGAGGCGCATGAGCTCGCCGACGCCGTGCGCGAACGATTCGAGGGGGATCGTGCAGCGCACCCAGCCGTCGCGGTCGGGTTTGCCGGCACTGGCACTGGCCGCCTCCACCACATAGGGACCGAGGAGCTCGAGCCGCGC
>DASYSP010000046.1:0-8642 GCA_036003195.1 Casimicrobiaceae bacterium
CGCCGGCACGGCGAGGTCGACGACGAGCGAAGCGGGGGCCACGAGATGCGCAGCCACGCGACGCAGGCCTTCCAGCGCGCGCGTCGGATCGTCGATGCGGTTGAGCGCGGCGTCGGGCAGGAACGCCGCGTGGTAGCGGAACGCGAGGTTGAGCTCGTCGAGCGCCTGGCGCACGAGCAGCGCATCGCATTGGCGTTCGGCGAGCCGCGCTTGCGCGACGGCAATGGCCGCGGCCGAGCCGTCGACGCCGTGCAGGGCTGCGCCGCCGGCCGCGAGGGGCACGAGGAGGCGTCCGATCCCGCACATCGCGACGAGTGTCGGGCCTTCGGTGGCCAGCCGGGCGCGATAGCAGGCGAGCTCCGCTGCGCCGGCATCGGCGTCGCGGGCGCGCTCGAACGCGTGGCGAAGCGAAGGATCCGCGCCCGGCGCGTCGCTGCTCATCCAGGGCTCGCGCGGTGCGCGGCGACGACGGCGCGGACTAGAGCTGCTCCCAGGGCAGGCCGTCGAATCGCCACCCCGACTGCGTGCCGCGGTGGTGATCGTCGTCGAGCGGACCCTCGAAGCCCTCGAGCACGTTGTAGACCTCCTTGAAGCCGCCTTCCTCGAGCGCGAGGCCGGCGTCGACGGAGCGATGCCCGCTGCGGCAGATCAGCACGACCGGCCGGTGCATGCTCGCGATCTTCTTCACCTGGCCGACGAAGTGCGGATTGATCTCCCAGTCCGGGCCGTCGTTCCACGGCACGTGCTGCGCACCGTCCGGGTGGCCGACGAACAGGTACTCCATCTCGCTGCGGCAATCGACGAACACCGCCTGCGGATTCTGCTGCAGGAACTCGTGCGCTTCGCGGGGCTTGAGGTGCTTCATGGCGATGAGGAATTTACCACGACGGGCGCGGCGCGCATCCGGCCATATCGCTGCAACCGGCAATTCGCTGCGCGCGGGTGCCGGCCCGCGGTTGACTTTGCGCAGGCGCGCCCCTACCCTTGTTGCATAGCGCCGATTTGATTGGAAGCCGGCCTCGGCCTCCCAGCTTGCGGGCGCTCTACAAATACAGCTAAAGCGGCGTTGGCGATGTCGACCCGCAGTGCAAGCTGAACGGGTCTTTTTTTCGCCGCCGCGACGCGCCACGCCATGCAACCGGACCGAACCGACGAACTCCGCCGACTGCTCGACCGCCGCATCCTCGTTCTCGACGGCGCGATGGGCACGATGGTGCAGCAATGCCACCTCGGCGAGGCGGACTTTCGCGGCCACTTTCACGACTCCGCCCAGGAGCTCAAGGGCGACAACGACCTGCTGTCGCTGACGCGGCCCGACGTCGTGCGCGGCATCCACGACGCGTACCTGGCGGCGGGTGCCGACATCATCGAGACCAACACGTTCAGCGCCACGGCGATCGCGCAGGCCGACTATGCGATGCAGTCCGAAGTGGCGGCGATCAATCGCGCGGCGGCGGCGATCGCGCGCGAGGCCGCCGACCGCTTCACCGCGGCGGACCCCGCGCGCCCGCGCTTCGTCGCCGGTGCGCTCGGGCCGACGAACCGCACGGCCTCGATCTCGCCCGACGTCAACGACCCGGGTGCGCGCAACACGAGCTTCGATGCGCTCGCGGCCGCCTACGCCGAAGCGGCCGACGCGCTGATCGAGGGCGGTGCCGACCTGCTGCTCGTCGAGACGGTGTTCGACACGCTCAATGCCAAGGCGGCCCTGTTCGCGATCGAGGGCGTGTTCGAGCGTCGCGGGCAGCGCCTGCCGATCTTCGTTTCGGGCACGATCACCGACGCCTCGGGACGCACGCTGTCGGGACAGACACCCGAGGCGTTCTGGAACTCGATCCGCCACGCGCGCCCGCTGGCCGTCGGCCTGAATTGCGCGCTGGGCGCCGCGCTGATGCGGCCGTACATCGAGGACATCGCGCGCATCGCCGACACCTACGTCCTCTGCTATCCGAACGCGGGACTGCCCAATCCGATGTCCGACACGGGCTACGACGAGACGCCGGCGCAGACCTCGGGCCTGCTCGACGAGTTCGCGCGCGCGGGCTTCGTCAACATCGTCGGCGGCTGCTGCGGCACGACGCCGGAGCACATCCGCGCGATCGCGCGCGCGGTCGCCGCGGTGCCGCCGCGACGCCTGCCACAGCTCGCGGCGCTCGAGCCGGCTTGATGGCGAGCGAGCTTCGGGCGTCGCGCGTGCTGCGCCTCGCCGGCCTCGAGCCGCTGTCGATCGGCGACGACACGCTGTTCGTCAACGTCGGCGAGCGCACCAACGTCACCGGCTCGCGGGCGTTCGCCCGCCTCATTCTCGCCGGCGATTTCGCCGGCGCGGTCGAGGTCGCGCGCCAGCAGGTGGCGAGCGGGGCACAGGTCATCGACGTCAACATGGACGAGGCGATGCTCGATGCCAAGGCGTCGATGGTGCGCTTCCTGTCACTGATCGCGTCGGAGCCCGACATCGCGCGCGTGCCGGTGATGATCGACTCGTCGAAATGGGAGGTGATCGAGGCCGGCCTCAAGTGCGTGCAGGGCAAGCCCATCGTCAACTCGATCTCGATGAAGGAGGGCGAGGCCGAGTTCCTGCGCCAGGCGCGGCTGGTGCGCCGCTACGGCGCGGCGGCCATCGTCATGGCGTTCGACGAGCAGGGGCAGGCCGACACGCTGGCGCGCCGCTGCGCGGTGATGCGTCGCGCCTACGACCTGCTCGTCGACCGGATCGGCTTCGCGCCCGAGGACATCGTGTTCGACCCCAACGTGTTCGCGATCGCCACCGGCATCGAGGAGCACGCCAACTACGCCGTGGATTTCATCGAGGCCACGCGCTTCGTGCGCACGCACCTGCCGCAGGCCAAGGTCTCCGGCGGCATCTCCAACGTGAGCTTCAGCTTCCGCGGCAACGACCCGGTGCGCGAAGCGATCCACACCGTGTTCCTCTATCACGCGATCCGCGCCGGGCTGTCGATGGGCATCGTCAACGCGGGGCAGCTCGGTGTATACGACGAGCTCGATCCGGCGCTGCGCGAGCACGTCGAGGACGCGGTGCTCAACCGCAGGGCGGACGCCACCGAGCGCCTCGTCGCGTTCGCCGAGAACTACCGCAGCGTGGGGCGCAAGCCGGAGGAGGACCTCGCGTGGCGCGAGGGCAGCATCGAGGAGCGCCTGACGCATGCGCTGGTGCGCGGCATCGGCACCTTCATCATCGACGACACCGAGGCGGCGCGGCAGGAGATCGCCGCGCGCGGCGGCCGCACGATCGAGGTGATCGAGGGCCCGCTGATGGCGGGCATGAACGTCGTCGGCGACCTCTTCGGTGCCGGCAAGATGTTCCTGCCGCAGGTGGTGAAGAGCGCGCGCGTGATGAAGCAGGCGGTGGCCCATCTGATCCCGTTCATCGAGGAGGAGAAGCGCCTGTCGGGCGTCGCCTCGAAGCCGAAGGGCACGATCGTGATGGCGACCGTCAAGGGCGACGTCCACGACATCGGCAAGAACATCGTCGGCGTCGTGCTCCAGTGCAACAACTTCGACGTGATCGACCTCGGCGTGATGGTGCCGGCGCAGAAGATCCTGGCCACGGCGCGCGAGCGCGGCGCCGATGCGATCGGTCTGTCGGGACTCATCACGCCGTCGCTGGAGGAGATGGCGCACGTCGCGGGCGAGATGCAGCGCGAAGGCTTCGCGCTGCCGTTGCTGATCGGCGGCGCCACCACGTCGCGCGTGCACACGGCGGTGAAGATCGCGCCGCACTACAAGGGCGTCACGGTCTACGTGCCGGATGCCTCGCGCGCGGTGGGCGTGACGACGCGCCTGCTGTCGGCCGAGCATCGCGACGCGTTCGCGGCGGAGGTCGCCACCGACTACACGCGCGTGCGCGCCCAGCATGCCGCGAAGTCGGGTCCGAAGCTCGTGACGCTGGCGGCCGCGCGCGCCAATGCGTTCGCGGCCGACTGGCGCGGCTACATGCCGCCGGTGCCGACGCTCGTCGGCAAGCGGCCGCTGCGCAATGTCGATCTCGGGCTCATCGTGCCCTATATCGACTGGGCACCCTTCTTCCAGGCGTGGGAGCTGTCGGGTCCGTATCCCGCGATCCTCGAGGATCCGGTCGTCGGCGAGGCGGCGCGCAACGTGCTGGCCGAAGGCCAGGCGATGCTCGCGCAGATCATCGACGGTCGCTGGCTCACCGCCAACGGCGTGGCCGGCTTCTGGCCGGCGAACGCGCAAGGCGACGACATCGTGCTATGGGGCTCGCACGCGCGCGACACACCCGCACTGACCTGGCGCAACCTGCGCCAGCAGACGCAAAAAGCCGACGGCAAGCCCAATTTCTGCCTCGCCGATTTCGTCGCGCCGGCCGGAACCGCCGACTACGTGGGCGCATTCGCGGTCACCGCAGGCGTTGGCATCGAGCGCAAGCTCGCGGAGTTCGCCGCCGCCAGCGACGACTATTCGGCGCTGATGCTGAAGGCGCTCGCCGATCGCCTCGCCGAGGCGTTCGCCGAATGGCTGCATGCCAAGGTGCGCAGGGAGCTCTGGGGTTACGCACCGGACGAGCACCTCGACACCGCGGCACTGGTACGCGAGGAATATCGCGGCATACGGCCGGCGCCGGGCTATCCGGCGTGCCCCGATCACGCGGTGAAGGGCCCCCTCTTCGCCGTGCTCGAGGCGCACAAGCTCGGCATGAGCATCACCGAGAGCTTCGCGATGTGGCCGGCGGCGTCAGTGTCCGGGTTCTATCTCGCGCACCCCGATGCGCGCTATTTCGCCGTGGGGCGCATTGGCGACGATCAGCTCGCGGACTTCGCCGCGCGCGCGGGCATTTCGCTCGACGACGCGCGGCGTCGGTTGGCGCCGAATCTCGGCTGAGCGTCGCCGGGCGGCGGCGTCGCCGCGCTCAGTGCGACATCAGCACCGGCACCGTCATCGCCTCGAGCATCTCGCGCGTGGCGCCCCCCATCAGGCGTTCGCGAGCCCGCGCGTGCTCGTACCCGCCCATCACCACGAGATCGCAACCGGAGTCGGCGACACGCGACAGCAGCCACGCCGCGACGCCGACATCGGTCGTGTCATGGTGCACGATGCCGACGTCGACACCGTGACGCGCGAGCCACGCGGTGAGACGCGTCGCGGCTGGCGCGCCGGTCGCATCCGTGGCGTCGCCGGCGTCGATCGCCAGCACCTCGACCTTGCGTGCGCGCTCGAGCAGCGGCATCGCGTCGCCGATCGCGCGCGTGGCTTCGCGCCCGCCGTCCCAGGCCACGAGCACGTGCTCGCCCGCCGTCGCCGGCACGCCGATGTAGGGCACGACCAACACTGGCCGTGCAGTCTCCAGCACCGCGGCATCGAGGATGTCGGTGGCGAATACCACGTCCGCGCCGCCGGGCTCGGCCTGGCCGACGACGATGAGGTCGGTCGCGCGGCCGTGTGCGATGGCCGCCTGGACCGGCGCGCCGGCCGGCGCACGCCAGTCGATCGCCGGCAGTCCGGCCTTGACGGCCGCGTCGCGGAACGCGCGCTCGGCGCGATGCTGCGCACCGCCCGATTGCGCGAGGCGCGCACGCACGATGTCGTCGGGCAACACCGCCGCCAATGACGGCGTCATCGCCACGCCGGTCACCAGGTACATGCCTACCAGCTCGGCGTCATGAGTTCGGGCGAGTTGCGCCGCGACGGCCGTGCGCGTCGCGCTGCGCGCGGCGTCGTCGTCGACGTGCACCAGGATTTGCTTCAGGGCCATTGAACGCTCCGTGGGGCGAGGCAAAAGGATGATCGTCGATCGTACGCCATCGCGCGTTCGGGGCATCGCGCGGCGCCGGGCGCGGTATCGATGGAAGTGGCGACGCGGTTTCTCGAGGCGGTCAGTGCAAGGGCCAGCGCCACAGGATCAGCGGCGTTCCGAGCAACAGCACGAGCAGCGTCAGCGGCAGGCCGAGACGCCAGTAGTCGCCGAAGCGATAGCCGCCCGGCTCCATGACCAGCGTGTTGTTCTGATGGCCGATCGGCGTCAGGAAATCGCATGCGCAGCCGAGCGCCACCGCCATCAGGAACGCATCGGTCCGGTATCCCAGGTTGGTGGCGAGCGCGGCGGCCACCGGTCCGAGCACCACGACCGCCGCGGCGTGGTGCAGCAGCGGGGTCAGCAGCATCGCCACCGCGACGACGAGTCCCAGCGCGGCGAACGCCGGCAAGTGTTGCGCAAAATGCGTGAGCACGTTGCCGACCAGCGCGGCAGCGCCGGTGTCCTTCAACGCTTCGCCGATCGGAATCATGCAGCCGAGCAGCACGATGACCGGCCATTCGATCGCATCGTAGGCATCCTTCAGCGATACCTGCTTGAACAGGATCGTCAGCACCGCAGCGCCGAAGAATCCCACCTCGACGTCGACGAGGCCGAAGCCGACCAGCACCAAAGCGGCGGCGAGCAGCGCGATCGGCACGAGGCCCGTCACCTGCCGCCCCAGCGTCAGCTTGCGATCGGCGAGCGGCAGCACGCCGAGCTCGGTGACGGACGTCGCGAGCTGCTTGCCCCAGCCCTGCAGCAGCACGACGTCGCCGACGGCGAAACGGTACGCGCGCAGCCGCGCCTTGGACGCCGCGCCGGCCGTGCGGATCGCGACCAGGTTGACGCCGTAGCGGCGCCGCAGCCCGAGCGACGCCGCGGTCTTGCCGACGAGCATCGACTCGGCCGGGACGATCACTTCGACCGCCTCCATCTCGTCGCTCTTCTCCTCGGATTTGGCGAGCGCCTTCGAGCCCACGACCTCGAAGCCGGTCTTGGCGACGAGCTTCTCGACGACGGTGGGATCGGCGAGCACCACGAGCACGTCGCCCGGATAGATGCGCCAGTTTTCCGCCGGGATGTAGCGCCGCGTGCCTTCGCGCACGATGGCCGCGACCGACACCGCGTCCTCGCTCAACTCCTCGAACGCGGCCACCGTGAGCTTGGGATCGTCGGCGGACTTCGGCACGTGCAGCTCGGTGGTGTACGACTCGATCGAGAACGCCTCGTCGGCGCCCTTGCGCCCTTCACGATGCGGCAACAGCCGCCAGCCGAATGCGAGAAACACGATGGCGAGCGTCGTCAGCGGCAGCCCGACGGCGGCGAAATCGAAGAGTCCGAACGGCGCGCCGCCGAGCTCCTGGCGCACGGTGGAGATGAGCAGGTTGGGCGACGTGCCGATCTTGGTGATCGTGCCGCCGATCAGCGAGCCGAACGCCAGCGGCATCAGGTAGATCGAGCGCGATTGCCCGGAGCGCTGCGCCGTGCGGATCGCGAGCGGCATGAAGATGCCCAGCGTGCCGACGTTCTTGATGAATGCCGAGAGGTAGCTCACGGCCGCGGTGAGGATGCCCACCTGCAGCGACGTCGACTGCACGCGGCGCAGCAGCGAGCCGATCCACACCTCGAGCACGTTGGAGGCCGCGATGGCTCGGCTGACGATCAGCACCGACGCAATGATCACGATCACCGGATTGGCGAAGCCCAGGAAACCCTTCGCCACCGGCACGACGCCGAGCAGCAGCGCCGCCAACAAGGCGAGCGCCGCGACCACGTCGTAGCGCAGCCGGGCGGACAGAAACAGCCCCATCATCGTCACGATGATGGCGAACGCCTCGATCTGGTGGACAGTCATCGGGGGGATTGGCTGTCCGAATATGAAATTGACGTCGAGTTCAAATTGTAGTGTATCGGTTGTGAGGTTGTTGTACGATTGTCATCGTTGCGCAGTGACAAATGCCGTGGGTTGGGCGTCGCGGACTTGGGGATTCTGCGGCGAAAACCGCAATGGTTGGGGTTCAACGCATCGAACGCATGCCCCTTTGCGCCGTGTGCCGGAGATTCATCCGCTACGCCGGAGCTTTGAATTGTCTTCCCGACATCGCCCGAACTCGTTGAACTTGGCGCCTGGCGGTTCGACGTCGCATGCAGTCGCCTTGGCGGTCGCGAGCGGTCTTGTGTGCGCACCCGCGAGCGTGTCGGCGCAATCCAGCGACGCCGAGCTCGCGACCAAGCTCGCGAATCCGGTGTCGTCGATGATCAGCGTGCCGTTCCAGTTCAACTGGGACCACGATATCGGCGTCGATCGCGATGGGCGGAAATTCACGACGAACATCCAGCCCGTGATTCCGGCCAGGCTCGACGACGACTGGACGCTGATCTCGCGCGTCATCGTGCCGATCGTCGACCAGCACATTCCCTCGCTCGGCGACGGCGGCCAGACCGGTGTCGGCGACATCACCGGCGAATTCTTCTTCGTGCCCTCCAAGCCGAATGCTGCCGGCGTGATCTGGGGTGCCGGCCCCGCGGTGCTGATGCCGACGCACACGGATTTCATCAGCGGCGACAAGTGGGGGCTCGGGCCGACGGTGGTCGTGGCGAAGCAGGAGTCCGGCTGGACCTATGGCGCGCTCGTCAATCACATCTGGTCGGTCGGCGGCAGCGGCTCGCAGAGCATCAGCAACACCTTCCTGCAGCCGTTCCTGAGCTACACGAGCAAGGACGCCTGGACGTACGGCATCAATGCCGAGTCCTCCTACGACTGGACGCACGCGCAGTGGACGGTGCCTGTCAATCTGACGATGTCCAAGCTGACGCGCGTCGGCACGCAGCCGGTGAGCTTCGGCATCGGCGCGCGTTACTACGCCGA
>DASYSP010000047.1:0-4451 GCA_036003195.1 Casimicrobiaceae bacterium
CATCCTCGATCAGCTCGACCTGGCGGCGCACCTCGAAGTCGATGGCATCCTTCAGGAAGCGGAAGCTGTTGAGGTTCTTGATCTCGCAGCGCGTGCCGAGCCGGGTCTCGCCCCTGGGACGCACCGAGACGTTGGCGTCGCAGCGGAAACTGCCTTCCTGCATGTTGCCGTCGCAGATGCCGATCCACGTGACGAGGCCGTGCAGGGCCTTCGCGTAGGCGACCGCCTCCGCCGCGCTGCGCAGGTCGGGCTCGGACACGATCTCGAGCAGCGGCGTGCCCGCGCGATTCAGATCGATGCCGGTCATGCCATGGAAGTCTTCGTGCAGCGACTTGCCGGCGTCCTCCTCGAGGTGCGCGCGCGTGAGCCGCACGCGCTTCTCGCCCGCCTCGGTGACGATCGTGATGCCGCCGCCCTGCACGACGGGGATCTCGTACTGCGAGATCTGGTAGCCCTTCGGCAGATCGGGGTAGAAGTAGTTCTTGCGTGCGAAGACGCTGCGCGTGTTGATCGTTCCCCCGACCGCCAGTCCGAAGCGGATCGCGCGCTCGACCGCGCCCCGGTTCAGCACCGGCAGCACGCCGGGCAGCGCGATGTCCACCGCCGACGCGTGCGCGTTGGGCGGCGCGCCGAACGCGGTGGACCCGCCGGAGAAGATCTTGGACACGGTGGAGAGCTGCGTGTGCGCCTCCAGGCCGATCACCACCTCCCAGCGCGACCGCTCGGCGCTCATGCCGACGCCTCCGCGTCGAAGCCGCGCGGCATGCGCGCGTGCCAGTCGCTCGCCTGCTGGTAGCGATGCGCGACGTTGAGCACCTGCGCCTCGCGGAAGTAGTTGCCCTGGATCTGCAGGCCGATGGGCAGGCCTTCGCGCGTGAAGCCGCAGGGAATGGAGATCGCGGGAGTGCCGGTGAGGTTGCCGGCGATCGTGAAGATGTCGTTGAGGTACATCGCCACCGGGTCGGCGCTCTTCGCGCCGAATTCGAACGCGACGGAAGGCGTGGTCGCACCCATGATCACGTCGCATTGCGAGAACGCGCGGCGGAAGTCGTCGGCGATCAGCCGGCGCACCTTCTGCGCTTTGAGGTAGTACGCGTCGTAGTAGCCGTGCGACAGCACGTAGGTGCCGACCAGGATGCGCCGCTTGACTTCCGCGCCGAAGCCTTCCGCGCGCGACTTGGCGTACATGTCGGCGAGGCCGTCGTAGCGCGCGGCGCGATGGCCGTAGCGCACGCCGTCGAAGCGCGACAGGTTCGACGACGCCTCCGCCGGCGCGATCACGTAGTACACCGGCACCGACAGCTTGACCGCGGGCAGCTCGATGGCCACCGTCGTCGCGCCTTCGCGGCGGAAGAGCGCGATCGCGGCCTCGACGGCGGCGGCGACCTCGGCGTCGATGCCTTCGCCGAAATACTCCTTCGGCAGTCCGATGGTGAGGCCGGCGAGCGGGCGTGCGAGCTCGCGCGTGTAGTCCTCGGCCGGCCGCGCCAGCGATGTCGAGTCGCGCGCGTCGTGGCCCGCCATGGCATTGAGCAGCAGCGCGCAGTCCTCGGCGGTGCGCGCGAAAGGACCCGGCGTGTCGAGGCTCGAGGCGAACGCGACGAGGCCGTATCGCGAGCACACGCCGTAGGTGGGCTTGAGGCCGCAGATGCCCGAAAGCGCGGCGGGCTGGCGGATCGAGCCGCCGGTGTCGGTGCCGGTCGCCGCGGGCACGAGCCGCGCCGCCACCGACGCCGCGGAGCCGCCCGAGCTGCCGCCCGGCACGCAGTCGACGTTCCACGGGTTGCGCACCGGGCCGAAATGCGACGTCTCGTTGGACGAGCCCATCGCGAATTCGTCCATGTTGGTCTTGCCGACCAGCACCGTGCCGGCGCGCTTCAGGCGCTCGACGACGAACGCGTCGTAGGGCGCGACGAAGTCGGCGAGCATCCGCGAGCCGCAGGTCGTGCGCAGACCGGCGGTCATCAGCACGTCCTTGTGCGCGATCGGCACGCCGGTGAGGGGTCCGGCGTCGCCGCGCGCGCGCGCGGCGTCGGCCGCCTTCGCCTGCGCCAGCGCGCCGCCGCGGTCGATCGTGACGAAGGCGTTGAGCGCGCCTTGCGCACGCTCGATGCGGTCGAGGGTCGCCGTCGTCAGCTCGACCGACGATATCTCGCGCGCGGCGAGCGCCGCCGCGAGGCCGGCCACCGTGTCGGCGTGCGCGCTCATCGCCCCTACTCGACGACGCGCGGCACGAGGTAGAGGCCGTCCTCGGTCGCGGGTGCGCCGCGCTGGAATTCGGCGCGGTGGTCGGCCTCGGTCACGCGGTCGTCGCGCAGCGGCGTCGTCATGTCCTGCGCGTGCGACATCGGCTCGATGCCGGTGGTGTCGATCGCGTTGAGCTCGTTGATCATCGCGAAGATCGCCGTCAGCTTGGCATGCACGTCGGCCGCTTCGCGCGCATCGATCTCGATGCGCGCAAGCTGGGCGATGCGCTCGATGTCGTGAAGCGTCAGGGGCATGGCGGCAAGGGCGAAGGCGGTGCGCGGCCGCCGGGGTCGCGGGGCGCGCGGCAATCGGGCCACGGGGCGCGGCAGGCGGCCGGTTTTCGCGCTTTTTCGATGCGAAACAAGCACCGTAGAGTATCATAGCCGCCACCAAAACGAGGCGCCGTCGCTCCTTCGCCGAAGGATGCGTGGCGGCGACCCATTCGCCCAGACTCCGCTTCATGTTCGATTTCTTCAAAGGCTACTTTTCCAGCGACCTCGCCATCGACCTCGGCACCGCCAACACGCTGATCTACGTGCGGGGCAAGGGTGTCGTGCTCGACGAGCCGTCGGTCGTGGCCATCCGCCAGGAAGGCGGTCCCAACGGCAAGAAGGTGATCCAGGAAGTGGGCCTCGCGGCGAAGCAGATGCTCGGGCGCACGCCGGGGAACATCACGGCGATCCGGCCGATGAAGGACGGCGTGATCGCCGACTTCACCGTCACCGAGCAGATGCTGAAGCAGTTCATCAAGAAGGTGCTCGATTCGCGGTTGTTCTCGCGCAGCCCGCGCATCATCATCTGCGTGCCGTGCGGCTCGACGCAGGTGGAGCGCCGCGCGATCCGCGAGTCGGCGCTCGGCGCCGGCGCGTCGAAGGTGTACCTGATCGAGGAGCCGATGGCTGCCGCCATCGGCGCCGACCTGCCGATTTCCGATGCCACGGGCTCGATGGTCGTCGACATCGGCGGCGGCACCACCGAAGTCGGCGTGATCTCGCTGGGCGGCATGGTGTACGCCGGCAGCGTGCGCGTCGGCGGCGACAAGTTCGACGAGGCGATCGTCAACTACATCCGCCGCAACTACGGGATGCTGATCGGCGAGACCACGGCCGAGGTGATCAAGAAGACGATCGGCTCCGCGTTCCCCGGGTCCGAGGTGAAGGAGATGGAGGTCAAGGGCCGCAACCTGGCCGAAGGCATCCCGCGCAGCTTCACCGTGTCGTCGAACGAGATCCTGGAGGCGCTCACCGATCCGCTCAACAGCATCGTGTCGGCGGTGAAGAGCGCGCTCGAGCGCACGCCGCCCGAGCTCGGCGCCGACATCGCCGAGCGCGGCATGGTGCTCACCGGCGGCGGCGCGCTGCTGCGCGACCTCGATCGCCTGTTGATGGAGGAGACGGGGCTGCCGGTGATCGTCGCCGACGATCCGCTGACCTGCGTGGTGCGCGGCTGCGGCAAGGCGCTGGAGAACATGGAATCGCTCTCCACGATCTTCACCACGGACTAGCCGCATCGCCGTGACGGTGACCGCATCGCCCGCACCGCAGGCCCGGCTGGCGGGGCGTGCGTCGTCAGCCGAACATCCTTCGCGTGCGCCATCCGCCGTCGCTTTGGCGGGATCACGCCTCAACATGCATTTGCCATTGGGCGCGCCATCCGCTGCCGCAACGGCCGGGTATCGGTCGTCGCTCAAACACGCTGCGCGAACTCGCTTTGGACCGACACCCGGCCATTGCGGCGATGTCACGCAGGCCGCAACGCCACTGCACCCTTGGCGAGCGTGTGCGCACCATCGCGACCCAAATCGGTCTCCATGGCACGGTCCCGCCGGGATGGTGGGGTATCGGCACCAAGCGAGTTCGCGAAGCGTGTTTGAGCGACTGCCGATACCCCGCCAGCCCGGCGGCGCTTGGCACGGGGTTGACCGACCGGTCCGCCGGACCGGCGCCGCACGGCACGGGTTTGACCGATCGTCGTGCTACCGCGGGAACGCACGGCACGGGTTTGACCGACCGGCAATCCGCCCGCCCGGTGGCGTACGGCCCGCGCTCGGTCGCTGAACAGCGATGCTGCACACCGACCCGCCGCCGTTCTTCCACCGCGGCCCGAGCCCGCTCGCGCGGCTCGCGTTCTTCGCGCTGCTGTCGATCGCGCTCTTGTTCGCCGACACGCGCTTCCGCTACCTGGAAGGCATTCGCCATGGCGTC
>DASYSP010000048.1:0-29040 GCA_036003195.1 Casimicrobiaceae bacterium
GTAGCGAAGCTCAGCCTTCAATTCGGTCATCTGCATGGCGCACCGCCTCGATGAATGCGTCGATCCGCGCGGCATCCTTGAGGCCGCGACGCGGCTTGCCCGCCGCGTCCAGCGCCTCGACGCCGGACGACACGTCGACGGCGAACGGCCGCACGGCGCGGATCGCCGCGCCGACGTTGCCGGCGTGGAGGCCGCCCGACAGCACGACGGGCCGTGCGCTCGCGCGCGGCAGCCGCGACCAGTCGAACGTGCGCCCGGTGCCGCCGGGCAGGTCGCCGGGCACGTGCGCGTCGAAGATCCACGCCGCGGCATCCGCATACCGCTCGGCGCATCTTAGCAAATCGACGCCCTCTCTCGCCGCGATCGCCTTCAGGTAGCGGCGGCCGAACCCGCCGCAGAATTGCGGCGCCTCGTCGCCGTGGAACTGCAAGAGGTCGAGCGGCACGGCGTCGAGCGCGGCGCGCACGTCGGCCGCCGTCGGATCGACGAACAGGCCGACCACGCTCACCATCGGCGGCAGCGCGGCGACGATCGCGCGCGCCGCGGCGACATCGACGCGCCGTGGCGTTCCCGGCCAGAACACGAGGCCCACCGCATGCGCGCCGGCGCGCACTGCGGCGAGCGCATCGTCGACGCGCGTGATGCCGCAGATCTTGACGCGCGTGGTCATGCGCCGCCGATCGGCGACACGTCGCGGCGCGTCGGCGGCAGCGCATGCCGCGCGGGGTAGTCGGCGCCGGTGAAATAGAGGCCGTCGGCGGCGAAGGTCGCCGGGCCCTGCGTGCGGTCGCGCGTGGCGAGCAGCTCGCCCAGCCATGCCGCCGGCCGGCTGCCGTTGCCGACGGCGACGAATGCGCCCACCAGGTTGCGAATCATGTGGTGCAGGAAACCGTCCGCGGAGAAGTCGAAGCGCACGAGCGTGTCCTCGTTCGCGATGTCGCAGCGCCACAGGTCGCGCACCGGCGTCTTCGCCTGGCATTCGGCCGCGCGAAACGCCGAGAAGTCGTGACGGCCGGTGACCCGCATCGCCGCTGCGCGCATCGCCGCCACGTCGAGCGCACGATGGTACCAGCCGACACGCCCCGCCTCGAGGCCGACACGCTCGCCGCGGCAGCGCAACAGATACGTGTAGTGCCGCGCCTGCGCCGCGAAGCGCGCGTGAAAAACGTCGGCCACCTCGCGCGCCCACAGCACCGCGACGGGTGCCGGCAGCAGCGCGTTGACGCCGCGCACCCACGCGGTCAATGGACGCGGATGCGGTGCGTCGAAATGCACGATCTGCGAGGTCGCGTGCACGCCGGCATCGGTGCGGCCGGCAGCGACCACGGTCACCGCGTGCGCGGCGACTTCGCCGATCGCCGCGGCGAGCGCGTCCTGCACGCCGCAGCGCGAGGACTGCGACTGGAAGCCGCAGAACGCGCGGCCGTCGTATTCGAGGGCGAGGGCTATGCGCATGGGCGCGTGCAAATCAAAACGGCGGACCCGCGAGGGCCCGCCGTCGGGTGGAGTGCTGCGGCGTCAGCCGAGCTTGGTCAGGATCGCCTGCGCTTCGGTGCGTTGCTGCTCGTCGCCTTCGTGCAGCACTTCCTGCAGGATCTCGCGCGCGCCCTCGACGTCGCCCATTTCCTGATAGGCCTTGGCGAGATCGAGCTTGGTCGCCGCGTCGTGCCACTGGCCGTCGAGCACCGAGGGCGTCGGGTCTTCGAAGGTCGCCTTGTCCGGATCGAACGACAGGTCGAGCTTGTCGAGCTCCATCGCCGCGGCCGGCCGCGCAAGGCGGTCGGCGGCGGACGCGGGCGCATCGGCGTGCGCGGCCGCGAGCTCGGGCTCCGGTTCCGGTTCGCGCGGCGCATGCATCGGCGCCGGCTTGTCGGCGTCGTCGAGATGGAAGTCGAGGTCCATCTTCGACTTCGCCGAGGCCGCGGCAGCGCCTACCGCAGCGGCGCCCGCAGCCGCGGTGGCTGCAATCGACGCCGTCGCCGCGTGCGCCTTGTCGGCGATCGTGTCGCTGGCGCTGCGCGCAAGCGTGCGGTCGGCGCCGGCCAGGATGTCCGCGGGCGTCTTCGGCCGCGGCGGCTCGACGCCCGACGACGGCGACACGGTGATCTCGTCGTCGAGCTGCATGTCGATGCCGCCAGGCGGATGCTTCGGCGGCAGCGTCAGGTCGGGGCCCATCGTGAACACATCACCCTCGTCGGCAGCCGCGCTGGCTGCCGCGGCCGCACGTGCCGGCGGTGCAGCGCCTTCGACGAACATCGGATTGTTGGGATCGAGCTGGCGACCCAGCGCCACAGCCTTCTGCCAGACCTCGCCCTGACCCTGGCATTGCGCATAGAGCTCGGCGGCGACCGTCTCGAACGCCGACGGCTTGTTGTGCTGCGCGTGGATCTCGAGGAGCTTGAGGTAGATCTCCTGGCGCGCCGGATCCTTCTTCAGCGCGTCCTTGAGAATCTCCTCGGCCTGCGCATCGCGGCCATAGGCGAGGTACACCTCGGCTTCGGCGATCGGATCGACTTCGTCGGTGTCGATGTTGCCGAGGCCCTCGCGGCTGAAGTCGCTGGCGAGCGAGTTGTCGCCGGTGTTGACGACGCCGCCACCGGTCGAGCCGAACACCGTGTTGGTCTTGATGTCGGTGCCCGAGATGATGCTGTCCTCGAACTTGGTCGTCTTGCGCCGGCGCGACGTCAGCAGCACGGTGATGAGGCCGAGGATCGCCACGGCCGCGATCGCCAATGCCCACAGCGGAATGGCATCCGTCAGCTGATCGAAGAACGATGGCGACGGCTTGGGTGCCTTGGCGGCCGCCTTCGGCGCCGCCTTGGGCGACGCCACGACCTTCGGCGGCTCGCTCGGCGGCGGCGTCGTCACGGGCGCCGGCGTTTCCGGCGCCTTGGCGGCCTCGGTTGGCGGCGGCGACGTCGGCGATGTCGGAGGAGGCGGCGCGATCACGGGCGGCGTGATCGGTGCGGTCGTGCTGGCCGGCGGCGTGGCCGGCGCAGTGGTCGTCGCCGGCGGCGTCGCGGGCGTGGTGACTGCGGGCGCGGGCGTGGTGATCGGTGCAGGTGGCGGTGGCGTCGGCGTCGCCTTGCCGCTCGCCGTGTCGGCGCGGTTCTGCGCCTGTGCGAGCGTCTGATTCTTGACGTCGACCGCATGCTGCGCGTCGGCCAGCATCTTCTCGAGCTGGGCGATGCGCGAGTTCGCTTCGGCGAGTCGCTTGTCGCGTGCGACGGCATCTTCAGCAGGCGCGCCCTTGCCCTGCGCCTCGCGCGACACGCGCAGGCGATCGCTGCCGGGGGCTGCAGCGGGCGTCTTCTCCTCGACCGCGGTGGAAATGCTGCCGGCCGCGGCGCGCCCCGCGGTGCCGCCGGCTTCCGGCGCCGACGCTGCGACGCGGTCGCGATAGGCGCGCCAGTCGGCGGCCTGCACGCGCACGACCTTGTGCGCGTCGGCTTCCGGCTGCGCCGCCGCGGTGTCCGCGTCGGGGATCGTCATGATCACGCCGGCACGCAGGCGGTTCATGTTGTTGCCGACGAACGCATTCTGGTTGGCGTTGAACAGCGCCACCAGCATCTGATCGAGCGTGACGTTCGACGCCTTGTTCTCGTTGGCGATCTTGGCGAGGGTGTCGCCGCGCTTGACCGTGTAGCCTTCGCCCGGCGCCGCCGGTGCACGGGGCGCCGGCGCGACGGCGGGTGCGGCGCTGGCGCGCGCCGGCGGCGACGCGGCGCCCGTCCCCTGCCGCAATGGCGCCATCGGTGCCGCCGTGCTGCCGCGGTTGATTCCCGGCGGATCGAGCAGCAGTGTGTAGTCCCGCACCACGCGGCCCGAGGACCAGTTGACTTCGACGATGAGGTCGAGGAACGGCTCGAGTACCGACACCGGCGAGGAAACGCGCAGATAAGGCGCGCCATCCGCGCCGGTTTCGACGACGACGCGCGTGCGCGCGAGTGCGGCCTGGTACGTCAGATTGTTCTGGCGGTAGATGGACGGATCCGCGATGCGCGCGGTCAGCGTGTCGAGCTCTTCGCGGGTCGCGGACGTGAGATCGACGCGAGCGGAAAGTGGTTCGCCGAGCGCCGAATCGACGGTCAATTTGCCGAGCCCCAATGCCAACGCGCTGCCGGGCAGCGCGAGCGCCAGCGCCAGCGCAACTAGGCAAGGCTTGAATATGGGTGTTGCGCGCATGCCGTCCCTCGCAATCAGCTTTTATTGCAAGGAAACATAACATCATGGGTTTAGCTTCGCAAGCTAAACCACGGTATTAGCTTGGGATTTTGCCCGGCGCGGGGCGCGCCAAGTACCCAACTTCATGCCGGCGTGCTAGCTGGCCGCTAGCGCTAGGCGCGGCGACGGCTCCGGCCACTACATCTTGTGGCGGAAGGGTGCGCGGCGCGCTAGATCGGCGTGTTGCGTTTCGCGCTAAAGCCCGTGGGCGTGCGGCGCCGACGACGCCGCGCGCCCACGGATCAGGCGGCGACAGCGAGTCGCGCCCCGGCGACGATGCGCAGCATCCGCCGCAGCGGCTCGGCGGCGCCCCACAGCAGCTGGTCGCCGACGGTGAACGCCGACAGGTACTCGGGCCCCATCGCCAGCTTGCGCAGGCGTCCGACCGCGATGTCGAGCTTGCCCGTGATCGCCGCCGGCGTCAGCTCGCGCACGCTCGCTTCGGCCGTGTTGGGCACGACGCGCACCCAATCGTTCGCGCCGGCGATGCGGCGCTCGATCTCGGCCAGCGGCAGGTCCCGCTTGAGCTTGATCGTCAGCGCCTGCGAGTGACAGCGCATCGCGCCGATGCGCACGCACAGCGATTCGACCGGCAGCGGCGTCGCCTCGCGGTCGTAGATCTTGTTCAACTCCGCGGCGCCCTTCCATTCCTCCTTCGACATGCCGTTGCCCAAGTCCTTGTCGATCCATGGGATCAGGCTGCCGGCGAGCGGCACGCCGAAGTGCTCGGTGGGAAAGCGCGGGTCGCGCAGCATGCCGGCGACTTCACGGTCGATGTCGAGGATCGACGACGCCGGATCGTCGAGCAGCCCCTTCACCACGCGATGCGCCTCGCCCATCTGTGCCACCAGCTCGCGCATGTTCTTGGCGCCGGCGCCCGACGCCGCCTGGTAGGTCATGCAGGTCACCCACTCGACGAGGTCGTCGGCGAGGAGGCCGGCGAGCGCCATGATCATCAGGCTCACCGTGCAGTTGCCGCCGATGTAGTTGCGGACGCCGGCGGCGAGCGCGCGGTCGATGACATGGCGATTGACGGGATCGAGCACGATCACCGCATCGTCGCGCATGCGCATCGCGCTGGCGGCGTCGATCCAGTAGCCGGCGAACCCCGCATCGCGCAGCCGCGGATACATGGCGTTGGTCCAGTCGCCGCCCTGGCAGGTGACGACGACGTCCAGCCCGGCGAAGGCCTTGGCGTCGTTGGCGTCGCGCAGCGGCGGCACCGCACGGCCGATCGATGGCGGGCTCGCGGCCTGCGACGTCGAGAAGAACACGGGATCGAGATGCGCGAAATCGCCCTCTTCGAGCATTCGCTGCATCAGCACCGAGCCCACCATGCCGCGCCAGCCGACGAAACCTGCACGCATTGTCATTGCCTTCCCCCGCCATCCTTCATCCGCACCCGCCGCTTGCGGGGAGGGCAGCGGTGGACGTGCGGTGTCAGGTCGTGGTTTTCGTCGCCTTGACGATGAACGTGCCGGTCGCGCCGCGCGCAGCCGTTGCGGCTGCGTGCACGCCGGCGTGCGCGCCGGCGAATGGGCAATCGGAATGTCCGTTCATGGCTTTATCGTAGCACGGCGCGCGCAACACGAGGGCTGCGCACGCACGCCGTCACAACGCCGCCACTACCGCGTCGCCCATCCTGCGCGTGCCCACGGTCGGCTCGCCGGGCATCGCGATATCCGCGGTGCGCAATCCCTGGCGCAGCACGCCACGCACGGCGCCCTCGATGCGCGCGGCGACGTCGTCGCGCGCGAACGTGTGGCGGAACATCATCGCCAGCGACAGGATCGTCGCCAGCGGGTTGGCCATGTCGCGGCCGGCGATATCCGGCGCCGAGCCGTGGATCGGCTCGTACAACCCCTTGCCGCCGGCATCGAGCGAGGCCGACGGCAGCATGCCGATCGAGCCCGCCAGCATCGACGCCTCGTCCGACAGGATGTCGCCGAAGAGATTGCCGGTGACGATCACGTCGAACTGCTTCGGGTTGCGCACGAGCTGCATCGCCGCGTTGTCGACGTACATATGCGAGAGTGCGACGTCCGGGTATTCGGCGGCGAGCGCCGTCACGGTCTCGCGCCACAGGATCGACGTGTCGAGCACGTTGGCCTTGTCGACCGACGTCAGCTTGCGCGCGCGCCGGCGCGCGGTCTCGAACCCGACCCGCGCAATGCGCACGATCTCGCCTTCGGCATAGCGCATCGTGTCGAAGCCTTCCGGCTCGCCGGACGCGGTGACGCGCCGCCCGCGTGGCTCGCCGAAGTAGATGTCGCCGGTGAGCTCGCGCACGATCATGAGATCGAGCCCGGCGACGACGTCGGCCTTGAGCGTCGACGACTGCGCGAGCTCGGGGAAAAGCAGCGCCGGGCGCAGGTTGGCGAAGAGGCCGAGCGCCTTGCGGATGCCGAGGATGCCCTGCTCCGGCCGCAGCGCGCGCGGCAGCGCGTCGTACTGCGGGCCGCCGACCGCGCCCATCAGCACGGCGTCGGCGCGCTGCGCCAGCGCGAGCGTTGCCGGTGGCAGCGGATGACCCGCGGCATCGTAGCCGGCGCCGCCGATCGCGCCACGCTCGACAGTCACGTCGATACCGCCGTGCGCCAGCGCGTCGAGCACCTTGACCGCCTCGCGGCAGATTTCCGGGCCGATGCCGTCGCCCGGCAGGAGCGCGATCTGCATCGCCGCGCTTACGCCAGCCAGGGATGGCGCGCCAGGCGCTCGGCCTCGAACGCGCGGATCGTGTCCGCATGCGCGAGGGTGAGCGCGATGTCGTCGAGGCCGTTGACGAGCCGGTGCTTGCGGTCGGGCTCGATGTCGAAATGATGGACGAACGCGCCGTCCGGCGTGGCGACGGTCTGCGCGTCGAGGTCGACCGCCAGCCGGTAGCCTGGAAATGCGGCGACGTCGTCGAAGATGCGGGCGACGACGCTTTCCGGCAGCACGATCGGCAAGAGGCCCGTCTTGTAGCAGTTGTTGTGGAAGATGTCGGCGAACGACGGCGCGATCAGCGCGCGAAAGCCGAAGTCGGCCAGCGCCCATGGCGCGTGCTCGCGCGAGCTGCCACAGCCGAAGTTGCGGCGCGCGACGAGGATCGACGCGCCGGCGAAGCGCGGCTCGTTCAGCACGAACGCCGGATTGCGCGGGCGAGCGGCGTTGTCCATGCCGGGCTCGCCGTGATCGAGGTAGCGCCACGCATCGAACAGGTTGGGACCGAAGCCGGTGCGCTTGATCGATTTGAGGAATTGCTTGGGGATGATCGCGTCGGTGTCGACGTTGGCGCGGTCGAGCGGGGCGACGAGTCCCAGGTGCTGGTGGAAGGATTGCATGTGCGTGCGCGAGGGAATGTCAGCGATACAGCCGCCGGACGTCGACGAAATGCCCGGCGATCGCCGCCGCCGCCGCCATGGCCGGACTGACGAGGTGCGTGCGCCCGCCGTCGCCCTGGCGGCCTTCGAAGTTGCGGTTGGACGTCGACGCGCAGCGTTCGCCCGGCTCGAGGCGGTCGTCGTTCATCGCGAGGCACATCGAGCAGCCCGGCTCGCGCCACTCGAATCCCGCGTCGCGAAACACGCGGTCGAGGCCTTCGGCCTCCGCCTGCGCCTTGACCAGCCCGGAACCCGGCACGACCATCGCCAGCTTCACGCTGTCGGCGATCCGGCGCCCACGGGCCACCGATGCCGCGGCACGCAGATCCTCGATGCGCGAGTTCGTGCATGAGCCGATGAAGACCTTGTCGATGCGGATGTCGGTGATCGGCGTGTTCGGCGCCAGCCCCATGTACGTGAGCGCGCGCTCGATGCCGTCGCGCCGAGCGGCATCGCGCTCGCGGTCCGGATCGGGCACCCGGCCCTCCACCGACACCACCATCTCCGGCGACGTGCCCCATGTCACCTGCGGCCGCACGTCGGCGGCGTCGAGCGCGATCGTCGCGTCGAACGTCGCGCCCTCGTCCGAGTGCAGCGTGCGCCAGTAGGCAACTGCGCGGTCCCAGGCCTCGCCCGCCGGCGCGAACGGACGCCCGCGCAGGTAGTCGTACGTCACGTCGTCGGCGGCGATCATGCCGGCGCGCGCGCCGGCCTCGATGGCCATGTTGCAGATCGTCATCCGCGCTTCCATCGACAGCGCGCGGATGCCCGAGCCGCCGAACTCGATCGCGTGCCCCGTGCCGCCGGCGGTGCCGATGCGACCGATCAGCTCCAGCGCCAGGTCCTTCGACGTCACGCCGCGCGGCAGTCGATTGTCGACGCGCACCAGCATCGACTTCGACTTGCGCGTGACGAGGCATTGCGTGGCCAGCACGTGCTCGACCTCCGATGTGCCGATGCCGAAGGCGAGCGCCGCGAACGCGCCGTGCGTGCTGGTGTGCGAGTCGCCGCAGACGACGGTCATGCCGGGCAGCGTGGCGCCGCTCTCCGGACCGATGACGTGGACGATGCCCTGGCGCCGGTCGCGGAACGGGAAATACGCCTTGGCGCCGGTGGCGCGGATGTTGGCATCGAGCGTTTCGACCTGCGTGCGCGACACCGGGTCGCGAATGCCTTCGGCCCAGTGCGTGGTCGGCGTGTTGTGGTCGGCGGTGGCGACGATCGACTGCGCGCGCCAGGGCTTGCGGCCCGCCAGCCGCAACCCCTCGTAGGCCTGCGGGCTCGTCACCTCGTGCACGAGATGGCGGTCGATGTACAGGAGCACCGTGCCGTCGCCGTCGGCGCGGACGACGTGGCTGTCGAAGAGCTTGTCGTACAGGGTGAAGCGTTGCATGGTCGAGTCGAGAGCCGCCGCCCGCACGCAGTTGCGCCATTTCGCGCGTGCGCCGGAGGCCTCATTATTGCACAATGCATCGCCTCGCCCGTCGCTGCCCGGGCGACGCCATGGCCCTACGCTCAAGCTCACGTCCACGATGAAATCCGGCCCGTTTCCGCTCGAGATCAAGCTGCTGCTGGCGTTCGTCGCCGGCACGCTCGGACTCGTCATCGCTCTCGCATTTGCCGTGCGCGAAGGCAATGCCTTCCTCGACGTCGGCCGCGAGGGCAATCACCTGCGCGAGCTCGACTTCGCGGTGACGTCCGTCTACCTCGCGCTGCGCACCGCGGAATCGGGCCAGCGTGGCTATCTCATCAGCGGCAGCGACACCTATCTGGTGCCCTACCGGATCGCCATCAGCGACTTCGGCACGCGCGTCGCCGAAGCCAAGGCGCTGGCTGCCGACGATCCCGCGACGATGCGGGCACTGACCGCGCTCGAGCCGCACATCGGCGCCCTGCTGTCGGCGCTCGCGGCGAATGTCGAGCTGCGCCGCCAGCAGGGCTTCGAGCCCGCGCAGGCAATGGCGCTGTCCGACCGCGGCATCGCCGCGATGCGCACGATCCGCCTCGGCTGGGAGTCGATGCACGCCGACTTGAGCGCGCGCGCCGGCGCGGCGCGCACGCTGCTGCGCCGGCACTATGACGACACGATGCGCCTGCTCGCCATCGGTGTCGGCCTCGGCGTCGCGATGATGGTCATTCTGTATGCCGCGATCGCGCGCGAGCTGGGCGAGCGGCGCCGCCTCGTCGACCGCATCCGCCGCGAGGCCGATCACGACGACCTGACGCAGCTCCCCAACCGCCGCTTCTTCACGCAATGGCTGGGTTACGCGCTCGCACAGGCACGGCGCGAGGGCAGCACGCTCGGCCTCCTGTGCATCGACCTCGATGGCTTCAAGGCGGTGAACGACAGCGCCGGGCACGAGGCCGGCGATGCGCTGCTGATCGAGATCGCGATGCGCTTCGCCGGATTGAAGCGCGATTCCGACGTGCTCGCGCGCATCGGTGGCGACGAGTTCGTGCTGGCGGCGCTGGGTGCCGAGGATGGACGCGATCTCGCGCGTCTCGCCGAGCGCCTGCTCGACTCCCTCGCCGAGCGCCCGCCGACGAGCGTGCCGATCGGCGCCAGCATCGGCATCGCGTTCTTCCCCGACGACGCGAGCGATCCGCCGGGCCTCCTCGCCAGCGCCGACGCCGCCATGTACGCGGCGAAGCGCGCCGGCCGCAACCGCGTGATGTTCAGTGCGGTGGCGGGGATGCCCGACGTCGCGACCTGAGGGGCGGTCGCGCCGGCACGCTGCCGCGCGCAGGTCGTCGTTCAGTCCACGCTCGCGGTGGCGGCCATCTGTGCGGCAATACCGGCGACGATCGACGCCGCGGGCACCGCAAACGGGTCGAACGTCTGGGCGGGCGTGGCACGCAGCCACGTCAGTTGCCGCCGCGCAAGCTGGCGTGTCGCCGCGATCGCGCGTTCACGCATCGCTTTCGCATCGGTGGCGCCGGCCAGATGCTCGAGCACCTGGCGGTAGCCCACGGCGCGCATCGACGGCAGGTCGGGAACCAGCGCATAGCGCGCGTGCAGCGAGGCGACCTCGGCGACCAGGCCCGCGTCGAGCATCGCGTCCAGGCGCGCGGCGATCGCACGATGCAGCCGCGCGCGGTCCTGCGGCATCAGCGCCACCACCAGCGCTGCCGCGAGCGCGGGATCGGCGACGCGCCGGCCCTGCAGCGCCGACAGCGCCACGCCGCCGACGCGATGCACTTCCAGCGCGCGCTGGATGCGTTGGGCGTCGGTGGGCGCGAGCCTTGCCGCAGTCACGGGATCGACGCTCGCGAGCGCCGCGTGCAGCGCCGGCCAGCCGCGGCGCGCGGCGTCGGCATCGATCTGCGCCCGCACCGCCGCGTCGGCGGGCGGCAGCGCGGACAGCCCGTCGCGCAAGGCCTTGAAATAGAGCATCGTGCCGCCCGCGAGAATCGCCGCGCGGCCGCGCGCGTGCGCCGCGGCGATCGCCGCGCGCGCGTCGATGGCGAAATGCGCCGCCGAATACCGCGCGTCGGGATCGACGATGTCGACGAGGTGGTGCGTGATGCGCGCGCGGTCGGCCGCGCCCGGCTTGGCGGTGCCGATGTCCATGCCGCGGTACACCTGCGCCGAGTCGACGCTGACGATCTCGCCGCCGACGCGCTCGGCCAGCGCCAGCGCCACCGCGCTCTTGCCCACGGCCGTCGGGCCCATCAGCAGCACGACGGGCGGCGCACGCATCAGCGGCCGCGCATGAACAGACGGTCGAGGTCGGCGAGCGACAGGCGATACCAGGTCGGCCGGCCGTGATTGCATTGGCCGGCGCGCTCGGTGGCTTCCATCTCGCGCAGCAGCGCGTTCATTTCGGGCAGCGTCAGCAGGCGGTTGGCCCGCACCGCCGCATGGCAGGCCATCGTGGAGAAGAGGTCGTCGCGATGCTGCGCGAGCACGGCGCTCGCCCCGAACTCGCGCACGTCGTGCAGCACGGCGCGAGCCAGAGCCACTGCGTCGGCGTCCTTGAGCAGTGCCGGAATCGCGCGCACGGCGAGCGTCACCGGACCGAGCGCGCCGACGTCGAAGCCGAGCGCGTCGAGCGTCTCGCGATTCTCGGCGGCGGTGGCCATGTCGAGGGCATCGGCGACGAACGTCGCCGGCACCAGCAGCGGCTGGGTCGCCATGGCCGCCGCCGGGGACGCCTTGAGACCTTCATAGACGATGCGCTCGTGCGCGGCATGCATGTCGACCAGCACGAGCCCGTTGCGATTCTGCGCGAGGATGTAAATGCCGTGCAGCTGCGCGAGCGCGAAGCCGAGCGGAAACTCCTCGTCCGCCGCCAGCGGTGCGCTGCCATCCCGCGCGTCGGAGTTCGCGAACGGCCCCGCGCCGGCGGTGCGATCGACGCCGGGTGGCGTGCCGCCGTCCGCCGCCGATCCCGCGAGCGGCAGCCCGGCGACGCCGGCCACGGCGCGCGCGCCGAAGAGACGCGTGTAGAACGCCGCCGGCTCCGCGGCCGTGGCGGCAAGCGCGAGTGCCGGCTGCGACGGTGCGCCACCCACAGGCGGCATGCGCGCCGCGGCGATGCCGAGCTTGTCGGCCGCCGAGACCGCCGGCTGTTCGGATGCCGTGCCGGCGAGCGCGCGCTCGACCGCGTTACGCACGAACTGGTGCACGCCGCCGCTGTCGCGAAAGCGCACCTCGATCTTCTGCGGATGCACGTTGACGTCGACGTGGCGCGGGTCGAGCGTCAGCCACAGCACATAGCTCGGCACGCGGTCGTGATGCAGCACGTCGCGATAGGCTTCGCGCAGCGCGTGCGCCAGCACGCGATCGCGCACGAATCGGCCGTTGACGAACACGTACTGGCCGCCGCCGTTGGCGGCATACGCCGGACGCACCGCGTAGCCCGCGATCCGGATCGCGCCGGCGTCGGCGTCGACGTCGGCGGCGTTGTCGGCGAACGCGCGTCCGCACAACGCCTCGATGCGCGCGCGCCGCCCGGCCGCCTGCAGCCGGTGCTGGACGCGGCCGTTATGCGCGAGCGTGAAGCCGATGTCGGGTCGCGCCAGCGCCACGCGCGCGAAGGCCTCCGCGCTGTGCGCCCATTCGGTGGCTTCCGTGCGCAGGAACTTGCGCCGCGCCGGCGTGTTGAAATAGAGCTCCTCGACGCTGACCGTGGTGCCGGCGGCGAGCGCCGCCGGCGAGGTGGTGCCCACCTGTCCGCCCTCGACTTCGATGCGCCATGCATGCGGCTTGCCACGGCGCTTCGAGGCCAGCGCGAAGCGCGATACCGCGGCGATCGACGCCAGCGCCTCGCCGCGGAAGCCCAGCGTGGCGATCGCCTCGAGGTCGGCGGGCAGCGCGATCTTCGACGTGGCGTGGCGCGCCACCGCGAGCGGGAGCTCGTCGCGCTCGATGCCGTCGCCGTCGTCGGCGACGCGGATGCGGCGGATGCCGCCGCCGGCGAGGTCGACGTCGATCTGCGCGGCGCCGGCGTCCAGCGCATTCTCGACGAGCTCCTTCAATGCCGCTGCCGGGCGCTCGACCACCTCGCCGGCGGCGATCTGGTTGATCAGGAGATCGGGCAGCGCACGGATCACGGGCATCGCCGTCAGTGACGCAAGTTCGACGCCCAGCGGGTGTAGATGGCCGAGGCCGCGTCGTGCAGCGCGCCGACCCGTGCGCCGAGGCGGTCGCGGATGTCGGCCTCGCTCATCAGCGCGCGCGTGGAGACCGGCGGCAGTTCGTCGGGCGCGGCACGGCACCAGGTGTCGACCAGATCCTCGGTCATCTCGACGTGGCATTGCATGCCGATGTGACGATCGTCGATCGTGTATGCCTGGTTCGGGTTGAACGCGTTCGAGAGCACGCGCCTGGCGCCGGCAGGCAGCGCGAACGCGTCGTAGTGCCACTGGAACGCGGTGAATCGCGTGCGTGCGCCGAACCACGCAGCGGCGTCCGCCGCGGGCGCCACGTCGACGTCGATCCACCCGATCTCGGTCTGCGCCGCCCGCGTGACGTCCGCGCCGAGCGCACGCGCGAGCAGCTGGCCGCCGAGGCAATGTCCGATCACCGGCACGCGCGCGTCGACGGCGTCGCGCAACAGGCGGCAGGCGGGATCGATCCAGGGCAGCGCGTCGTTGACGCTCATCGGACCGCCCATCATGCCGATGCCGGCGAAGGCGCGCGGATCGGCGGGCACGACCGCGCCGGCATCCAGCGCGACGAGCTGCCACGGCAGCTTGCGTGCATCGAGCCACTGTGCGAAATACGCGGGTCCCTCGGTGCGCGAGAAGCGGAGGATGGCGATCGGCGGCATGCGCTGCGCGCGCGGCACGCGAGGCGTGCGCGCGGTCGAACGTTACAATGCATGCATCTTATCAGCCACGCCTGGTCGCTCGATGCCCCGATTGCGTGATCTGTGTGGCGTTTCGCTCGCCGTGCTCGTCGCCGCCTGCGCGAGCCAGAGCGTGGCGCCGAATCCGCATCTTCATCTCGACGGCGTGCCGGCCGTGGATGCGGCGCTCGCGACGCGCATCGCGCCGTATGCCGAGTTCCGGCCGCGCGCGCTCGCATCCTGGCATCCGCAGGCGCGGGCGATGCTGGTCGCCACGCGCACCGGCAACACCACGCAGCTCAACCGCGTCGACGCGCCGCTTGCCGTCCCGATACCCGTCACGAGCGGCGCCGACCCGGTGCGCTTCGGGATGTGGTGGACCAGTCGCCCATCGACGCTGCTGTTCGTGCGCGACAGCGGCGGCAACGAGCAGCGCCAGCTCTACCGGCTCGACGATGCGGGCGCGGGCGAGCCGGTCCTGCTCACCAACCCGGCACGGCAGTACACGCCGCTCGCCCTCGATCACGCACGCACGCGGCTGCTCGTCGCCAGCACATCGCTCGACAAGACCGGCAAGTCGGAGCATCCCGCCATCGACCTGGCGATGATCGATCCGGTCGATTCCGCGCGCGACCGCGCATTGCCGACGCTGCCGGGCACCGGCTGGACCGATGCCAGCTTCGCGTTCGACGACCTGCATTTCGCGATCGTCGACGCGCGCTCCGTCACCGACAGCGACGTGTACGTCGTCGACGCGAAGAGCGGCGCGCGCCGGCGCGTGCTGCCGCCCGAGGGTCCGCGGCCGTCGCGCACAATGGCGTCGTCGTCGCCGCAATTCTCCCGCGACGGCGCGAGCCTCTTTCTCACCACCGATCGCGACGGCGAATTCCAGCGCGCAGCGCGGCTCGACCTCGCCAGCGGCGCCCTCGCGTACTTCGGCCCGGATCGCTGGGACGTCGAGGAGCTGGCCGTATCGCCCGATGGACGCACGATCGCGCTCGTCGTCAACGAAGGCGGCATCGGCGTGCTGCGGCTGTACGACGCCGACACGCTGCGCCAGGTCGCCGCGCCGCGGTTGCCGACCGGACAGGTGTCGAAGCTCGCGTGGCGCCCGGATTCGCGCGAACTCGGCTTCGACCTGCAATCGGCGCAGGGTCCGAGCGAGGTGTGGAGCGTCGATCCTGCGACCAGCGCGACCACGCAATGGACGCGCAATGTCGTGGACGGTCTCGACGCTGCCGGGTTCGCCGCGGCGGCGCCGATCGAGTGGACGAGTTTCGACGGCCTCCTGCTGCACGGTTTCATCATGCGGCCACCATCGCGCTTCAGCGGTCCGCGGCCGGTCGTCGTCGACATCCACGGCGGCCCCGAGGGCCAGTCGCGCCCCGGATTCATGGGCCGCTGGAACTACCTGATCGACGAGATGGGCGTGGCGGTGGTGATGCCCAACGTGCGCGGCTCGACCGGTTACGGCAAGACCTTCGTGTCGCTCGACAACGGGCGGCTGCGCGAGGATTCCGTCAAGGACATCGGCGCCCTGCTCGACTGGATCGCCCGCCAGCCGAATCTCGACCCGCGGCGTGTCGTCGTGGTCGGCGGCAGCTACGGCGGCTACATGAGCCTCGCCGTCGCCACTCACTACAGCGACCGCATCGCCGGCAGCGTCGACGTCGTCGGCATCTCCAACTTCGTGACGTTCCTGCAGAACACCGAGAGCTACCGCCGCGACCTGCGGCGCGTCGAATACGGCGACGAGCGCGACCCGGCGATGCGCGAGTTCCTGGCCTCGATCTCGCCGGTCGCGCATGCCGCGGCCATCGGCAAGCCGCTGCTGGTCGCGCAGGGCCGCAACGACCCGCGCGTGCCCTATACCGAATCGGAGCAGATCGTCGCCACCGTCAAGTCGCACGGCGTGCCGGTCGCCTACATCCTCGCCGACAACGAAGGCCACGGCTTCGTGCGCAAGGACAACGCCGACTATTTCTTCCTGGCGATGATCGAGTTCATCGGCCGCACGACCGGCACGCCGACGATGACGGGGCGCTGAGCGCCCGCGCGGCGCCGCCGCCGCGATGCGGCGATGGGGCGCGGCGGCGATCCGCGCGAGGCGCCGACCGCGCGGAGCGACTCAGCGTCATTGGGCGAGCGTCGCTTCACGTGGCCGTTGCGCCCGACTCTCCGGGAGCGGCGGTGGCCGCTCGCAGCAGCAGCACGACGGCCAGCATGCCGGGGTCGTCGTGGCCGATCGAGCGCTCGCCGTACATGCGCGCCCGGCCGAGCTTCGAGGCACGGCCGCGGTATTCGCGCAGCGCCTGCTCTGCGGCCGCGAGCGCGACCGTGCCAAGACCGGCGTCGCCGGCAGTGTCGGCCATCGTGCGATGGATCGCGACGAGCGAATCCAGCACCGTCTTGTCGCCCGGCTGCGCACCCGAGCGCTCGCTGATCGCGCGCAGCGCCGCGTCGAGCGACGCCACCAGTCCCGCGCGATCGAGCACGGCGCGCCCGGCAGCCTCGCGGCCGGCGGCGCGCAGGCCGATGGCGATCACCGAGCCGAGGCTCGAGCCCGTCGCCGCGGCGGCGGCGCGGCCGAGCGCGACGATCGCCGTCCCGACGTCGCCGGCGTCGCGCAGCGATGCGGCCTGCCACGCGCCGACGATGCCGGCCAGCGTCATGCCGGTGTCGCCGTCGCCGAGGTTGCGGTCGGCGGCATTCAGCGCGTCGCGCATCGCGTCGACGCGCGTGCCGATGCGCGCGAGCGCAGCGACGATGGCGTCGACGTCGAGCATCGCGCTCACCGCCAGAACGCGCATCGCGCCGGCGCCGCGAGCAGCGCCTCGAGCTCCGCATCGAGGTCGAGCAACGAGATCGAGCAGCCGGCCATTTCCATCGACGTCGCATAGTGGCCGACGTAGCGGCGGGCCACCGTCACCTGGCGTGCGGCAAGGCGCCGCGCGACGTGGCGGTAGAGGATCAGCAGCTCCTCGAGCGGTGTCGCGCCAAGGCTGTTGACCAGCACGGCCACGCGTCCGCGGTCGCCGGCAGCGCCGTCCGCCAGCAGCCGGTCGAGCATCGCATCGGCAACGGTGTCGGCGGTCGCCAGCGGCATGGCCTCGATGCCCGGCTCGCCGTGGATGCCCATGCCGAGCTCGATCCGGCCGGCGGCGACGCTGAATCCGGGCGCGCTCGCCCCGGGAATGGTGCACGGCGCCAGCGCGACGCCGATCGAGCGCGTGCGCTCGGCGGTGCGCCGCGCGAACGCGGCGACCGTGTCGAGGGCATCGCCGCGTGCGGCGCTGGCGCCGGCAGCCTTGAACGCGAACACCATCCCGGCGACGCCGCGGCGCTTGGCCGCCTCCGCCCGCGGCGCGCTGGCGACGTCGTCGGCAACGATCACCGTCGCGGTGGTGCCCCCGGCATCGGCGAAATCATCGCAGGCCTCGCCGAAGCTCATCCGGTCGCCGCCGTAGTTGCCGAGCACGCACACCACGCCGGCGCCGCCATCCGCCGCGCGCAGCGCGTCGGTGCAGACGTCGACCGGCGGCCCCGCGAATACGTTGCCCACCGCGCACGCATCGAGCATGCCGTCACCGACATAGCCCGCGAACAGGGGAAGGTGCCCGAAGCCGCCACCGGTCGCCACGCCGACGCGGCCGCGCGGCATCGCCTCGGCACGCGTGACCACCCGGCCACCGCGCCCCGCGCGGCGATAGCCGTCGAATGCCGCGCACATTCCGTCCAGCGACTCGTCGACGTATTCATCGGGCTTGTTCATCAATTTAGTCATGGCCGTTCCTCGTTTGCGTCATGGCGATGCAACGCGCATCGCGTCGCGATGGTAGCAACGCCGGCCGCGCACGGCGTGCACGAGCCGCACGCGACGACGTATCATCGACATTCGCCGCGCACCCCTTCATCTTCACGTCCAATTCACGCCCAGCCATGTCCCGCGCTCACGGATACGCAGCACTGTCGGCACGCACGCCGGTGGTGCCCTACACGTTCGATCGCCGCGCGCCGCGCGAGCACGATGTCACCGTCGCGATCAAGTTTTGCGGCATCTGCCACTCCGACATCCACCAGGCGCGCGACGAATGGGGTGGATCGATCTTTCCCATGGTGCCGGGCCACGAGATCGTCGGCGTGGTGACCCAAACCGGATCGCGTGTCAGCAAGTTCAAGCCCGGCGACACCGTCGGCGTCGGCGTGCTTGTCGACTGCTGCCACCACTGCCCGCAGTGCGTTCGCGGCCTCGAGCAGTATTGCACCGAGGGCCAGGTGCCGACGTACAACGGCCGCGAGCACGACGGCACGCCGACGATGGGCGGCTACTCCGACCACGTCGTCGTGCACGAGGACTTCGTGCTGAGGATGCCGCCGAACCTGCCACCGGCCGCCGCCGCACCGCTGCTGTGCGCCGGCGTCACGCTGTACTCGCCGCTGATGCATTGGCATGCCGGGCCGGGCAAGGAAGTCGCGATCGTGGGGCTCGGCGGGCTCGGCCACGTCGGCGTCAAGCTCGCGCACGCGATGGGCGCGACCGTCACCGTGCTGAGTCACTCGCACGCCAAGGCCGACGACGCGAAACGCATGGGCGCGGACCGGTTCCATTCGACGTCGGATGCGCGCACGTTCGAAGATCTCGAGGGTCGCTTCGACCTCGTCATCAACACCGTCTCGGCGGACATCGACTGGTCGAGCTACCTCAAATTGCTCAAGGTCGACGGCGCGATGGTGCTGGTCGGCATCCCGGAGAAGACGGTACCCGTCGCCGCGATCCCGCTCGTGTTCCGCCGCCGCACGCTGGCTGGCTCGATGATCGGCAGTCTGCGCGAAACGCAGGAGATGCTCGACTTCTGCGGCCGCCACGGCATCACCTGCGACATCGAGCTGACGCCGATCCAGAAAGTCAACGAGTGCTGGGAGCGCATCCTGCGCAGCGACGTGCGCTATCGCTTCGTCATCGACATGGCATCGCTGCCGGCCGCGTAACCGCGCTACATCTGCTTGAAGCGGTGGATGAATTGCCGCGAGATCGCGAGGCGGTCGGGGCGATTCTTGAGCAGCACGAACTGGCGCTCGGCATCTTCGCGCAGCACGCCGGCAACGGCGTCGAGGTTGACCACGGTGCCGCGATGCACCTGCCAGAACTGGTCCGGATCGAGCTCGGCGAGGAGATCCTTCAGCGGCGTGCGGATCAGCGCCTCCGATTGCGGCAGCACCACGCGCGTGTACTTCGTGTCCGACTGGAAGAACACGACGTCGGCGACGGCGATGAGCTTCACCTGCTTGCCCACTGCCGCCTTGATCCACTTGAGCCGCGACGCCGGCGCGACACCCGCGTTGCGCTTCAACTCGGCGACGAGCTCGGACAGGTCGGCCGGCGGGCTCGCCAGCTTCTTCTTCACGCGCTCGATCGTCTGCGCGAGGCGATCGGATTCGACCGGCTTCAGCAGGTAATCGGCGGCGCCCGCGGCGAAGGCGTTGACCGCGTACTGGTCGTATGCCGTGATGAACACCACATGGCAGTCGCCGCCGATCAGCGCGGCCACGTCGAGGCCGCTCTTGCCCGGCATGCGCACGTCGAGGAAGGCGACCTCGGGCGCGTGCGCGTCGAACAGCGCCAGCGCCTCGTCGCCGTCGGCGGCCTCGCCGACGATCCGGCACTCCGGCCACAGGTCGGCGAGCTTTTCGCGCAGGCGATCGCGCATCAGGGGCTCGTCCTCGGCAATCAACGCGGTGGCGCTCGTCATTGCAGCGTGCCCTCCCGAGTGGTCATGGCGGCGAGGCGCGCGGCCGCCGGGTCGGTCGCGGTGTACGGCAGCCGGATCTCGGCGACGAAGCCCCGCGGCGCGTTGGCGCGGAGCTCGAGGCGCGCCGCATTGCCATGCAGCAGCGCGAGACGCTCGCGGATGTTGGCGAGGCCGATGCCCTGGCCCGGCGCACCGCCGCCGGCGAGCCCCTGTCCGGTGTCGGCGACGCGCACCACCAGCGTGCCGCCGTCGAGGCACGCGCTGACGTCGATGCGCCCGCCGCCGGCCACGGGCTCGATACCGTGCTTGATCGCATTCTCCACCAGCGTGATCAGCATCCCCGGCGGCAGCACGACGTCGGCGAGCGCATGCGGCACGTCGATCGCGTAGTCGAGCCGGCGCGTGAGCCGCGTGCGCATGATCGACAGGTACGCCTCCGCCAACGCCGCGTCTTCGCCGACCGTCGTCGTCTCGTCGCGCAGCGCGGGCGTCGCCGCGCGCAGGAAGCGGATGAGGTCGGCGATCAGCGCCGCCGCCTTCGGCGCACCCTTTTCCGCAAGCTGCTGCGCGCTGCCGAGCGTGTTGAACAGGAAGTGCGGCTCGATCTGCAGCTGCAGGAGCTTCAGGCGCGACTCGGCGAGCTGGCGCGACAGGTCGCTCTGCCGTGCCTCGGCCTCGAGATGCGCGGTGAGCGCCGCGTATTCGCGATTGCGCAATTGCGAGATCAGCGCCACCAGCAGCGCATAGAGGAAGCTGAACACCAGGCCGGCGGTGAGGCCGTGGCGCAGCCGCGTGTAGTCGTTGAGGACGCCGAGCGGATTTTCGCCGTTGACGACGCCGACGATCGCCGCGCCAACCAGCGTGCCGACGACCAGGAACACGACCGGGTCGACGACCACGCGGCGGAAGATGCGCCCCTTGAGGCGACGGAAACCGAACCACGCCGACACGCCCGACCACACCAGCAGCAGCACGACCACGTTGAACAGCACGGCCGCCTCGAGGAACGACATGTTCCACGGCAGCTGCGCGCCGAGCCAGGCGATCAACGTCGTCGCCGCGACGAGGCCGGCAAGCCAGCGCCAGCCTTCGCGCACGAACCAGCGGTCGAACGAGCGCACGTCGCGGCGCTCCACCTCGGACAGCGACGCCAGCAGGCGGTCGGCCGTGGCCTCCCAGCGGGTTTTGAACGCGATCATCGACATGGCGACGTCATTCTAGGCAGAGCGCGTGCCATGCGCAGCGGGCACGTTGACGAACAGCGCCCGCCAGCGACAGGCGACGCCCGGCGCGGACGAATGCCGCGGCGGCGCGAATAGTCGACACGGCGCCGCGCGCGTGACGCGCGCATGTCGGGATCAGAGCCCGCGCGCGATGCGGGCGAACGCCGAATGGTTGTGGATCGACTCGAAGTTCTCGGCCTCGACCGCGAACGCGCCGATGCGCGTGTCGGCGGCCAGCCGCGCCGCGACGTTGCGCACGAGGTCCTCGACGAAGCGCGGGTTGTTGTACGCCGCCTCGGTCACGTACTTCTCGTCCGCGCGCTTGAGGATGCCGTAGAGCTCGGCCGACGCTTCCTCCTCGCCGATGCGCAGGAGGTCGGTGACGAACAGCGGCGCCAACGGCCGCGCGACGATGCGGATCGCCGAGCGCTGGCTGTGCGCGCCGTAGTCGGAAATTTCCTTCGAGCACGGGCACAGCGAGGTGACCGGCGCGACGACGTCGAGCGTCTGCGTGTAAATGCCGCCGGCGAGCTCGCCGGCGATCCTCACTTCGTAGTCGAGCAGGCTCGCGACGCCGGAGACCGGCGCCGTCTTGCGCACGAAAAAGGGGAACGCGAACTCGATGCGCCCCGACGCGGCGTCGAGCCGCGCGAGAAGGTCGTCGAGCAGGTGGCGGAAGTTCGCCACCGACAGCGGCACCGACGCCGACGCCTGGTCCTCGAGCAGCTCGACCAGCCGCGACATGTGCGTGCCCTTCTGCGCGGCGGACAGCGCCACGTAGACGTTGCAGGTGGCCACCGTGCCGCGCGCGACGCCATCGGCGTCGACGAACTGCAGCGGATAACGCAGGCCGCGGATGCCGACCTGGTCGATCGCGATGTCGCGGTCGTCGTGCCGCGCCTGCACGTCGGCAATCGGTGCGAGCATGTCGTCCGGATGTTGGGGCTTGTTCATCGCCGTACTTTCGTCATCGCCAGCCTAGCATGGGCGAACTGCTGCACGCGCGCGCCCAGAGCTACATCTGGGACCGCCGCCCGCGCGGCGCAAGCCCCTTGGCGCGTGCATTGCAGTGGATGACGCACGGTGTCCGCTCTGGTCAGTTCCGCCGCAGCGCGACCCAGTCGGCGATCTCGGCGAGACGCCGGGCACGGGCGCCGAGCGGCGCCAGCGCGGCGTGCGCCTGCGCACGCAGCACCGCCGCGTGCTCGCGCGCGGCATCCACGCCGAGCGTCGTGACGTAGGTCGGCTTGCCGCGCGCTGCGTCCTTGCCCGCCGTTTTGCCGAGTGTCGCCGTCGAGCCCTCGACGTCGAGGATGTCGTCGACGACCTGGAATGCAAGGCCGATCGCCGCGGCATAGGTATCGAGCGCGGCCAGCGTCGATTCGTCGGCGCGTCCGGCGCGCGCACCCAGCGCCGTCGCGGCGCGGATCAGCGCACCGGTCTTCAGCCGGTGCATCGACTCCAGCTCGACGAGCGACAGCGAGCCGCCAGTGGCAGCGAGGTCGGCGGCCTGCCCGGCGGCCATGCCGCGGATGCCGGAGGCTTCGGCGAGGATCGCCACCGCTTTCGCCGGCGCCACCGGCGCATGCGCGAGCTGCGCGAACGCGAGTGCCTGCAGCGCATCGCCCGCGAGGAGCGCCGTCGCCTCGCCGAACGCCACGTGGCACGACGGCTTGCCGCGGCGCACGGCGTCGTCGTCCATCGCCGGCAGGTCGTCGTGCACGAGCGAGTAGGCGTGGATCAGCTCGACTGCGGCGGCAGCGGGATCGACGTCCATGGGATTCGCCGCCGCCAGCTCGCCCGCTGCATACGCGAGAATGGCACGCACGCGCTTGCCGCCGCCGAGCGTGGCGTAGCGCATTGCGGCGGCGAGCGTGTCCGTCGCGGCGGCACCGGCGTCGAGCGCCGACTCGAGCACTGACTCGATGCGCTGCTGGCGATCGGAGGCCCAGACGGCGAACTCGACGTCAGGCTTCATCTGCGCCCTCGCCTTCGAACGCCTTCAGTACGCCCTTTTCCAGCACGAGCACTTCCTGTTGCGCGTCTTTCAGCGCGGACTGGCAGAACTGCAGGAGCTCGGCGCCGCGCTTGTACGCGGCGAGCGCATCCTTCAGCGGCAGCTCGCCGCCCTCCATGCGGCCGACGATCGCCTCGAGTTCCGCTAGCGCGGATTCGAACGTGGGAGCGGGCGGTTCGGGCATGGTCGATTGGCGCTGCGCGGGATGGGCCGACGACGGGGCTTGCAGTCCTGGAGGACAGCCCCCATATCGCCGTAAGGTCTTGACCCAATTGCATTAAACGTCGTATACTAGCACGGTTGACGATGCAGCCGAAGTCGAAGTTCTTGCTTTCGCACGGCTGACTTGGCATGGCGGTCCGGCGGTCCACCCGAAGGCGGGCATCCGGGTTGTTGGGTTGGGTTGGTTTGCAAGTCCGGGGATGCCCGGGTCGAAAGGATTTCGGCTGATGTCCAATCTTGCGACGGTGGCGCGCCTCGCCGAGGCGGCGTCCCAATTTCCCGCTTCGTGGTACTGCGATCCGCGCGTGTACGCGGCCGAGATGCGCACGCTGTTCGCGCGCGCGCCCGGCTACGTCGGGCACACGCTGATGGTGCCGGAAGTCGGCGACTATTACGCGCTCAACGCGCGCGACAACGCGCAGGCGCTGGTGCGCAGCGCCGGCGGCGTCGAGCTGCTGTCGAACATCTGCCGCCATCGCCAGGCGATCATGCTGACCGGCAAGGGCAACGCGCCGAACATCGTCTGCCCCATCCACCGCTGGACCTACGATCTAGGCGGCGAGCTCCTCGGCGCGCCGCATTTCGCGCAGAAGCCCTGCGCCAGCCTCGCGCGCACGCCGATGCGCGAGTGGAACGGCATGCTGTTCGACGGCCCGCGCGATCCGGCGCGCGATCTCTCGGGCTTCGACGTCCGCAAGCTCGACTTCTCGGGGTATGTGTTCGACCACGCCCACGTGCACGAGTGCAACTACAACTGGAAGACGTTCATCGAGGTCTACCTCGAGGACTACCACGTCGGCCCGTTCCATCCAGGACTGGGCCAGTTCGTCACCTGCGACGACCTCGCCTGGCAGTTCGGCGAGTGGGCGAACCTGCAGGTGGTCGGCGTCAACAACGGCCTCGGCAAGCCCGGATCGCGCGCCTACCAGCGCTGGCACAAGGCGGTGCTCGACTTCTACCGCGGCGAGACGCCGCCGCATGGCGCGATCTGGCTCACCTACTATCCGAACGTGATGGTCGAGTGGTATCCGGAAGTCCTCATCGTCAGCACGCTGATTCCGAAGGCGGTCGACAGGACCACCAACATCGTCGAGTTCTACTATCCGGAGGAGATCGCGCTGTTCGAGCGCGAATACGTCGACGCCGAGCGCGCGGCGTACGCCGAGACTTCGCGCGAGGACGACGAGATCGCCGAGCGGATGGACGCCGGACGGCGCGCGCTGTACGCCGCGGGCCGTAGCGAGATCGGGCCCTACCAGTCGCCGATGGAAGACGGCATGCAGCATTTCCATGAGTTCTACCGCCGGCAGATGGGTACGGCGCTCGCCGGGCTTTGACGCGACGCCGGCACGCACGCGTGGCCGATGATCCGCGGGCTCGCGTAAGATCGTGGCGATGTTCAGGACGCTGATCGGCACGGCCGAGCTCGCGGCAATCGTCGGCGACCCCGCACTGGTCGTCGTCGACGTGCGCCACGATCTCGCGCAGCCCGCCGACTGGGGCGACGCGCAGTACGCCGCGGGGCACTTGCCGGGCGCGCGCTTAGCGCACCTCGATCGCGACCTCTCGGGATTCAAGACCGGGCGCAACGGCCGTCATCCGCTGCCGACGCCGCAGCAGGCCGCCACGTTCTTCGGCAGCCTCGGCATCGACGCCACCACGCAGGTGGTCGCCTACGACCAGGGCAGCGGCATGTTCGCGTCGCGCCTATGGTGGATGCTGCGCTGGCTGGGCCACCAGCGCGTCGCCGTGCTCGATGGCGGATTCGACAAGTGGCGGCGCGAGGCGCGATCGGTGACCACCGCAGTGCCCACGCCGGCGCCGCGCACGTTCAGCATCGGCGCAACGCTGCCGACCGCGCGCGTCGAGGACGTGCTCGAAAGCCTGCCGACGCACGCGCGCTTCATCGTCGATGCGCGCGCGCCGGAGCGCTTTCGCGGCGAGGTCGAGCCGATGGACCCCGTCGCCGGCCACATTCCCGGCGCCCACAACTGGCCGCACGGTCGCAATCTCAATCCCGACAACACGTGGAAGTCGCCGGCGCAGCTCGCCGCGGCATTCGCCGAATTCCTCGGGCCGACACCGCCGTCACGCGTCGTCCACCACTGCGGCAGCGGCGTCACCGCCTGTCACAACATCCTGGCGATGCGGCACGCGGGGTATCCCGACACGACGCTGTTCCCGGGCTCGTGGAGCGAATGGGTTGCCGATCGCACGCGACCGGTGGCCACCGGCGAGCGCTGACGCGAATTCGGGCGACGCTGCGGCACCTCGCCCGCCCTTCGCCGATCGCTGCCGGCGGTCGAATCCTCCGCAGCGGCGACGCCGTTTCCTCACGTCCGTCGGCGCCTGACCTGTTTCATCCTGATGGCGGTCGCTTTCGTCGCACCGCGATTGAAGCGCCATGCCGGCCTTGGGTAACGTGCATGCAACGACGGGTTGCCACACTCTCGCATCCCGCGAACGCAATGCCGAAGGAGCCATCATGGACATGCAACATGCACGCACGCTTCCCGCCGTCGCCGCCACCGTCAGTGGCGTGGCGCTCGGCGCCGCGTATCTCGCAGTGTACGGCCTCGACGCCGACCTCGCGGCATCGTCGGGCGCACTGGCCATGGTGATCGCCGCATGCGTCGGCCCGGGCATTGGCGGCGCGCTCGCCGCGGCGTGGCAAGCGCGTCGCCGCACGCCGCAGTTCGTCCCGGCGCGCGTCGTCGCCCCCGCGGTGCAACCGGCCATCGCGCCATTCGCTGCAGCCGAGGCCGTGGCCGACATCCGCTCGCTCACCGACGAGCGGGTGGCGCGCCGCGCGAAGGGCGGCGAACGGCGCAAGCTCGCGGCGAACATCGTCTAGTCGCCAAGGGGCCAGCGCGCAATCTCGCGATAGCGCGCGCCGGCGCCCGATGTGCTCGACTGCCACAGCGCGAATTCGCGCACCGGCCACACGACCGGCGTGGTGGATGTGGCGGGCAGCCAGTCGCGGCAATGTCGCGCCAGCGTCACGTGCGCAGTGAAAGGCCGCGAGTCGAGCGGGAAACCTTGTCCCGCAAGCGCCGCGCCGATCGCGTGCTGCAAGTCGAGTAACGCCGGGGCCACGGCGGATGGCGCGATCCACGCCACGCGCGCGCGGCGAAAACCGCCCAGCTGGTCGAGTGCCATATCGAAGCGGCCGCCGTCCACGAGCGCGCCGATCGCCTGCAGAGGAGGTACACGCTCGCGCGGCACGTCGCCGACGAATGCCAGCGTCAGGTGAATCGAGTCCTCGGCGCTGGCGCGTCCCCCGGTCGACGCGGCGACCTCGCGTGCGAGGCGCGCCAGCGGCGCGCGCACATCGGCCGCGGGGGGCAACGCGAAGAACAGGCGTGAGGTGGGCATCCACTGCGCCGGGTTGTTGCGGACGCGCCGAGTGTACCGTCGCGGTCGCGGCATAAAAAAGCGCCGCGGGCGCCCGGCGGGCGCGCGCGGCGCATCGACCCACTTTCGCTAGTCGGCGGCGGCCGCGGTCCTCGCCTCGTCCTGCGGCGCGCCCTTCGCGGCGTGCCCGGCATCGAAGAACTGCGCATCCTCGGTGGAGTGCCGGAGCGCCGTCGTCGATGCCTCGCTGCCCTGGATCGTCGTCGTCACCGCGTCGAAGTATCCGGTGCCGACTTCACGCTGGTGCTTGACCGCAGAGAAGCCGCGCGGCACCGCCGCAAATTCGGCCTCCTGCAACCGCACGAAGGCGCTCATGCCCTCGCGCGCATAACCCTCGGCGAGGTTGAACATCGAGTAGTTGAGGCTGTGGAAGCCTGCCAGCGTGATGAACTGGAACCTGTAGCCCATCGCGCCAAGCTCGCGCTGGAAGCGCGCGATCGTGGCGTCGTCCAGGTTCTTCTTCCAGTTGAACGAAGGCGAGCAGTTGTAGGCGAGGAGCTTGCCGGGGAACTGCGCATGGATCGCGTCGGCGAACGCGCGCGCGAACGCGAGGTCGGGCCTGCCGGTCTCGCACCAGATGAGATCGGCATACGGCGCATAGGCGAGACCCCGCGCGACCGCCTGGTCGAGTCCGGCGCGCGTGCGGTAGAAACCCTCGATCGTGCGTTCGCCGGTGAGGAACGGGCGATCATTGGCGTCGACATCCGACGTCACGAGGTCGGCCGCCTCGGCGTCGGTGCGCGCGAGCACGATCGTCGGCACGCCCATCACGTCCGCGGCGAGGCGCGCCGCGGTCAGCTTGTCGACCGCCTCGCGCGTCGGCACCAGCACCTTGCCGCCCATGTGGCCGCACTTCTTCACGGCGGCGAGCTGGTCCTCGAAATGCACGCCGGCGGCGCCCGCCTCGATCATCGCCTTCATCAGCTCGAACGCATTCAGCACCCCGCCGAACCCGGCCTCGGCATCGGCGACGATCGGCGCGAAAAAATCGACATCGCCGCTGCGCTCCATGTGCTGAATCTGGTCGGCGCGCACGAACGTGTTGTTGATGCGGCGGACGACCGAAGGCACCGAGTCGACCGGATACAGCGACTGATCGGGGTACATCTCCCCGGCATTGTTGGCGTCGGCGGCGACCTGCCAGCCCGACAGGTAGATTGCTTTCAATCCGGCCTTCACCTGCTGCAGCGCCTGGTTGCCCGTAAGCGCCCCCAGCGTGCTGACGAAAGGCTCGTCGTTGACGAGCTTCCAGAGCTTCTCCGCGCCGCGCCGCGCGAGCGTGTGCTCGATCTGCAGCGAACCGCGCAGGCGCACCACATCCTCGGCGGTGTAACCGCGGCGGATGCCGCGCCAGCGCGGGCTCTCGGACCAATCCTTGCGAATGCGCGCGCATTCAAGGTCGTAGTTCATCGATGCTCCTCGTCTCGTTGCGATGATTGCCGTCCGATGCGGCCGGCAGCGATCGCGGCCGCGCTTGCACGCGACCGCGCGTTGCGTCGCCGGCGAGGATTGCCCGCCCTGCGCGTGCTGGCCACCGGGCGCCGGATCACCGCCCTTGCGTTGCCGCCGACGCCGGTCGCGAGGATGACCGCGCACGTCGTCGACAGAAGCCACGGTAAAGCAGCGACAGGCTTCGGTCAAACGTTTTATTGCGTTGCAGTAGACAAATATATTTGCCGTTTCAGTAACTTAGAAATGCCTTCCATGATGCGGAATATACGTGGCGCAAATCGCCTCCATTGCTGTTGCGTTGCGGCAGGAACGATTGCCGACGGGCACCGGCAATCGAGACTTCTCTTGGGCGTCGCCCGAGTTTCCTCGTCGCCAGTCACGCGCGCACTCGGCGATCCATGGACCAGCACGACTTCCGCACCACGGAATCGAATTCCGGCGCCCCACTTCCCGCGCCCGCCATCGCCGCCAGCGCCTGCGCGATGCAAACGTGCCTGCCAGTTCCAGCAACGGTCGGACTGTTGCAACGACGGATTTGGCGGATGCATTAAGCTCGCGTCATGTCATGGCGTGTGGCCACTGCGCCTTGTTGGCTGATCGCGATCGCGCTTGCGCCGATCGCCGCGCACGCCGCGGCGCCCGCGACGACACCCCATGCGCGAGCGATCGCCGCCACATGCACGACCTGCCATGTCCGCGGTGGCGCGCGCACGACACCCATCGTGGCGCTCGAAGGTCGGCGCGCGGCATCCATCGCCGGCGCGATGCGCGCGTACAAGGCGGGTACCCGCGACGGCACGGTGATGCCGCAGATCGCGCGCGGCTACACCGATGACGACATCAACGCGCTGGCCGCATGGTTCGCCGCGCAGCGATGAGGCGCAGCGTTCCCGATCAACGGACTGCAGTGCACTCCACGGCCATCAAACAGCACCTTTGGCAATGACGACGCGTCGACGATTCCTGGCCGCGGCCAGCGCGCTCGCCGGTGCGGCTGTCGTGCGCGCCGCGCCGGCCTCTGCCGGCCGCATCGTCGTGGTTGGCGGCGGCTACGGCGGCGCAACGGTGGCTCGTTATCTTCAT
>DASYSP010000049.1:0-1524 GCA_036003195.1 Casimicrobiaceae bacterium
GCGATCGAGGACCTGAAGAGCGCGAACGACCGGCTCCAGGGCAAGAAGGACCACTCGGGGCGGAACGCCACCCTGCTCGTCGCGGGGATCGCGCTCGGCATCCTCTACAACCCCGTCACCGGGCCCGAGACGCGGAAATTCATCAAGGAGATGCTCACCGGCGACGCCGGGGACGGCAGCTCCTAGCTGTCCTGCCCACGGACGTTGTGAACGCGGCTGATCGGGGGCCGGTCTCCGATCGCGCTGTGTGGCCGTCGCCGGTTGTAGTTGTCGAGCCAGTGTGGCAGGGCGGCGTTGCGGTGTCGGTGTGAGCGGTAGGCGCGGCCGTAGGCCCACTCGCGCGCCATCGTCTGGTGGAAGCGCTCCACCTTCCCGTTGGTGCGAGGCCGGTAGGGCTGGGTCGTGAGGTGGCGGATGCCGCGGCGGGCAAGCAACTCGCGCAGCGACCGGTTTTGGACGTAGGCGAAGGCGTTGTCGGTCATCAACCGCTGCGCGGCGAAGCCGTGGGCGGCGAAGAAGGCGAGTGCGCGCTCGACGAAGCCGGTCACGGTTGCTGCCCGCTCGTCGTCGTGGAGCTCGACATAGGCGAGCCGGGAGTGGTCGTCGACGATCGCGTGCGCGAAGTCGTAGCCGACGAGCGTGCTCTTGCCGCGGCCGCGCAGCGCCTGCGAGCGGTTGCCGGTCACAGCGTGGCCGGGCCGCAGGAAGCGCGCATAGCGGCTTGTGTCCATGTGCAGCAGCTGGCCGGCGCACGGCCACTCGTAGCTGTTGGCGGGCTCCTTGCGCGTACGCGGACGCCGCGACAGGTCGTGCCGGCGCAGCACCTTCCACACGGTCGAGTGCGCGAAGCCGGTCGCGGCGGCGACGAGACGTGGACCCCAGCCGGTCTGGCGGCGACAGTCGCAGATCCGCTCCTGCACGTCCGCCGCAAGCAGGCGCGGCGAGCGCTTGGGCCTGCTCGAGCGATCGCGCAGTGCCTCCTCGACGCGGCCGCCGTCGAGCCAGCGATGCCACCACCGGTGCGCTGTCGCCGGCGACACGCTGAAGGCGGCCGCGGCCGCCTTCAGCGAAAGACCATCCTCGATCGCGCGCACCAGTGCGAGCCGCCCGGCCAGTCCGAGCTTCGCGTTAGCGTGCAAATACATCCGCGCCCTCCTTCGAGCGTGAGTCCCGGAAGACACACAGCCTCGAAGGAGGGCCGGATAGACCTCAGCCGTTCACAACCTCTGTAGGCGGGACAGCTAGAGCCGGAGCGGCTCGAGGCCGGCCCTGGTCGCGACCCAGAGCGACTGCGACCCGAGCCGGTGCGTCGTGCCGCCGACGCGCACGTCGAGGTTCTGCGGTGCGCCCGCGTGCACCACGAGCTTGCGGCCGGTGAACGCACGCCGCGCGCCGCCACGACCACGAGCCTGACGGTCTGCGGCCGGGGCCGCGCCGGCGCCGGCTTCGCGGTGACGAGGCGCCGCGTGACCGGCTTCGGCGCCGCGATCCGGAGCGGGGCCGGCTTCGGCCGCGCGGGCGGCC
>DASYSP010000050.1:0-15838 GCA_036003195.1 Casimicrobiaceae bacterium
GGAGGCTTCACACGCGAATTTGGTGTGCACACACTGGTATGGTTCGAAGAGCATGAAGACGCATGCGCGGCGATTGCGCGTGAAAAGCAGATCAAGCATTGGAAGCGTGCATGGAAAATCGCATTGGTCGAACGATGCAATCCGCAGTGGAACGATCTATATGAGGCAATCGTCGGTTAACACTGGATTCCCGCATTCGCGGGAATGACGGCTTGGAGGAAGGTGGCCGCTAGCGCATAACAACTCCGTTGTCCCCGCAAAATCGCGCAACAACTCCGTCGTCCCGCGAAATCGCGCAACAACTCCGTTGTCCCCGCAAAAGCGCGTCACAACTTCGTCATCCCCGCGGATGCGGGGATCCAGTATTGACGCCAGAATTGGTCGACAACAGGCCTTGAGCTTGCGTCAAAGCGGGATCTCGCATTCGCGGGGATGACGCGCATTGTTACGGCACCGCTGGCTTCCCGCATTCGCGGGAGTGACGCTCGTCGCCGCAGTACCACTGGATTCCCGCATTCGCGAGAATGACGGCCTGGAGGAGTTCGGGCCCCAGCCGGGCTTCAGGTGAAGAGCTTGTACTCGGTGATCAGCTCACGCGTGAGGTCGGCGAGCACCTTGAGGCCCGGCCCGGCTTCGCTGCCCGGATAGCAGATGGACACGCGGTGCGCGGGCACTTCGGGCGTCACCGGTATCAGCTTGACGCGGCCCTGCTCGAGATCGTCCTGCATCACGCGCACCGGCACCAGGCCCACCGCCACGCCCTGCAGGATCGTCAACATCGTCACCGACAGGCTGTTGCACATGCTCACCCGTTGCGGCAGCGCGCCCGATTCGGCGAACCAGCGCGTCACGGTCGTGTGCAGTCGCGCGGTGGGCGGGCTGACGACGAGATGGAACTTGCACAGGTCGAGCGGCGACAGCACCTCGCGGCGGATCGCGAAGTCGGCGCGCGCGAACCAGCCAAGGCGGTTGCGGCCCACCAGCTCCTGCCGCATCTGGGCATCCACCGCCGGCTCCGACACCACCGCGATGTCGAGCTCCTGCTGGTTGAGCAGGCGGCTGACGGTGCCGGTGTCGCCGACGAACACCGATGTCTTGATGCCGGGATAGCGCTGCTCGAGACGGCGCAGCAGCACCGGCAGGCACACCAGCGCGAAGCTTTCGTTGAGCCCCAGCCGCAGCGTGCCCATCAGCGGATCGCGCGTCTGGAATCGCCCGGCCATCTCGCCGACGGTGCCGAGCATGCGGTCCGCATATTCGACCAGCGCGTGGCCGTCGGCGGTCAGGCTGACGCGCGGCCCGCGACGCAGGAACAGCGAGGTCTCGAGCGCGGCCTCGAGCTCGCGGATGCGCTGCGACACACTCGGCTGGGTAACCCGCAACTCGTCGGCGGCGGCGCGGAAGCTGCCGAGCCGGACGATGCGCTCGAACGCGCGCAGCTGGTTGAGGGTGATGTTCATGATAGGCCGTGCCTATCATTATGCGGCATAAAAATCGATTTTTCATGATCGTGCGCCGCTGCTAGAGTCTCCATCGCCCCGACGTGACACCCAAGCCATCGCGCAGCCCAAGCCGCGGCGCGGCGTCGGCGGCAGGAGGAGAGCCGCTTGCACGCGGGTGAAGCCGTTGCAACCCTGAAACCCCTGGGCGCCAGCACCGCCGACTATCCGCCGGGGGTGCCGCAATGGCTGCGCGCGCTCGACACCGCGGTCATCGCGCTCATCAACGTGATGCTGGCGGCCGAAGTGGTGGTGGTGTTCGCCAGCACGATGGCGCGCAACTTCATGCACTCGTCGAGCATCATGTGGGTCGACGAGGCGTCGCCGCTCTTCCTGATCACGCTGGCGTTCCTCGGCGGCGCCGTCGCCTACAGCCGCGGCCAGTTCATCGCGATCACTATCCTTGTCGACCGCGCGCCCCCCGTGTGGCGCGCGTTCTTCGCCGCCTGCGCGGAGTGGATCGTGATCATCGTGTCGGTGCTCATCGGCGCCTATTCGGTGCCGCTGATCGTCGCCAACGCCGAGGAAAAGACGCTGCTGCTCGGCATCGGCTACATCTGGATGACGGTGCCGATCACCATCGGCTCGGCGATGTTCGTGCTGCGCGCCGGGCTGTCGCTGGCGAGCCGGCCGACACGTACGCTGGTGAGCGCCACGGTGGTGGTTGCGGCCGCGGTCGGCCTGTTCGCCGCGTTCCACGCCGCGCTCGGCATCCACACGCACGCGCTGTACGTGCTGCTGGCCGTGATGTTCTTCGGCCTCGTCGCCGCCGGCGTGCCGGTGGGGTTCGTGCTCGCCTCCATCGGCATCACCTGCGTCGAGGCGATCGGCTCCGCCGACATGATGGCGGTGGTGATGAACGCGCAACGCGGCGCGGGCGGATTCATCTTCCTCGCGCTGCCGTTCTTCATCCTCGCCGGCTACATCATGGACCGCGCCGACGTCGGCGGCCGCATCGTCGATTTCGTCGGCTCGCTGATCGGCCACGTGCGCGGCGGCCTGCTGCAGGTGATGATCGTCGGCGTCTACATCTCGTCGTGCATCTCGGGGTCGAAGGCGGCCGACATGGCCACCGTCGGGCTGCCGATGAACCGCAAGCTCGAGGAATACGGCTACGAGCCCGAGGAGCGCGCGGCGATCCTCGCGGCGTCGGCGGCGATGGCGGAATCGGTGCCGCCGAGCATCGCGCTGATCCTGCTCGGCTCGGCGACCGCGATCTCCACCGGTGCGCTGTTCATCGCCGGCGTGCTGCCGGCGGCGATGATCGGCCTCATGCTGATGGTCATGGTGCGCTATCGCGCGCGCTCGGCGCCGTGGCGGCTGTCGCCCAAGGCGTCGCGCGGCGAGATCACGCGCACGGGACGCCGCGCCATCCTGCCGCTGATGATCCCGGTGATCCTGATCGGCGGCATCGTCGGCGGCATCGGCACGCCCACCGAAGTGTCGACGTTCGCCGTCCTCTACAGCCTCGCGCTCGGCCTCGGCTACCGCCGCATCGACGGCCGCAAGCTCTGGTCGTGCCTCACCAGCGCCACGCTGCTCAACGGCATGATCTTCTACACGGTGAGCGCCGCCACGATCTTCTCGTGGGCGCTCACCCTCGAGGGCGTCACCACCGCCATCGCGGCCACCATCGCCGGACTCGGCAAGGTGCTGTTCCTGCCGGCGGTGATCGCGATCACGATCCTGATGGGGACGATGCTCGAGAGCTTCGTCACCATCGTCATCCTCGCGCCGCTCTTGCTGCCGGTCGCGCAGCAGCTCGGCATCGACCCGCTGCAATACGGAATCATCATGTGCGAGGCGTTCGGCGTCGGCATCGTGCTGCCGCCGATCGGCATCGCACTGTACGTCGCTTGCGCGATTTCCGGCGCCCAGATCGAGAAGGCGTCGAAGCCGCTGCTGTGGTACCTGCCCGTGCTGATCGCGGGCCTCGCGCTCGCGACGCTGTTCCCGTCGATCACGACCGTGCTGCCCAACCTTCTCAACTTCAAGTACTAGCCTGCCGGAGGAACCCGCCATGCGTTCACGCCCGAATCCGAATCCCGCTGCTGTCCAGACGCGCCGCCGCACGCTGCTGAAGTGGGCGGGTGCCACTGCCGCCACCGGCGCACTGTCGCCGCTCGCATCGCTGCCGGTGCGCGCGCAGGACGCGAAGCACATCCGCTTCGCGCATCCGGCGCCGATCGCGCACGGCTGGAACATCTGGGCCGAGCAGTTCAAGAAGACGATCGAGGCCAAGAGCGGCGGCAAGATCACCGTGCAGATCTTCCCCAACGCGCAGATGGGCAACGAGCGCGACACCGCGCAGGCGGTGCGCCTGGGCTCGATCGAGATGGGCGCCATCGGCGTCGGCCTGATGAACTGGGTGCCGGAGATGTCGATCACCGACGCACCGTTCCTGTGGAAGAGCCGCGCGCAGGCGGTGAAGGCGTTCGGCGGCGCGTTCGGCAGCGACCTGCGCAAACGCTGTCGCGACAAGGGCTTCGTGCTCACCGGCTGGACCGACCTCGGCTTTCGCGCGATGACCAACAACAAGCGCCCGATCAAGTCGGTGAAGGACATGCAGAACCTGAAGATGCGCGTGCCCAATTCGAAGGCCTACATCGCGATGATCCAGGCGATGGGCGCGTCGACGGTGGCCGTCGACCTCTCCGAGCTCTACCTCGCGCTGCGCCAGGGTGTCGCCGACGGCCAGGACACGCCGTCGCCGGTGGTCGTGTCGAACAAGTACTATGAGGTGCAGAAGTACGCGTCCAAGACGGACCACAATCTCACCACGGCGTACACGGTCACCAATCCGAAGTTCTACGACGGCCTGTCTGCCGCGGAGCGCACGATGTTCGACGCCGCCTGCCTCGACGCCGACGAGTTCCTGCGGCAGAAGACCATCAAGGACGAGAACGAGGCGTTCGAATTCCTCAAGGCGCACGGCATGGAGGTCACGCTCGACGTCGACGTCGAATCGTTCCGCGTGGCGTGCACGCCGGTGATCGCCAACAATCCCGACCTGTTCCTGCCCGAGCTCGTGAAGATGGCCCGGGCGACGCCGACGTGAAGGCCCTCGAGCGCCGCAACGCCGTCAAGCAAGGCGCGCGGTCGCGCAACACGATCCGCGGCGTGCACCTGACGTTCGCCGCGCCCGCGGTGATCGAGGTGCTGGCCGCGGTCGAGCTCGATTTCGTCTACCTCGACGGCGAGCACGGCTGCTTCGACTGGCGCGACGTCGAGGCGGCCTGCATCGCCGCCGAGCGCCACGGGCTGACGACGATCGCGCGCGTGCCGGACGCCTCGGCGGCGACGATCACGCGCTTCCTCGATCGCGGTGTGTGCGGCATCGTCGCGCCGCACATCGAGACGCTCGACGCCGCGCGCGCGGTGGTCGAGTGCGCGTATTTCGCACCTGCCGGCGGGCGCTCGTTCGGTGGCGGCCGGCCGGAATACGGCATCCGCCTCGACACCCGGCCGGCGTACATGCGCGCGTGCAACGACACGATGTCGGTGTGCCTGATGATCGAGAGCAAGGCGGGTCTCGACCTCGCCGGCGAGCTGGCGGCGGTGCCTGGCGTCGACTACCTGTCGTTCGGCATGCTCGACCTCGCGCAGTCGCTCGGGCATCCGGGCGAGCCGGCGGCACCGGCGGTCAAGGCGGCGGTGGCCGACGCGACTCGCCGCATCCACGCCGCGGGCAAGCCGGTGCGCGAGGACTTCATGCGCTTCGTGTGGATCAACGACGTGCTCGTCGCGGGCGCGCAACAACTGCTGGGAGCCACGTCATGATCGATCGCGACGTCGTCGTCACCACCAAGTACGGTCGCCAGCCGGCGTTCGCCGCGTGCCCGGACACGGGCGGCCCGTATCCGGGAATCATCCTGTACATGGACGCACCGGGGTTTCGCGAGGAGCTGAAGGACCACGCGCGGCGCATCGCCAAGCACGGGTACTTCTGCCTGGTGCCCGACCTCTACTACCGGCTCGGCACGATCCGCTTCGACGTGCCGCGGCGCACCGATGCGATGTCGGTGGTGATTCGCGGCGCGATGACGAGCCTGACGATGCCCGCCGTGATGGACGACACCGCGGGAATGCTCGCGTTCCTCGACGCGCAGGAGCAGGTGAAGGCGGGTCCTGTCGGCTGCGTCGGCCATTGCATGAGCGGCCCGTTCGCGATGATGGCGGCGGCGCGCTTCCCGCGGATGAAGGCCGCGGCATCGCTGTACGGCGTGAGCATGGTCACCGCCGACGCCGATTCGCCGCACCTCGCGGTGGGCGACATCAAGGGCGAGCTCTACCTCGCGTTCGCCGAGACCGATCCCGCGGTGCCCGGCAACGTCGTGCCTGACCTCAAGGCAGCGCTCGACAAGGCCAAGGTCAAGCACGTGCTGGAGACGGTGCCCGGCACGCATCACGGCTACTGCTTCGCCGCACGCAACGACTACAACCCCGCTGCCGCCGACGCGACGTGGACCAAGCTCTTCGCGCTGTGGGACCGCAACCTCAAATAACGCCGTCATTCACGCGCATGCGGGAATCCAGCGTTGACGCGAACCTTCGTGTCACGGCTGGATCCCCGCCTTCGCGGGGATGACCTATCGGAAATGGAAGCGCAATCTGAATTTACCTACTGGAAATGGAAACGCAGTCCGAATTTACGCCGTCATTCCCGCGCATGCGGGAATCCAGCGTTGACGCAAACCTTCGTGTCACCGCTGGATCCCCGCCTTCGCGGGGATGACCTATTGGAAATGGAAACGCGACCTGAATTTACGCCGTCATTCCCGCGAATGCGGGAATCCAGCGTTGACGCGAACCTTCGTGTCACGGCTGGATCCCCGCCTTCGCGGGAATGACCCATTTGAACTGATGCCAACACTGACCATCCCGGCCGGCCACATCCATTACGAAGTGCGCGGCCACGGCTATCCGGTGCTGCTGTTCGCGCCCGGTTTCCTGAGCTCGCGAATGGAGCGCTGGCGCACCAATCCCGCCAAGCCCGGCGTGCCGCAGGACTGGCTCGACCCGGTGGCGACGCTCGAGGACGCGTTTCAGCTGATCGCGCTCGACGTGCGCAACGCCGGCGAATCGCGTGCGCGCCTGGGACCGGACGACGACTGGACCACCTACACCGCCGATCATCTCGCACTGCTCGATCACCTCGGCGTGCGCCATTGCCATGTGATGGGCGCGTGCATCGGGGTGTCGTTCGCGTTGGCGCTGGCGCAGGCGCGCCACGGCCTCGTGACCTCGCTGGTGCTGCAGAACCCGATCGGCCTGTCCAGCCACAACCGCGCGGCGCTCGACCACGAGTTCGACGTCTGGGCGAAGGAGGTCGGCGGCTGGCCCGAAGTGGATCCGGCGCTGCTGCCGGGTTTCCGCCAGCGCATGTTCGGCAACGACTTCCTGTTCAGCGTGTCGCGCGAGTTCGTGCGCCACTGCACGATTCCCGCGTTCCTGATGCCGGGCGACGACCTCGTGCATCCCGACGTCGTGTCGGCCGAGCTGGAGGAGATGCCCGACGTCACGGTGCTGTATCCGTGGAAGGGCGTCGACCGCCGCGACGACGCGATGCGGCGCGTGCGCGAGTTCCTGCTGGCCAACACGCCGAAACGGTGATGTCCGCGTGCCTCCACAGCGACATCGAGATCACGACGCCGGCGACGCAATGACCGCCGATTCCGTCCGCAGCGACGGCGATACGCCGCCGCCGAGACGATGAGATCCGCTTCCTTCCACCAATATCCAGCAACGACGAGACGATGAGCCTATGAACGCAAAACCCCGGATAGCCGTGCTGGACGACTGGCAGAAGGTCGCGCGCCAAAGCGCCGACTGGTCGCCGCTCGAGGCGCGTGCCGACGTGCACTTCTACGAGACGCCGTTCGCCGACGAGGACGCTGCCGCGCGCGAGCTCGCGCCGTACGCCATCCTGCTCGTCACGCGCGAGCGCACGCCGTTCCCGGCGTCGCTGTGGACGCGGCTGCCGAATCTCAGGATGTTCGGCCTCACCGGTGCGCGCGCGGGGCTGATCGACCTCGCCGGCATGATCGCCAAGGGCATCACCGTCTGCTACACAGGTGGCGGGCCGTCGGGCAGCTCGACGGCCGAGATCGGTCTCGGCTTGATGCTCGCGCTGGCGCGCGACATTCCTGCCGGCGATGCGGCGGTGCGCGCCGGCCGCTTCCAGCTCGGCACGCGCGCGGGACCGGTTCTCGACGGCAAGACGCTCGGCCTCGTCGGGCTTGGCCGCCTCGGCAGCCGCACCGCGCACTATGGCAACGCGCTTGGCATGAAGGTGATCGCGTGGAGCCCGAACCTCACCGACGAGCGCGCACGCGAAGCCCATGTGACGCGTGTCGGCAAGGACGAGCTGATGTCGACGTCGGACATCGTCAGCCTGCACCTCGTGCTGTCGGACCGCACGCGCGGCATCCTCGGCGCCGCCGACCTGGCGCGGATGAAGCCCGGCGCGATGCTGATCAACACGGCGCGCGCGCCGCTGGTCGAGGAACAGGCGCTGATGGACGCGATCCTGTCGGGCCGCATCATGGCCGGGCTCGACGTGTTCTACAAGGAACCCGTGCCGAAGGACCATCCGCTGACGCGCACGCGCAACGTCGTGCTGACGCCGCATCTCGGCTACGGCGCGCTGGAGACGTTCCGCGAGTACTACCAGGAATGCATGGAAAACGCGCTGGCGTTCCTCGACGGCAAGCCGATCCGCGTGCTGGAAAAGGCGTGAGCGCGAAGGGCCGCCCCGAGCGCGAACAAGCGCCGAAGCGCGCAGCGCGAAGGCTTGTCAACGCGAAGGGCCGCCCCGAGCGCGAACAAGCGCCGAAGCGCGCAGCGCGAAGGCTTGTCCGCGGCCAACGCATGGCCGACGCGTCGTCCGAGGACTGGCTCGCGATCCAGCGGCTGTTCATCCGTTACGCGACGTGCCTCGACCACGGTGACGTCGAGGGCGTCGTCGGCTGTTTCACCGACGATTGCGTGCTGCAAAGCCCGGTGCTCGGGGAGTTCGCCGGCCACCCCGGCATCCGTGATTTCGCGGGCCGCACGGCGCGCCTGCTGCGCGAGCAGCACGTGCAATTTCGCCACGTCGTGTCGAACCTCACGGCCGACGTGGCGGGCGACACCGCGCAGGCGCGCTGCTATCTGCTCGATTTCCGCACGCGCGACGGCCGCACCGACCTGCTGTCGCCGGGCGAGTACCGCTGCGACCTGCGGCGCGCGGACGGCCGGTGGCAATTCGCGCGGCGCGTGGTGCTGATGGACCGGGCATTCTCGCCCGACGATCTCTGAGCTGCGCGCCGCGCGCGGCCAACCGCAACGACCGAGGACAAAAGATGCTGAAGATCTACGGAACGAAAATGTCGAGCAACGTGCAGAAGGTGCTGTGGTGCGTGGCCGAGATCGGCCTGCCCTTCGAGCGCCTCGACGTCACGGAGACGTTCGGCGCGCCGAAGGCGCCCGGCTATCTCGCGCTCAATCCCAACGGCCTGATACCGACGATCGACCAGGACGGTTTCATCCTGTGGGAGTCGAACGCCATCATTCGCTACCTGTGCGCGACCCAGGCGATGGGGCGATTCTGCCCCGCCGACTGGAAGGCCCGTGCCGACCTGGAGCGCTGGATGGACTGGCAGCAGACGTCGCTGGTGCCGCCGATAGGCGCGCTGTTCCGCGACCTGTTGCGCACGCCGCGCGAGGCGTTGTCGCCCGAGGCATTGGCGGCCACCACCGCCACCGCCAGCCGCCTGTGGACGATGCTCGACGCGCACCTCGCCACCCGCGCGTTCGTCGGCGGCGCGTCGCCGTCGATGGCCGATTTCTCGTTCGGCAACGCCATCCATCGCTGGTACAAGTTTCCGATCGAGCGGCCCGACCTCAAGCACCTGCGCGCCTGGTACGAGCGCTGTCTCACGAGACCCGCGTACATGCAGACGATCGGCTCGCTCTAGCGCCTCGCACGTGACGACCGGCCGCGACCCTGTCGAGCTCGGCAGCGCCGGCATCCTCGGTGCGCCGGGGGATGCGCCGTCGCACGAGCTCAATGCCGATCCGGGCGATGCGCGCGTCGCCGCGCAGCTCGCGTTGCTGCCCGGCGCCTGGCGTGCGGCCGACCGTGGCCTGCTCAGGGCCACCGAGTACTTCGTGGTGGCCATCGGCATGACTTTCGCGCTGATGATCACGCTGCAGGTGATATCGCGCTACGTCTTCAGTTTCTCGATCTCGTTCGTCGAAGCCGCGGCGCGCATGCTGCTGGTGTGGTTCTTCGTGCTGGGCGCCGGTCTCGCGCTGCGACGTGGCGCCCACGTCGGGTTCGAGCTGCTGGTGGCGGCGGTGTCGCCGCGCACACGCCGGGTGATCGTCATCATCGGGCTGCTGTTGACCGCCGTCTTCTGCGCCGAAATGCTGTGGAGCTGCGTGTTCGGCATGGGTCCGGCGAGCCGCCAGACCGAGCCCGGCCTCGACATCAGCCTGGGCTACGTGGTGGTGGGAATCCCGGTCGGCTTCGCGCTGCTGCTGTACCACGCGCTGCTGCTCGTGTACGTCGAGCTGCGCGTGGGCCGCTCGGAGCAAACCCCGCGATGATGCTCGCCGTCATCGGGCTCATCTTCTTCGCGACGATCGTCATCGGCGTGCCCATCGCGTTCGGCATGGGCCTCGCGGGCTCGACGTGGATCCTGTTCTTCCAGGGCATCGAGCCGGCGATCCTGATGCGCCGCTTCTACGCCTCGCTCAATTCGTTTCCGCTGCTCGCCATTCCGCTGTTCATCATGCTCGGCATCCTCGCCGATCGCGCAGGCCTGCTGCCGCGGCTGGTGGTGTGGCTGCAGATGATGCTGGGACGCCTGCGCGGCGGCATGGCGTACATCAACGTCATCTCGGCGATGCTGTTCGCCGGCATCAGCGGCACCGCGGTCTCCGACATCGCGAGCCTCGGCCGAACGCTGATCCAGCTGATGACGCGCGCGCGCTATCCGCTCACCTACAGCGCGGCACTGACTTCGGCGACGTCGATCATCGGCCCCATCATCCCGCCCAGCGTGCCGATGATCATCTACGCGCTGGCGGTGGGCAACGTGTCGGTCGGCGCGCTGTTCGCCGGTGGCGCGATCCCGGGGATGCTGTTCGGCGTCGGATTCCTGGGCATGGCGTTCGTCACCACGCGGCGCGGCAAATACGGCAACGTGCAGCCGTGGCCGACGCGCGCCGAGTTCCTGCGGCAGACGGTGCGCGTGCTGCCGCTGCTGGTGCTGCCGGTGATCATCGTCGGCGGCATCTTCAGCGGCGTGTTCACGGTTACCGAGTCGGCGGCGGTGGGCGTCGCCTACACGATGCTGATCGGCTTCCTGTCGAAGCCGCGGCTGAAGCTCAAGGATCTCTACGACGCGACGCTCTACAGCGCAATCGTCAGCTCGGTGGCCGGCATGCTGCTGGGGGCCGGCGCGATCGTGTCGTGGATCCTCACCTACAACCAGGCGACGCAGTCGCTCGCCGACTGGCTGGTCGGGCTGCACCTGACGCCGAACGTCTTCATGATCGCGGTCGTCGTCGTGCTGCTGATTCTCGGCATGCTGATGGATGCGGTGCCGATCATGATCGCGCTGGCGCCGCTGCTGGCGCCGATCGCCGCCCAGTACGGCATCAGCGACATCCAGTTCGGGCTGGTGTTCGTGGTCACCTGCCTGATCGGCCTCGTCACGCCGCCGGTGGGCATCATCCTCTTCATGACGTCGTCGATCACGGGCGTGCGTCTCGAGCCGCTGTCGCTGGCCGTGTTCCCGTTCGTGGTGTGGATGACCATCGTCGTGCTGCTGATGGTGTTCTTTCCGCCGATCACGCTGTGGCTGCCCAAGCTGGTGGGGTTCTAGCGCATCCGTCGATTTCGCAACGCCACGGGGGATCGCTCGCGCGCGGGATCACCCCGATACATTCACCGATCCGCGCCACCAGGAGGATTCGACATGAAGCACGCGAAGCGAACGCAGGGAATGAGGCGCCGCGAGTTCCTCAAGACATCGGTCGCCACCGCCGCGGCGGCGGTGCTCGGCGGCGGCTTCGCCGCGCCGGCGATCGGCCAGTCGGCCAAGACGCTGCGCTTCGGCCACATGCTGCCGAACACGCAGACCCAAAGCCGGGCCATCCAGATGTTCGCCGACGAGCTGGCGAAGCTGTCGTCGAACAAGATCAAGGTGCAGATCTTCCCCAGCTCCCAGCTCGGCAGCATCACCGAGATGATGCAGTCGGTGCAGGCCGGCTCGCTGACGATGAGCATGGCGGTGCCGGCGTGGTACTCGACATTCGCCAAACCGCTCGACGCGTTCACGCTGCCGTACCTCGTGGCCTCCACCGACAAGCTGCGGCCGGCGCTCGACGGCGACATCGGCGCCGACATCGCGAAGTATTGCGACGGCGCCGGCTTCAAGGTGGTCGGCTACATGCTGCTGGGGGGCCGTCACATCGTGAACAAGACGCGTCCGGTGCAGAAGCCCGACGACTGCAAGGGCCTCAAGATTCGCGTGATCAACAGCGCGGTCTACATGTCGACGTTCAAGACGATGGGCGCGGTGCCGGTGGCGATGGACCCCTCCGAGCTCTACCTGGCGATGCAGCAGGGCGTGGTCGATGGCTTCGAGTTCCCGCTGCCCGATCTCGTCGCGCAGAAGATGTACGAGGTGTCGAAGTACCTGTCGCTCGACCAGCACACCACCGACTTCTTCATCCTGTCCACCGGCAAGAGCACGTGGCAGAGCTTCTCGCCGGAAGAGCAGGGGATGATCAACCAGGCGATGAAGACGGCGATGGCGTGGCAGTGGACCGAGCAGCCGAAGGAGATCGACGCCGCGCTGGCGAGGCTCAAGACGCTGCTGCAGGTCAACGAGATCACCCCCGAGAACAAGAAGCTCTTCGTCGCCGCCACCAAGCCGGTGTACCAGCAGTTCGAGGGGTCGATCGGCAAGGACTTCCTGGACAAGGCGATCAAGGAGCTCGGTTGACAGAGGCCGTCATCCCCGCAAAAGCGGGAATTCACGGAGCAGCGCAACAGAGGCCGTCGTTCCCGCGAAAGCGGGAATCCACGGAGCGGCGCAACAGATGCCGTCATTCCCGCGAAAGCGGGAATCCACGGAGTGGCGCAACAAATGCTGTCATTCCCGCGAAAGCGGGAATCCAGGTCGGAGCAGCGCAACAGAGGCCGTCGTTTCCGCGAAAACGGGAATCCAGGTCGAGGCATGGTGGAGCGTCACGGCTGGGTCCCCGCTTTCGCGGGGATGACGGCGCGCCGTCACTTTCGCGGGATGACGGCCATGCCGTCGATTTCGCGGGGATGACGGCGCCTGAGGAGGATCGAAGCGTTGGACACGGCAAGCCATGAAGTCACGCGCGCGGAGCGCGCGCTGTACGACGCGATGATCGCGCGCGACTACGCCGCGCTCGAGCGCATCCTCGACGCGGATCTGGTGTATGGTCATTCGACTGCGGTCGCCGAGGACAAGCGCCAATACCTCGACGGCGTGCGCCGCGGCCTCTACGAGTACGCGGCCATCGACTCGCACCAGCCGCGCGTGCGCGTGGCCGGCGACGTGGCGCTCATCGACGGCATCTGCGACATGACGGTCGGCGAAGCCGGCAGGCCGAAGGACGCGATCCAGCTGATGTTCGTGCTCGCGTGGCGGCGCTCCGGCGGCCAGTGGCGGCTGTGGCATCGCCACGCGACGCGCATCGGCGCCGTGCCCGCGCCGCGACCGGCGGTCCAATGACGCCGCAAGCCATCGACGAAGCCGCGCGCGTGCTGGCAGACGCGCGCGTTCGCGGGCCGACGCTCGACGCACTGCCGGCGGCGTGCCGCCCGGCGACCCTCGACGACGCGCACGCCATCCAGGCGGCCACCGCCAGGCTGCTCGGTGAAGCCATTGCCGGCTGGAAAGTCGGCGCGACGCCCGACGGCCGCCTCGCACGCGGCGCGATTTTCGCCTCGCGCCTGCTGCAGAGCGGCGCGAGCCTGCGCGCCGCCAGCGTGCCGTTGCTCGGCGTCGAATGCGAGATCGCGTTCCGCTTCGACCGCGACCTGCCGCCGCGCGCGCATGCCTACACCTACGACGAGGTCGCCGCCGCCGTGACGGCGTTTCCCGGCATCGAGATCGTCGATTCGCGCTTCCGGGGCTATCCGCACGCGCCGGCGCTCGACCGCACGGCCGACTGCATGTCGAACGGCGCGTACATCGCCGGCGCGCCGCGCGCCGACTGGCGCGATTTCGACCTCGAATCACTCGACGCCGAGCTCGCGATCGACGGCCGCACCATCCAGCGGCGCATCGGCGGCCATCCGACCAAGGACCCGCTGCTGCCCGCGGTGGCGCTGGTCAATGACCTGCGCGCCGGCGAAGGCGTCCCCGCCGGGCGCATCGTCACCACCGGCACCTACACGACGCTGCACTACGCGATGCCCGGGCAGGTGGCAACGGCGACGTTCCACGGCTTCGGCGCGGTGCGCGTCGCGCTCACGGCGTAGATCGTTGACGATGGCAACTATTTTCGGCAGCGGTGAATACGCGTATCGCATCGTCGACGGCTGGCCGAAGCTGCCGGACGGCTGGCGGCTGGGCGACGTCGCCGGCGTGGGCGTCGACCGCAACGACCGCGTCTACCTGTTCCACCGCGGCGAGCATCCGCTGATGGTGTTCGAGCGCGACGGCAGCTTCGTGCGCGCCTGGGGCGACGGCGTGTTCCGCCGCGCGCACGGCGTGCACGTGGCGCCCGACGACACCCTCTGGCTGACCGACGAGGGCGACCACACCGTGCGCCACTGCACGTTCGACGGCAAGGTGCTGGTGACGATCGGCGTGCCCGATGCGGCCGCGCCGTTCATGAGCGGTGAGCCGTTCCGCCGCTGCACGCACACCGCGCTGTCGCCGGACGGCGAAGTCTATGTCTCCGACGGCTACGGCAACGCGCGCATCCACAAGTACGCGCCCGATGGCCGCCGGCTGATGGCTTGGGGCCGACCCGGCACGGGGCCGGGCGAGTTCAACCTGCCGCACAACATCGGCTGCGACGCCGACGGCTGGGTGTACGTGGCCGACCGCGAGAACCATCGCATCCAGGTGTTCGACGGCGACGGCCGCTTCGAGACCGAATGGCGCGGCCTGCATCGCCCGAGCGGCATGCACCTGCCGCATGGGCGATGCCCGGTGTGCTACGTCGGCGAGATCGGTCCCTATTACGAGTTCAATCGTGGCGCGCCCAACCTCGGTCCGCGCATCTCGATTCTCGCCAACGACGGCAAGCTGCTCGCGCGCATCGGCGTCGAGCCTGCGGCGGGCGAGGGCCCGGGCCAGTTCCTGTCGCCGCACGGCCTCGCGGTCGACTCGCGCGGCGATCTCTACGTCGGCGAAGTGTCGTACACCGCGTGGCCCAACCTCTTTCCCGCGGTGCCGCTGCCGCAGAAAGTCCGCAGCCTGCAGAAGTTCGAGCGCGTGCCGGCGCCGGTCTAGCTGACCCTTCAGGACGCGGTGTCAGGACTGGATCCCCGCTTTCGCGGGGATGACGATGCGGTCCTCGTCATTCCGATGCGTCCCATCCTCGTCGTTCCCGCGCATGCGGGAATCCAGCTTCGACGCGCGCTCGCGCTTTCGCGGGGAAGACGATGCGTCCCATCTTCGTCATTCCCGCGCATGCGGGAATCCAGCTTCGACGGGCGGGCAACGCGCAGGACCCGCAGGACGGCGGTGGCGAACATGCGTCGGCGAGCTCTGCTATGCTCGTCGCGCAGCCTTTCGCAGTGCTTCCGGAGTGCCAAACCATGAGGGTGATCGATTCGCGGGTCGTCAATATCGACGACCTGAAGCTCGAGCCTTTTGCCAAGGGCGACAGGTACGCGAGCATGGCCGTGCGCATCGGGCCGTTGCTCGGCGCGAAGAGCCTCGGCTACTCGTACGACGTGGTGCCGCCGGGCAAGCGCTCCTGCCCATTCCACAGCCATCGCGCCGAGGAGGAGATGTTCTTCGTCGTGCGCGGCGAAGGCACGCTGCGCTACGGCGCCGAGACGCGCCGGATCCGTGCCGGCGACGTCATCTGCTGCCCGACGGGCGGCCCGGACACCGCACACCAGATCGTCAACGATTCCGATGCCGATCTCGCCTACCTGTCGGTGAGCACGATGATGCCGGCGGAGGTCTGCGAGTATCCCGACTCGAAGAAGATCGGCGCATTCGGCGACGGCGGCATGCGCCACATGACCCTGGTCGACCACGCGCAGGACTACTGGAAGGACGAGGCGTAGGCGTGAGCCGGATCTCGTCATTCTCGTGGTCGATCTCGTCATCCCCGCGGTCGAT
>DASYSP010000051.1:0-4360 GCA_036003195.1 Casimicrobiaceae bacterium
GCCCTCGCCGCCATAGCCGCCCTCGCCGCCGCTGGGGCCTTCCCCGCCATAGCCGCCTTCGCCATAGCCGCCTTCGCCGTAGCCGCCGCCCGCGGGGGCGCTGTCACCGAAGCTGCCGTAGCCGCCCTCGGGGGCGTCATCAAAGGAGAAGCCGTAGCTACCGACGGGGGCGTCTTCCGGCGCCGCCATCGCATAGGCGTTGGCGATATCTGCCGGCAGGCCGGCGACCAGTTCGCTGCCGGGGTTTACGGAATCTGGGGGAGCCGCCGGGTCGTCCTCAACCGGCGACTCGGGGTCTTCGTCGATCGGAGCACTGTTCGGGGCGCCTTGCGTGTTCCCAGACGGCGTGGCCTCCGGATCATCCGCGGGCGCGCCACTCGGCGCGCCACTCGGCGCGCCCCCGCCGGGGGCGCTGCCGCCGGGACCGCTGTTGCCGGCGCCGCCAAAGCCGCCGCCGCCAAAGCCGCCGCCGCCGCCGAGGCCGCCACTACCGCCGAGGCCGCCGCCTCCGCCACTCAGGCCGCCGCCGTCGAAGCCGCCGTCCTCGAAGCCGCCACCGTCCTCCGGACTAAAGCCGATCGGGCTGGGTCTTGCGTCCTCGCGATCGCCTTTTGGTCCGTTAAGCGGCGTGCCCTGCCCGGGCAGGTTGCTGGGGCGGCCGGTGAAATCGATCGTCGGCACCGAAAACGGCGTTCCGGGCAGCCCTCCGGGCGGGCTGGAGGCGTTCGGCGCCTGACCCAACCCTATCGGCGCGCGCCCGCCGAACAGGGGCGCCCCAACGAACGGCGATCCTTGTGAATTGGTCAGCGCGGAGGTGTCAATCGGTGCCTGGGCCGCGCCGCGGCCGTTGATGGTGGTCGAGCCGATGGGCGTCGCATTCGGGAAGCCGAGCGCGGAGCGGCCGAGCGCCGGCAAGCCGCGCGCGACGGCGTCATTGAGCAACGCCTGCTGTGTCAGCGCCTGCGAGCGCGACTGCGGTGTGGCCGGCGCTGCCGGTACCGCGGGCGGCTGCTGAAACTCGGGGGGTACGTTCGGCGGCGCCGGAGGCGGCGGGCTCTGCAGGTTGTGAACGTCGCTTTTCGTTGTGTTGTTTGGCGTCTCGGACGCCAGCGTCGGGTCGAGCACGACGTCACCGAGCCCCGGTATGCCGAAGTTGCCAAGTGATAAACCGTTGCCGGGGGCGCCGGCCGGCGCCGTGCCATCGGTCGGACCAAACTGCGAGCCGGCGTCGCCGCCGTAGTACTGCCGCATCAATTCTTGGATGATATCCTCGCGGCTCTGCAACGACATGGTGGCGGCTCCTATACGTTGATGCCGGCGCGCCCGAAGGTCGCGCCGATCGCGAGCAGTTCGACCTGCGGCAGTGATTGTTGCGCGATTGTTACTTGCGTGACCGGCGCGTGTGCGAAACCAGTCTTGCCGATCGATACCCAGTGCGTGTTGCGCACCGGCGCGCCGAACGGCGTCGGCTGGTCCCAGCGCCCTGCATCCCAGAGCGTCTCGTCCCAGACCTCGCGAATACCCGGGTCGGGGCCGGCGGGGGGCGGCGGCGGAACGGTCACGACGTAGTCGATCGCGGCATTCAGTTGCGGAATGAACGGCTGCGCTGCCTGCGCGCTGAAGATCGCGCGGCTTTGATGCCAGACGTTTTGCGCAGATGGCGCCTGGAACGTTTCCCAGCCGCCGACCAGGGTCGCCACATATGGCAAACCGTTATCGGAGCCGCCGATCTCGCATTGGATGATGCGCCCATCCGAGGTGCCAAAGAACAGCCGGTCACGCATCTTGATGAAGCAGCGCGCGTCATAACCAACGAAACGACACCACGCGGCGGTGGCGTTGTTCATCACCGCGCAGTAGCGCGCTCCCTCCAGGCCTCCCGGCCAAGTAACGAAGATGGCGCCGTAATCGTCCCAGCGTTTCATCGTCCACGGCAGGTTGGATTTCAGCGCCACTTCCTGCCGCCACATGGATCGTATCGGGTTGGTGATCAGCGCCAAGTCCAGCGTGCCGGCGTCTTTAGTGATGGCCGTGCCCAATGGCACGATGCCGTCCACCGTCATGATCAGGACGTCGCCGCCAATCGGCATATGCGCGTTCATCCCCATCGGCCGGCCGATCGAGTAGACGCCCTGCTGCTGCCAGCCGGTCGGATCGCCGGGGTTGTTGCCGCTGAAGATTATTAAATCACCTTCTGTCGTAACAAATACGCACTTGTCGTCGGTGCCCGAGCCGGTGTCGCCGGACCATGTCGCGCCAAACAACAAACTGCCGCCGCGCGGGGCGCTGCCGCCGAGCGGAATCAGTCCGAGCGCGCCTTGATACGAGTCGATACCCAGGAAGTACGCATTCATCGTACCGCCCTCGATGAAAAACAGGCGGTTACGGTACTTCCAGACGTAGGTGAGGTTGCGACCATGCGCGACGTCGCTGCCGGCGGGGCCGGTAATCTGATCAGCGTCGAACGCAGTCCAGGTCGTGCCATCGTAATGCAGCGGCGCGTCGCCGGCGTCGTTGACGGCAATGAGATGATTGCCGCTCATGTTCGTTAGTTGCGTTGTCGCGTAATTGCCGCTGCTCTGGCCGCTCTTGGCGACGGTCGGCAGTTGCGCCGAGACGTTCCAGAGAATTGCCGGCTGGCCGGCGAACATCTGATGAATGTTATCGCCGGACACGTATTCGAAGGCCGACACGATCGGATACCGCAGCGGCGACGACATCGGCGGCACGGTGGCGTCCCAGTCACTGATATCCCACTCGCCCTCGTCCCAGGCGTCGAGGCCGTGCAGGTCGCACCACACTTTGGTGCCGCCGCGAAGTTTTACTCCCCGCAGCGTCGACACCCAGTTGTCCTGCACCAGCGCCCCGCCCGGCGTCATGAAGGCCTGGTTCTCGTTTTGCACCAGCCCGCGCGTCGGCGCCGGCAACGTCACCGTCTGCAAGGTGTTAGCGTAGCCCTGCTGGACCGGTTGGCGGCGAAATGCGGCATAAGCGGTCATGGCGTTGGCAGCGCCCAGGGATAAGCTGTCACCGGATAGGTACTCGACGAAGTCCGGCCGCCGATCAGGATCGGCGCCGGCTGGTCGCGGCCGGCGACCGACCAGAGCGCATCGGAATAGGTCCCCATTGCTTCGGCATAAGGCGACCCCTTGGTCTCCTTCCAGACCCAGATCAGCATCAACTTGAGCAGCCGCTCGTCGAGCACGAAGGTGTCGTCGTCGGCGGTGAACTGCGTGTTAGTCAGTCCAGTCGCGGCGACGTTGATGATCTGATTGGACAGGTACGCGAATGTCGCGGTGGCGCCCGCCGCCAGGATCGGATTGATGTAGATACGGCCACCCAGCAGGATGTAGGCGCCGCGGCTGTCCCAGAAGCCGGAGGCCTTGCGCCGCAGCCATTCGTCATAACTGTTGATGTAAACCAGCGGGATAAAGGTCGAGCGCGAGGTCCAAACGTTACTGTCAAGCAGCAGCCGCAGGAAGTCGTAGGGCAAGGCAAAACTCTCGGCGACGCCGTCGCCAGTCACGGTCGCGGTCTTGACCAGCGCCGACCAGTCGCGGGTGTCGCGGGCGAGCCGCTGCGCGCATTCGTTGGCGTGGGTCAGTAGCTCCTGCTGCGTGCGCTGGTTATTGATGTTGCCGAACACGGTCGGCACGCGCTCGACGCCGACCACCTGACAAACATCCTGCACAACACTGAGGAGCGACATCGGTCAGGCCGCCTCGGGTTGGTGCGCGGGTATTTCCTTCGCCATGCGCTGCAGTACTTTCAGCGACAGCGACCCGTGCGGCGCGTGGCCAGAATGCGTCGTAATGTAGTCGCGCAACTGCTCGATGCTCATGCTCTCGAAGTTGCCGTCCTTCGCCTCGGCCTGCGCCTTGCGCTGGAGCGCGGCGTTGTCCTCTTCGAGCGCCATGTTGCGCGCCCGCAGCGCATCAAGCTCCGCTTGCGCCTCGATCGCCGGGGCGCCGCGCTTGGCGTTCTCGATATATGTTTCGGCTTGGTTTTTGTACTCACGGCCGTACGGCCCAAGATTCTTCAATTCCTGGCCGTCGATGTGCGCCAGCGCCTCCACCGTATAAATATTGAAGCCGCGAAGCTCGACGCGCTTGGCCTCGGTGAGGAAAGGCACGTAATCCAGCGGCGTGCCGGTGCGGGTCTGGTCGGAGTGCGCCTTGAATTGCGCATACTGCCGCGAAAACCGCTCGGCGTAGGTGATCGAGCGTTCCTCGCCGGTGTATGGGTCTCGTATCTTCTCCGTGCAAAGCTCGTGAGCGGGAACGATTTTCACGTCACGCGAGCCGGGCACGCGGATTTCGCAGATTTCGCGGTCGTCGTGAATTGGCCGGCCGGCCTTGGC
>DASYSP010000052.1:0-36037 GCA_036003195.1 Casimicrobiaceae bacterium
GGCCGTTGCGCACTCCAGAAGGTGTCGCATCAGTGTGCTGGCGCGCCGCCGACCACCGCCACGGTGGACGACGAGTACACGCGCTCCGGCGGATCGGCCGGGTACCTTGGCTGAAGGTACGCCGTTCGCGGTGCAAAGCGATCGGAGGACTGCGCAACTTCAAGTAGGCCACTTTTCTACTTGCATTGCGCGGCGGATTCAATTGACGCACGCGCTGGCGATGACGCCGTTGCCGCTGTAGGCCACGTCCTACGCATCGCTGGCGACGCTTCTCCCGGCAAGTCTCAAAGGGTCACGAAGTCACAACGGCCGGCGTCGACCGGCGCCCGTTCGGGGGCGTCGCCGCTGTGGCTTCTCTTTGGCTCGTCTTCGCGCAATCGGGCGTTGGGTCGCGATGCATCGGCCACCTCCGAGGCCGACCAACCTGTAGCATGCTGCGCTTCGGCTCCCGCCGCCCATTCGTTGATGATCGCCACGCCGCATCGACTCAGCGTCGCGCCCATGATGGACTGGACCGACCGCCATTGCCGGTACTTCCATCGGGTGCTGACGCGCCGTACCCGCCTCTACACGGAGATGATCACGGCGCCGGCACTGGCGCATGGCGACGTGCCGCGGCATCTCGATTTCGATCCGGCCGAACATCCGCTGGCGCTGCAGCTCGGCGGCAGCGATCCGCCGATGCTCGCGCAGGCCGCGCGCTGGGGCGAGCGCTGGGGATACGACGAGATCAATCTCAATTGCGGCTGCCCGTCCGAGCGCGTGCAGACCGGAAGCTTCGGCGCGTGCCTGATGGCCGAGCCGGCGCTCGTCGCGCGGTGTGTCGCGGCGATGCGCGACGCGGTGTCGCTGCCGGTGACGGTGAAGCACCGGATTGGCCTCGACGATGGCGATTCGTATGCATTCGTCCGCGACTTCGTCGGCACGGTGGCGGCCGCCGGCTGCGACGTCTTCATCGTGCATGCGCGAAACGCGGTGCTGAAGGGCCTGTCGCCGAAGGAGAACCGCGAGGTGCCGCCGCTGCGTTACGAGGTGGTTCACCGCCTCGCGCGCGATTTTCCCGGTTTCACGTTCGTCATCAATGGCGGCATCGGCGACTGGCGCGCGGTGGACCGGGAGCTCGACGTCGTCGGCGGGGTGATGGTCGGGCGCCTCGCCTATCACAACCCGTGGACGTTGCAGCAAGCGGACGCGCGTCTGTTCGACGCGCAGCCGCCGGTGGCGACGCGCGCTGATGCGCTGCGGGCATTCCGGCCGTATGTCGAGCGACAGCTCGCGCGCGGGGTACCGCTGCGGGCGATGACGCGCCACATCCTCGGCCTCTACCTCGGCCAGCCCGGCGGCAGGCGCTTCCGGCAAATCCTGTCGGACGCGCGGCGCATGCGCGACGACGGCATCGCGGTGCTCGACGCCGCGCTGCAGGCCGTGGAGCCGATGGCGGGATTCGCGTAGCAACGACGCCGTGTCGCGAGGTCGCGTCAGGCGGTCGTCGCTGGCAGCGCGGCAGGCGCCGCTGCCGCGTCAGGCGGCGAGCTCGTCGTCGATGTACTGGCGCACGATCGACTCGAAATCGGCGTCGGCGTGCATCCCGAGCACGCGGCCGAACACCGTGTCGAAGTTGACGGGCCACGTGCGCACGATGCGCTCGATGACGGGGTCGGGCCGGAACGTCACGCGCGATGCCACTTCGTCACCCGCCACCCGGCGCAGTGCCGCCAGCATCGCGTCGACCGACGTCGAGATGCCCGGCAGGTTGATGCTGCGCGTGTGCGCGAACGCCGATGACGGTGCCTCGTGGGCGACGATGATATTTTCAATCGCACGACGCGGCGACGACAGCCACATCCGCGTCTCGCGTGCGACCGGGCAGACGGACTCGACGCCGTTGAGCGGCTCGCGCAGGATGCCGCTGGCGAACGACGACGCCGCCTTGTTGGCCTTGCCGGGACGCACGCTGACCGTCGGCAGCCGCAGGCTGCGACCGTCGATGAAGCCCTTGCGTGAATAGTCGTTGACGAGGAACTCGCCGACGGCCTTGGCGTTGCCGTACGACGACTGCGGCCACAGCGCCTGCGTGTCCGGGACCGGATCGGGCAGCGGGCCGCCGAATACCGCGCACGAGCTCGCATAGACCACCCTGGCCGGCGTCGCCAACGCGCGGCAGCTCTCGAGCAACGCCCGCGTCGCGTCGAAGTTGACGTGCCAACCCAGGTCGAAATCGGCCTCGGCCTCGCCGCTGACGACCGCGGCGAGGTGGAATACGCTGTCGACGGAGGCGTCGAGCGCGCGCGCCACGAGCGCCGGATCGGCGAGATCGCCGACGAGCGACGTCACGCGCGGATCGTCGAGTTTCGCCTGCGCGACGTCGACGAGCGTGATGCGCGTGATGGGACGCGCAGTGCCGCGGGCATCGCTGAGCGCGCCGCGCGCGAGCAGCGCGCCGGCGAGCTTCGTGCCGAGAAATCCGGCGCCGCCGGTGATGACGACATGCATGGCAAGACCCTCCTGTCCGATGCGCATCATACCGGCGCGGTGCGCCCGCGCGTCGCGAGCGCCGGCATCGACGGCTGCTAGAATCATGGCGCCGCGCGGTGCGTCATCGCCGTGGCCGGATCATTCCTCGTCCGCAGGTCAACATGCCGACCCCCACGCCCCGCCGTCTCACGATCGCCACCCGCCAGTCGGCGCTCGCCATGTGGCAGTCGGAACAGGTGCGCACGCGGCTCATCGCATCGCACCGGCATCTGTCGATCGAGCTGCTGGGCCTGTCGACGCGCGGCGACGAGGTGCTCGACCGCTCGCTCGCCGACATTGGCGGCAAGGGACTGTTCATCAAGGAGCTCGAGTACGCGATGGCCGACGGCCGCGCCGACGCCGCCGTGCATTCGCTCAAGGACTTGCCGATGGACATGCCGGATGGCTTCGTCCTCGCGGCCGTGGTGGCACGTGACGATCCGCGCGATGCGCTCGTCTCCAACCGCCACGCGAGCCTGGCCGAGCTGCCGGCGGGCGCGGTTGTCGGCACCTCGAGCCTGCGCCGCGAGGCGCAACTGCGCGCGCGCTTTCCCGCGCTCGTCATCGAGCCCCTGCGCGGCAACGTCAACACGCGGGTGGCCAAGCTCGACGCCGGCAAATACGACGCGATCATCCTCGCGGCCGCCGGACTCAAGCGGCTCGGCATGGGCGAGCGGATCCGCGAGCTGATCGATCCCGCGGACAGCCTGCCGGCCGCGGGCCAGGGTGCGATGGCGGTCGAATGCTGCGCCGATCGCGACGACGTCGTCGCGCTGTGCACACCGCTTGTCGATCACGCGACGCTCTATGCGACCATCGCCGAGCGGGCATTCGCGCGCGCGCTGTCGGGTAATTGCCATACGCCGGTCGGCGCTTATGCCGAGTGGCTGGGCGACACCCTGTGGCTGCGCGGTCTCATCGCCAGCGCCGACGGCCGCGAGGTGATGCGCGGCGACCGCGAAGCCGTCGTCGTCGATGCCGCGGGCGCGCAGGCACTGGGGGAGACGCTCGGCGGCGAATTCGTGGCGCGTGGCGCCGCGCGCCTCGCCAGCGCATGACGCTGCACCGGCTCGACGAGCCGGCGCCACCGCGCGGACCGCTCGACGGCATCGGCGTCATCGTCACGCGACCTGCGCGCCAGGCGGGCGCGTTCGCGCAGAAGCTCGCCGCGCTCGGCGCACGGCCGATCGTGTTTCCGGCCATCGTCATCCTGCCGCCGCTCGATGCAACTGCGCTCGCCCACACGCATCGTGTGCTCGCGACTTATGCGGCGGCGATCTTCGTGTCGGCCAATGCCGCCGAGTATGGCGTGCCCCACACGCCGTGGCCGGCCAGTGTGGCGGCGCTCGCGCCGGGACCCGGCAGCGCGAGCGCGCTCACCGATCTCGGGGTGCCGGAGGTGGCGTTCCCGTCGGAACGGCACGACAGCGAGGGACTGCTTGCGCTGCCGGCGCTGCAGGACGTCGCGGGCAAGCGTGTGGCGATCTTTCGCGGCGACGGCGGCCGCGACCTGCTGGGAGACACGCTGCGCGCGCGCGGCGCCCACGTCGACTATGTGGCCTGCTATCGTCGCGCGCCGCCGTCCGCCGGCAGCGGCGGCCTCGCCGCGCTGCTGCGGGCAGGCGAAGCCGATGCGCTGACGCTCACGTCGAGCGAGGGCGCGACGAATCTCGTCGCCGCGCTCGATGCCGGCGCGCGCATCGTTCTATCGGAGCTGCCGGCGTTCGCCACGCATCCGCGGATCGCGGCGCGTGCCGGCGCGCTCGGCTTGCGCGCGGTGACGACGGCCAGCGGCGACGCGGGCCTGATCGCCGCATTGCTACAATGGTTCGCCGCGCATCCGCGCGAGCCTCGCCGCTGATCTCTCCCCGCGAAGCGCCCATGCCCAAAGCCGATATCCTGATCACCGCGCCGCTGCCGCCGTTCGTCTACGAGCCGCTGCTGCGCGACTACCGCTGCGTCGACTACGTGAAGGCGGCCGACAAGCCTGCGCTGCTGGCCGCCGAAGGCGCGAAGATCCGCGGCCTGGTGCAGGGCGGCGGCACGGTGACGCCGACCACGCTCCTCGACGCGCTGCCCGCCCTCGAGATCATCTCCGTGTTCGGCGTCGGCTATGACGGCGTGCCCGTCGACTATTGCCGCAAGCGCGGGCTCAAGGTGACGCACACGCCCGACGTCCTCACCGACGACGTCGCCGACACCGCGGTCGCGCTGGTGCTGATGACCGCGCGCGGTTTCGTCAGGGCCAACCGGCTGTTGCGCGCAGGCGACTGGAGCACCGGGGCATCGACGCTGACCACCAAGCTGGCCGGCAGGCGCGTGGGCATCCTCGGTCTCGGCAGGATCGGCAAGGCCATCGCCACGCGGCTCGCCACGTTCGGCATGTCGATCGCGTACACCGGCCGCAATCCGCAGGACGTGCCGTGGGAATACGTCGCCGACCTCGCCGCGCTCGCGGCGCAGGTCGACTTCCTGATCGTCGCATGTCCGGGCGGACCGGCGACGAAGAACCTCGTCGACGCCCGCATCCTCGAGGCGCTCGGCAGCAACGGCACGCTCGTCAACATCGCGCGCGGCTCGATCGTCGACGAGCCCGCGCTGATCGCGGCGCTCAAGGCCGGCACGTTGCGCACCGCGGGGCTGGACGTCTACGCCAACGAGCCCGCGGTCCCGCCGGAGCTGCTGGCGATGGACAATGTCGTGCTGCTGCCGCATGTCGGCAGCGCCACCACGGAGACGCGCCTGGCGATGGGCGATCTGTGTCGCGCAAACCTCGACAGCTGGTTCGACGGCAACGGCGTCAAGACGCTGATACCGGAATTGCGCTAGTTCGCGTCGGCATCCGCGAGCCGCCGTCAATCGCCGCGGCATCCGTCCCGCGGTGAGCGCCATCCTGGTGCCCGGCGATTCATCTCGCCGCAGCTCAACATGCCGGCGCGGCAAGCGCTCGACGGCAGCTACTCGGGCTCGATCGGCGCGCCCGACGGCGGCGACCCGTCTCGGCGCGACGGCAGCAATACCGCGCCCAGCGCCGCGATCACCAGCGCGAGCGCGATCCATTCCGCGACGCCGGGTCGCTCGCCGAGCACCAGCATGCCGGAGAACACGCCGACCACCGGAATCGGCAGCGACGCCATCGACGACACCGCCACCGGCAGCGTGCGCGCCAACGTGAACCATGTGAGATTGGCGACCGTTCCGGCAAGAAAGATGTTGTACGCGATCGACAACCACGCGCGTTCCGAGAGGTGCGAGAACTGTGCGAGCCCGGCGTCGTCGACGAACGGCGCGGCGACCGCGAGCGGTATCCAGCCGAGCAGCATCATCCAGCCGGACAGCGCGCTTTGCGCGATCGGCGGCTGCCATTTGCGCAACAGCACGGTGCCGAGCGCCCACACCAGCGCGGCGCCGAGGATCAGATAAGCGCCGTGCGGCGCGCGCGCGAGGTGGCGCACGTCGTCGCCGAGCAGCAGGCCCATGCCGCTCATGCCGAGCACGAAGCCGATGATCTTGCGCGGGGACATCGGCTCCTTGAGCAGCACCAGCGCGATCGCGGTGGCGAAGATCGGCATCGTATACGCGAGGATCGCGCTGCGCCCCGACGCCAGCTCGCGGACGCCGAACAGCACGAGGCCGTTCCAGCCGGTGATCGCGAGCGCCGCGAGCACGAGCACGCGCGGCCACCAGCCGGCGGGCACGCGCAACGATTCGCCGCGCCACTTCGCGTACGCGAGCATGCACAGCGCGGCGAACGGCAGCGTCAGCGCGCGAAACGTCAGCGGCGCCATCTCGGTGACGCCGATCTTGAGGATCGGCCAGTTGAGACCCCAGATCACGGCCAGCAGGCCGATGGGAACGAGGGCGCGCGACAGCGCGCGGTCATGGGTGTCGATGAAGGTCTCCCACCGGCAGCGCCGACCGCTGCGCACGTCGGCACGACGACGTCAGCATGGTGATGCGATCAGGGCCGCTCGCCGTATTTGCTCTGGTGCAGCGCGCGTGCCTGAGTGACCCATGCATCGCGACGGATGCGGCCGTGGAACTCCGGCAGCTTCGCATCGACGGTGTCGATGTCGTGTTCGCTCCAGCGCGCGATCTCGCGGTAGCTGCCGATACCCATCCGGTGCAGCATCCGTTCGAGCACCGGTCCGACGCCGACGATGAGCTTCAGGTCGTCGGGCGCGCCGGCGCCGCCGAGGAGCGGCGGCGGCGCGTTGTCCTCCAGGTCGACGACGATCTCGCGATAACGCGCAGTTTCGCCACGGGCGGTGGCGAGATCGCGCAGCAGCACACGCCGCTCGTCGGCGAACTCGCGAAGCTGGCCGATGTCCGCGGCATCCCCGCTGCGCGCCGCCCGCAACGACGCCGCCTCGCGCTCGGCGGCACGGATGATCCGCGCGCGCTCGGCCAGCAACCCCGCGTCGCTTGCGCCGAGCGACTCTGCGGTCGCGCGGGTCGGTGCCGTGATGCCGGGACGTGCGATCGGCGGCGGCGCAGTCGTCGGCAGTTCGGGCGCCGCGCTCGCGGCTGCGCCCGCCGCGTCGCCGCCGGCCGTCGCATCCTCGCGTTCCACCGCGCGCACCCATGGCACGCCGCCGCGCGCGCGCGCGTCGCGGCGCTCGCGCAGCATGCCGGCGCGAAACGCGAGCGGTATGCCGGCGATGAGGACGATCACGACGAGCAGCGTGAAGCCGTTCAAGGCAGATCCCGGCGCGGGCGCATTGTCCTCGCGCAAGAGCGAAAGTACGCGCATTCTAGTGCACGGCGTCGCCGCAGTGGCGCGCGGAGCGGCTGCTAGAATCGCCTGCCGATGGATCGCCGCCGATGACCGACATTCCGCCCTCCCCGCCGCGGGCTGCCGCGCCGCGCACCTTGCCTGCGACGAGGGGCGGTGTCGCCGCCGTCGCCATCGTGCTCGCCGTCGCCGGCATCGCGGGGTGGCTCGACGCGCGCCGCAACGAGACCGTGCTGCGGCGCGAGTTCGCCCGCGAGCTGGCGGCCGCCAGCGCGTCGGCCAACGAGTCGGCGCAGCGCGTGTCCACGCTCGCTGCCGAGTTGCGCGACGCGCAGGCCAAGCTCGCGCTGCTCGATACGCGCCAGACCGAGGCGCAGTCGCAGCAGGCGGCGCTGGAGAATTTCTATCGCGACCTGACCCCGTCGCGCGACGAGCTCGCGCTCACCGAAGTCGAGCAGACGCTGAACCTCGCGTCGCAACAGCTCGCGCTCGCCGGCAACGTGCAATCGGCGCTGGCCGCGCTGCAGCTGATGGATGCCAAGCTCGCGCGCCTCGACCGGCCGCGCTTCGCGCCGCTGCGCCGCGCGCTGGCTGCCGACATGGACACGCTGAAGGCGGTGCCCTACGTCGACGTCGCGGGCCTGACGGCGAAGCTCGATGCCGCGATCGCCAGCGTCGACGCGCTGCCGCTCGCGCACGACGAGCGCGTGACCGACGCAGCGTCGCAGCCGCCGAAGCCCGTCGATGCCGACGCCTGGACGCAATTCTGGCGCGACCTCTGGAGCGATGCCAAGGGGATGATCCGCATCGAGACCAGCGACCGGCCGGCCGCGCCGCTGTTGCCGCCCACGCAGCAGTACTTCCTGCGCGAGAACCTGCGCCTGCGCCTGCTGTCGGCGCGCAATGCGCTGATCGCGCGCAACGACGCGAGCTTTCGCAGCGACGTGCGCGCCGCCGACGACTGGGTGCGCAAGTATTTCGACGTGCGCGCGAAGCCCGTGCAGCAGCTGCTGGCGACGCTCGCGCAGCTGCGCACGACCAGCATGCCAGCCACGCTGCCCGAGCTGACGCAAAGTCTTGCGGCGGCGGCGAGCCTGCGCGTTGCGCTCGACCGCATCGCGCTCACGCCTTCGGCGCGGCCCGCGCCGGGCGCCGCGCGCTGATCCCGCCTTGCGCGCCTTGATCCTGTTCCTGCTGGTCGCCGCGGCGGCGGTGGGTGTCGCGCTGTTCGTGCGCTACAACGGCGGCTACGTGATGTTCGTGTCGCCGCCGTGGCGCGTCGAGCTTTCGCAGAATGCGTACGTGCTGCTGACGATCGTCGCGTTCGCGCTCATGTATGGCGCCATCCGGCTGGCGATCCGCATTGCCCGGCTGCCGCAGGAAGTGCGCGCGCACCGGCGCAAGTCCGATGACGTGCGGCAGCGCTCGCGGCAGGACGGTGCCCTGATCGCGCTGCTCGAAGGCCGCTACGGCCGCGCGCGCGAGCTCGCCGAGCAGGCGCTCACGCTGACGCCCGACACCGGGGTCGCGGCGCTGATCGGCGCGCGCGCCGCGCTCGAGACGCGCGACTTCGCTGCAGCCGGGCGTTTCCTCGCGCATCCCGACGTGCAGGCACAACGCTTCGCGGTGCCACGCATGATGCTCGATGCGGAGCTCGCGCTCGAGCAGGGCATGGCGGGCGAGGCGCTGGCGAAGCTGGCCGATCTCAAGCGCGAGGCAGGCGCGCATACGGCGGCGCTGCGACTCGAGCTGCGCGCACTCAACGCCGCGTCGCGTCCCACGGAGATCCCGCGCGTCGTCGCCGAGCTCGTCAAGCGCAGGGTGTACGGCAGCGAACAGGGCGAGATGATCCGCGCCAGTGCGCACGCCGATGCGCTGCGGGGGCTCGCCAATGATGCCGCAGGGCTTGCCGATTACTGGAGCCGGGTGCCGGAATCCGATCGCGTGATCACGCGCGTCGCGCGTGCCGCGGCGCAAAGCTTCATGGCGCTCGGCGGCGACCGTGAGGCGGCGGACATCCTCGCGCGCAGCATCGACGCGCACTGGAGCTCGGAGCTGGTCGCGCTCTACGCCGACTGCCGCGCCCGCGACTCGACGCGCCAGCTCGAGACCGCCGAGCGCTGGCTGCTCGACCACAGTCAGGACGCGGCGCTGCTGTTCGCGCTCGGGCGGCTGTGCGAGCGCGCGGAGCTGTGGGGCAAGGCGCAGACCTATTACGAGGCCAGCCTGGCGCTGGCGACCGGCTGGCGCACGCATGTGGCACTTGGCGAAATGCTGGCGCGTCTCGGCCAGAACGACGCGGCGAATGCGCATCTTGCCGCCGCGCTCAAGCTTGCGCTGGCGGAGCTGCGCGCGCGGCCGGTGCCCTGATCCGCGCCGGCCGGGCGCGGATGCAGCCGCACGCGTTCAGGTGGCGTGCGGCTCGGTCTCGCCGGCGATCGTGAAGCTGTCGGCGAAGAATTCCTCCGGCGGCAGCCGCCGCGACGCGACGAAATCGCGGCGCGCGGCGTCGATCATCGCCGGCGCGCCGCAGGCGTAGACCTGGTAACCGGACAAGTCGCGGAAGTCGTCGAGCACCGCCTGGTGCACGAGGCCCGTGCGGCCGGGCCACGCGTCGTCCGGCCGCGCATCCGACAGCACTGGAATGAACGTGAAGTTGCGGTGCGCGCTCTGCCATTCCCCGGGAAGCGCCGGCATGTAGAGGTCGGCAAGCGCGCGTGCGCCCCAGTACAGCACCATCTCGCGCGCGATGCCGTGGTGGAAGCAGTGCTCGAGCATCGCCTTGATCGGCGCGAACCCCGTGCCGCCGGCGACGAAGATCATCGGCTTGTCCGATTCCTCGCGCAGGTAGAACGCGCCATGGGGCCCTTCCAGGCGCAGGATCTCGCGCCCCTTGAACTGCGCGAAGAGCGGATCGGTGAAGAGTCCGCCGGGAATGTGGCGGATGTGCAATTCGAGCAGCCGGTCGTCGTGCGGCGCGACGGCCAGCGAGAAGCTTCGGCGCTTGCCATCCTTCAGCAGGAAATCGACGTATTGCCCGGCGAGGAACTGCAGCCGTTCGTTCGCCGGCAGCTTGAAGCGCACCACCGCGACGTCCGGCGCGGGTTTGTCGATCGACTCGATCCGGCAGGGCAGCCGCTTGATGGGAATGTCACCGGCGCGGCGCACCTCGCGCACCTCGATCGCGAGATCGGTCAGCGGGCGCGCACAGCAGAACAGCGCGTAGCCGTCGCGCCTGTCGTCGTCGGTGAGCGTGGTCGGCTGATACTGGCCATAGTCGACGTCGCCGGCGAGGACGCGGCCCTTGCACGCGCCGCACGCGCCATTGCGACAGCCGTACGGCAGGATCAGGTCGGCCTTCATCGCCGACTCGAGGATGGTCTCGTCGGCGGCCGCGGCGAACACGTGATCGCTGGGCTTTATGGTAATCTCGAACGACATGTGGCTGATCGCGGCGTAACGTCGCCGGCTTGCGGTGTGATCCGGATCCTGCTGATAGGCTGTGGTGATGTCGCTCTGCGCAGCGCGTCGCTGCTGCGGGAGCGCGCGCGGATATACGGCCTCACCCGCCGCGCCGACGACGTGCCCAGACTGCGTGCGCGCGGCATCGTTCCGCTGCTGGGCGACCTGGACGACTTGCGCACGCTTTCGCGATTGCGCGTCGCGCCGTACGCCATCCTGCACTGCGCGCCGCCGCCCGCGGAAGGCCGCGACGATCCGCGCACCGGCCATCTGCTCGCCGCTCTCGCGAAGGCGCGCAGGATACCACAGCGATTCGTCTACGTTTCGACGTCGGGCGTGTACGGCGATTGCGCCGGCGCGCGCGTCGCCGAGACGCGGCCGCGCCGGCCGCAATCGCCGCGTGCGGTGCGCCGCGTCGCCGCCGAGGATCGGCTGCGCGAGTGGGCCGCGGCGCGCGGCGTGGCGCTGGCCATCGTGCGCGCGCCGGGCATCTATGCGGAAACCCGCCTGCCGCTGGAGCGGCTGCGGCAGGAGACGCCGGCGCTCGAGGATGCCGATGACGTCTACACCAATCACATCCATGCCGACGACCTCGCGCGCGCCTGCGTCGCCGCGCTGTTCCATGGCCGTCCCAACCGCGCCTACAACGCGAGCGACGACGCCGAGCTCAAGCTCGGCGCGTGGCTCGACGTCGTCGCCGCCGCGCATCGGCTGCCGCGGCCGCCGCGCGTGTCGTGGGAGGAAGCGGAGACGCGCATCGCGCCGCTGCTGCTGTCGTTCATGCACGAGTCGCGGCGGCTGGTCAATACGCGAATGAGGCGCGAATTGCGCGTGCGCCTGCGCTACCCGACACCGCAGGCGATGTTCGCCGACCTCGCGCCGCGCATCGCCGCGACGCAGATGAAGCTCGCCCTGTGAGCGAGCACGGCAGCGACGCGCGCTCGGCACAGGAGATCGCGCTCGCGCGGCTGCGCCGCAAGCTCGAGCGCGAGGCGCGCGCGGCGCGCGGCGGCGTGGCTGCGGCCGGCGACGGCGTACCGGGCGCGGCGGCCGTCAAGGGCGACGCCGCGCTGAACGCCGATGGCACGCGCGAGCCGGTGGCGACCGCTGCCGCGCGCAAGCCGGCCGCCGCGCTTCGATCGCGTCGCAGGCGGTCGCGCGATGCCGCGGCATCGGTCGCACGCTCGGCGGCATGGGCGGCGAAGGCCGACGCCTATGAGCGGCTGATCCGCCTCGACAAGCCGATCGGCTGGCTGCTGCTGCTGTGGCCGACGCTGACCGCGCTGTGGATCTCGTGCTGGGGCTCGCCCAGCGTGTCGACGATCGTGATCCTCGTCGCCGGCACGATCCTGATGCGCTCGGCGGGCTGCGCGTTCAACGACTGGGCCGACCGCGATTTCGACGTTCACGTCAAGCGCACGGCGCAGCGCCCGCTCGCCACCGGCGAAGTATCGCCGCGCGAAGCGCTGGTGCTCGGTGCCGTGCTCGCGCTGTGCGCGTTCGCGCTGGTGCTGTTCACCAACCGCCTGACGGTGCTGCTCGCGTTCCCGGCGCTGGCGGTCACACTCGCCTATCCGTTCACCAAGCGCTTCCTGTCGCTGCCACAGGCGTTCCTCGGCATCGCCTTCAGCTTCGGCATCCCGATGGCGTTCGCCGCGCAAACCGAAGAGGTGCCGGTGCTCGCCTGGCTCCTGCTCGCCATCAACCTGTTCTGGGTGATCGCCTACGACACCGAGTATGCGATGGTCGACCGCGACGACGACATCCGCCTCGGCATGCGCACGTCGGCGATCACGTTCGGCCGCTTCGACGTCGCCGCGGTCGCATGCTGCTATGCGATCAACCTCGCCGGCATGGCCGCGGTCGGTGCACAGCGACGGTTGGCGTGGCCGTATTACGCAGGCCTCGCGGTCGCCGCGGCACTCGCGGTGTACCACGTGGTGCTGATCCGCGGCCGCGACCGCGACGCCTGCTTCAAGGCGTTCCGCCACAACCACTGGTATGGACTCGCGGTGTTCGCCGGCACCGTGGTCGCACTGTGGTGGCGCTATCGCGCATGGCCGACGCTCGGCTGAGGTCGCCCGGTACGGGCGCGCCCGGCGAACGCGCTTCGTCCACGCCGTCGCAGCCGCCGCTCGCGGGACTGCCGCCGGTGATCGCGCGCGATACCCGCGTGCTGATCCTGGGCAGCTTCCCGAGCGTCGCCTCGCTCGCCGCCGGCCAGTACTACGCGCATCCGCGCAACCATTTCTGGCCGGTGCTGGGAGAAGTGCTCGGCGAGCCGCTGGCGACGCTCGCCTACCGCGCGCGCCTTGCGCGCGTGCGGAGTCATCGCGTCGGCATCTGGGACACGATCGTCGCCTGCGAGCGACCCGGCAGCCTCGACGCCGACATCCGCAACGCGCTGCGCGGCGAGATCGGCCGCGTGACCCGCGTCGCCCGCGACCTGCGCGCGGTATGCTTCAACGGCGCCACGGCCGCGCGCGCCGAGCCGGCGTGGCGCGACGCGGGCTTCGTCACACTCCGCCTGCCGTCGACCAGTCCGGCGTACACGCGTCCGCTCGCCGAGAAGGTCGCCGCCTGGCGCGCGCTCGCGGCGTGGCTGTGACCCGCGGGTGCCATTGGCATTCCTCTCCACCGGAGCATTCATCGCAATGAAACTCGATCTCGCCAATCGCGGTGTCGTCGTCACCGGCGGCAGCAAGGGCATCGGCTACGCCTGCGCCGCGGCGTTCGCCGCCGAAGGCGCGCGCGTGGCGATCGTGTCGCGCAGCCGCGCCAATCTCGACGCCGCCGCACAGAAGCTTCCCGGTGTGCACACGATCGCCGCCGATCTCGCCGACGCGGCCGCCGCCAGGCGCGCGATCGACGCTGCGGAGCAGGCGCTCGGTGCGATCGACGTTCTCGTCAATTCGGCGGGCGCGGCGAAGCGCTACACGCCTGCGGAGCTCACCGCCGAGGCGTGGCATGCGGCGATGGACGCCAAGTTCTTCAGCTACATCCATCCGTGCAGCGAGGCGCTGCCCCGGATGGCGGCCCGCGGACGCGGGGTGGTCGTCAATATCATCGGCATGGGCGGCAAGGTCGCGAGTCCCGTGCACCTGCCCGGCGGCGCCGCCAACGCGGCGTTGATGCTCGCCACCGCGGGACTGGCGGCAGCGTTCGCCCCCCGTGGTGTGCGCGTCGTCGGCATCAATCCCGGCGGCACGCTGACCGGGCGCGTGCAACAGGGCCTCGAAGCGGAATCGCGGCTCACCGGGGCGTCGCCACAGGACATCCTTGCCCGCCAGCAGCAGCGCATTCCACTGGGGCGCTTCGCCAACCCGGAGGAGATCGCCAACGTCGCGGTGTTTCTGGCGTCCGACGCTGCCAGCTACGTCACCGGTGCGATCGTGCCGATGGACGGCGGCGCCGGTGCGGTCATCTGATGGCGTATCGCGACCTGCGCGAGTTCATCGCGCAACTCGAAGCCGCGGGCGAGCTCGTGCGGATCGCCGCGCCGGTCGATCCCAATCTGGAAATGACCGCATGGTGTGATCGGGCGCTGCGTGCCGGCGGACCGGCGCTGCTGTTCGAGCGTCCGAGTGGTGATCGTCGCGGCGCCGACGGCGCGCCGATTCCCGTGCTCGGCAACCTGTTCGGCACGCCGCAGCGCATCGCCCGTGCCCTCGGCGCCGATCCGGCCAACTGGCGCGCGGCGCTGCGCGACGTCGGCCGGGTACTGGCGATGCTCAAGGAGCCCGAACCGCCGCGGGGACTGATGGACGCGTGGCGCGTCACGCGCCCGCTCGTGGGCAAGCTCCTCGACATGACGCCGAAGCTGCGTGATCGCGCGCCGTGCCAGGACGTCGTCGTCGAAGCCGGTGATGTCGACCTCGCGCGCCTGCCGATCCAGACGTGCTGGCCCGAAGATGCCGGGCCGCTGATCACCTGGGGCCTGACAGTCACGCGCGGTCCGCGCAAGACGCGCCAGAACCTCGGCATCTATCGCCAGCAGGTCATCGCGCGCAACAAGGTGATCATGCGCTGGCTGGCGATGCGCGGCGGTGCGCTGGATTTCCGCGAGCATGGGGAGGCTGTGCCCGGCACGCCGTTTCCGGTGGCCGTGGCGCTCGGCGCCGATCCGGCGACGATCATCGCCGCGGTGACGCCCGTGCCCGATACGCTCTCCGAGTACCAGTTCGCCGGGCTGCTGCGCGATTCGCGGGCGGAGATCGTACGTTGCATCACGCATGACCTCACCGTGCCGGCGGCGGCCGAGATCGTGCTCGAGGGCTTCATCCATCCGGACGCCGCCGACCCCGCCGGCTTCGAGACGGCGATCGAGGGCCCGTTCGGCGACCACACCGGCTATTACAACGAGGCCGAGCGTTTTCCCGTGCTCACGATCGAGCGCATCACGATGCGCCGCGATCCGATCTATCACTCGACCTACACCGGCAAGCCGCCCGACGAGCCGGCGATGCTCGGCGTCGCGCTGAACGAGGTGTTCGTGCCGCTCCTGACGCGGCAATTCCCGGAGATCACCGATTTCTACCTGCCGCCGGAAGGCTGCAGCTACCGCCTTGCCGTGGTGTCGATGAAGAAGCAGTACCCCGGACACGCCAAGCGCGTGATGTTCGGCGTGTGGAGCTTCCTGCGCCAGTTCATGTACACCAAGTTCATCGTCGTCACCGACGACGACGTCGACATCCGCGAGTGGAAGGACGTCGTGTGGGCGATCGCCACGCGCGTCGATCCCGCGCGCGATGCGCTGATCGTCGAGCATACGCCGATCGACTACCTCGACTTCGCGTCGCCGGTTTCGGGCCTCGGCAGCAAGATGGGCATCGACGCCACGAACAAGTGGCCGGGTGAGACCGCGCGCGAGTGGGGACGGCCGATCGCCATGGACGCCGCGGTCGCGGCGCGCGTGGACGCGCAGTGGAAAGCCGTGTTCGGCTGATTACCTGCGGTAAGGACGACGGCCCGGGCGCGCTGCGGTCAGCGCAGGCCGCGGATCACGCGGTAGGCGGTGACACCGATCGACAGCATCTGCACGATGCGCCCGACGCGACCCACGCCGATCAGCGGGATGGCGATGCGCAAGGCCTGGGCTGCCCACGGATGCCGGCGCATCGTGCGCGCCGAATCGGCCGGCGGCATCACCGCGTTGCGGGCGTCGATCCATGCGGCGGCGAGGGCGAGGCGCTCCAGCTCGGCACGCTGCAGCAGCGCCGCTTTCTCCGCCTCGAGCCGCGGGTTCATGGCACGCGCTGGCGCAGGAAGCGCTGCCGGTCCTTCTCGAGCTCGGCGAGCGTGGCGGAGAAGGGGGCCGGCGCGTCGCGACGGACGTTGGTCGCGCGCCATAGCGACCACGCGGCGATCGCGCCGTAGAACACCACGAGGCCGATGATCGCGCGTTCGCGGTGCGTGTCCCAGAAATACACGATGACCAGGATCGATGCCGACATCAGCGCGAAGCCGGCGGCGACGGCGCCGACCACGAACAGCGTGAGCTGCGCCTTGATGCGATCGCGCTCTTCCGCCAGCTCGATGCCGGCCAGCGCGAGCCGCGTGTGCACCAGCGACACCGCGTTGGCGGCGAGGCGCGCGAGCGAATCGCGCAGGCTCGGGCCGGGCGTGGCGTCGATCATGGCGTGCGTGGCAACCGGGCTCAGCGACGCGTCATCAGCATGCCGACGACGAATCCCACCGCGGCGGCGGCGCCGACCGCCTGCCAGGGGTTGTCGTGGACGTAGTCGTCGGTGGCGCGCGCGGCATCGCGCGCGCGGTCGACGGCGTCGCCCTGCATTTCCTGCAGCCGCAGCTTGGCGGCGAGGAGCTTGGCCTCGACCTGCGCGCGAAGGTCGCGCGCGCGGTCGCCGGTCTCCTGCGACGCCTTCTTCAGCATGTCCTCCGCCTCGGTGAGGACGGTGGCGAAGTCGTCGACCAGCTGGTCGCGTGTGCGTTCGATGTCGATGGCCATGATGATTCTCCCGTGGGGGGCTTGAAACGTGCCGGAGGGTGGGCAGATTATAGCGAGCCTGCCGCGTCCGCCCCTGTCCGACGGCGCCCTGTCGCGTTGTGGGACAGTATGCGACATTGTGCGCCAAAGCGCGTGGGCGGCCGTGCCGCTAGGGCGCCGAGGCACGCGATCGAACGCAGCACAACCCAGGGAGTGAATCGATGGCCGACGACCCGCAGACCCCCGTACCGCTGCCGCCCGCTTCCGCTGCGCCGCCGGTGAGCGCCGCGCTGGTCGTCTATGCGCTGTATGCGCTCGCCGCGGTCGTGTCGATCATTCCGCCGGGCGTGCACACGGCCCCGCTGTGGAGCGTGGTCGGCGCCATCGGCCTGGTCATCGCCTACGTCAAGCTCGGCGACGCGAAAGGCACCTGGGTGGAGTCGCACCTGCGCTACCTGATCCGCACTTTCTGGTGGGGACTCCTCATCGCCGTCGTCTGCTGGACGCTGGGGTGGATTTTCGCCATCACGATCATCGGCCTGCCCATCGCGATCGTGCTGTGGATCGCGGCGCCGGTGTGGATCATCTACCGGATCATCCGCGGCTATCTCTGGTTCAAGGACAGCAAGCCCGTGCCGGCGTGACACGGGACTGCGCGCGCGGTCAGCGCGCCACCTGGGCCGCGACGGCGGCGTTGGCGTAGACCCATTGCACCAGCGCGTCGAGCGCAGGCCGCGCGCGCGCCGCGTGCGGATCGTTGACGATCGCGACCACGATCCAGCGCGTGCCGGACGCGTCGATCACGTAGCCCGCCAGCGCGCGCACGCCTTCGAGCGAGCCGGTCTTGAGCAGCGCCTGGCCGGCAACGCCGCCGTCCTGGAACCTGCGCTCGACGGTGCCGTCGACGGCGGCCACCGCGAGCGAGCTCGCGAATTCGTCGCGCACCGGGCTCGCGTCGGCGACGGCGAGCAGCCGCGCCAGCGAGCGCGCCGAGATGCGGTCGCTGCGCGACAGCCCCGAGCCGTTGCGAATCACGAGCTCCGGCATCGGCATCCTTGCGCGCGCGAGCCAGCGCTTGACGGCCGCCGCCGCCTTGTCGAACGTCGCCGGCAGCGGCGCCGTGTGCGCGGCGAGCGCGAGGAAGAGCTGGCTCGCCATCACGTTGTTGGAGAGCTTGTTGACGTCGCGCACGATGTCGTAGAGCGGCGGCGATTCGAGCGTGGCGAACGGCGCCGCGTGCGCCGGCGCATGACCTTCCTTGACGGTGCCTGCGAAATGGCCGCCGGCGGCATTGAAGTACGCGGTGAAGATCGCGTGCACGTAGTGCGGGTGGTCGAGCAGCGCCACATACCATTCGCGCGCGCCACACTGCGCCGGATAGCGGCCGTTGAACTGCGCGGCCGCCGCCGTGCCGCGGTCGATGAACGCGGCGCCGACGTCGCCGTGCCAGTCGTCGCAGGCCGTGGACGGGTCGAGCGCAAGCGCGCCACCCAGCGCGATGTTGGCCAATGCCGGCTGCATCGTCACGTCCACCGCCGTGCCGGCGGCGTTGGGCGCGAACCCGAAGCTGACCGACTTGAAATCGACCAGCAGCGCGTCGGGTCCGACGTTGTAGGGCTTCAGCGGCTCGCCGTCGAAAGCGGCGGGGTCGTGCGGCGGCAGCGCGAAGTCGCTGCGGTCGAGCACGAGGTCGCCGTTGATCCTGGCGAGGCCCTGCGCACGCAACTCGGCGACGAACGACTGCCATTGCTCGAGCGTGATCTTGGGATCGCCGTGGCCCTGCAGCACGAGGTCGCCGTCGAGCGTGCCCTGCGCGAGGCGTCCGCGCAGGTACGCGTCGGTGTGGAAGCGGTAGTCGCGGCCGAGGATTTCCAGCGACGCCAGCGTCGTCACCAGCTTCATCACCGATGCCGGCGTCATCGGCCGCGACGGCTGGTGCGTGAACAGCGGCAGACCCGTGCCGGTGGGTGCGACGACGATGGCGACGCTCGACAGCGGCACGCCGGCATCGAGGAAGGCGCGCGCCACCGCGCGCGGCAGCGCGGCGTGCGCGGCGAAAGACGCCAGCAGCGCAACGAGCGCGGCGACTCGCTTCATGCCGAATCGAGGATGCCGGACGTGCGCTCGCACAGCATGGCGAACTCGGCATCGCGCGTGACGTAGGGCGGCATGAAATAGACGGTGTTGCCGATCGGGCGCAGCAACAGGCCGCGCGCGAGGGCTTCGCCGAAGCACCAGGGCGCGAAGCCGTCGCGGCCGGTATCGACGTCGAAAGCGAAGATCATGCCGCACTGGCGGAATGCGCGCACGCGCGGATGGGCGGCAAGCGGCGCGGCGAGCGCGCGCCACCGCGCCGCGCGTTCGCGGTTGGCGGCAATCACGTCATCGGCGGCGAAGATGTCGAGCACCGCGAGGGCGGCGCGGCACGCCAGCGGGTTGCCGGTGTACGAATGCGAATGCAGGAACGCATGGCCGATGTCGTGCGATCGAAACGCCGCGAAAATGGCGTCGCTGGCGAGCACCGCCGACAGCGGCAGCACGCCGCCGGTGATCCCCTTGGACAGGCACATCAGGTCCGGCGCCACGTCGGCCGCCTCGCACGCGAACATCGTCCCGGTGCGGCCGAATCCGGTCATGATCTCGTCGGCGATCAGATGCACGTCGTGCGCCGAGCACAGCGCACGCGCGTTCGCCAGGTATTCGGGCGCGTAGCAGCGCATGCCGGCGGCGCCCTGCACCAGCGGCTCGACGATCAATGCCGCGGTGGCGGCGTGCTCGGCCGTCAGATAGCGCTCGAGCGCATCGGTCGCGCGCCGCGCTGCGGCGGCCGGCGTCTCGCCGTCGCGCGGCACCGGCGATTCCACGCGCGCCTGCGGCACGATGAGCGGCGCGTAGGCGTCGCGGAAGATCGCGACGTCGGTCACCGCCAGCGCGCCCAGCGTTTCACCGTGGTAGCTGCCGGCGAGATGTGCGATGCGGCGCTTCTGCGGCAGGCCGCGGTTGCGCCAGCTGTGCACGCTCATCTTGATCGCGATCTCGGTCGCCGACGCACCGTCGCTCGCGTAGAACGCATGGCCGAGTCCGGGCGGGGCGAGCGCGGCAAGACGCTCGGCGAGCTCGACGGCCGGCGCATGCGTGAAGCCGGCGAGCATCACGTGGTCGACGACACGCATCTGCGCCGCGACGGCGTCGACGATGCGCGGATTGCCGTGGCCGAAGAGGTTCACCCACCACGACGACACCGCGTCGAAAAGGCGACGGCCGTCGAAGTCGGTGAGCCACACGCCGTCGGCATGGGCGATCGGCACCAGCGGCAGCGCATCGTCGGGTCGCAGCGGCGTGCACGGATGCCAGACGGCCGCGCGGCTCCGCGCCAGCCAATGCGCGTTGTCCGTCATGTCCTGCCCGGCTGCGGGCTTCGTCCGCCGCCGCCGAAGCGGGCAGCGCCCGGGGACGCGCTTTCAACGCTCAAGGCCTGCCCAGGAACACGTAGAAGCTGGAGTCGCCGCCGGTGGTGCGGCCATAGGCGACGTAGAACGGGCCGAGAAAGGTGTCGAGCCCGAGAAACAGCGACGCCGCCTTGCGCAGGCTGCCGAAGCTGACTTCGCTTCGCGTCTGCCAGGTGTTGCCCGCCTCGAGCGAGCCGCCGACGTAGACGCCGCGGCCGAGAATCGACAGCGATCCGATGCGCTGGGTGTAGACCACGCGGCCGAACGCCAGGTAGTCGCCGACGAGCTGGTTGTTGCGCAGCCCCGACAGGTTGAGGAAGCCGCCGAGCTGGTAGTCGTCGGCGATCGCGACGTCGAACGTCGACACCCAGGCCGCGCGGCCGGCGATCTGCAGCTGCGCGCTTTCGCTGACCGGAAAAGCCTGCAGGAAATCGCCGCGGGCACGGGTCACGCTGTGCTCGCTGCCGAGCTCCGACTGCTGCCCGGTGAACGCTTCCAGCGTGCCGCGAAAGCCGGTGCGCGGGAAGAACGGGTCGTCGAGACGATCGTAGCGCGCGAGCAACGCGATGCCGTGCTCGTCGATCTTGAGCGCGCTGAGGTCGTTGGGCAGGCCGATCTCGAGATCGGCGCGGTAGTGCGCATAACGGTAGCCGAGACGAATCTCCCCGTAGCGCGAGGCCGCGTAGCCGAAGTCGACGCCGACCGGCTCGTAGAGGATGCTGTAAGTGGCGAACCGCTGGTCGCCGTCGTACAGGTCGATCGGGTTGCGCCGCACGGCCCCATACGTCGACAGGAAATACGGTGAGGCGACGCCGAGCGGCTGGTAGAACTCGGTGGCGAAACTGCGAATCGTGCCGAGCTGCATGTCGTTGCGCCATTCCGCGCCCCACGCGTTGATCCAGCGCCGGCTGTGTCCCGCGATCAGCTCGAATTCGGTGTCGCCCTGGAGGTCCGAGGAGAACGTGGTGCCGAGGCGCAGATAATTCGGGCCCAGCGCGTTCTCGCTGACGTCGAGGTCGATGCCGCGCTGCCCCTTGATGTCGGTGAGCCGGTAGCCGATGCGGTCGAAGTCGCCGGTGCCGTACAGCGACGCCAGGTCGTTGGTCACGCGGGCATCGTCGAACGGCTTGCCGACGAGGTCCTGCATCGCGTCCTTGATCGACTGCGGATTGACGCTCGACGTGCCGTTGACGTTGACGTAGGCGACGTTGGCCGGTGGCGTGTCGGCAGGGCGGTGACGACCGGCCTGGTACGCAGCGTACTGCTCGGGTGACAGGGCGAGCGGCTGCAACTTGGCGGCGGCTGCGCGCGCCGCGGCCTCGCCGAGCGCGATCAGCTTCGCGGATTGCTCGAAATCGAGGAAATTGATGTTGCCGAGGTCGGGCTCGATCAGCACGTCGTTCGGACCGAGCCGTGCGAGTTGCTCGCGCACGTTCTGCTCGGTGAGGATGTTGAGCGACTGCGACGCGAAGCCGACGATCGACGACAGCTGCTTCTTCGACATCAGCGGCGTGCCGATGTTGACGGCGATGACGATGTCCGCCCCCATCGCCTGCACGACGTCGACCGGCAGGTTGTTGACCAAGCCGCCGTCGCCGTAGATGTGGTCGTTGATCTCGACCGGCGCGAACACGCCGGGCACCGACATGCTGGCGCGCATCGCCTGGTAGAGCGGCCCTGCGCGGAACACCACCTGGCGTCCGGAGACCATGTCGGTGGCCACCGCGCGAAACGGAATCGGCAGCTCGTCGAACGAGCCGAGGGCGTCGTCGCGCTGCGTCATCCGGTGCAGCCACAGCTCGAGATTCGCGCCGGCGATCGCGCCCTTGAAAACCTGCACCTCGCCCTCGCGGTAGCCGAGCTGGAACGGCACCGAGTAGCGGGCGTCGTATTCCTTGCGCCGCAGCGACAGGTCCTGGCGCGGCGGGCTGTCGGAGAACATCGACTTCCAGTCGAGCTTCTGCACCTCTGCCTCGAGCGCGCTCGCGCCGTAGCCGGACGCGTAGAGGCCGCCGACGATCGAGCCCATGCTGGTGGCGGTGATGTAGTCGACCGGGATGCGCATCTCCTCGAGCACCTTGAGCACGCCGATGTGCGTCAGGCCGCGCGCGCCACCGCCGGACAGCACGACGCCGACCCGCGGCCGGCCGATCGACGTCGGGCGTGCCGTCGGCTCCGACTGCGCGGCGGCGCACGCGGCCGCGAGGAACGTGACGACGAGCGCGACGACGCGCGTTGCCGTGCGCGCGCGCGACGTGTCGAGCGCGATCACGACAGCCGCGTGCGCAGGCGCTCGACCGCGCCGACGAGTTCGCGGGCGATGCCGGGTTCGCGCACCGAATGTCCGGCGTCGGCGACGATCACGTACTCCGCCTCGGGCCACGCCCGCGCGAGCGCATCCGCCGACACCGGCGGGCACACGACGTCGTAGCGGCCCTGCACGATCGTCGCCGGCAGATGACGGATGCGGTGCAGGTTGCCGGTCAACTCGTCCTCGACCAGGAACGCGCGGTGCACGAAGTAGTGCGCCTCGATGCGCGCGATCGCCAGCGAGGCGCTCTCGGTGGGCGGCAGCGGCGTCTCGGCCGGCGGCAGCAGCGACGAGCACGCGATCTCGTAGCGATCCCATGCGCCGGCGGCCGGCAGATGAATCGCGGGATCGGGCGAAGTCAGGCGCAGGTGGTAGGACGCGAGCAGGTCGTCGCGCTCACCCTCCGGCAGGAATTCGACGAACGCGCGCCACGCCTCGGGAAAGAAATGGCGCGCGCCATGCATGAACCAGTCGATCTCGGCATCGCTGGCGAGGAAGATGCCGCGCAGCACGAGTCCGCGGCAGCGCGCGGGATGCGCCTCGGCGTAGGCGAGCGACAGCGTCGAGCCCCATGAGCCGCCGAACAGCACCCAGCGGTCGATGCCGAGATGCGCGCGCAGGCGCTCCATGTCGGACACCAGGTGCCAGGTCGTGTTGTCGACGAGGTCGGCGTACGGGGTCGAGCGTCCCGCGCCGCGCTGGTCGAAGAGCACGATGCGCCAGAACCCGGGATCGAAGAAGCGCCGGTGATGCGGCAGGAAGCCGCCGCCCGGGCCGCCGTGCACGAACACGATCGGCACGCCCGACGGGTTGCCGCATTCCTCCCAGTAGAGCGCGTGCCGCGAGTCGACCGGCAGGCGACCGGACGCATGCGGCTCGGGCATCGGCCACAGGCAATCGTCGCGTGAGAGGTGGCGCGTCGCGTCGTTCATCGTTGCGTCCGCAGACTCCGGTAGCGCAAGCATAAACAATTCGCGCGCGCGGTGCGCGGGCGTGCGCATCGCCGGCGCGCCGACGTGCACCCGCGCCGCCCGGCGGCGGACGATCGCTGCGAATGTCCTACGCGCGGCGCGCGCGCGGCGCCACCACCTTTTGCCGCTGCTCGCCGAGACCTTCGATGCCGAGCGTGACGACGTCGCCGGCCTTCAGGTACTGCGGCGGCTTCATCCCGAGTCCTACACCCGGCGGCGTACCCGTGGTGATGAGGTCGCCGGGCAACAGCGTCATGTAGCGCGACACGTCGGCCACCAGTGCCGCGACGCCGAAGATCATCGTCCGCGTGTTGCCGCGCTGGCGGCGCTCGCCGTTGACATCGAGCCACATGTCGAGCTGCTGCGGATCCTTGATCTCGTCCTTGGTCACCATCCACGGGCCGACCGGGCCGAACGTGTCGCAACCCTTGCCCTTGCCCCACTGCGACGCCCCGTGCTTCAGCTGGAACTCGCGCTCGGATACGTCGTTGACGACGCAATAGCCCGCCACGTAGCGCATCGCGTCCTTCAGCGGCACCGACCGCGCGGTGCGGCCGATGACGATGGCGAGCTCGACTTCCCAGTCGGTCTGCGTCGAGCCCTGCGGCAGCACGATGTTGTCGTTGGGGCCGACGATCGACGTCTCGGCCTTGAAGAACACGATCGGATGCTCGGGGATCGGCGAATTGGTTTCCTTCGCGTGGTCGATGAAGTTGAGGCCGATCGCGACGAACTTGGGCGGCGTCGCCACGCACGGCCCGAGGCGGGGCCGCCCCTTCACCAGCGGCAGCCTGGCAGGGTCGAGTTTGGCGAGCGCGGCGAGCGATGCCGGGGCGAGCGCCGCGCCGTCGATGTCCTTGACCTTGCGCGACAGGTCGCGCAGCCGGCCCTCGGCGTCGATCATCCCGGGCTTTTCGCGGCCAGCGGGTCCGTAGCGTACGAGCTTCATGGCAATCCTCCTCGGATGCGTGCGAAATTCGCGCAAGTCATTCCCGCGCGTGCGGGAATCCATGCGCAACTGAACCGGAAATCACGTTCCGCCGGCGCGGCGCGGTGCGTGCAGCGTGGGTGGCAGCCGGCACGGCCGCCTTCAGATCGTCATGCCGCCGTCGACGGAGAATACCTGCCCGGTGGCGAACAGCGATTCGTCGGAAGCGAGATACACCACGATCGGCGCGATCTCCTCGGCCTTGGCGAGGCGCCCCATCGGCTGGCGCGCGATGAACATCTTGCGCGCGGCGGCAGGGTCCTCGAAAGCGTTGATGCGCTCGGCGAGCGACGGGGTGTCGACGGTCCCCGGCGCGATCGCGTTGCAGCGCACGCCCTTCTGCACGTAGTCGGCGGCCACGGCCTTGGTGAGGCCCACCACCGCCGCCTTGCTCGCGCCGTAGACGAAGCGGTTCGGCAGGCCCTTGATCGATCCGGCGACGGACGCCATGTTGATGATGCTGGAGGCGACGCGGCGCTTGTCGTACTTGTCCAGCATCTTCGGCAGCGCGGCGCGGATGGCCACGTACATCGCGCGCACGTTGAGATTGAAGCTGAAGTCCCAGTCGGCCGGCGCGCATTCGAGGATGGTGCCGTGGTGCACGAAGCCCGCGCAGTTGAACATCGCGTCGAGCGGCGGCAGGTCGCCGACCAGCTTTCCCACCGCACCGTCGTCGAGCACGTCGAGGCGGTGCGTGGTGACGTTGCCGACGCCGTCGTACGCCGCCAAGAGCTTTTCGTTGACGTCGGTGGCGTGCACGGTCGCACCCTCGCGCGCCATCGCCTGCGCGGCCGCGTGGCCGATCCCCTGTCCTGCGGCGGTGACGAGCACCGTCTTGCCGTCCAGCCGTCCCGCCATCGCGCGCACCCTTCGCCGAAACAATCGTCGTGACCGACAGTTTACGCGGCCGATGTCGCCATTGGTATTACCACTTGACCAGTTGATCGCAGGCGATTAGCCTGTCGAATGCACCACGAGGCCACTCCCGCGCGGTAGGGGCCGGAGCGCGACGTCCATGCCGTTCTCGAGCATCGAGCCCCGCCGGCTCTACCGGCAAATCGCCGACCAGATCCGCGCGCTGATCAGCCGCGGCGAGTTCGTGCCGGGTGCGCGCCTGCCGCCGGAGCGCGATCTCGCGAAGCAGCTCGGCGTGTCGCGGCCATCGGTGCGCGAAGCGCTGATCGCGCTGGAGGTCGAGGGACTGGTCGACGTGCGCATCGGCTCCGGCATCTACGTGCGCGCGGGCGGCAATGGGCATGCCGCCGCGCATGCCGCGTCCGCGCCGGGTCCGGACGCCGCCGCAGGGCCGTTCGAGCTGCTGCGCGCACGCCACCTGATCGAGAGCGAATGCGCGGCGCTGGCGGCGAAGACGGCGAAGAAGGAGCAGGTGGCGGCCATCGACGCCGCGCTCGACGACATGGAGCGCGAGCTCGCCGGCGGCGACATGCCGTTGCTCGGCGATCGGCTGTTCCACTTGCGCATCGCCGAGGCCACCGGCAATGGCGCGCTGGTGCACGTGGTGAAGATGCTGTGGGAAGAGCGCACCGGACCGCTCTACAAGCAGCTCGAGCATCATTACGACTCGCCGAAGCTGTGGCACGCGGCGATCGCCGAGCACCGCGCGGTGGCGAAGGCGATCGCCGAGCACGACGTGCCGCGCGCGCGGGCGGCGATGGGGCGCCACCTGGACCAGGCGTACAAGCGATTCAGCAAGGGCTGGGACGCGCGCAACTGAACGCAACGCGAAGGCGCCTCCATCGGCGCCGACGTCGAAAGGAGTGACCATGCTTGCCTGCCGCATCCATGCCAAGCAAGACCTGCGGCTCGAATCGGTCGCCAGCGCCGACCTCGCACCCGGCGACGTGCGCGTGCGGCTCGGTGCGGGCGGCATCTGCGGCTCCGACTTGCACTACTACTTCGAGGGCCGCAACGGCAATTTCGTCATTCGCGAGCCGCTGATCCCCGGACACGAGGCGTCCGGCGTGGTCGCCGCGGTGGGCGAAGGCGTGACCCGCGTCAAGCCGGGCGACCGCATCGCGGTGTCGCCGTCGCACGCCTGCGGCCAGTGCCGGGCGTGCCGCGAGGGGCGCGAGCAGCTTTGCGCCAACATGCGCTTCCTCGGCAGCGCGAGCCTCTACCCGCACGTGCAGGGCATGTTCCAGGAATCGTTCGTCATCGGCGAGCGCCAGTGCTATCCGGTGGCCACCGACGTCACGCTCGGCGAGCTCGCGTTCGCCGAGCCGCTGGCGGTCGCGCTGCACGCGGTCAATCGCGCCGGCGATCTCAAGGGCAAGTCGGTGCTCGTCACCGGCGCCGGCACGATCGGCTGCCTGACGGTGATCGCCGCGCGGCTGTGCGGCGCCGCGCACATCGCCGTCAGCGACATCCTCGATCGCCCGCTCGCCAAGGCGCGTGAGGTCGGCGCCGACCGCACGCTGCGCGCCGATCGCGACACAGAGGAGCTCGCGCGCCCGCAATTTGACAGCGCGTTCGAAGTCTCCGGCAGCTTCGCTGCGCTGAAGAGCTGTCTCGCGGCGGCGCGCAAGGGCGCGCGCATCGTGCAGGTGGGCACGCTGCCGCACGAGGCGCTGCCGCTCGTCGTCAACGACATCATGGTGAAGGAGCTCGACCTGTGCGGCGCGTTCCGCTGGGGCATCGAGTTCGACTGGGCAGTCGACTACATCGCCACGCGGCGCGTCGACGTGCGGCCGCTGCTGTCGGGGCAGTACGCGCTGTCCGACGCCGTCGCCGCGTTCCACGCCGCCGCCGACAAGACGCGCAGCACCAAGGTGCAGGTGGTCATCGACGCGCCGGCGCAGGAAGGAGCGATCGCATGCTGACCAAGGCGGCGCTGACCATCCGGCTGCATCCCGACGACGACGTCGTCATCGCCCGCACTCAGCTCGTCGGCGGCACCCGGCTCCTCGACGAGGACGTCACCGTGATCGGCCTCGTGCCGCCGGCGCACAAGGTGGCGACGCGCGCCATCGCCAAGGGCAGCCCCGTCAAGCGGTACAACCAGGTGATCGGCTTCGCCAGCCGCGACATCGCGCCGGGCGAGCACGTGCACCTCAACAACCTGGCGATGGGCACGTTCGACCGCGACTACGCGTTCGGTGCCGACGTGCGACCCGTCGCATACGTGTCGCCGCCGGCGACGTTCGAGGGCATCGTGCGCGACGACGGACGCGTCGCCACCCGCAATTACATCGGCATCCTGTCGACGGTCAACTGCTCGGCGACGGTGGCGCGCGGCATCGCCGGCCACTTCACGCGCGAGCGCCTCGCCGCGTTCGGCAACGTCGACGGCGTGGTCGCGCTGACGCACGGCTCGGGCTGCGGCATGGACACGCAGGGCGAAGGCATGCAGATCCTGCGGCGCACGCTCGGCGGCTATGCGAGGCACGCCAACTTCGCGGGCGTGCTGATCGTCGGACTGGGCTGCGAGGCCAACCAGATATCGGCGCTGATGGGCGCGCAGGCGCTCACCGAGGGGCCGCTGCTGCGCACGTTCAGCATCCAGGACACCGGCGGCACGTCGAAGACGATCGCGCGCGGCATCGGCATGATCGAGGAGATGCTGCCGCATGCCAATCGCGTGACGCGCGCGGTGGTGCCGGCGTCGCACATCACGATCGGCCTGCAATGCGGCGGCTCCGACGGCTACTCCGGCATCACCGCCAATCCCGCGCTGGGTGCGGCGGTCGACCTGCTGGTGCGCCACGGCGGCACCGCGATCCTGTCGGAAACGCCCGAGATCTACGGCGCCGAGCACTTGCTGACGCGGCGCGCGGCATCGCGCGCAGTCGGCGAGAAGCTGGTGTCGCGGATCAAGTGGTGGGAGGACTACACGGCGCGCGAGCGCGGCGAGATGAACAACAATCCGTCGCCGGGAAACAAGGCCGGCGGCCTGACGACGATCCTCGAGAAGTCGCTCGGCGCGGTGGCCAAGGGCGGCACCACCAACCTCAACGCGGTCTACGAATACGCCGAGCCGGTGACGGCGAAGGGCTTCGTCTACATGGATACGCCGGGCTACGACCCGGTATCGGCCACCGGCCAGGTCGCCGGCGGCGCGAACCTGATCTGCTTCACCACCGGGCGCGGCTCCGCCTATGGTTGCGCGCCGGCACCCTCGCTCAAGCTCGCCACGAACACCGCGCTGTGGGCGCGCCAGGAAGAGGACATCGATCTCAACTGCGGCGAGATCGCGGACGGCACGGCGAGCGTCGACGAGGTCGCGCAGCGCCTGTTCACGCTGATCCTCGCCACGTGCTCCGGAACGCGCACCAAGAGCGAGCAGCACGGCTATGGCCAGAACGAATTCGTACCGTGGTATCTCGGAGCGGTGATGTGATGCGCGCCGTCGATTGACTTCGCGCAGGGCCGCCCGTACGCTGCACTCAACCGCCGATCCAACAACATCAAGCGGCATTCGACGAAGCAAATCAGGAGGAGAAAAGCATGAAGGTCTGGCACAGGCTTGGCTTCGCGGCACTGGCATCGATCGCGCTCGTCGCGTCGGGCACGGCGCTCGCGCAGGAAACGCTCACCGTGTGGTGGGTGAAGGGGTTCTACAAGTCGGAAGACGACGCGCTCTACGCCGCGATCAAGAAGTACGAGGACAAGACGGGCGTCAAGGTCGCGCTGTCGCAGTACGCGGTGCAGGACGGCATTCCGAAGACGGTCGCCGCGCTCGACGCCGGCACGCCGCCCGACGTCGCCTACATCGACGTCTACGACTTCCAGGTCACCGGCAAGTGGGCGTACGACGGCAAGCTCGAAGATCTCTCCGACGTGCTGACGCCGATCAAGGACAAGTTCCTGCCCAACACGCTGGAGACCACGTACCTGCTCAATGCCAAGACCGGCAAGCGCGCGTACTACGCGTTCCCGATCAAGCAGCAGACGATGCACATCGAATACTGGAAGGACATGCTCGCCGAAGTCGGCCTGTCCGAGTCCGACATCCCGAAGACGTGGAAGGAGTACTGGAACTTCTGGTGCGACAAGGCCCAGCCCGCGTATCGCAAGAAGACCGGCAAGCGCGTGTACGGCATCGGCGTGCCGATGGGCGTCGACTCCAGCGACTCGTACTACTCGTTCCTGACGTTCATGGATGGCTACAACGTCAAGCTGGTCGACGACGACGGCAAGGTCACCGTCAGCGATCCCAAGGTCCGCGCGGGGCTCGTCAACGCGGTGCGCGACTACGCGGAGCCCTATACCAAGGGCTGCTCGCCGCCGTCGTCGACGTCGTGGAAGGACCCGGACAACAACGTCGCGTTCCACAACAAGACCACGTTCATGACGCACAACGCGACGATCTCGATCGCCGCCAAGTGGTTCGACGACATGAACAACGCGACGCTGTCGCAGGCCGACCGCGACCAGGCGAAGAAGAACTACTACGACAACATCGTCACCTCCGGCTTCCCGCTGAAGCCCGACGGCACGGTGTTCAAGTACCGCGCCGCGGTGAAGACGGGCGTCGTGTTCACCGACTCCAAGAACAAGAAGCGCGCCAAGGAGTTCGTCACGTTCCTGCTGCAGGACGAGAACCTGATTCCGTACGTCGAAGGTGCGCTTGGGCGCTGGTACCCGGTCACCAAGTCGGGCGCGGCGCGGCTGTCGTTCTGGCTCGCCGACCCGCATCGCAGCTCGGTGCAGCGCCAGTTCTCGGCCGGCACCAACACGTTCGAATTCACCAAGAACTACAAGTTCACGATCCTCAATAACGAGAACGTCTGGGCGAAGGCGGTCAACCGCGTCGCCAGCGAGCATTGGACGCCGGAGAAGGCGGCCGACGAGATGATCGCGCGCATCAAGGAAGTCACGAAGTAGCGCCGCGCGCCTGGTTGCCGCTGCGCGCCTTGCGCGGCGGCAACCAGCGTCACCCCAAGCCATGTCGACGCTCGCGCTGCCTCGCGAAGGACCGGTTTCCGCCGGCCCTGCGGGCGGGCGCATGTCGCCCTGGCAGCTGTGGGGCTGGCTGATGCTGGGGCCGTACGTCGTGATTTTCCTCGTGTTCGTCGTGTATCCCGTGAGCTACGGCCTGTGGCTCGCGCGACATCCGCAAAGCTACGTCCAGCTCGCCGACGATCCGGTGTTCTTCGGGTCGGTGATCAACACGCTGCTGTTCCTCGGCATCGCCATCAATATCAAGATGCTCGCGGCGCTGTTCCTGTCGGGGTTCTTCGTCACCGCGCGGCCGTGGATCAAGTGGCTGTCCGTGCTGTTCATCCTGCCGTGGGCGGTGCCGTCGATCCCGACGATCCTGTCGATCCGCTTCATGCTCAATCCGGAATGGGGCGTGATCAACCAGGTGATCTTCAAGCTCACCGCCGAGGACGGCCCGAACTGGCTCAACGACCGCTGGCTCGCGCTGTCGATGGCGATGACCGTGCACGTGTGGAAGAGCCTGCCGTTCTGGACGATGATCCTGATCGCCGCGCGGCTGGCGATACCGCACGAGCTCTACGAAGCGTCGAGCGTCGACGGCGCGACGTCGTGGCAGAAATTCAAGTTCGTGACGTGGCCGTCGGTGGCGACGCTCTATCTGACGTCGACGATCCTGTCGATGATCTGGACGCTCGGCGACTTCAACAGTGTCTATCTCCTCACCGGTGGCGGTCCCGCCGACCTGACGCACATCCTCGCCACGCTCGGCATCCGCTATCTGCGGCTCGACCAGGTCGACCTCGCCATGGCGACGATCGTCTGCGCGCTGCCGCTGGTGCTGCCGCTCGTCTATTTCATGATGAAGCGCCTGTCCAAATGAACCGCAGCAAGGCGCTCACCGAAGCACGCCTGATCCTGATCGGCATCCCGGTGCTGATCTGGACGCTGCTGCCGATCTACCACATGGTGCTGTTTGCCCTGTCCACCAAGAGCGAGGCGTTTTCCGGGCACTTGTGGCCGGAGCATCCGACGCTCAAGAACTTCTCCACGGTATTCCACCAGGAAAATTACTTCCTCAACCATTTCTGGGGCCAGTTCCTCAATTCCGTGATCATCGCCGTCGCGGTGGGCACGCTGACGCTGTTCGTGGCGACGCTGGCCGCGTTCTCCATCAGCCGGCTGAAGGCGCGCGGCGGGCGCACCGTCCTCAATTGCGCGCTGTTCACCTATTTCATCCCGGCCGCGTTCCTCGCCGTGCCGATGTACAAGGCGATGGGGCTGTACGGGCTGCTGAATCATCAATCGGCGCTGATCCTGGCGATGGTCACGATCGCCGCGCCGTACGCCATCTGGGTGCTCAAGCAGGCGTCGGACAAGCTGCCGTTCGAGCTCGACGAGGCCGCGCGCATCGACGGCGCGTCGCCGCTGCAGCTGTTCCGGCTCGTCTACCTGCCGCTGATCGCGCCGTCGCTGGTCGCCGTCGGCGCGTACGCGGTGCTGCTCGCGTGGAACGAGTACCTGTACGCGTTTCTGCTGCTGTCGAACGACAAGGACATCACGCTGCCGGTGGCGCTCGGGCACTTCCTGTCGGCGGACGATTCGCCGTGGGAGCTCCTGATGACGGCGGGTCTTCTCTATTCGCTGCCGCCCGCGGCGATGTACTACGCGTTCAAGCGCTACATGGTGAGCGGACTCACGGCCGGCGCGGTCAAGGCCTGATCACGCCGCAACGGAGCAGGAAGCAGCCGTAGGGCCTGTGATCGCCGGCCTGCACGACGGCGAATCCGCTCTTCGCCCTGTCGTAGAACGCGAATCGCTCGACGCCGGGCATCGCCACCGATCGGCCGCGCGCACGGTCGACTTCGGCCTGGACTTCGCGCTGCACGTCGGTCCATTCGTCGGGGTGCCCGGTCGCCGCCATCCGCCGCGCGGCATCGTCACCCGGGTCGAGCGGCATCACCGACAGGATCGCCTGCGCGATGCGCGGCAGCGCGATACCCGGCATGCGTATGAGGCGCCCGGTGGCCGTCGAGCGCGCGACACGCTCGGCCGGATGATTGGCGTCGACCAGCGCGAGATCGTCGCCGTGGCCCATCGATGCGAGTACCCAGAGGAGTTCCGGGGTCAGCAACGGGTCGATGCCCTTCAGCATGTCGCGCTCCTTTCAATGAGTTGCGGCCGCCGCGTCGCGCGCGAGATAGATTCGCGACGCATTGCCGCCGAGAATCGCGGCGCGATCGTCCGCGGCGACGCCGGCGAGCAGCGCGAACGTCGCCGCGCGCCAGCGATCGTAGCCGCCGCCGAGCTCGACGACCGGCCAGTCGCTGCCCCAGACGATCGCTCGCGGTGTGAACACGTCGAGCACATGCTCGATATAGGGTGACAACACCTCCGGCGTCCAGTCCGATGCCGCTTCGGTGACGAGGCCGGACAGCTTGCACATCACGTTCGGCGCGCCGGCGAGCGCGCCGAGATCACGTCGCCAGGGATCGAGGCCGCGCGCGCCGTCGCGGATCGGCGGCTTGGCGGCGTGATCGATGACGACGGCAAGTTGCGGATGACGCTCGACGATACGCGCGAGGCGCGGCAGGTGGCGCGGCAGCACCAGCGCGTCGAACACCAGCCGGTGCCCGGCCAGCGCGCGAAACACCGGCGCGAATGCCGGATCGAGCAGCCAGTCGTCGTCGGCGATGTCCTGCACCATCGGCCGCACGCCGACGAAGCGCGGATGTGCGGCGAGGCGGGCGATCGTCGCCACGGCGTCGCGCGCGGTGAAGTCGACCCATCCCACCACCCCGGCGACCCAGGGCGTGGCATCGGCGATTGCGAGCAGGAAGTCGGTTTCGGCGACGGTGGGCGCCGCCTGCACGAGGATCGTGCGCGTGACGCCGTGACGCGCGAGGATCGGCGCGAGATCGGCCGGCATGAAGTCGCGGTGGAGCGGCGCCAGCCCCGGGGTCAGCCAGCCGTAGTCGCCGCGCGCGACGCGCCAGAAATGCTGGTGCGCATCGATGACGGGCGGTCGCGCCTGCGCGTCGGCGCCCGCCTCGGGTCGCGTGTGCCGGCCGGCAACGGTCATGCCGGCAGCGGCGCGTCGCCGCGCACGAGCCCGGCGGCGACCAGATCCGGCCACAGCGCCGCCGGCACCGGCTGCGCCAGCGCGCGCACGTTGCGCAAGACCTCGTCCGGCGTCACCGCGCCAAGCACCAGCGTCGACACCGCCGGATGCGCGAGCGCAAAGCGCACGGCGGCGACGGGCAGCGCGACGCCGTGTGCCGCGCACACCCCGGCGATGCGTCGCACGCGCGCGATCACCTCCGGCGGCGCGTCGCGGTAGTCGTATTTCGCCCCTGCCACCGCGCCACTGGCGAGGATGCCCGAGTTGAAGACGCCGCCCAGCATCACGCCCATCCCGCGTTGCGCGGCGAGCGGCAGGAAATCGTCGAGCGCGCCTTGCTCGAGCAGCGTATAGCGGCCCGCGAGCAGCACGCAGTCGAACTCGCCGGCGCGCGCGAAACGTGCGGCGATCTCGGCTTCGTTGACGCCCACGCCGATCGCGCGCACGGCGCCGGCGCGTCTCAGCTCGACGAGCGCGCGATAGGCGCCCTCCATCGCCTCGGCAAAGCGCGCATCGACGCCCTCCCGGCCATGCGTGTGCACGTCGACGTCATGGATCAGCGCGATGTCGATGCGGTCGGTGGCGAGCCGCAGCAGCGACTGGTCGATCGCGCGCAGCGTGCCGTCGTACGAATAGTCGAACGCCGCGCGATGCGGCAGGCCACCGGCATAGCCCGAGCCGCCGTCGCGCGGCGCGCGCGGATCCATCACGCGGCCGACCTTGGTCGACACCACGACGCCGTCGCGGCCGAAGGCGCGCAGCGCGGCGCCCAGTCGATGCTCGGCGAGGCCGTGGCCGTACAGCGGCGCGACGTCGAACAGCGTGATGCCGGCATCGAATGCCGCGCGCAGCGCCGCCTGCGCGACGGTCTCGTCGATGCGCGCATAGAGCTCGCCGAGCGGCGCGCAGCCGAAGCCGAGCGCCGAAACGTCGATGCCGGTGCGGCCGAGCGGGCGCGCGGGCAGTGCCGTGGTCATGTCGCGTCTCCGGGTCGCCCGCAATCTAGTCGTTTCGCGGGTCCCGCACAATGCCGCCCGCGGGCGCAGAACGGGCACACGGGGCGGTCCCGATTTGATAGCATCGGTCTCGCGAGTCGCAGGGTGCCGGTCACGGCCGTGCGCCACGTCCCGGCTTCCACCCGACCTCGAGAACCGACCATGGCATCCGTATCGTTCAACGCCGTCGAGAAGAACTTCGGCGCCGTCAAGGTCATCCACGGCATCTCGTTCGACATCGCCGATGGCGAGTTCCTGGTGCTGGTGGGGCCGTCGGGATGCGGCAAGTCGACGCTGCTGCGGATGCTCGCGGGCCTCGAGGAAATCAGCGGCGGCGTGGTCGCGATCGACGGCAAGAAGGTCAACGACGTCGACTCCAAGGACCGCGACATCGCCATGGTGTTCCAGAGCTACGCGCTCTATCCGCACATGAGCGTGCGCGACAACATGGGCTTCAGCCTCAAGCTGCGCAAGGCCGACGCCAAGCTGACCACCGAGCGCGTCGCGCGCGCGGCGCAGATTCTCAACCTCGAGCCCTATCTGGACCGCTACCCGCGCGAGCTCTCCGGCGGACAGCGCCAGCGGGTGGCGATGGGCCGCGCGATCGTGCGCGATCCCAAGGTGTTCCTGTTCGACGAGCCGCTGTCGAACCTCGACGCCAAGCTGCGCGTGGCGATGCGCGCCGAGATCAAGGCGCTGCACCAGCGGCTCAAGACCACCACGGTGTACGTCACGCATGACCAGATCGAGGCGATGACGATGGCCGACCGCATCGTCGTCATGCACGACGGCGTGATCGAGCAGATCGGCACGCCGCTCGAGCTGTACGACCATCCGGACAACCTGTTCGTCGCGCAGTTCATCGGCTCGCCGGCGATGAACATCGTGCGCGGCACGGTGCGACGGACCGGCGGCAGCGCGCACGTGGCAACGGCCGACGGCGTGCACTGGCCGCTCGGCGCGACGCCGGCCGCGGACGGCCAGGCGGTCGCCTATGGCATCCGCCCCGAGCATCTCGCGCTGGCGGAGGGCGGCAATGCAGCGGCCGTACCCGCCGAAGTCACGGTCGTCGAGCCCACGGGCGCCGAAACCGAATTGCTGGTGAAAGCGGGCGATGCGCCCATCGTGCTCGTCACGCACGGGCGCACGTCGGTGCGCCCGGGTGACCGCATCGGCCTTACGCTCGATCCGGCGACCGTGCACGTGTTCGATGCCGCAAGCGGCCGGCGCGTGGAATGAGCCGGCGGCACTGCGTGCACGCCGTGTCGTGCGCGTAGGCGCCGCCGGGCCAAGGCGGCTGCCCGACGCGTGCCGCGCCGCGCGCGCGACTGCATCGCGGCGCCCCTGACATTCATCCGCTCGACACCATGCCCTCACGCCCGAAAAAACACTCCGCCCGCAAGCTGCGCTCGACCGAATGGTTCGGCCGTCACGACCGCGACGCCCTGGTGCATCGCTCGTGGATGAAGAACCAGGGCTTGCCGCACGACCTCTTCGACGGCCGACCGGTGATCGGCATCTGCAACACGTGGTCGGAAGTGACGCCGTGCAACGCGCATTTCCGCGAGCTCGCCGAGCACATCAAGGCCGGCGTGCTCGAGGCCGGCGGCTTTCCGCTCGAGTTCCCGGTGATGAGCCTCGGCGAG
>DASYSP010000053.1:0-57547 GCA_036003195.1 Casimicrobiaceae bacterium
CTCACCTCGGCGATGCGGCCGGCGCCTTTGGTGATGACGACGAAGTTGATGACGACGAGGATCGCGAAGACGACGATGCCGACGGCGAAATTGCCGCCGACGAGGAACTGCGCGAAGGCCTCGATCACCTTGCCGGCGGCATCGGGCCCCGTATGCCCGCGCAGCAGCACCACGCGCGTCGACGCCACGTTGAGCGACAGGCGGAACAGCGTCGTCAGCAGCAGGACGGTGGGAAACGCGGCGAAATCGAGCGGCTTCACCGCGTACATCGCCGTCAGCAGCACGATGATGCCGAGCGCGATGTTGAAGGTAAACAGCAGGTCGAGCACGAACGGCGGCAGCGGCAGCACCATCATCGCCAGGATCATGACGATGACCAGCGGTCCCGCCACCCGCGTCAGCGAGTCCGGGGTGACGCCCATGCGCGCGGCGAGTGCCGTCATGATGTCTCCCCCCGCACCGAGCTTCGCTCGCCTCCCCCCTCAGGGGGGCGAGCACCTTGGCGCGGCCCGGCGGTGCTCATGACGCCCCCCGCACGGCGGGATCGAGGCCGGGCGGCACGTCGAGGTCGGCCGGCGCCGCCGGCATCGCCCCGCCCTGCCGCCGCCATTGCTGGATGCGATAGACCCACGCCAGCACCTGCGCCACCACGGTGTACAGCGCCGGCGGGATCTCGTCACCGACTTCGGCATGCCGATAGAGCGCGCGCGCGAGCGGCGGCGCCTCGAGGCGCGGCACGTCGTGGAGGTCGGCGATCTCGCGGATCTTCTGTGCGATGACGCCGGCGCCCTTGGCGACGACACGCGGTGCGCGCATGCCCGCTTCGCGGTATTCCAGCGCGACCGCGTAGTGCGTCGGGTTGGTGACGACGACCGACGCCGTCGGCACCGCCGCCATCATGCGCCGACGCGCCGTCGCGCGCTGGATGCTGCGCACGCGGGCCTTCTGCTGCGGATCGCCTTCCATCTCGCGCAATTCCTCGCGCAACTCCTCGCGCGACATGCGCAGCCCGGCGTAGTGGCGCCACAGCGCGTACGGCACGTCGAGCGCGGCGATCAGCGCCAGCGCGCCGGTGAGCACGAACAGTCCGGTGCGGGCGATGTCCGCCAGTGCCGCGGTGCCGGCCGTGACGTCGCGTGTCGCCAGGCCGACGATGTCGGCGCGGAAGTGCCACAGCACGCCGCAGCCGATGGTGCCCAGCAGCGCGCACTTGACGAGCGCCTTGACGAGCTCGCCGACCGCCTTGCGCGAGAACAGGTTGCCGAGTCCGCGACGCGGGTCGAGGCGCGCGAAGTCCGGCGCGACGGCCTTGGGCGAGAACACCCAGCCCGACATGAGCATCGGCGCCGCCAGCGTGGCGGCGAGGACCAGCACGAGGAGCGGCGCCATCGCCAGCAGCATCGCGGTACCCTGCGCGTAGAACGCACCCGCCATGCGCGAGGGATCGAACGCGTCGTTGCGCTCGAGCGCGAGGCCGTGGGCGAACACGTCGGCGGCGCGCGCCCACAGGCCGCTGCCCGCGAACGTCAGCGCCAGCGCCGCAGCGAACGCCACGGCGGCGGCCGTCAGCTCGCGCGAGCGCGCGACCTGGCCGCGCTCGCGCGCCTGCTCGAGGCGACGCGCGGTTGCCGGGTAATTGCGCTCCTGGTCGTGTTCTTCGGCCATTGCCAACGGGATTCAGGCGATGGCCCATTGTCGGCGGCGACCCGCCCTGGCATTAGCGCGAACAGCGGGCGGTTTTGCGCGCAATTCGCCGTCTCGGCGAATGCGGCGATGCGTGGCCGGGACGGTGAGCGCCCGCCGGCGCGGCGTCAGTGCGCGGCCGGCGCCGCCGTCGCGGCTGGCGATTCTGGTGACGGCGGCGCAGCGCCGGCGGGTGTGACGAGGTCCCCGCCGGGCGCCGCTGCCGCTTGCGTCGACGCCGCCGCGGGTGCGCCGACCGTACCTTCCGCCGGCGCCGCATTGGGCGCGAGATCGGTGCCCGATCCGCCGGCAGCGACTGCGGCGGCGCTGATCTCGGCGTCGTCACTGCCCAGGATCCGGCGCTCGGCGCGCTGGTTGAGGATGACGATGCTGATGCGCCGATTGGCGGGATTCAGCGGGTCCACGGTGTCGAGCATCACGGCAGCCCCGAGCCCCACGACCCGAATGATCTTGTTTTCCTCGATGCCCCCGGCGATGAGCTCGCGCCGCGACGCATTGGCGCGGTCGGCGGACAGCTCCCAGTTGCTGTACGAGCGCTCGCCCGACGCGTACGGCGCGGCGTCGGTATGCCCCGACAGCGAGATGCGGTTCGGCACGTCGTTCAGCACCTTGGCGATCTCGCGCAGGATGTCGCGCGTGTAGTCGCGCAGCTGCGCGCTGCCGCTGTCGAACATCGGCCGGTTCTGGTCGTCGATGAGCTGGATGCGCAGGCCGTCGGGGGTGAGGTCGACGCGCAGCTGCTTGCGGAAGGCCTTGAGCGTCGGGTTGGCCTCGATCGCCGCCTCGATGCGCGCCTTGAGCTGCGTCAGCCGCGCGAGGTCCTTGCGGTCGAGCTCGGCCTGCGCCGCCTGCAGGTTGATGGTCTTCTTGACGACCGGCGTCTCGCTCTTCGCCTGCTGGCCGTTGGTGCGCGTCAGGTCGGTGCCGCCGCCCTTGATCACCGACGAGCTGTCGCCGCTGCCGCTGCCGCCTTCGAGCGCCACCTTGAGCGGCGTGCGGAAATACTCGGCGATGCCCTCGAGATCGCCCTTGGTGGTCGAGCCCAGCAGCCACATCAGCAGGAAGAACGCCATCATCGCCGTGACGAAGTCGGCATAGGCGATCTTCCACGCCGCGGCGTGCCCGCCGTGCCCTTTCTTCTTGATGCGGCGGATGACGATCGGGCGTTCGCTGTCGGCCATCGCGCGCGCCTACTTCTTCTGCTTGACGTGCGACTCGAGCTCGGTGAAACCCGGGCGATCCGACGCGAACAGCACCTTGCGGCCGAACTCGATCGCGATCGCCGGCGCGTAGCCGGACAGCGTGGCGAGCAGCGTCACCTTGACGCACTCGAGGATCTTGCGCGACTCGGCCGCCTTCTGCTCGAGCAGGCTCGCCAGCGGCCCGACCACGCCGTACGCGAGCAGGATGCCGAGGAACGTGCCGACCAGCGCGTGCGCTATGAGGATGCCGAGCTCGGCCGGCGGCAACCCGACCGATTCCATCGTGTGCACGACGCCCATCACCGCGGCGACGATGCCGAAGGCCGGCAGGCCGTCGGCGACCTTCTGCACGCGCTGCGCCGGCAACTCGGCTTCCAGGTGATGGGTGTCGATCTCCTGGTCCATCAGGCTCTCGATCTCGAGCGCGTTCATGTTGCCGCTCACCATCAGGCGCAGGTAATCGGTGATGAATTCCATCAGGTGATGGTCGCCGGCGATCGTCGGGTATTGCGCGAACAGCGCACTCGACGCCGGATCCTCGATGTCGCGCTCGATCGACATCATGCCTTCCTTGCGGATCTTGCCGAGGAGCTCGTAGAGCAGCGCCATCAGGTCCATGTAGACCCGCTTCGGGTAGCGCGACTCCTTCATCAGCGATGGCAGCGCGCCGAGCGTCGCCTTCACCACCTTCATCGGGTTGCCGACGATGAACGCGCCGAATGCCGCCCCGCCGATGATCAGGAACTCCACCGGCTGCAGCATCGCCGCGAGGTGGCCGCCGGCAAGCGCGAAGCCGCCGAAGACCGACGCAAAGACGATCAGGTATCCGACGACGAGCAGCATGCGGCAGGAATCCGGAAGCGAGACGCGCGGGACGTGCGCTTCCTCAATATCGGCGCCGCGCGCGAAAACTTGACGCCGGGGCGGCGGGCGCCGGAATCAGGCCGCGGCGGCGAGGTCGGCGTCGGCGGCGCGCTTGCGCCCCGCGCGCGACGGCGGGCAGCACAGGCCGCAGACGTAATGGCGCGTCAGGTCGTAGTCGCGCACCACGAATTCGCCGCGACACGAGGTGCATGGCGCGATGCGCAGCATCTTGGCGTCGAGGAAGCGCAACAGGCGCCACGCGCGGGTGATCGACAGCTCGACGTCGAGGTCGAGCGCGCGGCACTGCTCGAGGTAGAGCCGATAGGCCTTGATCAGCGCGTCGATGTCGTCGAGCGCGCTGACCTTGATCAGGTGGTGATGGATGCCGGCGAACAGCGACGCGTGGACATTCGGCATCCACGTCACGAACCAGTCGGTGGAGAACGGCAGCATGCCCTTGGGCGGCGACTTGCCCTTGAGCTCCTTGTAGAGCTTGGTCAGGCGCTCGCGCGACAGCGGCGTTTCCGACTCCAGCATCTGCAGGCGCATGCCCAGTTCGATCAATTCGGTGGCGCGAGCCACCTCGCGCGCATCGGCCACCACGCTCTTGCCGCGCATGTCAGGCAGCCTCCGGCAGGGTGCGCGCCAGCAGGATCGCGGCATGCGCCTTCTTCATCGCGAGCTCGTCGTGGCCGGCGATCAGGTCCCATACCATGCGGTCGTCGAAGCGCAATTTGCACATGAGGAGGCTCGAGCTCGCGATCTTGATCATCTGCGCGGTGGTGAGCGTCTCGACGATCGTCGCCACCTCCTCGCCGATGCCGAGGCGGAACATGCCCTGGGCGCGATCGGTGCGCAGCATGCGCTGCGCGAGGATCAGGTAGGTCAGGTTGGCTTCGCGAATCTCGGCCAGCAGCGCATCGTCGATCACGGGTGTCTCCATCGTCGGCCGGAAGCGGCCGCGATCGAACTATCGGCCGCGCGCGAATCCCGCCACAGTGGCCCGAGGTCGCGGCGGCGTGTCAGCCAATGGCGCAAGCGGCGCGCCAGCGATCCCTTACGCAATATGCCATTGTCATAATCGCCCGGCGACGCACGCGCAAGGCGCCGACCGTGACCCCGCGGATTGTCGCGTACAGCCGTGCGCGCAAATCCCGTGGCGAGCCGTTGAAGCCGCGAATATCGGGGCCTTCTCCCCGCATCTTGGACGATCGCGAAACCCGCGCGCCGCCTAGGATTCGCCCATGTCCCGCGGCGAAATGGGTACCTGCGCGCGGGGGTTGCGGCAACGGCGGCCTCAAGTTCTGGCGCAAGCCCTCCGATATTGCTGGTGACGGCGGTCTTCTACGCTCAATCGGAACGGAGCAACCGTAGTCGGCCGGCGCAATCGCCGGAATCAACCAAACAGGAGAGATTCATGGCACAGGTCATCAACACCAACATTGCCTCGCTCAATGCGCAGCGCAATCTGAACATGTCGCAGGACAGCCTCAACACGTCGCTGCAGCGCCTGTCGTCGGGCCTGCGCATCAACAGCGCCAAGGACGATGCCGCCGGTCTCGCGATCGCCAACCGCTTCACCGCGCAGATCAACGGCATGGACCAGGCCGCGCGCAACGCCAATGACGGCATCTCGTTGTCGCAGACGGCGGAAGGCGCCCTCGGCGAGATCACCAACAACCTGCAGCGCATCCGCCAGCTCGCGGTGCAATCGCGCAACGCCACCAACAGCGCGTCCGACCGCGCCGCGCTCGACACCGAAGCGCAGCAGCTCAAGGCCGAAATCGACCGCGTCGCGCAGACCACGACGTTCAACGGCGTCAAGCTGCTCGACGGCTCGTTCACCAACCAGGCCTTCCAGGTCGGCGCCAACGTCGGCGAGACGATCACCGTCGGCAACTTCGTCAACGCCCAGTCGGCCTCGCTCGGCACGTCGAGCGTCGCCCAGGTGACGGGCGCCGCGGTCACCACGCCGCAAGCGTTCGCGTCGGGTGCGATCACGATCAACGCCGTCAACATCGGCGCCATTGCCGCGGGCACCAATCCGGCGAACCAGGCTTCCAACATCGCCACCGCGATCAATTCGTTCTCGGGCTCGACCAACGTGTACGCGACGGTCGTCAACAGCAACCAGCTCGTGCTGACGAACTCCAGCGGCGGCTCGGTCGTCGTCGGCGGCACGGCAACGGCGGCGAACCTGCTGGCAGGCGCAGGCCTGGTGGCGGGCACGACGGCGTCGGCGTCGGTCACCGGCTTCGCCGCACTCGACCTCAACTCGGTCGCGGGCGCCGACACGGCGATGACGCAGATGGACGCGGCGCTGCAGGCGGTGAACACGGCGCGCGCGAACCTCGGCGCGATCCAGAACCGCTTCAGCTCGACCGTGGCCAACCTGCAGACGGCGTCGGAAAACCTGTCGGCGTCGCGCAGCCGGATCCAGGACGCGGACTTCGCGGCGGAAACCGCGAACCTGACGCGTGCCCAGATCCTGCAGCAAGCCGGCACGGCGATGCTCGCGCAGGCCAACTCGCTGCCGCAGAACGTGCTGACGCTGTTGAAGGGCTGACCCCCGCAGTACCCCGCGGCGCCGGGCACAAGCCGGCGTCGCGGGTGAAGCACCGAAGGACGATCGATGCAGATTCGCGACATTTCGCAGGTCGTGACGTTCGCCGGCTCCGCCTCCGCGCAAACGGATCGCGGAGCCGCCGGCGTTGCCGGCGCCAGCGCCGCCCCTGCGGCCGCCTCGGCTTCGGTGCAGGCGCTCAAGTCCGCGATCATGGACGCCAACACCGCGTTGCGCGCGATGAACCGCGGGCTCGAATTCGAGCTCGACCCGGCCAGCGGCAAGCTCGTCACGCGCCTGATCGACACCAGCGACAACGAAGTGCTGCGGCAGATTCCCTCCGAGGAAATGCTGCGCATCGCCGAGGCTCTCGACCGCGTGCAGGGCCTCCTCCTCGAGCACCAAGCCTGAAAGCGCCAATGGCCACGATCACCTCCACCTCGACCGCTTCCACGCCGACGATCTCGTCGCCCGGCATCGGCTCGGGGCTCGACGTCAACAGCATCGTCACGCAGCTGATGGCGATCGAGCAGCAGCCGCTCACGGCGCTGCAGAACAAGGCAACGGCGCTGCAGTCGCAGATTTCAGCCTACGGATCCATCAAGAACTCGCTGTCGACGCTGCAGGGCACGATCAGCAGCATGACGACGCTTTCCGGGATGCAGACGCTGTCGGCGAGCGTCGCGGCGAGCGGCGCCGCGAGCGCGACGGTCGGCAGCGGTGCCGCCGCCGGCAGCTACGCGCTCGCCATCACGGCGCTCGCGCAGGCGCAGAAGCTCGTGTCCAACGGCCTCGCGTCGACGGCGACGAGCGTCGGCACCGGCACGCTGATGTTCACCTTCGGCACGACGAGCGGCGGCGTGTTCACCGCCGATCCATCGCAGGCCGCGCAGTCGGTGACGATCGCCGCCGGCCAGGACTCGCTCGCCGGCGTTCGCGATGCCATCAACGCCGCCGGCATCGGCATCACCGCCACGATCATCAACGACGGCTCGGCCGCCGGCCAGCGGCTGGTGCTGACCTCGAGCCGCACCGGCGCGGCGTCCAGCGTCAAGATCGATGTCGCCGACGACGACGGCAACGCCACCGATGCCGCAGGACTGTCGCAGCTCGCGTACGACCCGGCGGCAGCGAGCGGCAGTGGCAAGAACCTGGCGGAGACCCAGGCGGCGCAGGACGCGGCGCTCACCATCGACGGTCTCGTCGTGCATCGCCCGAGCAACACGGTGAGCGACCTGATCGCGGGCGTCACGCTCAACCTGACCGGCGTGACCAGCAGCGCCACCACGCTCGCCGTCACCGCCAATACGACCGTGGTGTCGGCGTCGGTGTCGGCATTCGTCGCCGCTTACAACAGCCTGCAGTCGACGCTCACGTCGCTCACCCACTACGACAGCACCACCAACACGGCGTCGGTGCTGACCGGCGACTCGACCGTGCGCACCATCCAGAACCAGTTGCGCACGCTGATCGGCGGCTCGCTCGGGGCCGGCACGCGCTATGACACGCTTTCCGACGTGGGCGTCACCTTCCAGAGCGACGGTACGCTGGCGCTCGACGCGACCAAGCTGCAGTCGGCGCTCACCACCGATCCCAACGCCGTGTCGCGGCTGTTCGCCGCAGCCGGCAACGCCACCGACGCCGGGGTCGCCGTGACGGCAACCGGCGCGAACACCGTTGCCGGCAACTACGCGGTGAACATCAGCCAGCTCGCGACGCAGGGCAGCCTCACCGCGGCCAGCGCACCCACGCTCACCGTCGTCGCCGGCGTCAGCGACACGCTGTCGGCGGTCGTCGACGGCATCGGCACGACGGTCACGCTGGCACCCGGCACCTATGCCAACGCGCAGGCGCTGGCGGCGGCGATCCAGGCCCGCCTCAACGCCGCGAGCGAATTCACCGCCAACAACGTGTCCGTCAGCGTCGATGCGTCGGGTGGCTCGCTCGCCGTCACGTCCAACCGCTACGGCTCGGCGTCCAACGTGAGCTTCGGCGGCAATGCTGCCGACGGCCTCTTCGGCGCGTCACCTGCCGCCGTCACCGGTCTCGACATCGCCGGCACCATCGGCGGTTACGCGGCAGCGGGGTCCGGACAGAAGCTCACGGGCGCCACCGGCACGCCCGTCGACGGCCTTGCGATGACCATCGCGTCGGGCACCGTCGGCGACCGCGGCAGCGTGAGTTACAGCAAGGGTTTCGCGGCGCGCCTCAACGACACGCTGGCGTCGATGGTCGGCGACGACGGCCTCATCCAGGCATCCACCGACGGCGACCAGGCGCAGATCAAGGACATCAACAACCAGGAAGACACGCTGCAACGGCGCCTCGACCAGATCCAGCAGGCGTATTACGCGCAGTACTCCGCACTCGACACGCTGATCTCCAGTCTCAAGAACACCAGCACGTACCTGACGCAGCAGCTCGCCGCGCTGCCGAAGCCCAACAGCATCAACGGCAACAACAACTAGGCACCGCACGCGCCGATCCGCATTTGCCGCATTCCACACATGCTTCGAATCGCCAATCCCGGGCGCCCTGACGGCCGCGCGGGGCCACCGCCGCAGCCGCGTGCCTCAAGTCTCGCCGGGGCGCGCCGATATCGAAGGTATCGAACACGCATCACCGAAGGGGCCAGGATGCTTTCCGCGAATGCCGCGCGCGCGTACGCCGACATAGGACTCGAAACCGGCGTAGGTGGCGCCTCCCCGCAGCGCCTCGTCGTGATGCTGTACGACGGTGCGATCGACGCCATCGGCGACGCCCGCACGCACGTGGCGTCGGGCGCGCACGGCCCGCGCAGCGCGGCCATCTCGCGCGCCGTCGGCATCATCGAGCAGGGCCTGCGCGCCAGCCTCGACATTGCGCAAGGCGGTGCAATCGCGCGCCAGCTCGACGAGCTCTACGACTACATGACCCGGCGACTTCTCGTCGCATCGCTGCGCAACGACGCCGCGGCGCTCGCCGAGGTGGCGGCGCTGCTCACCGACCTGCGCTCGGCCTGGCACGCGGTGGCGGCGATGAAGCCGGCGGAGGCGCGTCATGCAGCGTGACGACGGGACCGGGGCGACGCTGGCCCCGCTCTACGACGCGATGATGCATGTGGCGCGCCTGATGGGCGACGCTGCCGAAGCCGCCGACTGGGACACGCTCACCGCGGCGCGCGACTGCGCACGGCTGCTGACCTTGCGCATCGACGCCGCCAGCGAGGGCCGCGCGATGCCGGCAGAACTGCGCACCCGGCGCTACGCCGTGCTGCGCGACGTGCTGCGCCAGGACGCGCGGGTGCGCGAGGCGCTGACGCCGACGCCGGCGGTGCTGCACGCGATTCTCGACGTGCCGCACGCGCGGGCCTCGGCCGCGCGCCCCGGATGACGCACCGCCCCTGCGCCGGGCGCTGGCACGATCATGATCAACTTCCAGGCGCTCAACGTGCTGCTCGACACGTTGCGCAAGCCCGATCCCCAGCCGTCGCCGGTGACACGCGTGGCCGCGCTGCGGCCGACGCTGCGCGTCGCCGCTGACAGCTCGGCGCCGTCACGCCAACCCGCGGCCACCGGCGCTTCCGCACCACCCGCCACGCCCGGACCCGCCGCCGGCGCCGCACGCGCGCCGGCGCAGGCGTTCCCGATCGCCGCGCCGTCCACGGCGGCGCAGCGTCTCGCGCGCTCGCTCGCCGACGCGCGTGGCGCCGCGGACGTGCTGCTGTCGAGCGGCGGCGCCGAACTCGAGCGCGCGCTGCGGGGCAGCAGTGCCCGCGTGCCGGACGCGCCCATCCTGCGTGGCGCCGCGCCGTTGCTCGCTTCCGCGCCGCCGGCGGCGGCGGTCGCCGTCGATGAGCGCGTCGACGTCGCGCGCGTCGTGCAGGCGCTCGGCACTGCGCTGCAGACGGCCGTCGCGCAAAGCGGACTCTTCTACGAATCGCATCTCGCGCGCTGGATCGCCGGCGATTACCCGCAAGCGGCGCTCGAGGCCGAGCCGCAGACGACGAAAGTCGTCGCCACGCCGGCGGGCAGCGACGCGCCTGCGGCCGCCGCGCCCGATGACGCGCGCCACCCGGCGTTGCCCGGTCCGGCACCCGACGTTCCCGCATCGGTCGCGCCCGACGCCGGCGACGCCGCGCCGCCGCTGCTGCGCCAGCAACTGGACGTGCTCGATACTCGGCAATTCGCCTTCGTCGGCGAAGCATGGCCGGGGCAGCGCGTCGCGATCCGCTTCGAGGACGAGCGCGACGACGATTCACAGTCGCCGTTGCCGACGCCCGGACCGCACGCCACCCGCATGGCGGCGCACATCATCCTCGAGCTGCCGACGCTCGGCACGGTCGGCGCCAGCGTGGCGCTGCATGGCGGCGGCGTACGGCTGCAGATCACGACCGACGGTCCGGCGGCGACTGCCCGGCTGCACGCCGCACGCGCGGCGCTGGCCGAAGCGCTGGCGGCGCGCGCGCTTCCGGTCGCCGAAATCGCGGTGTTCGATGAGCTCGGATGACATGCGCGGCGCGTCCGACATGCGCCGGCGCGAGGCGGTCGCGCTCGCCTATCACGATGGCGACCGCGCGCCGCGCGTGGTGGCCCAGGGTCGCGGCGACATCGCCGACGAGATCATCCGCCGCGCGCGCGAGGCCGGCGTCTTCACCTACGAGTCGCGCGAGCTCGTCAGCCTGCTGATGCAGGTCGATCTCGACGCGCATGTGCCACCGGCGCTGTACGTGGCGGTGGCGGAGCTGCTGGTATGGATCTGGCGCGTGGAGCAGCAGCGCCCGGCGTGATGGACTCGGACGCGCTCGACGCGCACGGCGCGGACGACGTCGATCCGGGCACGGCGCGCTTTCGCGTCGAGGCGCCGCTCGAGATCGCGGCGCTGCTCGCCACCATCGTCGAGCGCGGCGTGCTGGTGAGCGTGACCTTCGGCCGCGATGTCGTCAACACGGTGCTGCTCGGCGTCGATTCCGCCACCGGCACGCTCGTCTTCGACGCCGGCCAGGACGCGGCAGCCAACGCGCGGCTGGCCACGGCGCGACGCCTTGCATTCGACACGTCGCTCGAGCGCATCCGCATCCGCTTCGACGCCGGCGGCGCGACGCCTTGCATGTGGCAGGACGCGCCGGCGTTTGCCTGCGCGGTGCCCAGCTCGCTGGTACGCCTGCAGCGCCGCGATTACTTCCGTGCTCACGTGCCGCTGGCGCGCAACCTGCGCTGTGCAGTACGCGTGGGCGACGCGCAGGAGGCGCGCGCGGCACGTCCGATCGACCTGCGCATCCTCGACGTCAGCGTGACGGGCGTGGGCCTCACCGACGCGCCCTCCGGATTTGCGCCGGCGCCCGGCACCCGCCTCAGCGGCGCGCGCCTGATCCTGCCTGCCGGCGTGCTCGACGTCGATCTCGAAGTGATGTATTGCCGCGAGGCGCCGCATGGCGGCAGCGGGCCGGCGCCGGTGCGCATCGGCTGCCGCTTCGTCGACCTCGCGCCGCGCGGACAGGCGCTCATCCAGCGCTGCATCAACGCGCTCGAGCGCGAGCGGCGCAACCGCACCTAGGCGCGGCGTCGCGCGCGTCAGATCTGCAGGTTCATGATGTCGTGGTAGGCGCTGACGACGCGGTTGCGCACCTGCACCAGCTCCTGGAACGAGATGTTGGCCTTCGACAGCGCCACCATCGTGTCCTCCAGCGACACCTTGGAATCGCCCGTCTGGAAACGATCGGACAGCGACGTGGCGTCGGCCTGGGCGGTGTTCACCTTGTCGATCGTCGACTTCAGCATCGTGCCGAAGTCCACGCCGCCGGTGGAAGCGGCGGGTGCGGCACGCGACGTCAGTCCCTGCGCGACCGTCTCGCGGGCGGCGCGCAGCTGCGCAAGCAGGTTCTGCATTCCGGTGGGCTCGATCATCGCCGTCCTCGTCGTCGGGCGCCGGCAACGCCGCGCCACGCCCTGAACGGTACGGCGGGGCGGTGACCGCCGGTCGCACGAAATACGGCGGAAAACGCGCGTTTCTCGATGGATGACCGGCGGCGAGGGCTCGGGATACTACGGCCGTTCCTCAGCAATCCGCTCGGAAGCCCATGGCCACCACCACCGCTGACGCAATGGTTCCCTCCCCCGCCCCGGCGGCACCCGCTCGCCTCGGGCGGCAGCTGCTGGACGTCGGGCGCCTGCCGCCCAGCCAGTTCCTCACCGTCGTCATCACCGCCGCGGCGGCGATCGCGATCGGCATCGGGCTGTGGATATGGTCGAGCGCTCCGGACTATCGCGTGCTGTTCAGCAACGTCAACGACCGCGACGGTGGCGCGATCCTTGCAGCCTTGGGGCAGATGAATGTCCCCTATAAGCTGGCCGAGGGCGGCGGCGCCATCATGGTTCCCGCGCCCCTCGTCCACGAGACGCGCCTCAAGCTCGCGTCGCAGGGTCTGCCCAAGGGCGGCAACGTCGGCTTCGAGCTGGTCGACAACCAGCGCTTCGGCACCACGCAGTTCCAGGAACAGGTCAACTACCAGCGCGGCCTCGAAGGCGAGCTCGCGCGCTCGATCCAGGCGCTGTCCGCCGTCGAGGCGGCGCGCGTGCACCTGGCGATCCCCAAGCCCAGCGTGTTCGTGCGCGATTCGCAGCAGCCGACGGCGTCCGTGCTGCTGACGATGCGCAGCGGCCGCACGCTCGACCCGTCGCAGATCGCGGGCATCGTGCATCTCGTGGCCAGCAGCGTCCCCGAGCTTTCGCCCGCCAACGTCAGCATCATCGGCGAGGACGGCTCGCTGCTGTCGCGCCGCCGCGACACCGGCGACGGCCTCGATCCGGCGCAGCTCGGCTACGTGAAGCAGATCGAGCAGGCCACCAACCAGCGCATCGTCGACATCATCGAGCCCATCGTCGGCCGCGACAACGTGCGGGTGCAGGTGACTGCCGACGTCGATTTCAATCGCGTCGAGGCGGTAGCCGAGTCGTACAAGCCGAACCAGGACGCCAAGGTCGCCGCGCTGCGCACATCGCACGTCAGCGAGGCCACGACCACCGGCGCCGCCGGACCGCAGGGCGTGCCGGGCGCGCTGTCCAACCAGCCCCCGGCGGCGGGCGTCGCCCCGATCGATGGCCGCGCGGCAACTGCCACAACCACGCCGCCCGCGGTGCCGACCAGCTCGCGCAAGGACGCGACGACGAACTACGAGGTCGACAAGACGATCCAGCACACCACCACGACCGTCGGCACCGTCAAGCGCATGACGGCGGCCATCGTCGTCAACCAGCGCCGCACGGTCGATGCCGCCGGCAAGGTCGCCTACGCCGCGCTGCCGCAGGCCGAGATCGACCAGATCACCGCGCTCGCACGCGAGGCGATGGGCTATTCCAAGGATCGCGGCGACTCGCTCAACGTCGTCAACGCCGCGTTCAGCGAAGGCGAGAAGCTGCCCGCGAGCGTCGAATTGCCGATGTGGAAGCAACCCGACAACCTCGCGCTTGCCCGCGACATCGGCCGCTACGCGCTGTTCGGCGGCATCGCAATCTACCTTTTCTTCGGTGTGCTGCGGCCGATGCTGAAGCAGGCATCGGCGCGCGTGCAGGCCGCGCCGGCGCTCGCCTCCTCCTCCTCGGCGGCGCCGGCGCAGCTCGCCGCGCCGGGCGCGGAGAGCGCGGACGCGCTGGAGCGCGCGCGCGGGCTCGCACGCCAGGATCCGAAAGTCGTGGCCAGCGTCGTCAAGTCCTGGATGAAGCCCAATGAGTGACACCGGCACCCAGAACACCGCGATCCTCCTCATGTCGCTCGGCGAAGCCGAGGCGGCCGAGGTGCTGCGGCATCTCGCTCCGCGCGAGGTCGAGAAGATCGGCCAGGCGATCAGCAAGCTCACTGCCGTGACCCGCGACCGCATCGACGAGGTGCTCGACGCCTTCAATGAGCAGGCACAGCAACAGACGACGATCGGCCTCGATGCCGACGGCTACCTGCGCTCCGTGCTCACCCGGGCACTCGGCGATGACCGCGCCGCCTACCTGCTCGACCGCATCCTCGATGGCGGCAACGCCGCCGGCATGGAGAAGCTGCGCTGGATGGATGCGCCGGCCATCTCCGAGCTGATCGGCGGCGAGCATCCGCAGATCATCGCGTCGATCCTGGTGCACCTCGACCGCGACCAGGCGTCGGGCGTGCTGGCCGCGTTCGGCGAGACGCTGCGCAACGACGTGCTGCTGCGGGTGGCGACGCTCGATCGCATCCAGCCGGCGGCATTGCGCGAGCTCAACGAAGTGCTGCAGAAGCTGCTGTCGGGCAACGGCGGCGCGCGCAAGTCGGCGCCGGGTGGCGTGCGTGTCGCCGCGGAAATGCTGAACCACCTCGCCAGCGCGCAGGAAACCGCGGCGATCGAGGCGGTGCGCGTGCACGACGCCGAGCTCGCCGACAAGCTGCTGGACGAGATGTTCATCTTCGAGAACCTGCTCGACCTCGACGACCGCGGCGTGCAGGCGCTGCTGCGCGAGGTCCAGTCCGAATCCCTGATCGTCGCGCTCAAGGGCGCCTCCGAGACGCTGCGCGAGAAGGTCTTCAAGAACATGTCGCAGCGCGCCGCCGAGATGCTGCGCGACGACCTCGACGCCAAGGGACCGGTGCGCATCTCCGAAGTCGAGAGCGAGCAGAAGGAGATCCTCAAGATCGTGCGGCGCATGGCCGACGAAGGCCAGCTCGTGCTGGGCTCCAAGGGCGGCGATGCCTTCGTCTGAACCGGTGGCGCGCGAAAGCCAGTCGGCGTGGCAACGCTGGGAACTGGCGGCGCTGGCGCCGTCGGCCACGCCGGGCGACGCCGCGCAGGCGCGCGACGCCATCGAGGACGAGGCGCGTGCCAGCGGCTACGCATCGGGCATGGCGGCGGCGGCGAGCGACCGCGCGCGGCTCACCGCGCTCGTCGCCACGCTCGGCGAGCATGCCGCGCGTCACGAGCAGCAGCTGTGCGACGAGGTGCTCGACCTCGCGCTGGTGCTCGCGCGCCAGCTGGTGGGCCAGGCACTGGAAGTGCGCCGCGAGCTGGTGCGGCCGATCGTCAGCGCCGCGCTGAAGCAACTGCCGCAGTCGACGCAGCGCGTCGAGCTGCGCCTCAACCCCGGCGACGTCCCGCTGGTACAGCCGCTGATCGACGCCGATCACGCGGCGGCGCGCTGCGAGATCGTCGGCGACCCGATGATCGCGCCGGGCGGCTGCGAGATCGAGACCGAGCAATGCGCGGTCGACGCCACGATGCCCACGCGCTGGCGTCACCTGCTGGCCAACCTCGGGCGCACCGATGACTGGCTCGAGCCCCTCTGATTTCACCGCCGCCTGCACGGCGCTGCTGCGCGATGGCCAGCGTCGCGCGCAGGCCGGCCGCGGCTTCGAGGTGTCGGGCCGACTGACGCGCGTCGCCGGCCTCGTGATGGAATGCGTGGGGCTCAAGCTTCCGCTCGGCAGCGTCTGCGTGGTCGAGCAGCGCGGCGGCGGCGTCGAGGCGGAGGTGGTCGGGTTCAACGGCGAGCGGTTGTTCCTCATGCCGGTGGCCGACCTCGTCGGCGTCGCGCCGGGCGCGCGCGTGCGGCCGCTGATGCAGCGCGAACCGCGTCCGCGGATCGGCCGCGAATGGCATCCGCGCCGCCGCAACGCCGACAACGCCAAGCATCTCGCCGTGGGCGACGGCCTCCTCGGCCGCGTGCTCGACGGCACCGGACGTCCGCTCGACGGCCAGGGGCCGGTGCCGCAGGACGAGGTGCGCTCGCTGATGGCGCGTCCGGTCAATCCCATCGAGCGCGCGGTGATCGCAGTGCCGCAGGACGTCGGCGTGCGCGCGATCAATACCCTGCTCACCGTCGGCCGCGGTCAGCGCGTCGGCCTGTTCGCCGGCAGCGGCGTGGGAAAAAGCGTGCTGCTCGGCATGATGGCGCGCCACACCACCGCCGAAGTCATCGTCGTCGGCCTCATCGGCGAGCGTGGGCGCGAAGTCAAGGAATTCATCGAGACGATCCTCGGCCCCGAAGGCCGCCGCCGCGCAGTGGTGGTCGCAGCACCCGCCGACGCGCCCGCGCTGCTGCGATTGCAGGGCGCTGCCTACGCGACGACGATCGCCGAGCACTTCCGCGACCAGGGCCGCCACGTGCTGCTGATCATGGATTCGCTGACCCGCTACGCGATGGCGCAGCGCGAACTGGCGCTGGCGATCGGCGAGCCCCCGGCGACGCGCGGCTACCCGCCGTCCGTGTTCGCCAAGCTGCCGCAGCTCGTCGAGCGCGCCGGCAATGGCCCGGAGGGCGGCGGCTCGATCACCGCGTTCTACACCGTCCTCATCGAAGGCGACGATCCGCAGGATCCGATCGGCGACGCGGCGCGGGCGATTCTCGACGGCCACTTCGTGCTGTCGCGCACGCTCGCCGACGAGGGCCACTATCCGGCGCTCGACATGGAGGCGTCGATCAGTCGCGCGATGCCCTCGCTCGTCTCGCCCGAACGCATGGCCGGCATCCGCCGCTTCAAGCAGTTCTATTCGCGCTACCAGCGCAATCGCGACCTGATGAGCGTGGGCGCGTACGCCGCCGGCGCCGACCCGATCCTCGACCAGGCGATCGCCGCGTGGCCGCAGATCACGCATTTCCTGCAGCAGACGCCGGACGAGGCAGTGTCGTTCGCCGCCGGCCAGCGCCAGTTCGACGCGCTGCTGGCGACCTTCGGCGACGGCGCGCGAGGCGGACGATGACGCCGCCGCGCGTGTGGACGCATCTCGCCGACATGGCGACGAAGAAGCGCGACCAGAGCGCGCAGAAGCTGCGCACCGCGCTGACGCGCCGTGTCGAGGCCGAGCGCAAGCTCGATTCGCTGATCGCCTATCGCCGCGACTATCTCGCCAAGCTGGAGGCGGCGACGCGCGCCGGCATCAAGGCCGGGGGCCTCGCCAATTACCGCGCCTTCATCGCCAATCTCGAGCGCGCAATCGAGCAGCAGCAGGCGGCGATCGCGGCCATGCACACCGACGTCGACTTCGCGCAGACGGACTGGCGCCATACGCAACAGCGCGTGGACTCGCTGCAGACGCTCGACCAGCGTCGCGCCAAGGCCGCCGGCACGCGCGAAGCGCGCCGCGAGCAGAAGCTCACCGACGAATTCGCCGCGCGCCGCACGCGCGACGGCGGCGACTGAAAGGAGCCGTCATGCCGGTCGCCTTCCATCCCCCGCTGGAGCATCCGCTCGAGCCGCCGCCCGCCACGCGGGGCAACGACGACGGCGCCAATGCCGACCTCTTCGCCGCGCTGCTCTGTGGTGCCGCCGCCGCGGCGGACGTCGAGGGCGCGCCGCGCGCCGCGGGCGAGCGCCACGGCACGGCGCAGGACGACGATTCATCCACCGCCACGTTCGACGCGCTCGCCGTGTTCGCCGCTGCCGCCGGCATCAACCTCGGGCTCGCCGCCGGGCATGTAACGGCCCCGGGCTTGTCCCCGGCGACGCCGGGCGATGTCGCGACGCACGATGCGCGCACGCCCGCCGATACCGTCCACGCGGCACGCGCAGGCGCTGCGAGCGTCCCCGATCCGCGCACGATGTCGCCGCAGGCGGAGTCCGCGGTCGCCGCGGATCCGGCGGGACCGCGCGTGCCGCACGGCACGCCCGCGCGCACGGCAGCCACGGCTCGCGGCGCGGCAAAGCCGACGCCACTCGACCCCGCCGTGGAGGCCGACGCGCATCTGCCCGCCGCGCAGGCGAAGTCTGCCGCCGCGCTGCCCGCGCCGCTCGTCCAGGCCGCCGCACTGCTGGCACGTGCCGGTGACGCCAGCAAGTCGCCGGAGGCGCTGAACGCGACCAAGGCGGCCGACGACGTGCCCGGGATGGCGGCCAATGCCGCGGCTTCCGCTCCGTCGGCACCACCGCCCATCGTGCGCACGGTCGCCGAAGCGGTCGGCACGCCCGGCTTCGCGCCCGCCCTTGCGCAGGAGATGGCGCAACTCGTGCGCGTCAATGCCCAGCGTGCCGAACTGCATCTGCACCCGGCGGAAATGGGACCGATCGACGTGCGCCTGCACATGCAGGACAACCAGGTCAGCGTGACGATGGTCGCCGCCGACGCGCAGACGCGCGACGCGATGCAGCAGGCGCTGCCCCAGCTGCGCGAGGCTCTTGCCCGCGAAGGCCTTGCGCTGGCGGATGCGTCGGTGCACGACCAGCCGCGTCGCGAACCCGGGGCGCCCCCTGCGCCGCCGCGCACTCCGCGCGACGGCGACTTCGCCGTGCGCGGGGTCGACGCCGCCGCGGACGTCGCGAGCGCCGTGCGCGCGCGGCGCCTGGTCGACCTCTACGCCTGAACCGAATAGCGCGGAATTCCCATCGCTATTCGCGCCTTCGCCGCCGGGCGCGCGTGGCCATAATCGTCCGCAGCATCGAACACTTTCACGACCTACGACCGAAAACGTGGCCAAGACCGCTACTGTCACCCCGATGCGCGCCGAGGCGCCCGCCGCCGCTGCGCCGAAGAAAAGCCGCAAGCGCCTGTACGTGATCGCCGCCCTTGCGCTGGTGGCCGTCGCCGCCGGCGGTGCCGCGTGGTTCTTCCTCGCGCCGCACGCCACCACGGAAGCGAAGGCAGCCGCGCCCAAGCCCCCGACGTTCGTGCCGCTCGACGCGTTCACCGTGAACCTCGCCGAAGAGAACGGCGACCATTACCTGCAAGTGGGCATCGTCTACCAGGTCAGCGACGACAAGGTCGCCGACACCATGAAGCAGTACATGCCGGTGCTGCGCAACCGCATCCTGCTACTGCTTTCGTCGAAGAAGCCCAGCGACATCGCCAGCATCGACGGCAAGCGCAAGCTCGTCGACGAGCTCGTCGCCGCGGTGCGCGATGCGCTGCCGCCGATGCCTGCCGACCAGCAGCTGCGCGGCGCGCTGCTGTCGTCGTTCGTCATCCAGTAGCGGCGCCGCCGATGAGCCAGGACTTCCTTTCGCGCGACGAAGTCGATGCCCTGATGCAGGGCGTCGGTTCCGGCGCCGGCGCGCCCGCCGATGCCGCGGGCGGCCGCCTGCGCGCCGTCGATCTCGCCGCGCAGGAACGCGCGACGCGCACGCGCATGCCGGCCCTCGACATGGTCGGCGAGCGCTTCGCCGAGCGCCTCAAGGCCATTCTGTTCGACGAACTGCGGCGCACGCCCGCGATCACCGTGGTCGCCCTGCGCGCCACGCGCTATGGGCAGCTGATCGAGGAGCTCGGCGCGCCGGCGCACGTCACCGTCGTCGACATGAAGCCGCTGGCGGGCAATGGACTCGTCACCGTCGATGCCGGCCTGGTCGGCGTGTTCGTGGACGCGCTGTTCGGCGGCGGCAGCGTCAAGGCGGCAGCGGACGTGCGTGCCTTCACCCCCACCGAGGAACGCCTGATCGACCGCATCGTCGTGCTGCTGCTGGCCGCGTACGGCGCCTGCTGGCGCGATGTCGCGCCGCTCGCCCCGCAACGCCTGCGCACCGAAGTGCAGCCGCGTTTCGTACAGCTTTGCGACGTCGACGAGATGGTCTATGTCGCGCGCTTCGCGATCGACATCGGCACCGGCGGTGGAGCGTTGCAGATCGTGCTGCCGCGCTCGCTCCTCGCCCCGCTGCGCGAGCGCCTGCAGGCGGCGTCGCGCGACGATCAGCATACCCCGCGCAACGACTGGCGCGCGCCGTTGTCCGCCACGCTGGCGGGTGTCGAGATCGAGCTCGCCGCAGTGCTCGCGCATTGCCAGCTCAAGTTGTCCGACCTCCTGCAAATGAAGGTCGGGGACCAGTTCGCGATCGAGGTGCCCGATCGCGTGATGGCCGCCGTCAACGGCGTGCCGATGTTCGAATGCCGCTACGGCGTTGCCGGCGGTCGCTACGCGCTGGCGGTGACGCGCGTGTTGCCGCCCCCCGCCCCAACCAGCGCGCCCTGAGGCGCCGGAGAATCGCCATGTCCGATACCCCCGCCACCACTGCCGCCGCCACGCCGGCGCCCGCCGCTGGCGCTGCCGCCACCGCAGCGCGTCCCGCGGTGTTCGACCGGCTGACCACTCCGCCGGGTAATCCGGCGCCGGGAAACAACGACATCGGGCTCGTGTACGACATTCCGGTGCAGCTCACCGTCGAGCTCGGGCGCACGCGCTTGCCGATCCGCGACGTGCTGCAGCTCGCACAGGGCTCGGTCGTCGAGCTCGAGGGACTCGCCGGCGAGCCGCTGGACGTCTATGTCAACGGCTGCCTGATCGCGCAGGGCGAGGTGGTGGTCGTCAACGAGCGCTTCGGCATCCGCTTCACCGACATCGTCACGCCGTCGGAGCGCGCGCGAAAACTGTCGCGATGACCGGCGGCATCCGCATCGCGAGGCGCATCCGCGCCTTCGGCAGCGCGTGCGACGTCGCCGCAGTGGCGACGCTGGCCGCAGCACCCGGAATCGCCCATGGCGCAGCGGCGGTCGAGCCGTCGTTTGCCGGTGGCCTCGCCCAGACGCTGGCCGGCCTCGCCATCGTGCTGGGTCTGATCTTCGGCGCGGCGTGGCTGCTGCGCAGGCTCAACGTCGGCGCGTCGCCGGCGGGCTCCGCGATCCGTATCATCGCCTCGCAGGCGCTCGGCCAGCGCGAGCGCGTCGTGCTGGTCGAAGTCGCCGAGCAATGGCTCGTCGTCGGTGTGGCGCCCGGCAGCGTGTCGGCCCTCGCCACGCTGCCCAAGGGCACGCTGGCGACGCCTCCCGCGCCAGCGCCGGCGTTCGCCGGCCTGCTCGCGCGCGTGCGCCGCGGCGACACCCCTCCGCCACCATGAAACGCTCCGCCCCTGGGGCACGCCATTGCGCGCACTTGCTGGCTTTCGCCTTGCTGGCGCTGGTGGCGTTCGCGCCGGATGCGCTGGCCCAGGGCGGCGACCTGCCGCTGTTCAACAGCACGCCGGCGCCGGGCGGCGGCCAGAGCTACACGCTGCCCGTCGAGACGCTGCTGTTCCTCACCGCGCTGTCGTTCCTGCCGGCCGTGCTGCTGCTGATGACGTCGTTCACCCGCATCATCATCGTGCTGTCGCTGCTGCGTCACGCGCTCGGCACGCAGACCTCGCCGCCGACGCAGGTGCTGGTCGGCCTCGCGTTGTTCCTCACCGCGTTCGTCATGGCACCGGTGGTCGACCGCATCTACGCCGACGCCTACGTGCCCTACAGCGAGCAGAAGCTGTCGATGGCGCAGGCGCTCGACGTCGCGCAGAAACCGCTCAAGACCTTCATGCTGAAGCAGACGCGCGAGCCGGATCTCGCACTGTTCGTGCGCCTGTCGAAGACGCCGCCACCGGCCGCGCGCGACGACGTCGGGCTGCGGGTGCTGGTGCCGGCATTCGTGACCAGCGAGCTCAAAACGGCGTTCCAGATCGGCTTCATGGTGTTCCTGCCGTTCCTGATCATCGACATGGTGATCGCCAGCGTGCTGATGTCGATGGGCATGATGATGCTGTCGCCCGTGCTCATCTCGCTGCCGTTCAAGCTGATGCTGTTCGTGCTGGTGGACGGCTGGGGCCTGCTGATGGGTTCGCTGGTGGCGAGCTTCGGGTGATGCCATGAACAGCGAGACCGTCCTCACCCTCGGCGCCGGCGCGCTGCAGTTGACGATGCTGCTGGCCGCCCCTCTCCTTGTCACCGCGCTCGTCGTCGGCCTCGTCGTCAGCGTGTTCCAGGCGGCGACGCAGATCAACGAGATGACGCTGTCGTTCATCCCCAAGCTGGTGGCGATGTTCGTCGTGCTGGTGGTCGCCGGGCCGTGGATGCTGGCATTGCTGGTCGATTACATGCAGCGCCTGTTCTCGTCGATCCCGCAGATGATCGGATAGGCCGTGTTCACGCTCGGCGCCGCCGATCTCGACGCCTGGCTCGCCGGCTTCTTCTTCCCGTTCGCGCGCGTGGCGGCGCTCGTCGCCACCGCGCCGATCCTGTCGGACGCCGGCATGCCGCGTACGATCCGCGCGGCGCTGGCGGTGGTGGTCACCATCATCATCGCGCCGACACTGGCGCCGACCGCGGTGGCGCCGATGTCCGCCACCGGCGTCGCGCTGCTGGTGGAGGAGATCCTGATCGGCACGGCGCTCGGCTTCGCGATGCAGGTGGCGTTCGCCGCGGTGACGATGGCCGGCGACATGATCGGCTTGCAGATGGGGCTGTCGTTCGCCACGTTCGTCGATCCCGAGCACAGCGAGCCGGCACCGCTGATCGGCAGCTTCCTCACCGTGCTCCTCATGCTTTATTTTCTGTCGTTCAACGGCCACCTGCAGATGATCGCGGCGCTCGCCGACAGCTTCCGCTCGCTGCCGGTCGGCGCCAACCTGCGGATGGACGACGTGCACGCGATACTGGCCGCGGCGTCGTCCATCTTCGCCATCGGCCTGCGGCTCGCACTGCCCGTGATCGCGGCGATCCTCGTCGCCAACCTGACGCTGGGGATGCTGATGCGCACCGCGCCGCAGGTGAACCTGCTGGCCATCGGCTTCCCGCTGACGCTGGCGCTCGGTTTCGCGGTGCTCGCGCTGATGTTGCCGTCGATCGCGCCCACCTTCGATCTCGTGATCGCACAGGGACTCCGCGCGCTGCGGCCATGAACGCCCGGTGCGCCGCCACGCGGTATCATCGCCGCCTTCGATGTCGCTGCCGTTTCTCTCCCTCCCGCAGTCCGCGCAGCGCGCGTTCATCGCCGCGCGCCTCGCCGCGCCGCCACCCGCCTCGGCGGTCGGCTTGTCGGATTCCTTTCGGCTGCCGGGACGCGAAGGCGCGCTGCGTCCCGCCGCCGTGCTGGTTCCCCTCGTGAGCCGCCCCGAAGGCATCCAGATGCTGCTCACCGAACGCAGCGCCGCGCTTGCCGACCATCCGGGCCAGATCAGCTTCCCCGGCGGGCGCATCGAAGCCGAGGACGCGGATGCCGTGGTCGCCGCCTTGCGCGAGGCATACGAGGAGACCGGTCTGCCCCGCGAGCGCGTGTCGCTGCTGGGACGGTTGCCCCAGTACACCACGGTCACCGGCTACGATGTCACGCCGGTCGTGGGCTGGGTCGAGCCGCCGTTCGCGCTGATGCCCGATCCGGTCGAGGTCGCCGACGTCTTCGAGGTGCCGCTCGCCTTCCTGCTCGATCCGGCCAACCAGAAGCGCCATTTCCGGATGATCGGCGAGATCCGCCGCGACTACTGGGCGATCCCCTATGCGCAGCGCTACATCTGGGGCGCGACCGCGGCGATGCTCATGATGTTCGATCGCGTGCTGCGCGAAGGCGACGCTGCGCCATGAGCGCCGCCGTGCCCCCGCTGCCGGCGGCGCTCATCCTGTCGGGCGGCGGCGCCCGCGCCGCCTACCAGGTCGGCACGCTGCGCGCCATCGCGCACATGGTCGGACGTCACAAGGCGACGCCGTTTCCCGTCATCTGCGGCACGTCGGCCGGCGCGATCAACGCGGCGATGCTCGCCGCGCACGCCGACGACTTCCGCCGTGGCGTCGCGCGCCTGTTGCGCCTGTGGCGCAAGCTGCGCATCTCCGATGTCTACTATTCCGACATGCCGAGCCTGTCGCGCCTCGGCCTGCGCTGGCTCGCCTCGGTGGTCACCGGGCGCAACGCCCGCACCGACGCGCTGTCCATGCTCGACAACGCTCCGCTGCGCAAGCTGCTGGAGCGCGAAGTCGACTTCGGCGTGATCGCCAAGCGCACGCACGAGGGCCATCTCACGGCGCTGACCGTCAACGCGACGAGCTACCGCAGCGGCCAGTCGGTGACGTTCGTGCAGGGCAACGGCCAGGCCCACGCCTGGGAGCGCGTGCGCCGCCATGCCGAGCTGACGGCGATCGGCGTCGACCACCTGATGGCGTCGGTGGCGATTCCCTTCATCTTCCCCGCCGCGCGCATCGGCGACGACTACTTCATGGATGGCTCGGTGCGCCAGATCGCGCCGCTCGCGCCGGCGCTGCACCTCGGTGCCGGGCGGCTGTTCGTGCTCGCGGTCGGCCATTTCTTCGGCGGCAAGCAGAAGGCGCGCCTCGCCGACGGCGCGCCGCCGTATCCATCGTTCGCGACCACCGCGAGCCACGCGCTGTCATCGGTCTTCCTCGACAACCTCGCAGCCGATCTCGAGCGGCTGGTGGCGGTCAACCGGATGATCGATCGCATGGCCACGGCCGATGCCATCAGCGCCGGCGCCGATGTCGGCCACGTCGATGCCATGCTGATGGCGCCGACGATCGACCTCGGCGCGCGCGCACTGGACTACGCGGCACTGCTGCCGCCCGGCGTGCGCACGCTGCTGCGCGGCCTGGGCGCGATGCAGGAGAGCGGCTCGACGATGATGTCGTACCTGATGTTCGACCGCGCCTATTGCCGGCTGCTGATCCGCCAGGGCTTCGCCGACGCGATGGCGCGCCGCGCCGAGATCGAGGGCTTCCTCTCCGGCGAGCGCATCGCCGGTGTCACGCTGCCGCACTACAACTGGGACTGACCCGCGATGCCGCTGACCGCGACCGAGCCGCGCACCTGTGCCTTGCAGTCGCTGTCGGCGCACGGATTCCATCGCGTCGTCTACTACGAGTGGGGCGACGCCGACAATCGCGACGTCGTCGTCTGCGTGCACGGGCTCGCGCGCAACGGCCGCGACTTCGACCGCCTGGGCGAGCGCCTGGCACCGCGCTTCCGCGTGATCGCCGTCGACATGCCGGGGCGTGGCGAGAGCGAATGGCTCGCCAATCCCGCCGACTACGTACTTGCCACGTACCTCACCACGCTGACCGCGCTGTTCGCGCGCGTGGATGCCGTGCGCCTGGCGTTCGTCGGCACGTCGATGGGCGGGCTCCACGGCATGGTGCTCGCCGCGCAACGCCACACGCCGGTGGCGCGCCTGGTCGTCAACGACGTCGGGCCGGTGCTCGAGCCCGCCGCGCTGGCACGCATTGCCGGCTACGTCGGCCAGTCTCCGGTGTTCGATTCCTATACCGATATTGAACACTACATACGCACGGTATCGGCGCCCTTCGGCGACTTGGGTGACGCAGGCTGGGCACATATCGCGCGCACCAACGTGCGCCAGCGTGCCGATGGCCGCTGGCGGCTCGCCTACGACCCCGGCATCGCCGTGCCGTTCGCCGCGAGTGCCGCGATACCCGACATCTGGCCGACGTGGGATGCGATCCGCTGCCCGACGCTGGTGCTGCGCGGCGCCCAGTCCGACCTCCTGTCGCGGGCCACGGCCGAGGCCATGACCGCCCGCGGACCGCGGGCGCGCCTGCACGAGTTCGTCGGCGTGGGGCACGCGCCGATGCTCATCGACGACGCGCAGATCGACGTCGTGGCCACCTTTCTCGGCGAAATGTCTCCATGACATTGGCACGTTTGTCGCTTGTACAAGTCGACGGACCCCGCGCCGAGCGGTTGTTCCCCTACAATTCGTCGACGATGCCCGCCCTGATCCCCCCATGGCGCTCGCGCTGAGCCTCCCCAACGTCGAAGCACGGCCGGCCAACCCGCCGGAGACCCGCTTCGCCAAGGTCGGCCCGTGGCTCACGCTGGTGGCCCAGCGCGGCCCCGCCGATGCCGCACGCGTGATCGGCGACGCGCTCGCCGCGACCAACCGCGTGGCGATGAGCGATTCCAAGCGCCTCGAGCTGGCGGAAGCCTACTGGACCACGGCGATGGTGCTGTGGCCGCAGCTCGAAAAGATGTTCGTGCGCGCGTCGCACCCACTGGGCGGCGAAGCGCTCGAATCGGCCAAGGCGGCGCTGTCGCTGGCGCACGAGCTGTCGGTGGCGTTCAAGCACCTGCTCGCGTCGGAATCGCAGAAGCGCCTGTCGCTCGGCGGCTCGCGGCTGCTCACCGCGCTGATCCTGCGCTGCCTGCAATGCTTCGCGCGCATCCTGTCGACCTCGTACCTGTCGTATTCGCCCGTGCCGCAGCGCACCTGGCACGACGCGCACGCGGTGTACGCGTTCGCCCGCGAGCGCAACCTGCATCTGGCGTCCATGTCCGGCACCGACGGCGACGCCACGCCGGAAGTCGTGTACGTGCAGGCGCTGCTGCTCGCACTCGCCAATCCGTACGGTTTCCATCCGGGGCAGCTCATGCACGTGCTGCGCTACCTCGCCAATCACGCGCACATCGCCAAGCTCACCAACGTCGCGCCGGTGCACCGCATGGCCAAGGCGGTGGCGATCGTGCCGATCGGCCACGACTTTCCGCCGTTCTCGGCGAACAAGGGCGGCTCGATCGAGGGCTCCAAGCTCTTTCTGCTTACCTACGACCTCGCGTTCGAGCTGCAGGAACAATTGCGCGCGCTGGAAACCGGCGGCACCGTGCCCGATGGCGTGGGCCGCAGCCAGCATTCGCGCGACAGCTACATCAAGCTCCTGCGTCGGCTGCTGCGGCAGTGGGCGATACCGCCGGCGCGCCAGTTCAACCGGCTGCCGTCGCGGGCGCGCGTGACGATGTGCGCCGGCCTTTCGTGCGTGTGGCAATACAGCCGCAGCCAGCAAACGGGACAATCGCCGGCGCTCGCCTCGATTCCGAGCCTGACGCTGTGCCAGGTGATCAATCACACGCCGGCGGGCTACGCGCTGCGGCAGGTGAGCGACGCGCCGTGCACGCTGCGCATCGGCGAGCTCATCGCACTGCGCGTCGAGGGCCGCAACTCGCTGCAGATCGCGATGGTGCGTTGGTTCCGCAACACGCTCAAGTCGAGCGGCCTCGAGTTCGGCTGCGAGCTTCTGTCGGAGACCCCGGAAGCGGCCGCCGCCGCGGCCGAGGGCGACGAGGAATCCTCGGTGCAGCGCGTGGTCGTGCTCCCCGACGACGCCGAAACCGGCGGCGAGGCGGCGATGCAGCTGATCGTGCCGGCCGGCTCGTTCGCGCTCGAGCAGGGCGTCACGCTGCGACGCGGCCAGGAGACCGGATTCGCCGTCCTCACCAAGCTCGTCGAGCAGGGACCCGGCTTCGAGTTGTTCGAATTCGTCGCCGTCGGCTAGGCGCTCGATGCCCGGCACGCCGGTGACGCCGCTGCGCATCGCGCTCGCGGCGACGCTCGCCGCCATCGGCTGGATGATCCTGTGGGAGACGCTGGTCGCGCCGCTCAGGCCTGGCGGCTCCCTGTTGGCCCTGAAGTGCCTGCCGCTCGTGCTGTGCGTGCCGGGCCTGCTGCGCGGGGCGCGACGGGCGCGCCAATGGCTGTCGCTGCTGCTGCCCTGGTATTTCGCCGAAGCGCTGGTGCGGGCGATGACCGGCGGCGGACGTGCGCGCGCCGCGGCCGTGCTTGGTGCGCTGCTGACCGCCGCGGCATTCACGGCCGTGGTGGCGAGCCTGCGCGTCGAGCGGCCTGCCGGTTCCCGCCGCTAGACGCGCCGCGGCAGCGGTCCGGGCGGCACGCGTCGCGCGTCTGCGAGAATAGGCACCCCGCCCCACCGGGCCATCGTCCTTCGCCGATGTCCACCGCCGCCGAGCCGCCCTCCAGCATCGCGCCCGCGATCGCCGATCGCGCGGCGGCGCTCGCGCCGCGCCACGACGTGCTGTTCGTGCACATCCAGAAAACCGCCGGCATCTCGCTCTACAACGCCATCGCGCGTGCGTACGGCGCGGATCGGTCGATGCGCTTCGCGCGCTCATCCGATGCGTACAAGGCGCAATACCTGGAGATGCCGGACGCCGAGCTGCGCGGCTTCCGCCTGCTGTCGGGGCATTTCAACCTGCCGTTCTGGCAGAGACGCGACCTCGGCCCGCGCGTGGTCGTGTCGGTGGTGCGCGAGCCGGTCGAGCGCGTGCTGTCGACGTATCGCTACATCCGCAGCTGGAAGGGCCATCGCCGCCACGCCAGCGCCGGGCAGATGAGCATCGAGGCGTTCGTCGACGACTATGCCGGCGATACGGCGCGCCACAACGTGCAGTGCACGCGACTGTGCGGCAAGCCCGATTGCGCGGAGGCGCTGGCCGCGGCGCATGCGCACGTCGATCTCCTCGGCTCGGTCGAGGCGCTGCCGCTGCTCACCGCCGAGCTCGCCGCGGTGCTCGGCGCCACGATCGACGTCGGCGTCGACAATCGCAGCAGCGTCGACAGTCCGCGCCGCGCCGATCTCGACCCGAAACTGGTGGCGGCGCTGCTCGCGTGCAATGCCGAGGATGCGAAGCTGTGGGGCCACGTCACCGCACAGGGCGTGGTGCGCGGCCACGTGCTGCGCGACGGTGCGCCCGCGGCGCTGCGCGCCTGACCGGCGGTGTCGTCGTCGGCTGGGCCGCGCAACGTAGTCCCCGGCCGGCGGCGGCTCAATCCGCGGCGGGACCCGTCTCCGGCGGCTTGGCGTGCGCGTGGCCGCCGAGGCCGCGCGGCATCGGAAACACCACCTTCTCGACCACGCCGGACAGCTCGCGCACATCGCGCGCGCCGCAGGCCTTGAGGCGCGCGATCACCTCCCGCACCAGCACTTCCGGGGCCGAGGCGCCGGCGGTGACGCCGACGCGCGCGGCGTCGCGCACCCATTCCTCGCGCAGCTCGTCGGCGCGGTCGATCATGTACGTCGGCAGTCCGCGCAACTTCGCGACCTCGCGCAGCCGGTTGGTGTTCGAGCTGGTCGGGCTGCCGACGACGATGACGACGTCCACCGCCGCCACCATCGCCTTCACCGCGTCCTGGCGGTTCTGCGTGGCATAGCAGATGTCGTCGCGGCGCGGGCCGACGATGGCGGGAAAGCGCGCCTTCAGCGCCGCCACCACCGCGGCGGCGTCGTCGACCGACAGCGTGGTCTGCGTGACGTAGGCGAGCATTTCGGGATCGCGCACCGCCAGCCGGGCGACGTCGGCGGGCTTCTCCACCAGGTACACGCCGCCATCGCATTGGCCCATCGTGCCTTCGACCTCCGGATGTCCGGCATGGCCGATCATCACGATCTCGCGCCCCTGCGCGTGCATCTTGGCGATCTCCACGTGCACCTTGGTGACCAGCGGGCAGGTGGCGTCGAACACGGTCAGGCCGCGCGCCTCGGCCTGTGCGCGCACGGCGCGCGGCACGCCGTGCGCGGAGAACACGAGCGTGGCGCCGGCGGGCACGTCGGCGAGGTCCTCGATGAATATCGCGCCCTTGCGCGCGAGATCGTTCACCACGAAGGTGTTGTGCACGACCTCGTGGCGCACGTAGACCGGCGCCCCGAATTGCGCGAGCGCCTCCTCGACGATCGCGATCGCGCGGTCGACGCCGGCGCAGAAGCCGCGCGGATTGGCGAGGACGACGTCCATCAGCGCGCGCCCTCGCGGTGCCGGGCGCGCAGGCTGTCGATGATCAGCGCCGCCGCGCCGAGCGTGATCGCGCTGTCGGCGACGTTGAACGCCGGCCACGCCCACTCTCCGTAGTGGAACAGCAGGAAGTCCACCACCCGGCCGATCGCCAGGCGGTCGTACAGGTTGCCGATCGCGCCGCCGAGGATCAGCGCGATGCCGGCGAGGTACCAGCGCGTGCCGCCGCGCCGCAGCAGGTAGACGATGAGGATGCCGGCCACGGCGGCGATGCCCGTGAACAGCCAGCGCTGCCAGCCCTGCGCGTCCGCGAGAAAGCTGAACGCCGCGCCGGCATTGAACGTGAGCACGAGGCTCATGAACGCAGTGTAGGGTCGCACCTCGCCGGGCGCCAGCATCGCGAGCACGAGCTCCTTCGTCACGCGGTCCGCGACGACGATCGCGAGCGACAGCAGCAGCCAGCGCCACCAGTCCCGCGGCGGCGCGGCGGCGCGCATGGCGATGTCCTTCATGCAAAGGCGCGCGGCTCGCCCGCGCCGAAGAGATTGGCGACGCAACGGCCGCACAGCGTCGGGTGCGCGCCATCCCGGCCGACATCGGCACGCCAGTGCCAGCAGCGTTCGCATTTGGTCCCGACCGCAGGCGCAACGCCCACGGATGCACCGGCTGCGCGCTCGACCTGTGCCGCCGAGGTGATCAGCACGAACCGCAGGTCGTCGCCGAGCGAGGCCAGCGCTGCATAGTCCTCACCGTCGGCGCCGACGCTGACTTCCGCCTGCAGCGACGAGCCCACCGCGCCGGTCTCGCGCAGCTTCTCGATCTCCCTTTGCACGCTGGCGCGAACGGCGAGAATGCGCCGCCACTTGGCGCGCAACGTGTCGGCATCGGCGATGTCGATCCAGCGATCGTTCCACGTGTGCACGAAGATCGTCGGGTCGCCGGGGGCGACAATGTTCCAGGCTTCCTCGGCGGTGAACGAAAGCACTGGCGCGAAGGTCTTCAGCAGCAGGTCGCGGATGTGCGCGAGCGCCGTCTGCGCCGAGCGCCGCGGCGCGCCCGCGCGCGGCGTCGTGTACAGGCGATCCTTGAGCACGTCGAGGTAGAAGCCGCCCAGCTCCTCGGAGCAGTAGTTGACCAGCCGCTGCACGCCGAGGTGGAACTGGTAGTCGGCGTAATCCTGCTGCACGGCCTGCATCAGCGCCTGTGCCTCGGCGATCGCGTAGCGGTCGATTTCGAACAGCGATGCCACCGGCAGCGCGTCGGCGGCGACGTCGAAGTCGCTGGTGTTCGCCATCAGGAAGCGCAGCGTGTTGCGGATGCGCCGGTAGCTCTCGACCACGCGCTTGAGGATCTCGTCGGAGATCGACAGGTCACCCGAGTAATCGGTGCTCGCGACCCACAGCCGCAGGATCTCGGCGCCCAGCGTATCGGACACCTTCTGCGGCGCGACGACGTTGCCCGTCGACTTCGACATCTTGCGGCCGTCGCCGTCGACGGTGAAGCCGTGCGTCAGCAGTCCCTTGTACGGCGGCCGTCCGTTGAGCATGCACGACACCAGCAGCGACGAATGGAACCATCCGCGATGCTGGTCGGAGCCCTCGAGGTAGAGGTCGGCCGGGAAGCCCGTCTCGTCCGGGTGCGAGCCCCGGTGCTTTTCGCGACCCTGCGGGCCGCCCATCACGGTCTGGTGCGTCGAGCCCGAGTCGAACCAGACATCGAGCGTATCCGAGAGCTTGCGATACTTCTTCTCGTCGACGCCGAAGTCCTCGCAGGTCGCGGCGAACCAGCTCTCGATGCCGCCTGCGGCGACGCGCGCGGCGGCCAGCTCGAGCAGCGCGGGCGTGTCCGGGTGCAGTGCATCGGTCTCGCGGTCGACGAAGAACGGCAGCGGCGTGCCCCACTGGCGCTGGCGTGACAGCGTCCAGTCGGGCCGGTTCTCGATCATGCCGTGCAGGCGCGCCTTGCCCCACGCCGGATAGAAGCGCGTCGCCTCGATGCCCTCGAGGGCGAGAGTCCGCAGGCGGGTCGCGGGTACCGTGCCACGATAACCCGGCACGTCCTCCATGCCGGCGAACCATTGCGTCGTCGCGCGGTAGATGATCGGCGTCTTGTGGCGCCAGCAGTGCATGTAGCTGTGGCGATGCTTCTCGACGTGCAGCAGCGCGCCGGCTTCCTCGAGCTTGGCGACGATCTTCGGGTTGGCGTCCCAGATTTTCATGCCACCGAACAGCGGGAGGTCGGCGGCGAACCGGCCATCCGGTCCCACCGGTTTCAGGATGTCGTCGTCGCCGAGCCCGTAACGCCGGCTGGTGTTGAAGTCGTCGATGCCGTAGGCCGGCGACGAGTGGACGATGCCCGTGCCGGCGAGCAGCGTGACGAAGTCGCCGAGCTGCACCGGCGAATCGCGGTCGATCCAGGGGTGACGAAAGGCGATGCCCTCCAGCGCCGCCCCCCTGCATTGCGCGACGACCTCGCCGGCGAGCCCGTAGCGGGCGAGGCATGCGGCGACGAGCGCGTGCGCCAGCACCAGCTGGCCGCGCGGGGTGGCGACGAGCGCGTAGTCGAAGTCCGGGTGCACGTTGAGCGCCTGGTTGGACGGAATCGTCCATGGCGTGGTGGTCCAGATGACCGCCCGGATCGCGTCCGCGGGCGCGGCGGCGAGGCCGAACGCGTGCGCCAGGCGGTCGCGCTCGCGCTCGGCGAGCGGAAAGCCGACATCGATCGCCGGATCCACGCGATCCTCGTACTCGACTTCGGCCTCGGCCAGCGCGCTCTGGCAGTCGAAGCACCAGTTGACCGGCTTCAGCCCGCGATAGAGAAAGCCTTTCTCCAGCACACGGCCGAGCACGCGAATCTCGTCGGCTTCGTTGCCGTAGTTCATCGTCGTGTATGGATGGTCCCAGTCGCCGAGCACGCCCAGCCGCTGGAACTGTGCCTTCTGCCGCGCGATCTGCTCGGTGGCGTAGGCGCGGCACAGTTCGAGCGTCTTCTCCACCGGGAGGTGCTTGCCGTGCGTCTTCTCGATCTGCACCTCGATCGGCATGCCATGACAATCCCAGCCGGGGACGTACGGTGCGTCGAAGCCGGCGACCGTGCGCGTCTTCACCACCAGGTCCTTGAGGATCTTGTTGAGCGCATGACCGATGTGGATGTCGCCGTTGGCGTACGGCGGCCCGTCGTGCAGCACGAACCGTGGGCGACCCGCGCAGGCCCGGCGGATCGCGCCGTAGACGTCGCGCGCGTGCCACTGCTGCACCCAGACGGGCTCGCGCCGCGCGAGGTCGCCCCGCATCGGAAACGGGGTGTCGGGCAGGTTCAGGGTGTCGCGATAGTTGGTCTTGGCGTCGGTCATTGCGTGATGGATGCGTGCGTCGAGAACCAGTCGCGCGCCTGCGCGACATCGGTGTGCATCTGCCGCGAGAGCGCGTCGAGCGAGTCGAAGCGCGCCTCTTCGCGCAGCTTGTGCAGGAACTCGATCTCGATCCGCCGCCCGTAGATGGGGGCATCGAAGTCGAGAATGAACACCTCGGCGAGCGGCTTGCCGCCGGCGGCGATCGTCGGCCGCACGCCGACGCTGGCGACGCCGGGTCGCGGCCGCGCGTCGACGCCGTGCACGCGCACGGCGAAAATGCCGTTGACCGCGGCGCCTCCCGGCAGCGCGACATTGGCCGTGGGCACGCCGAGTGCGCGGCCGCGCTTGTCGCCGTGCACGACGCGGCCTGCGATCGCGAAGGGCCGCCCGAGCATCGCCGCCGCATGCGCGAGGTCGCCTCGCGCCAGCGCGGCGCGCACGGCGGTCGACGACACGCGTTCGCCCTCGGCCTCGACCGTGGCCATGGCCTCGACGCTGAAAGTGCGTGCCGCCCGTCGCAGGAACGCGAGGTCGCCGGCGCGGCCCTTGCCGAAATGGAAATCGCCGCCGACGAGCAGCCAGCGCGTGGCAAGGCGCGCCGCCAGCACGTCGTCGACGAACGACTGCGCCGACGTCGCGGCGAGCGTCGCATCGAAGCGCGCCACGATCGTGCGCGCGACGCCCGCGGCGGCGAGCCGCGCGAGCTTGTCGCGGCGCGACGAGATCCGCGCCGGGCTGCGGCCGGGGGCGAAGAATTCGCGCGGATGGGGATCGAAAGTCAGCACGGTCGGCACCAGGCGCAGGTCTTCGGCGGCCTCGACCAGCCGCGCCAGCATGGCCTGGTGGCCACGGTGCACGCCGTCGAAGTTGCCGATGGTCAGCGCGACCGGCGCATCGGCGCGTTGGGGCAGGCCGCGAATGATCCGCACGTCGGAGAGGTTGCCGCAAGCCGCGTGGACGGCCTGCGAAAGCGTTGCCAAAACGTTGAATTATAGTGGAAATCGGCGGTGGGCGCGCATTCGCCGTACCCGGCCACCGCACGGCGCAGGCGATGGCGTCCTGGCGTCAGTCGAGCACCGGCACGTAGTCCCAGGCTTCGAGTCTCGCCAGCGCGGGGAAATACAGCGCAAGTCGGATCGGCCGCGCATCGAGCAGCGCGATCGCCCGCGCATAGCCTTCGAGCTGCGGCGCGTGGCGCACTCGTTCGCGCGCGAGGAAGCCCGCGAGGTCGCCGCCCTCGTGGCGCGACGTCTTGAAATCGACGATCCAGCGCACGCCGTCGGCGACGAACGTGCGGTCAATGACGATGCGCACGACACCCTCGGCATCGGCCACCGAAAGCGCCGCTTCGCTGGCGGCTTCGGTGTGCGTGCCGTCGAACAGCCAGCGGCCTTGCGCGTCGCCAAGCGTGGCGGCGATCGCATCCAGCACGCGCGTGGACGATTCGACGCGTGCGTCGTTGCGCACGCCGAGCGCGGCGAGCTCGGCGTCGACGCGCGGGCGCATCGCGGCGAGCGCGACGGCATCGACGCCGATCGCGCCGGGCATCGCGAGCTGCGCGAGGATGCGGTGCACGACCGTGCCGACGGCCGCAGCGTCGGCCTGTGCCCAGTCGTACGCCACGGGCGACGTCGCGCGCTCGGCGCGCGCGCTTGCACCGACGTCGACCGGCAGTGGCTCGCGCCGGAAGTCGCCAGGCAGGCGCTCGAACGGCGGCGGCGCCTTGCCATTGACGCTGACGTCCTGCCCCGTCGCCATGTCGGAGGGTCCGGGCGGCGCCACGCTCGTCGCAAACACCGGCCAGAACATCGCGAGTGGCGAATCGCTGCGCGGCGGCTTCCATTCATGGGCGCCGGTCTTGCGATCGACGCGCGCGCGACCGGTTGCGGTCAAGTGCAGGCGGTGCCGGGCGCGCGTGAATGCGACATACCAGAGTCGCGCCGCCTCGGCCGCGGCGTCATCGCCGTCGAGGCACGCGAGCCACGCGTCGACAGGATCGGCGGCGTCCTCGTCGCGCGCCCGCGGCGTGCCCACCAGAAGCGCGCGATCGGGCTCGCGCGATCGCCAGCGCAGCAGCGTGCCGGGGTTGCGCGCCGGGGCGCGTCCGAGGCCCGGCAGCACCACGACGTCGAATTCGAGGCCCTTGGCGGCATGCAGCGTCATCACCTTGACGCGCGACTCGGCGGCGGCGGGCGGGTCGGCCATCAACGCCTGCGCTTCATCCTGCAGCGCGTCGAAGTCATCGATGTCGCCACCGCGATCGTGGCGCGACAGCAGATCCAGCATCGCATCCGCGGCCACCGCGCCCGACATGTCGGTGCCGTAGGCAGCGGGCCCGTCCAGCGCAAGCCACGCGGCGCGCACGCGTGCGGCCAGCGGCTCCGCGCGCGCAGCGGCGATTTGCCGGATCACGTCCGCGACGCGCCGCACCCGCCGCGCGCCATCCGCCGACAGGGCTGCGTCGAGCGAGCGGTCGTCGAGCGCGAGGGACGGCGCCGAGGCGCACGCGGCGTCGGCGAACGCAAGAAGGTCGGGCAGCCGCACCCCGCACCACGGCGCGCGCAGCATCGCGAGCCACGCCAGACGGTCGGCCGGCTGTGTCAGCGCGCGCGCGAGCGCGAGCAGATCGCGGGACACCGCATGCTCGGCCAGCGACTCGAGCTTGACCGCGTCGTACTCGATGCCGGCCGCGCGCAATGCGGGCAGCAGCGCCGCCACGTGAGAACGCGCCCGCACGAGGATCGCGACGTCGCCATCCTGCGCCGCAAGCGCGCGCCGCACATGCGCGACGACCCGCGCGGCCTCGTCGTCGGCATCGCTTGCCCACTCGAACGTCGGGCGCTCGCCCGTCGCCGCACGCGTGGCGATCGCCGCGCCGAATGTCACCGCCGTGGACGTGCGCGTGGCGACCGCCGCCAGCACGGGAGGGAACGTGGCGTTGACGTGATCGACGAGGTCGGCCTGCGAGCGGAAGTTGCGCGCGAGCGCAAGGCGCCCCAACGCCACGCCGCCGATGCGGCCAATGCGCGCGGCATCCAGGAAATTGCGCACGTCGGCCTCGCGGAACGCGTAGATGCCCTGCATCGGGTCGCCGACCACGAAGAGCGTGCGGCCGTCGCCGGCCTGCCAGCCCGAAGTCAGCCGCACGACGAGCTCGAGCTGCCGCCGCGAAGTGTCCTGGAATTCATCGATGAGCAGATGCTCGATGCGCATGTCCTGCGCGAGGAGCACGGCGGACGGATCGTCGGCGCTGCCGAGCGCCGTGAGCGCGCGCGACGTGACCTCGCCGAAGTCGCAGGCGCCCTCCTCGGCGAACACGACGAGCAGCGTGGCCGCGATGCGCGGCAGCACGTGCACGAGCGCGTCGATGAAGGCGCGCGCGCGCGGCGAATACGCGGGATCCGGCAACCGCGCAATGCGCGCGATCGCCGCCGCGAGCCCCGGCGTCGACGCGGCCTCGGTGAGCCACTGGCGGACTCGTGCCACCGTGGCGCGGCGGGCTTCCACTCCTGCGCCACCGCCGACGCGTTCGAAGCCCGCGAGCGCCGTCTTGCGCATGCTTCCGGAGTCCGTCAGCAGCCAGCGGGCGAGCTCGCGCCAATGGGGAAGTGCCGCGACCGTCGGCTCCGGCAGGTTCGCACGCGCCACGATCAGCTCGAGCGCGGCGGCCAGTGCCGCCTGTGCTTCGTCGGCGACACGGGGCAGCGCGATACCGGCCAGCGAGACGAGCTCCGCCACGGAGTGTGCGGGCCACAAGCCGAGCGCATCGGCGAGCTCGATTTCCACTTCCTCGGCGAGCGTACGTTCGAGTGCCTCACGAACGTCCTTGTCGCGCAGTCCGAGGACGGGGCCGAGCCACTGGTCGCGCTTGCCCAGCATCGAGGCCAGAAGATCGACCACGCGGTCGGCGTTGTTGTCGAAGTGCCCGGCCACCGTTCGCCAGTGGGCGTCGTCGCCATCGGCAGCTTGCAGCGCGCGTCGCGCGGCGACGCGGTAAAGCTCCTCGGCGCGGTCCACCGGCCGCGGCGGGCCGCCCAGTGCGCTCGACACGGGCAGCTGTGTCGCGATTCGCGCCGACAGCGCGTCCAGGGTGCCGACGTCGAGCCGCGCCGGATAGTCGACGAGGCGCCAGCCGAGCGCGCGGTCGCGCGCGAGCACGCTCGCCGCGAGCGCCAGGGTCCGCGCGCGATGCAGCGAATCCGGCGTGACGCCATCGCGCGCATCGACCAGCGCCGACACCAGCCGCGCGCGCATTTCGGCCGCGGCCTTGCGGGTGAAAGTGGTGGCCACCACGCGCTCAGGCGCGTCGACATGCGCGAGCAGCGCTAGCATCCGCTGCACGAGGAGCTCGGTCTTGCCGGAGCCCGCGGGCGCCTGCACGAGCCAGGAGCGCGCGACATCGAGCGCCTGCTCGCGCGCGGCGGCGTCGGCCGCGGCCAGGTCTTTCGCGCGGCCCGTGGCGTCGCTCATCGCGCGGCCCCGATCATGCGCCGGGCTCGTCGTCGGCATCATCGGTGGCGGTGTCGGCATCCCGCGCCGACGCGTCGATACGGCAAAACGACTTGAAGTTGCAATGCCTGCACGGATTGGGGTGCGCGCGCGGATCGACGGCCGCGAGTCCCTCGCGGAAATCACGTGCCAGTCCCCCCAGCGTGTCGCGCCAGAATGCCTTGACGGCGTCGAAGTCGACGAACCGGCCGCCGCTCGCGTCCGACGGCGCGACGACGCCTGGCCATTGCGCGGACGCCTCGGCCATGCCGACGGTGGCGCAGGCGCCGCTGCGCACGACCATCAGCGTGGCCGCGCCGACGCGCTCGTCGGGGATGTGTGTGTCGAGCGCGAGCACGTACAACCCGAGCTGCGACGCCAGGGGGCGTGGCAGCAGCCATTGCCTGACCGGGGGCGTGTCTCCCGTCTTGTAATCGATCACGATGCGGCCGCCTTCGATCTCGTCGACGCGGTCGATGCGCAGGTCGAGCGCCAGCCCGCCGATGGTCAAGTGGGTGTCGACCTCGCGCGCCACGACCCTGAATGGGGGACGGGCGGCTTCCTGCGTGCGTACGAACGTCGCGATCAGCGCCGCCAGCCGCGCGCGCTCGCCCTCGCGGACGATCGCAGGCAATGCCCGCCAGCGTGATTCCGCGATGTCATGCTGGGCGATGCGTACCGCAGCGTCGATGCGTGCGCCGAGGGCGTCGTCACCCAATGCATCAAGCACGGATTGGTCGCCGAGCGAATGCCACAGCGCGGCCATCGCGGCGTGGACGAGGATGCCACGCTCGATCGACGTCAGCCCTACGCCGGGTCGCGGCCAGGGATCCGCGCGGAAGCGCACCGATGCGGCCGCCCGGAAGGGACAGTCGCTGGTGAGCTCGATTGCACGCACGCCACCGCGCAGCGGTCGATCCGCCGCGATCGGCGGCAACCGCGCGTCGTCGATGCGCTCGAGGCGCGGCGCACTCGCCATGGCCGCCTGCGTCGGCGTCGGCGCGGCGACGTGTGGCGCCAGCGGCCAGTCGCACAACGGCGACACGCGGCGCGGCGGGCGCTCATTGGTGGTGGTATGGCTCGCGATCACGTCGGCCGCCATGCCCGCGAGCTGCGCGGTCAGCCGCTCAGCCCGGCCCAGCGACGTTTCGGCGCTGGCGCCCAGCACGCCATGCGCCCGCTGCCAGCCGGCCGGCAGGAACGGCCGCGGCGCCGCGCGCATCGGCCACGAGTCGACGTCCATGCCGGCGAGCCACAGCCCGTCGAACGACTGGCCCGCCGCCTCGAGGATGCCGAGGATCTCGATTCGCGAGGACGCCGCCTCGGGCTGGAACGACGTGCGGGCGCAATGCGCGCGAAGCGACGCGAGCGCATTGCCGAAGCTCATCCGCGCATCCACCAGCGCAATCGAGCGCCACTCGCCCAGCGCGCGCCGGAAGGCCTCGTGCGCCTGGAAGAGCGCACTGGACAGGGCACCGTCGCCGGGCCACCCGCACGCGGTGAGCACGGTGGCGAAGGCCTCGGCCCAGTCATGCGGAGAGCGCGCCGCGGCATGGCGCAACGTCGTGGTCAGCGTAGCGAGCCCCGCACGCCAGGGATCGTCGTCTCGCAGCACGTCGACGAATGCCGGGAGCGCCACGTCGGCGACGTTGTCGCAGCGCCACCGGCCCTCGCCGGCTGCGCGCAGCGCCGCGCGCGTGGCACCGCCGCAAAAAAACGGCGAACGCAGCAGCGACGCCGCGCGCGCAAGCGGCAGCCGCGACTGCGCAAGCGCAATTAGGTCGAGTGCCGGCACGACCAGCGCATGCTCGGCGAGTGGCGGCGCCAGCGACAGGTTCCAAGGGCGCGGCGCGTCGAGTCGCGCCTCGACGAGCGCGGTCGGCCGCAGGATCTCGTCGGCCAGCAGCGCGACGCGTGGTGCCCGCGCGGCGAGGTCGGGAACCGCGATCGTCGCCGTCGCCCGCTCATCGCCGAGGACGCGTGCACGCGCCCACTGCAATGCCGCCACGAGCTCGTCGTCCGGTGTGCGGAATTCGACGCGCGTGCGGCGTGCGCCGGCGTCGACGCTGGCCACCGTCTGGATGCGGGCACCGGCCGCACGGATGGCGTCGAGGACACGCGCCTGCTGCGGCGTGAAATCGACGAAGCCGGCGAACGCGAAGCGGCGCGCGGCGAGCAGCGGCATGTGCGGGAACGCGTCGACGAGGCGGTTGCCGAGCCGGGCGACGTCGACGGCATCGAGTTCCGCGGTGGCCCGCACGAATCGCTGCGACCACCGCGCGAAGGCCGCCGCATCATCGCCACCGCCCATGAACTGGCTCGTCGCCTCGCCGGGATGCGCATAGGCGTGGAACGTGTCCCAGGCCTCGGCCGCGCGTTCCGCCGCGCCGCGCGAATCGACGAGATCGAGCGCGTCCTGCTCGATCGCGATCTCCCATAACCGTATCGCCTGCGCCGCGTTGAGCCGCGTGAACGGCCTTGTCCACGCGTCGGCGGCGAGCGCTTCCTGCCATAGCGACGCCAGCCATGCGTGCCATGGGACGACGTTCGGTGTGGGCCAGATGTGCAGGCCCGCCGCGATCTGCGCCCGGTCGTGGCGCGCGGCGATGACGCGTGCGAGGCGATTATTGGGGGTGACGACGGTGGCGCCGCCATCGAGTGCGTCGTCGATTTCGGACATCGCGGATCAGTGCTGGGCGAATGCACGAGCGCCGCGAGGCAAGCGATCGCCGCGGCGAGCGCTTGCGCGATCGCGCGCAATGCCGGAGCGACTGTAGCAGCTTGGTGGCGCGTCGAGGAAGCGCCGCTTAGAATCCGTTGCCTGATGCGCACGACGGCGCGCGACTGAACGCCGGCGTCGTGCCCTGGACTTCAATCAAGGAGCAATGCCGGATGGCCGCCTACATCATCGCCGACGTCGACATCACCGATCCTGCCAAGTACGACCGTTATCGCGCCCTTTCGCCCGGCGCAGTCGCCGCCAATGGCGGACGCTTCATCGCGCGCGGTGGCGAAGTCGTGCCCTGCGAGGGCGGCTGGACGCCCAGCCGCGTGGTGATCATCGAGTTTCCGGACCTCGCGGCCGCACGCAAGTTCTACGACTCTCCGGAATATCGCGAGGCGCGCGCTGCGCGCGCAGGTGCCGCGAATTTCCGGATGATCGCCGTCGACGGCGTGTAACTGACGCTCCGCAGCGCGGCGCGCGCCTGGCGCGCCGGCCGTCAGTCGTTGGCGCGGCTGGCAGCGCCTATGGCGAGCGCGGCCATCGGCGAGGCGGGACTCACCGACATCGTCGGCCCGCGCAGCGGCGCGGCGCCCGCGGACAACACGCCACCCGACGTTCCGGTGCCGGCGAAATCGGCGAACCGCGGATCGGGCCTGCGCGCGCTGGTCTTCCATTCGCCGCACCAGTCGTCGTCGCGGACCGTCGGCCACACGCCTTCGATCATGTAGGCCTTGGCGTTGATCGGCGACAGCGCCGGCGCCTGACGCCGGCACTGTCCGACGCCCGCGCCCTTGTCCTGGCGGTCGTAATACTGGCAATTGCTGCAACGGTCCACGGTCACGCTCCCCCTTGTCGTTCAAGTTTTGCTGCGGATTGCGGGCATCGCCATCGGCCACAGGGCCTAGGCGCGCCTTGATGCGTCGTCAGTGCCGACAGAGTGGCAGGAATCCGCGTAGCGTCGGCTCGGGCCGCAGGCGCGGATTGGTCGCGCGGCAACGGTCAACGGGCCTGGCTCGCACGCCGGACGGCGCCGCGTCGCGGGGCGCCGCGCGACGTGGCGCGCGGCGCGCGGCCGCGTCGCGGCGAGCGTGCTTGCGCGGACCCGGTGATCCGCGGGTTCGCAACTGCGTGGAAAAGGTGGTCACCGACCGCATCGCTGTTTGCAGTTAAAGGAAATGACCTTCCCGGCGACCAAAGGGGTCTCGCGTCAGGCGGCAAGCGACGAGAACGCCGCGTTCAACGGTTGCGGCACGGCCTGCACGCGGCGGAACGGCTTGGGCGCCTGCGCATCGAGATCGGACTTGAGCTCGACATCGGCGCGCGCCGCCTCATCCGCCAGCGCCTGGTCATAGGCCTTGCGTGCCTCGTCGTCGCGAAGCACTTCATAGGCCGCGTGAATGAGGCGCACGAGGCCCGCGAAATCCTGCTCGCCGGCCGCCTCCTCGAAGCGTGCAGTCAACTTCGCGTACGCCGCCTCGATGCGTGCCGGCGCAGCGCCGGGCGGCAACTCGAGATAGTCGTAGTGCGTGTAATTCACGGTTGCATCTCCTGTCTGGTGAGTTTCGTCAGCGAAGCTTCGACGACCACCATCGAGCAGCAACCATGCCAGCGGGCCGAGCGGCACCGACATCCGCCGCTAAACCGTTGTATTGCAATGCCGACGCAGGCCGCCTTGGCGATGGCGCGCGCCGCTCGTCGCGGACCGGCGGTCGCGACGTCGCGTGCACTCATCGATCGACGCCCCGGCGTCGTCAGCACCGCTCGCGCAACGCGGTACGCACGTGTCGTCGATGAAATGTGGCGCACAAACCGTGACTGCTGCGTCGGTCGCAGGCAACCGCGGCGGTGGCGGGATCCTGCACAGTAGAATGTCGCGATGCATCACCGCCCCGCCTGAACGCCCATGCCGCTCGACCGCGCCGCGTCCGAAGTCCCCGCGTCCACCACCGGGCGCCGTGAGGTGCGCGGCGCATGCCCGCACGACTGCCCCGACACCTGCGCAATGGTGGTGACGGTGGAAAACGGGCGTGCCATCGCGATTCGCGGCGCCGCCGACCATCCACCCACGGCCGGCACGCTGTGCACGAAGGTCGCGCGCTATCTCGATCGCACGTATTCGACCGATCGCCTGCTGCATCCGATGAAGCGCGTGGGCGCCAAAGGCAGCGGCGCGTTCGAGCGCATCGGCTGGGATGAAGCGCTCGCCACGATCGCCGAGCGCTTTCGCACGATCGCGGCTTCCGCCGACGGGCCCGAAGCCATCGTTCCCTACAGCTACTGCGGCACGATGGGACTGCTGCAGTCGAGCTCGATGGACCGGCGGTTCTTCCACCGGCTCGGCGCATCGCTGCTTGACCGCACGATCTGCGCGACGGCGGGCAAGGCCGGCTGGGCGTCGGTCATCGGCGCGGCGATGGGCACCGACATCGAGGCGTTCGTCGACAGCAGGCTGATCATCATCTGGGGCAGCAATCCGATCGCCTCCAACCTGCATTTCTGGACGCGCGTGCAGGAAGCCAAGCGGCGCGGCGCGCGTCTCGTCGCCATCGACCCCTACCGCAGCGCGACCGCCGAGAAATGCCACGAACACCTCGCGGTGATGCCGGGCACCGACGCCGCGCTCGCGCTCGGACTGATGCACGTCCTCATCGACGAGGGACTGATCGATGCCGACTACGTGGCCCGCCATACGCTGGGCTTCGACGCGCTGGCCGAACGCGTGGCTGCCTGGGATCCGGCGCGCGTGGCGAAGGTCTGCCGGATACCGGCGGCGGCGGTGCGCGACCTCGCGCGTGCCTACGGCACCACGAAGCCCGCGGCGATCCGGGTCAATTACGGATTGCAGCGCCATGCCGGCGGCGGCAACGCGATGCGCGCGATCGCCTGCCTGCCGGCGCTGGTCGGCGCGTGGCGCGATCCGGCCGGCGGCGCGCTGCTGTCGTCGTCGGGAACCTATCCGGTGAACACCGCGGCGCTGGAGCGGCCCGACCTGATCCGCGGCACGCCGCGCACGATCAACATGTCGGCGATCGGCGATGCGCTGTGCGACGCGCAGCCGCCGATTCGCGCGATCTTCGTCTACAACAGCAATCCGCTGGCCGTGGCGCCCGAATCGGCGAAGGTCACCCGCGGCTTCGCGCGCGACGACCTGTTCTGCGTGGTGCACGACATCTTTCGCACCGATACCGCCGATTACGCGGACATCCTGCTGCCGGCGACCACGCAGCTCGAGCAGCTCGACGTCCACAGCTCGTACGGGCACCTCTACGCGCTCGCCAACAATCCCTCCATCGCGCCCCTTGGCGAGGCGCTGCCCAACACCGAGGTGTTCCGCCGCCTGGCCAAGGCGATGCAGTTCGACGAGCCCTGCTTCGCCGAGAGCGACGACGACATGGCGCGCCAGGCTTTCCGCTATGACGACCCGAAGATGCGCGGCAGCGATTGGGACGCGCTGAAGGCGGAAGGCTTTCGCCGTCTCGACGTGCCGGCGCCGTACGCACCGTTCGCGCACGGCAACTTCCCCACGCCGTCGGGGCGCTGTGAGTTCTTTTCGGCGAGCCTCGCCGCCCAGGGCCACGACCCGTTGCCCGATTTCGTCGCACCGGTGGAATCGGCCGACTCGGCACCGGCGCTGGCGGCGCGCTATCCGCTCGCCTTCATTTCACCGCCCGCGCGCAACTTCCTCAACTCGTCGTTCGCCAACCTGCCGGCGTTCGTTGCGGAGGAAAAGACGCCGCGCGTCTGGCTGCACCCGCTCGACGCGCGCGCGCGCGGCATCGTCGACGGCGATCCCGTGCGCGTCTTCAACGATCGCGGCGGCTTCGACGCCAGCGCGCGCGTCGGCGATCGGGCGAAGCAAGGTGTCGCCGTCGCCCCCTCCATCTGGTGGCGCAAGCTCGCCCCCGGCGGCGAGAACGCCAACGCGGTGACGAGCCAGCGCCTCACCGACCTGGGTCGGGCGGCGACGTTCTACGATTGCCTGGTGGAGGTGGTGAAGGCGCAATGAGGGCGCGATGAGGGCGCGCCGAGACGCGAACTACATCTTGCGCACGAGGCCCACCATCACGCCGAAGATTTCGAGGCCTTCGCTCGGCCGGATCGGCGCATAGGCCTTGTTCTCGGCGCGCAGGATGAACTGGCCGCGCTCGCTGTCGAGGCGCTTCAGCGTGAACTGGTCGTCGACGATCGCGACGACGATGTCGCCACGCTGCGCGGTGGCGCGCTTCTCGACGACGACGAGGTCGCCTTCGAAAATGCCGGCATCGACCATCGAATCGCCCTTGACGCGAATCAGCACCGTTTGCGACGGATGTTCGATCAGGTAGTCGTCGATCGTCAGCGCGTCGCTCGACGCGTCGCCGACTGCTTCGGGCAGGCCCGCGCGCACCGGTGATTGCGCAAGCGGGCGCGCGAAGAATCGCTTCGACGGCGCGATGCGGCGATCGGGCGTCGACTCGATGAAGCCCGCGAGCTTGAGCCGCGCCACCAGCGCCGCCACCGACGACTTCGACTTCAGTCCGAGCAGGTGGCCGATCGACGCGTACGATGGCAGCGCGCGATGGGCCGAGTAGTAGTCCTGCAGCGACTCGAGGTAGGAACGATCGTTCGACATGCGTGTACCATAGCGAACGTTCGTTCGCGAGTCAAGTCCAATCGCATGAAGAGTGGGGGCCAAGACCCTGATTCGGCTGCGCTTACCACACCCTCTTTGACGATGCGCCTGTTTGCCCCCCGCCTCGCCTTCGTCGACCTCGAGACCACGGGCATGCGCGCCGGCGTCGATCGCATCACCGAGATCGGCGTGGTCACGGTCGACGCGGGCGACGATGACGGGCCGTTGGCGATCGAGACGTGGTCGACCCTCGTCGATCCCGAGGTGCCGATCCCGCCGGAAATCCAGGCACTGACCGGCATCACCGACGCGATGGTGAAGCGCGCGCCGACGTTCTCGTCGGTCGCCGCGGATCTCGCCGGGCGCCTTGCCGGGCGCGTGTTCGTCGCACACAACGCGCGGTTCGACCATGGCTTCCTCAAGCACGCCTTCGCGCGCGCCGGCCAGGCGTTCCGCACGCACGCCTTGTGCACGGTCAAGCTGTCGCGCAGGCTCGATCCCGGCGCCGACGGTCACGGCCTCGATGCCATCATCGCGCGCCACGGGCTCGAGGTCGCCGGCCGCCATCGGGCGCTCGGCGACGCGCTTGCGTTGTGGCAATTCGTGCAGGCGCTGTACGCCGCGCGCGATCCCGCGGATATCGCCCTGGAAGTGCGGCGCATCCTGCGCATCCCCAGCCTGCCGCCGCAGATCGCCGCCGACGCCATCGACTCGCTGCCGGAGGCGCCGGGCGTGTACCGCTTCTATGGCGACAATCCGCTGCCGCTCTACATCGGCAAGGCGCTCAACCTGCGCGAGCGCGTCGGCGCGCACTTCAGCAGCGACTGGCGCTCGGAGACCGACCTTCGCCTGTCGACCGAAATACGCCGCATCGAATTCGAGCGCACCGCCGGCGAGCTCGGCGCATTGCTGCGCGAGGCGGCCGCGGTGAAGGCGATGATGCCCGCCCACAACCGTGCGCTGCGACGCAAGGCCGACGCAGGCATCCTGCGGCTCGAGGCCGGATCGCCGCCGGTATTCGTGCGTGCCGACGGCATCGAGCGTCTTGCCGGTCACTTCGGCCCGTTTTCGTCAAGGCGCGCGGCACGTGCGCTGCTGCGCGAGCTGGCGACGCGCCACGCCCTGTGCCTCGTCCGCCTTGCGCTGGAGCGACGACAGGGTCCCTGCTTCGCGCGCCAGCTCGGCCGCTGCGGCGGCGTCTGCGTCGGTGCCGAGGATGCGCAGTCGCACGACGCGCGCCTCGCCGCCGCCCTCGCCCCGCATGCGATTCCACCGTGGCCCTGCGGCGACGCTCCGGCCCTGATCCGCGAGCAGGATGCGGAGCGCTGCGACGTGCATGTCATCGATGACTGGCGCTGGCGCGGCACCGCGCGCGACGACGCCGAGCTGGCCGAGCTTCTCGCCCGGCGCACGCCGGCGCCATTCGACATCGACGTCACGCGGCTCGTGCTGCGGTGGCACGCCCGCGCGCCGCAGCGGCTCGTTGCCGCGAACGTCGCCGGTCAGCCGGTGACGACGCGCATGATGGAAATGCGTGGAGGCAACGCGTAGCCTTGCGTGCGTGCCACCAGCGTGCGCCATTCGGTGCTGCGCAGCGTCGCCACGAGCGCCTCCCGAGCTCGCAGGTCGAACAGGTCATGGCGCATCGCCAGGCAATACCACTCCTGCGCGATCGGCACGAACGCCAGCCCGAAGCGCTCGGCTGCGGCGGCGATGCCGAATCCCGCATCCGCGTCGGCCGCGGCGACCGTCGCCGCCACCGCGGCATGGGTGAATTCCTCGCGCGCATAGCCGTCGATGTGCGCGGCCGCAATGCGCTCGGCGGCGATCAGCGCATCGAACAGTCGCCGCGTGCCCGACCCTCGCTGGCGGTTGACGAAGCGCACGCCGTGCTGCGCGAGGTCGCGCAGGCTCGTGATGCGCTCGCGCGCGTGGCGCGCGACGATGAGCCCCTGCGTGCGGCGGAACAGCCGCAGCATCGACACGTCGCCCCGCGCCGCCAACGGCGCGACCACGCGGCGACGCACCGCCGCGGAATCGAGCGGTACGTGGAATCCGGCGAGCGCGACATGACCGGCGGCCAGTGCCGCGATCGCTTCGTCGCTGCCGCGGAACGTGATGTCGAGGTCGAGTCCGTGCGGGCGCGCCAGCGCCGGCAGGTGCTCCAGCAGGAGGTCGTGGCTCGCCGCGCAGGCGAGCGGCGGTCCGGTGCCGTCCTCGGCGACCTGCGCAAGCCATTCGGAGGTGGCGACGGCCAGGCGTTGCGTCAACTCGGTGTGGCGCGCGAGCAGCGCCTCGCCGGCGGCGGTCAGCGTGGCACCTTCGCCGCGGCGAAGGATGGCGAGCGCGCGTGGCGATGGCGCGATCCACGGCTGCAGCAGCGACCATGCATGCCGGTAGGAGAGCCCGATGCCGCGTGCCGCCGCGGCAAGCGCGCCGTGCGCCGCGATCCCCGCGAGCAACGTCATCAGGCGCGGGTCCGCGGCATCGCCGCCTTCGGCCTGCCATTGCACCTGCGGTTGCGGTGTCCACGTCATGTTATGCAAGTCCTAGCCTATTTATATGGAACGCCATTGCCATTAGGATTCGGCGAATTATGCCTTGTTGCTCGCCTCCATGTCCGTACCTGGCGCGCCGGTCGCGCGCACCAGCCGCGGCGTGAGCGATGCACGACTTCTGGCTCGCGTGCGCGACCGCCGGCTCGCTGATCGTCAGCGGCGATCCGGAGCTCTGGCAGATCGTCGTCCTGTCCCTGGAGGTGACGCTTTCGGCCACGCTGCTGGCGACCGTGTTCGCGGCACCGCTCGGCGCGACGCTCGCCATCGCGCGGTTCCCGGGACGGCGCGCGATCGCCGTGCTGCTGAGCGGGTTCATGGGCCTGCCGCCGGTCGTCGTCGGCCTGCTCGTCTACCTGTTGCTGTCGCGCTCGGGGCCGTTCGGCGCGTTCGGCCTGCTCTTCAGCCCGACGGCCATGGTGATCAGCCAGACGCTGCTCGTGCTGCCGTTGATCGCATCGCTGATGCGCCAGGTGATCGAGGATGCGTGGAGCGAATACCGGGAGCAACTGGTGTCGCTCGGCGCCTCCGCCTGGCAAAGCGTGCTCACCCTGCTGTGGGATACGCGCTACTCGCTGCTGACCGCTCTGCTCGCGGGCTTCGGCCGCGCGGCCGCCGAAGTGGGCACGGTGATGATCGTCGGCGGCAACATCGCCCGCTACACGCGCGTGATGACCACCGCCATCGCGCTCGAGACCACCAAGGGCGACCTGCCGCTGGCGCTGGGACTCGGCCTGATGCTGATCGCGATCATCGTCGCCATCAACGCGCTGGCGTATGGAGTGCGCAGCTTCGCGCAAAGGCGCTTCCGGTGAGCGGCGACGACATCCTGCCGCTCGTCCTCGACGACGTTCACCTGGTGGTGGGCGGCCAGCCGGTGCTCCACGGCATCTCGGCCACCATCGGGCACGGCTCGCGCACGCTGATCCTCGGCGCCAATGGCGCCGGCAAGAGCATGCTGTTGCGCGTCTGCCACGGCCTCGTCGCGCCCACATCCGGGCGGGTGCGTTGGGCGAGTGGCGCTGCGCGACCCGCGCAGCAGGCGATGGTGTTCCAGCGGCCGGTGATGCTGCGCCGCTCGGTGCTCGCCAACGTCGCCTTCGGGCTCAAGCTCGCGGGCATCGGCGTGCAGGATCGTACCCGGCGCGCGCAACAGGTGCTCGCTCGCGTCGACCTCGGCGCCATCGCGGCGCGCTCGGCGCGCGTGCTCTCCGGCGGCGAGCAGCAGCGCGTGGCGCTGGCGCGCGCGTGGGCGCTCGCGCCGTCGATCCTGTTCCTCGACGAGCCGACCGCGAGCCTCGACCCGACGGCGGCACGCAACGTCGAAGCCATCGTGCAGGCGATCCACCACGCCGGCACCAAGATCGTGATGACGACGCACAACCTCGCGATGGCGCGGCGATTCGCCGACGACATCCTGCTGCTGCACGAGGGCCGGCTGGTGGAGTCGGGACCGGCGGCTCCGTTTTTTGCACGTCCGCGGACTGCGGTCGGGCGCGCGTTCATCGAAGGAGAACTGTCATGAAGCTCGTACGTCTGCTCTGCATCGCGCTGCTGGCGCTGCCCGCCTACGCCCAGAACCGGTTCATCACGGTGGCTTCGACGACGTCGACGGAGCAGTCCGGATTGTTCGGCTACCTGCTTCCGGCGTTCACCAAGGAGACCGGCATCGACGTGCACGTCGTCGCGCTCGGCACCGGGCAGGCACTCGATCTCGCGCGCCGCGGCGACGCCGACGTCGCATTCGTGCACGACCGGCCGGCCGAGGACAAGTTCATGGCCGAAGGATCCGGCGTGGGCCGCCACAACGTGATGTACAACGACTTCGTCATCCTCGGACCGAAGTCCGACCCGGCCAAGGTGATGGGCATGACCGACGCCGCCGCGGCGTTGCGCAAGATCGCCGATGCCAAGGCGCCCTTCGTGTCGCGCGGCGACCGCAGCGGCACCAACATGGCGGAGCTGCGGTTGTGGCAGACGGCGGGCTTTTCGCCGGAAAGCCTCAAGCAGTCGTGGTACCGCGACACGGGGTCGGGCATGGGCCCGTCGCTCAATACCGCGGCGGCAATGGACGCCTACATCCTGTCCGATCGCGGCACGTGGCTGTCGTTCAAGAATCCGCGCGACCTCGTGGTCCTCGTCCAGGGCGACAAGGTGCTGTTCAACCAGTACGGCGTGATGCTCGTCAATCCGGCGAAGCATCCGAACGTGAAGAAGGAGGATGGGCAGAAATTCATCGACTGGCTCATTTCGCCCGAAGGCCAGAAGACGATCGCCGGCTACCAGATCAACGGCAAGCAGCTGTTCTTCCCCAACGCCGACTGAAGCGATACGGTCAGGGCTTGACCGGTGCCGGTCGCGACTGTGCGGTGGCGCGACCGCGCAGCCGGAAGCCGAGCACCGCCTCGATCACGCCGACGACGATCGCCATCACGCCGATCCACAGGACGAGCGCCAGTGCGCCGGCGCCGGGAAACAGGAACAGCAGCACGCCGAATGCCAGCGACGCCGCGCCGGCGAGGATCAGCAGCCACTCGTTGTCGATCTCCTTGCGCAGCCGGATCGCGGCGGCGATCTCGGTGACGCCGCGCACGATCGCGAACGCCGCGATCAGGTAGAGCAGCACCAGCGCGGTGATCGCGGGCGCCATGAACGTGTAGATGCCGGCGACCACGGCGACGATGCCCATGATCAGCATCCACCACGGAAACCCGTCCGGGTGCGGTCCCTTGAGCGCGGCGATGATGCCGAACACGCCGTCGACCAGCGCGTAGGCGCCCCAGAACAGCACCAGCACGGCGATCGACGTCATCGGCGAGATGAACGTCAGGACGCCGAACACGATCGCGGCGGCGCCGCGCAGCACGAGAACCCACCAGTTGCGCGCCAGAAACGTGAGCATGCCGGAATCCTCCAGGTGCGGGCGGACGGCCCGCGGCTATCGTCGCGCCGATCGCCCGGCGTTGCAACTGCGCGTCGCGCTAGCCGGCACCCCGGGCCGCATGCGCGGCGATCACGCGTGCCACGCAGGCGGTGAGCTTGCGCGCGTAGGGCACGTCGAGGAATTCGTTCGGCCCGTGCGCGTTCGAATGCGGCCCGAGCACGCCGGTGATGAGGAACTGCGCGCGCGGGAACTGCTTGCCGAGCATGGCCATGAACGGGATCGTGCCTCCCTCGCCCATCGCGGCCGAAGGCTTGCCGTAAACCGACCTCGACGCGGCGTCGAGCACGTCGCGCAGCCACGGTGCCGTGGCCGGCGCGTTCCAGCCGGTCGCGCCGCGGGCATCGTCGAAGCGCACGTTCGCGCGCTGCGGAGGATCCGACTCGAGGATGCGCTTGATGACGCCGACCGCGGCGTCGCCGTCGATGGTGGGTGGCAGCCGCATGGACAACGCCAGCGCGGTCTGCGGCCGCAGCACGTTGCCGGCGTCCGCGATCGCCGGCAGCCCGCCGGCGCCGATCACCGACAGGGCCGGCCGCCAGGTGCGATTGAGCAGCGCCTCGCCGCCCGCGTCGACCATCGGCTTCGTCGCGCCGGCGAACGGATATTTGCGCACGACGTTGTCACCGATGATCGCCGCCGTGGCATGCGCCTCGTCGATGCGCGCCTGCGGAATTTCCGCGTGGAGCTCGCGCGGCAGCACCTTGCCGCTGGCCGCATCCTCGAGCCGGTCGAGCAGCCGGCGAACGATGCGGAATGACGACGGCACGACACCGCTGGCGTCGCCCGAATGGACCCCTTCGGTCAGCACCTCGACGTTGAGGGTGCCACCGGCCAGGCCGCGCAGCGACGTCGTCATCCACAGGCGCTCGTAGTCGCCGCAGCCGGAATCGAGGCCGACCACGAGATCGATGTCGCCGATGCGCGGCGACAGCATCTCGAGGTACGCCGGCAGGTCGTAGCTGCCGCTCTCCTCGCAGGTCTCGATGATGCCCACGCACCGCGCGTGCGGCACGTGCTGGGCGTCGAGGGCGGCGAGCGCCGACAGCGCCGCGAACACCGCGTAGCCGTCGTCGGCGCCGCCGCGGCCATAGAGGCGGCCGCCCTCGAAACGCGGCACCCACGGCCCGGCGGCCGCATGCCAACCGACCATCTCCGGCTGCTTGTCGAGATGCCCGTAGAGCATGACGCCGCCGTCGGCGCCTCGGCCCGCGCTCGCCGGCACCTCGATGAACAACAGCGGCGTGCGCTGCGGTATGCGCACGATCTCCGCTCGCAGCCCGGCGACCGGCTGCGCGCGCACCCAGGCCAGCGCCTGCGTGATCACGCGCTCGATGTGGCCGTTGGCCTGCCACGCGGGATCGAAATGCGGCGACTTCGCCGGCACGCGGATGTATTCGGTGATTTGCGGGACGATGTCGCCATCCCATTGCGCGTCGATGCGGCGGTCGAGTGCCGAAGTGTCCATTGGGGAATCCAGGGTGGTGGTCAGGGAACCAGCAGCGCGAGCCGGGCGAAAGCCTGGAGCATGGCGTCGACACCGGGCGCGCCCGGTTCGGACGCGGGGCCGAGCTCGCGCTCCAGCGTCGCGCGGTCGCGCGTGCCGTCGAGCAGCGTCAACAGCTTGCGCGCGGCGGGATTGGTGAGACTTACCGATTCGTGGCGGACGTTGACCACGCGCGTGCGCGACTGCGCCAGGTGGCGTGCGATACGGCTGGCGCGCGGTCTTGGCGCGATCGAGGTCGTCAGCGCCGCCGGCTGCGAATGCAGGTCGATGACACCGCCTACCCAGGCTTCGGCGAGCAGCGAGGCGAGCGGCGGCGCGCCCGCTTTCGCATGATCCGCGTGCCAGCGCGCGACTTCGCCCGATTCCATCGCGCGCGGGGCGAGTTCGGCGAGCCACATCACCATCGCGGTGAGCATCGGCGAGCCGCCATGGAACGCCGATTCACGCGGCTGACCCATGCGCTCCGCCTCGGCCATCGACTGCATCAGCGTCGAGGCGACCGTCACCTTGACGCCGTCGATACGCGCGGCGTCGAGGTTGAAGCCGGTGGCCGAAGCGGCGCGCGTCAACAGCGACTGGCGGAAGCGGCGCATCCGCATGAAGTCGAGGTACTGCTCGCGCGCGATGCGGTCGAAGCGCATGACGAACTTGCGCACCTCCGGTGCGAGGCCGCCGCCGCTCATCAGACGCACGTCGCTGTCGCCGATATAGGCGAGGCCATGACGCTCGGCGTGCGCGGCGAATTCGTGGAAATAGACGGCGTCGTTCGGTTGCGCGAGATCGTCGTGATAGAGGACGCTGTCGGTTTGCCCTGCACGGTTGGTGAACTCGGCACGCAGCGCGGCGTCGGCGGGCCACTGCGTCAACCCCGGCGCGCCCATCATCGTCAGGAGCTCCCGCGACGCGCGCAGCGTTTCCGCCGCGCTCGTGCTGTCCCGGGTGTGCCAGTGCATCGCGTCTTCGGCGATCTGGCGCACGCGGTTGCCCGGCAGGGTGTTGTAGCTGACGAACGCCACGCCGGCAGGACTCATCCGCGTCGCCAGCAGCGTCATCAGCGCATCGCGCACCGGCGGCGGCACCCACGAATAGAAGCCGTGCGCGATCACGTAGTCGAATTCGCCCAGCGACGCGGGCAGCTCGCGCAGGTCCTGGCAGTGCAGCGCGACGTTGGACAGCCCTGCTTCGGCGATCAGCGCGCGGCCCTTTTCGATGGCTCGCGGCGCGAGGTCGCAGCCGACGAACGTCGCCTGCGGGAATGCGTCGGCGATGGGAATGACGTTGGATCCATCGCCACAGCCCACCTCGAGCACGCGTGCCGTGGCGACCGGCGGCGCATCCACGCCGAACACGCGGGCAATCGTGCGCAACCGATCCGGATGGCTTTGCGGGTACGCGGTGCAGTCGTAGTCGACGGCGTCGTACGCGGCGCGGATGACGAGCGTCGCAGCGTCGACCGGATGCGGGTCGTTCATCGTGCGCCCGGCCGCGCAACGCCGTGGGCGTTCGGGATGGGCGCGGCCCCAAGGGCAGCGTGCGGTCTGCGGATCACGCGCGAATTCTACAGAACACGCCGCCGGCGCCTGACCAGTGGCACGCGACCCGCCGCGATACGCGGTCGCGAATCAGCCTTTGAGGCGCACGGCGATCGCGCCCGTCACCCCGGCGATCCCGAGCCCGACAAGTCCGCCAATGACGAATTGGTGAATCGGCAGCAACGCGACGATCGCTCCGGCGGCAAAACCGGCCACGAGGAACGCCTTGATGCTGCCGCCCGTCGGCGCGGACGCCTCCGGCCTGTCGCGACCTTTATGCGCCGCAAGGATCGCATCCGCCATGGCTTCTGCTTCTTCCCGGGTGGGCATGCCGCCTCCCTCGACAATGTCAACCGCGGCAGATCATTGCAAGATCGCGCGCAATGCGCAAGGCAGCGAATCGCTTGCGCGGCGGTGCGGGTGCCTCACACTCGGCACACGCCACTGCGGCCTGGCAATCAGCGGGCGACGGACTCGACCACGACGCGTGCCAGGTCGTCGAGCTTGAACGGCTTGGCGAGCTTGCTGAATTGCATTCCCGCGCTCCCCGACAGTTCCGCAAATCCGGTGGCGATGACGACCGGAATGTCCGGCCATTCCGTCTTGATCGCGGTGGCGAGCTCGACACCCGTCATGCCCGGCATCGCCTGATCGGTCATCACGAGGTCGACATGCGGCTCGCTGCGCAGGATCACCAGCGCTTCGGCCGCGGACAACGCCGCCAGGGGCCGGTGCCCGAGCTCCTCGAGCATCGCCACGGTGTTGCTGAGCACGAGCTCGTCATCGTCCACCGCCAGGATGACGAGCTCCGGTTCGGGTTGCGCATGGCGCAGGTTCGGCGCGGCCTCCTTTGGCCGATCGTTGTCGACATTCTCGGCCACGGGCAGCCAGATTTCGGCGGTGGTGCCTTCGTGCAGGCGGCTCTTCAGCACCAGGCAGCCGCCCGACTGCTCGGCAAGGCCGTGCACCATCGACAGCCCGAGGCCCGTACCCTTGCCGACGCCTTTGGTCGTGAAAAAAGGCTCTGCCGCGTGCGCCAGCGTTGCCTCGTCCATGCCCACGCCCGCATCGATCGTCGACAGGCAGACGTAGCGTCCCGCCGCGAGACCCATGGCATTACCTGCGGCGACGGGCTCCTCCCGCGCGGCGAAGATCAGGGGACCCCCATCGGGCATGGCGTCCCGCGCGTTGAGCGCAAGGTTGAGCAGCGCCAGCTCGAACTGGTTCGCGTCCGCGCGCACGGCGCTCATCGCCAGTGGAAATCGTGTTTCGATGCGGATCGACGGCCCGAGTGATCGCTGCAGCAGGTCGGTCATCCCGCGCACCAGCAACGGCACGTCGACGGCGCCGAGCTTGAGATCCTGGCGGCGGGCGAATGCCAGCATGCGCTGCGTCAGCGCGACGCCGCGCTCCGCGCCGTGCACCGCGTTGTCGATCAGGGAGAGTATTCGGGGATCCTGCGGCAGGCGCTTGCGCACCAGCTCGAGGCTGCTCAGCACCGCCATCAGCAGGTTGTTGAAGTCGTGCGCAATGCCCCCGGTCAGCTGGCCCACCGCTTCCATTTTCTGCGACTGCATGAGCGCATCACGCGCCTGATCGAGCGCGATCTGCGCATTGCGCCGTTCGCTGATGTCGCGCGTGATTTTGGCGAAGCCGATGATCTGGCCGTTGTCGTCGCGCACCGGGTCGACGACCACGCTTGCCCAGAAGCGCGAGCCGTCCTTGCGCACGCGCCAGCCTTCCTTTTCGAAGCTTCCTTTGCGCCGGGCCGTTTCCAGCGCGCGCGCCGGCTCGCCGCGTTCGCGATCCTCGGGCGTGTAGAAGCGCGAGAAATGCGAACCGATGATTTCGTCCGGCGCGTATCCCTTGATGCGCTGCGCACCGGGATTCCAGCTCGCCACGCGGCCTTCGCCATCGAGCATATAGATGGCATAGTCGGTGACGGCCTGCACCAGCAGACGGAACTGCTGCTCGCTGCGGCGAAGCGTTTCGGCGGCCGCGCGCCGCTCGGTCAGGTCGCGCGTGATCTTGGCGAAACCTGCCAGCCGGCCGGAGGCGTCGCGGATCGCGTCGATCACGATGTGCGCCCAGAAACGCGTGCCATCCTTGCGCACGCGCCAGCCTTCGCTTTCGAAGCGGCCTTCGCGCGCCGCGGTAGCGAGCGCCTTCTGCGGCAATCCCGCACGCCGGTCTTCATCCGTATAGAAGCGCGAGAAATGGGACCCGATGATCTCCGCCGCCACGTAGCCCTTGAAGCGAAGAGCGCCGGCATTCCAGCTCGACACCCGCCCCTCGGGATCGATCAGATAGATCGCGTAGTCCGAGATCGCCTCCACCAGCATGCGATACCGAGCGTCGTCGCTGGCAAGCGAGTACGGCGGTGTCGGCTTGGGTTCCAGGTTGCCGCCAGGGGGTGCGGGGGTGCTTATCTTCATCCGGCAGCGACTCTAACCCGCCGCGCGCGCGGGCAGAAGGGGCTCGTGCGTGACGCGCCCGTGGCGAATGTCACCACGGGGCCCGCAGGGCTGCGCCGTTCATGAGGAAACGGCGGTGCCAGCCGGTCGTCCGGGCCCCACGCCGTTCGTTCCCAAGGTAGCACGATGGCCGTTCCGGGAAGCCCGGTCCGTCCGCCATCCGCCGATATTCCTGTAGGCGCAAAGGCTTCTGACCACGGTTGCGCGCACGCCCAGGGGGCGGGCCTTGGGGTTGGAGCTTCCTGCCGGCTTACATGCGCATGGTGGTTTGCCCGATACAGCACGCACCCACCCTCGACTATCGTAGGCACATACCCGAGGAGAACCGAATGTTTGGAATCAAATCATCGTCCGACGAGCCGGATGCCATCGAGCTCCTGAAGGCGGACCACCACGAGGTCGACGCCATGTTCAAGGAATACGAGACTTTGCAGAAGAACGGTACGACGACGGCACGCAAAACGCTGGTGACCCGGATCTGCAATGCTTTGACCGTGCATGCGACGATGGAAGAGGAAATTTTCTACCCCGCCGCGCGTCGCGCCGGCAGCGTTGACAAGCGTCTTGTCGACGAGGCGGCGGTCGAGCATCAAACCCTCAAGGACATCATCGCCCGGTTGCAGGCGGCCCCGGTAGCGGACCCCCTCTACGATGCCGGCGTGAAAGTGCTTGGCGAGTACACCCACCACCATGTCAAGGAAGAGGAGAACGAACTCTTCCCGCAAATGAAGAAAAGCGGCGAGGATCTCGTCGAGTTGGGACGCCGCCTGCAGGCGCGCAAGGAAGCGCTTGAAGCCTCGAGGAGTCACGGCTCCAAGGCTTCGGCGAAGCGCTCTGCGGACACCGCGTCACAACCGCGCGCTTGAGGCTGGGCCCGGCACCCCGCAAGGTCGCTGGGCAGGCAGATCACGATTGCCGTCGGGCGGTGGCCTCCAGGGGACGCCATGCGTTACCCACCGGTTTTTGCCGATCGCGCCGTCGACTCCTTTCGGAAACTCCGGAGCGCCGCGGACGCCTGCAAGGGCGCGCCCACGCCCTCGCACACGGAAATCATGGCGATGCCGAATCGCGTCTTGATGCGGATGGCATCACGGCCGCCCGTTCGGACCCGGCAGGCGACGGCGCCCGCGGCTCACGCCCCACGCCCGCGTATAGTTATCCGTGTCCACTTTGCCGCTCTCCAGGTCGCGTTGCGATTGGCGAATCAGCGGGTCCGAATGCGTAAGGGCGTCCGAGCTTTCATCGCGTTCGTGCGGAAGGGGCAATGCAGTGGCGCGCCCGGGTTGGCGCGCCTGGCGCGACGCGGCATCGTCCGCTGCAGGTCGACGCGACTTTCGCTTCAACTGGCTCACGTCGTCACGACGTCTTGTGAATCGCCGCGGTGACCTCTCGCGCCGGCCGGGGCGTGCCCGCGTCCGGCTCGTTCGCGGGATCGTCGCGTCCGCTCAATGCATCGACGAACTCGTCGGGCATGCGATCGAGATAGGCGGACCAGCGCTGCAATCTGTCGATGGGACGCAGGGGCCCCGACTCGGGTTGCACCGCTGCATGGTTGATGCGGGAACTGCGCAGGAAATGGCACATGCCGCCATGCTGGTGTATCTGCTCGAGCGGCACGATCGGATGCAGTCCCAAGTTCGCCTCGGCGTTACGCCTACGGTAATCCGACGCTTTCGCGCTGGAGGCGCGCGACCCTTCGGCTGGTTCCGGGTCGCCGGAGGGCGCCTGCGCAGGACACCACGCAGCGACGGGCGCCGGCGGATCCGGTGTCGGCGCGTACATGCCGCCCGTCGCGAGACCTCCGGCATTCTTGCGGGACATCAGCCTACGCGA